>DASWMS010000019.1:0-6854 GCA_036399655.1 Allosphingosinicella sp. | reverse complement strand
GTCGGCCTCATCGTGAAGATGGACGATGTCGGCCTTCACCTCGCCCAGCGCCGCAACGGCGCCGCCCGCGCGATCGGCCGCGGCCTCGTGCGCGGCATGCCCAAGCTGCTGCGCTTCCTCTCGATCGTCGGCATCGCCGCGATGATCTGGGTCGGCGGCGGCATCATCGTCCACGGGCTCGCGACCTTCCACGTCGACGCGCCCGAACATATCATCCACGATGCCGCGGTGGCTTCCGCGCACGCCATTCCCTTCGCCCACGGCCTCGTGGAATGGCTGGTGAGCGCGGCCGGCGCGGGCATCGTCGGCCTGGCGCTCGGCGCGGTCATCGTGGCGGTCCACCACGCCGTCGTCCACAAGAAGCATTGAGCGCCCCGGCGCGGCAACCCGCCCTTCGACAGGCTCAGGGCTAGCGGCGTCGGATGCACCGTCGACGCCGGACAATTTAAAAAGCCGCCAGCGCTGAGCCTGTCGAAGCCCGGTTCGCGCCGCTCCGGCACCGCAAGCACTGAGCCCCGGCGGCCACAGTCCCGCCACCTCTTGACAAGGTCCGCAAAAGCTCTCGCTCGTGTGCCTTTTTTCGGCTATGCGAGAGGCCGTGCGCCAATCGTAGGCGCAGGAAGCCGTCTGCGCGCTTGGCCCGGCGCGGTGGTTTTTGACAGGGGTTCCGGGCGCGGAAAGTATTTGAAGAACATGGGTTTCGACAGAGGACGCCGCGGCGAGCGCGGTGGGCGCGGCAGAGACAAGCGCGACGGCTTTGGTGAAGACAGCTACAGCGGCGGCTTCGGCGGTGGCGGTGGCGGTGGCGATCGCTTCGGCGGCGGTGGCGGCGACCGATTCGGCGGCGGTGGCGGCGGCGGCGATCGCTTCGGCGGCGGCGGCGGCGGTTACCGCGGCGGCGGTGGCGGCAGCGGCGGCGGTTTTGGCGGCGGTGGCGGCGGCTACGGCGGCGGCGGCGGCGGCGGCGGCGATCGCTTCGGCGGCGGCGGCAGCGGCGGCGGGTTCCGCGGCGGCGGCGGCGGCGGCGGCGGCATGCCCCCGCAGGTCATCGGCGAAGGCAAGGGCGTCGTTAAGTTCTTCAACGCGCAGAAGGGCTTCGGCTTCGTGGTGCGCGACGACGGCGGCGAGGACGTGTTCGTCCACATCTCCGCGGTCGAGCAGGCGGGCCTCACCGGCCTCGCCGAAGGCCAGCCGCTCGGCTTCACCCTCGTCGACCGCGGCGGCCGCATCTCGGCCACCTCGCTCGTCATCGAAGGCGAGCCGCTTCCGGTCACCGACCGCGGCCCGCCGCGCGAGGATCGCGCCGGTCCGGGCGGCCCGCGTGCGGGCGGCGCCGGCGGCGGCATGGGCGGCCCCCAGCGCCAGCTCACCGGCGAAAAGGCGACGGGCACCGTCAAGTTCTTCAACGCCATGAAGGGCTTCGGCTTCATCAGCCGCGACGACGGGCAGCCGGACGCGTTCGTCCACATCTCGGCCGTCGAGCGTGCCGGAATGTCCTCGCTGAACGAGGGCGATCGGGTCGAGTTCGAGCTGGAAGTCGACCGCCGCGGCAAGACCGCAGCGGTCAACCTCTCGCCGCTCCAATAAGAAGCAGGCGCGGCCGGCCTCACCGCCGGCCGCGCCGCTTCCACCTCTCTTTCCCGAAGGACGCGCGATGTCCCTCCTCGCGGCCGCTTTCGCACTGCAGCTTGCCGTCCCGGCACCGGCCCAGGCCCCGGCCGGTTCGCTCAGCTTCGATGTGCAGTGCATGCTCCTCCTGGGCGCTCTCGCCCAGAATGGCCCCGAAGACGCGCGCACCGCCATGCAGGCGGGCTCCTTTTATTATCTCGGGCGCATCGACGGCCGCACGCCGGCCGTCGATCTCGAACGCGCCTTTACCGTCGAGGCGGACGTGTTGGAACGGGCCGACACAGACCGCATCGTCCGGTCCTGCGGTGCTTTCATGGAGCAGCGCGGCCAGGCCGTGCAGGACATCGGTGCCAACATCATGGCGCGCGAGGAGCGGCGGCGCACGCAGTGACGCCGGCGCGACATGCTGAAGGTCGCGGTAACCATCTCTCCTGAACGGGCGTCCACCTTTCCCCGCTAGCAGGGAAGGCGATGAACACGCTCCTCCTCGCGGCCCTCATGGCCTGGCCGGCCGCAGCTCCGGCCTCAGCCCCGGCGCCCGACCCCGCCGACCTTCGCTGCTACCGGCTGATGGCGGACCTCGCCCGGGCGGAGGAACCGTCGGCGCGGGCGCTCGGCCTCAGCGCAGCGCATTTCTTCATCGGCAGGATCGACGCGGCGGCGCCGGGCTTCGACCTCGAAGCCGCGCCGGCCGTTCCCGAACCGGAGCGGGCAGCGTCGCTGCGGCGCTGCACCGACACGCTCCGCGCGAGCCGCTTCGATCCCGAAGGGCTCGGCGCAAGCCTTGAGCGGCCGGAGCCGATCGCCTGAGCCGGCGCTCTAGGCGCGCGCGGGCGAGGACGTGAAGAAGACGGGATGGTGCCCGCGGGTCAGGCTGCCGCCGCCGCGCGACGCGCCTTCGGCAAGCGGCAGGGCCGTCGCGCAGAAGCCGCACTCCGCCGAAAGCCGGCCGACATACCAGTGCGTCCGCCCGCATCCGGGGCAGTGGTTGACCTGGTTTTCCCGGTAGACGGGGCAATAGCCGCGCGTCGACGGATCGTGAGCGAAGCGCTCATGCTCGGACTGAACCATCGACCGCAACATTGGCCGTCTCCCTATTGCCAAGCCCCCTGAACGCGCGATTCGCCGCTTCGTTCAAACGCTCTGGCGCAACGAGGGCGTCTGTGCCGGGTCGGGACGGCGGCACGCGCCGGCGTAACCAACCTCGTCATTCCCGCGAAAGCGGGAATCCAGCGGGTGTGAGACGAAGGGCGCGGCGGGTGGAAACGCCACTGGATCCCCGCTTTCGCGGGGATGACGGCAGGGTGTCCGCGCGCCCGCTGCCGCCTCAGCTCACCATACGCTTCAGCGTCTCCACCAGGTCCGCCTCATGCGCGGGCTTTTCGGTGCGGATGCGGCTCACCCGCGGGAAGCGCATGGCGAGGCCGGATTTGTGGCGCTTGGACAGGTGGACGGAATCGAATGCGACTTCGAGGACCATCGTCTTGGCGACTTCGCGCACGGGCCCGAAGCGCTGCACCGTGTTGTTGCGCACGAAGCGGTCGAGCCACATCAGCTCCTCGTCGGTAAAGCCGAAATAGGCCTTTCCGACCGGGAGCAGTTCGCCGCCGTCCTCAGGCGGCGCGGACCAGCAGCCGAACGTATAGTCGCTATAGTAAGACGAGCGCTTCCCGCTGCCGCGCGCGGCGTACATGAGGACGCAGTCGGCGGTCAGCGGATCGCGCTTCCACTTGTACCAGAGCCCCGCGCGGCGCCCGGCCACATAGGGGCTGTCGCGGCGCTTCAGCATCACGCCTTCGATGGAGGCGTCGCGGGCGCCGGCGCGGATCTCCTCGAGCTGGTCGAAGCTCTCCGCCTCGATCAAAGCGGAGACGTCGAAGCGGTCCGCATCGAGCCGCGGCACGAAAGCTTCGAGCCGCAGCCGGCGCTCGGACCAGGGGAGGGCGCGCAGATCCTCCCCGGCGTCGAAGAGTATGTCGTAGAGCCGCACGAAGGCGGGATAGTCGGCGAGCGTCTTGGCCGACACGACTTTCCGCCCAAGTCTTTGCTGGAGCGCGTTGAAGCTCGCAGCCGCGCCGCCATGCTCGGCCGCGCCCTGCGCTTCCCCGCGCACGAGGAGCTCGCCGTCGAGCACCCCGTCCGCATCGAAGCTCGCCGCCACTTCGGGGAAGCTCCTCGTAATGTCGTCGCCGGCGCGGCTGTAGAGCCGGGTCTCGCCGCCGACGCGGACGATCTGAACCCGGATGCCGTCCCATTTCCATTCGGCGGCATAGTCCGCCATCGACACGCGCGCCTCCTCCAGCCCGTGGGCGAGCATGAAGGGGCGGAAGACCGGCACGTTCTTCGGGCTCGGCTGCTCGCCGCGCCCTTCCGCCCAGGCGAAGAGCTCCGTGTACGGCTGCTTGAGGCCATGCCAGACCTCCTCCACCGCATCGACGTCGAGTTCGAAGGCCTGCGCCAGCGCCGTCTTCGCAAGCCGTGCGGAGACGCCGATCCTCAGCTCCCCCGTCGCCAGCTTGAGCAGGGCATAGCGGCCCGAGGCGTCGAGATGGTCGAGCATGTCGGCGACCGCCGCGGGCGCTTCGCTCCGCCCGAGGCTCCACAGCCGCTCGACGACGGTGGAGATGCGCAGGGTGCCGTCGTCGATATCGGCGGGCTGGTGGATGCGCTTGGGCCAGAGGAGGGACACCGTTTCCGCCAGGTCGCCGACATAGGACCAGCTCAGGCGGAACAAAGTCGGATCGACCCGCTCCTCGGTGATGGCGCGGATAAGGGCGGGCTTCACGCCGGGCAGATCGAGCTCGCCGGTGAGCGCCGCCATCGCATAGCCGCGGTCCGGATCGGGCGTGCGCCGGAGATAGTCGCCGATCAGCTTCAGCTTGGCGTTGCGCGAGCGGGTGTAGACGAGCCCGTCGAGAAGCTGCGAGAAGTCGCGCATGGCCCCACGCTTTCCCGCTAAACGGCGCCGACGCAAGCTCGGCGTCGCGTTCGCGCTGCTGCTCCTCCTCGGCGCTGCCCTCGCATTGTGGATGTACCGCACCGCGCAGGCCGACCCGGTGGTGCGCCGCGCGCAGGTGGCGCTTCCCGGCCTCATCCGGCCGCTCCGCGCCGTGCTGCTCTCCGACATCCACGTCGCCAGGCCCGACATGCCGCCCGAGCGCCTCGCCCGCATCGTCGCCCAGGTGAATACGCTGTGGCCCGACATCGTCCTCATCGCCGGCGACTTCCTCGGCGACGGCTGGCTCCACACGCCCGTCCCGGCCGCCGAAGCCGTCGCGCCGCTCCGGGGCCTGCGCTCGCGCCTCGGCACCTTCGCCGTGCTCGGCAACCACGATCACTGGAACGACGCGCCGGCAATCTCGGCGGCCTTGCGCGCGAACGGCATCCGATTGCTCGTCAACGAAGCGGCGCAGGTGGGCCCACTCGTCCTCGGCGGCGTCGACGACGATTTCACCCGCCGCGCCGACATGTCGCGAACCCTCGCCGCCATGGAGGGCCTTCCCGGCGCCCGCCTGATTCTCAGCCACAGCCCCGATCCCTTCGCGCACATGCCGGGCGACGTGCCGCTCATGCTCGCCGGCCACACCCATTGCGGCCAGATCAGCTTCCCGCTGATCGGCGCGCTGACCTACGAATCGGATCACGGATCGCGCTACGGCTGCGGCGCCGTCAGCGAGGAGGGGAAGCGCCTCATCGTCGGCGCCGGCCTCGGCACCAGCGTGTTGCCGCTGCGCCTCGGCGCCGTCCCGGAGCTCTGGCTGATCGAACTCAGGCCCGCTCCCATCCTCCCCATCGAAGATGGGGAGGGGAACCACCCGTAGGTGGTGGAGGGGTAGCTGGCTCGGACTCGAAGCGTCTCGCGCGCGACGGCTTAGGCCTGCGCCATTTACCCCTCCACCATGCTCCGCATGGTTCCCCTCCCCATGCCCGGCATGGGGAGGATTCAGGCCAGCTCCAGCGCCTTCACGGCGATCCAAAAGCCCGCAATGAGGAACAGCGCCCCGATCGCATAGCGGATCGGCTGCAGCGGCACGCTCTTCTGCATTGCGCCGCCAAGCACCGCTGCGGGCGCATTGGCGATGAGAATGCCCGCCGTCGCGCCGGCGAGTGTCAGCGCCGCCGAATCGTAGCGGGCGGCGAGCGCGAAGGTCAGGAACTGGGTCTTGTCGCCGATCTCGAGCAGGGTCAGCGACACGGCGGCGGTCACGAACGCGCCGGTGCTCCAGTTCGCCGCCATGTCCGGCGGCTTGCGGCGCAGCAGGCTCCCCGCGCCCGCCATGATCATCGCCAGCGCGACGAGCAGCGACAGCGCGCGCGTCGGCACCAGATCGTGGATGTAGACGCCGCCATAAGCCGCCACGGCGCCGTTGAGGAGCGCCGCGACGGCAAGTCCGGCGAGGATCGGCAGCGTTTTTCCGAATCGCGCGGCGAGGACGATCACGAACAGCATCGTCCGGTCGCCCCATTCGGCGAGCCCGGCACCGACGAAGGCGGTGAGAAGTGCGTCCATCTACGCTCCGAGCCGCACCGAGACGGAGGCGAGCATCGCCTGCGCGGCGTCCTCGTCGGCGCGCTCGGACCGGATCGCGTCGCGCATGCATTCGAAATAGAGCGGGGCGGGCGCGCTGTGCCGGCACATCGCCTCGCCCACCCGGCACACGGGGCGAAGCCCGTAGGCGTCGGCCAGGCTGATGATCCCCTCCAGCCGCCGCTCGAAATCCGCGGGCGAGGCGCGCCGCGCGCAGTGGCTGAGCTGGTCCAGCCGGTCCGAAAGCTCTGCCCTCACCACCATCATCGCATCGCGGTTCTTCTGCATGGCCTTCGCTCCTCGCATGTCGGCAGGACCGAGGATGCGCCCACATGGTTACCGCTTGGTTAAGGCCGCTCCAATACCGCTAGCCCTGAGCCCGTCGAAGGGCGGCTTGCAGCGCTCGGGACCCGGGCTTCGACAGGCTCAGCCCTAGCGGTCTTGGGGTTTCCGATGACGCGGTTACTCAAATCCGCTAGCCCTGAGCCTGTCGAAGGGCGGCTTGCAGCGCTCGGCACATCGGGCTTCGACAGGCTCAGCCCTAGCGGGTTTGGGAGAGCCTGAGTCAGGGGCGCCCCACCACCGCTAGCCCTGGGCGTGTCGAAGGGTGGTTTGCAGCGCTCGGCACATCGGGCTTCGACAGGCTCAGCCCTGGCGGGTTTGGGAGAGCCTGAGCCAGGGGCGCCCCAACACCGCT
>DASWMS010000018.1:0-72512 GCA_036399655.1 Allosphingosinicella sp. | reverse complement strand
GCCCCTCGACTTCGCTCGGGACGAACGGGTGCGCGATCAAAGAAGCAGCAGGAACAGGTGCAGAGGCAAACCCCGTTCATCCCGAGCGTAGTCGAGGAGCGCAAGCTCTGACTCGGTGCAGCCGCCCCTCGGCTTCGCTCGGGACGAACGGAGGTCAGCGTCAGAGTGTTTCGCTTCGCTCGCAATGACGGCTAGAGCTGAACCATGCTCCTCCATATCGTCGCCCGGGGAAAGATCGGACGCAGCCCGGAGGGCGCGCTGGTGGAGCGCTATCTGAAGCGCATCTCCTGGCCGACGAAAGTCACCGAGCTTCCGGAAAGCGGCGGGCGCGTTCCGCCCGCCGAGGGCAACGCCGTCACCATCCTCCTCGATGAAAAGGGCGAGCAACTCGGCTCGCTCGCCTTTGCGGGAAAGCTCGGGGCCTGGCGCGACGACGGGCGGCGCGAGGCGCGGTTCCTGATCGGCGGGGCGGACGGCTTCGGAGACGTCGAGCGGGCCGGCGCCGACCTCCTGCTCGCCTTCGGCAAGGCGACGTGGCCGCACCTTCTCGCCCGGGCGATGCTCGCCGAGCAATTGTGGCGGGCGACCTCCATCCTTGCGAACCACCCCTATCATCGTGAAGGGTAGCGCCATGCGCCGCCTTCTCCCCTTCCTTGCCGCCTTCGCCTGCACCGCGGGCGTCGCCGTCGCGCAGAACCGCCCGGCGGACGACAATGCCGCGCTGCGCCAGGCGCAGCAGGAAGCGAGCCAGGCCCTCGCCCGTTCGCAAGGGCTCGAACGGGAAGCGGCCAAGGCGACGACCGACGCGGCCCGCGCCCGCGCCGAAGCCGAAGCGCTGGCCGCGCGCATCGAAGCGGGCGAGGCCGAGATCACCGCCGCCGAGCAGCGCGTCCGCATCGCCGAGACGCTCGCCGCCGCCCAGCGCGCCCGTCTCGCCGAGCGCCAGCAGCCCGTCGTCCGACTCACCGCCGCGCTCCAGACGATGGCGCGCCGGCCGCCGGCACTCGCACTCGTCCAGCCCGGCTCGCTGGACGACGTGGTCCGCGTCCGCTCCGTCCTCGCCTCCACCCTGCCCCGCATCCGCGCGCGCACCGCGAGCCTCCGCGCCGAAGTCGCCAGGGGCAATCGCTTCCGGCAGGGCGCCGCCAACGCTCACCGCGCCCTGCTCACCGCGCGTGAGGAGCTGCAGCGGCGGCGCATTGCGCTCGCCCGCTTCGAGATCGACCGGCGCCGCCGCTCGCAGAGCCTCGCCCAGTCCGCGCTCACCGAGTCAGACCGCGCGCTCGCGCTCGGCGAGGAAGCGCGCGAGCTCGCCCGCCGCGCCGGCACGCGCGACGCCCAGGAAAGACTCGGCAACCGGCTCGCGGGTTTGGCCGGCCCCGTTCCGCGCCCGAATTCGGCCGGCCCGGCCGCACGGGGCCGCTCCGCCTACATGCTTCCGGTCGAAGGGCGCCTCGTCGCCGGCGTCGGTGAACTTTCCGACGGCGGAGTCCACGCGCGCGGCCTCACCATTGCGCCTTTGGCGGGCGCCGACGTGGTGGCGCCGGCGGACGGCCGCATCGTCCATGCCGGCCGCTTCCGGACCTACGGTGAGGTCGTCATCATCGACCATGGCGGCGGCGTGCAGAGCGTCGTCACCGATCTCGCCTCCCTCGCCGTCGCCGCGGGCCAGCGCGTCCGCCGCGGCGACCGCATCGGCCGCGCCGGCGCCGACGAGCCCCGCGTCAGCATCGAGCTGCGCCGCGGCGGCCGCCCCGTCGCCATCGCACCGCTGCTGGCGGGCTGAGGCACCTCTTCATCTCCCCTGAACGCACGTTCATCGAAGGTTGCTTTGCGCCGCACTAAGATGGCGGTAGAAGCGCTCTCGAACCACTCGCGTCAGGATCTCCATGGCCAGCAACTTTCTCCGCTCCCTCGCCCTCGTCTCGGCGATCGCCCTCATCCCGGCCGCCACGGCGGGCATGGCGCAGGTGGATGCGGACAGCTTCAAGGGCATGGACAAGTTCATGAACGTGTTCGAGCGCGTCCGCGCCGAATATGTCGAGCAGGTGGACGACGAGCGGCTGATCAAGGGCGCGATCGACGGCATGCTCGCCAGCCTCGATCCGCACAGTTCCTATCTCGACGAGCGCAACTTCCGCTCGCTCATGTCGACGACCGAGGGCAATTACGGCGGCCTCGGCCTGTCCGTCACGATGGAGGACGGCGCCGTCAAGGTGATCGCCCCCACCCGCGACACCCCCGCCGATCGCGCGGGAATCAAGGCCGGAGACTTCATCACCCACATCGACGGCCGCCTCTTCTACGGCGGCACCCTGGATGAGGCCGTCGAGCAGATGCGGGGCCAGCCCGGCACCAGCGTCAAGCTCACCATCGTCCGAGCCGGCCGCGACCGGCCGTTCGACGTCAACATCACGCGGGCGATCATCGACATCCCCGCGGCGCGTTCGGAAGTGAAGAACAATGTCGGCGTGATCACGGTCACGACCTTCAACCGCAACACGACCGAAGCCGTCGCCGCCGAGATCCAGAAGGTGCAGCGCGCCGCGGGCGCCGGCCTCCAGGGCTTCGTCATCGACCTGCGCTCCAACCCGGGCGGCCTGCTCGACCAGGCGATCGGCCTCAGCGACCTCTTCCTGGAGCGCGGCGAGATCGTCTCCCAGCGCGGCCGCCAGCGCAGCGACATCGAGCGCTACCACGCCCGTCCCGGCGACATCACCAACGGCCTCCCGATCGTGATCCTAGTCGATGCCGGCACCGCCTCGGCGGCCGAAATCGTCGCCGGCGCCGTTCAGGACCACCGCCGCGGCATCGTGATGGGCGAGCGCACCTTCGGCAAGGGCTCGGTCCAGACGCTGCTCCCGCTCGGCCGCGGGGAGACGGCGCTGCGCCTCACCACGGCGCGCTACTACACGCCGTCCGGCCGCTCGGTGCAGGAAGGCGGCATCAACCCGGACGTCACCGTCCCGCAGCTCTCCGATCCCGATTACCGCTCGCGCAACCGCGTGCGCGAATCGGATCTGCGCCGCCACCTCGTCAACGAGGCCTCGGTGGGCGAGGACGTGATCCAGGACGACCAGCGCCCCGATCCGCGCTTCGCCGCCACGCCCGAGGAGCTGCGCACCCGCGGCATCGAGGACTTCCAGCTGCACTACGCCGTGCAGACGCTCTCGCGCCTCCCCCGCACCGGCACGGCCGCGGCACCCGCGGCGGCGGCAGGCGGCGCCCCGCGTTCGCCGCGCCGCTGAGGCCGCCGCCCCGGTGACGAGCCTCGATCGCGCGCGCCTCCTCTCCGTGCTGGTGCCGGCGGGCCTCCTCGCCGGTGCCTACGGCTCACAGCTCCTCGGCGGGCTCCACCCGTGCGAGATGTGCTACTGGCAGCGCTGGCCGCATTTCGCCGCACTCGCGCTCGGCCTCCTCTCTTTCGCCCTGGCCGGCCTGCCGGACCGGGGACGCAGCTTCGTCTGGCTGGCGGCGCTCGCCATCCTCACCAGCGGCGGCATCGGCTTCTACCATTTCGGGGTGGAGCTGGGCTGGTTCGAAGGCCTCACCCGCTGCACGAGCAGCGGCGGCGATCTCGACGCCATCTTCAGTGCGCCGCTCATTCGCTGCGACGAAGTGCAGTACGAGTTCCTCGGCATTTCGATCGCCGGATGGAACGCGATCATCTCCCTCGGGTTCGGAATGGCGATCCTATGGCTGAGCCTCAAACGACCGCGCATCCGGACCTGACCCGCGCCCCCGCCTGGCGGCCGGGCGACGACCGCCCGGACATTCCGTCGATGCTGCGCGTCGACCAGGCCGGTGAATATGGCGCCACCCGCATCTATGCCGGGCAGCTCGCGGTGCTGGGCGACCGCGGCAAGGGCGCGCGAGTCATCGCCCGCATGGCCTCGCAGGAAGAGCGGCACCTCAGGCATTTCGACGAGCTCCTGCCGGCGCGCGGCGTACGGCCGACCCTGCTCCAGCCCTTCTGGAACCATGCCGGGCACGCGCTCGGCGCCGTGACCGCGCTCATCAGCCCGAGCGCTGCCATGGCCTGCACCGCCGCAGTCGAGACCGAGATCGACAAGCATTATTCCGACCAGCTCTCGACGCTCGGCGCCGAGGACCAGGATCTCGCCGACACGATCCGCGAATTCCAGGCCGACGAGCTGGAGCATCGCGACACCGCGATCGCGGCGGGCGCCGAGGACACGTTCGGCTACCCGATCCTCTCCTTCGCCATCCGCGCCGGCTGCCGCGCGGCCATCGCGCTGTCGAAGCGGATCTGACATGCGGCGGGCAGGCGGAGTGGGCCCCGGCCTGCGCGCGCTTCGGAACAAAGCGCCGCGATCGTCCCTTTTTCACATCGATGCCCGGCCATGCGCCGGCCCGCCAGGAGGCCCGTCATGAAACGCCTGTCCCCCATCCTCATCGCCGCCGGCGCGGCCCTTGCCGCCGCAGCCGGCGCCCATGCGCAGACCCAGGCGGACGCGGCGTCGCCGGACGGCCGGCGCGTCAGCCAGCTCATCGTCTATGGCGACGACCCCTGCCCGGCGAGCACTGGCGAAGTGATCGTGGTCTGCGCCCGGCGCACCGAGGACGAGCGCTACCGCATCCCCGAGCCGCTGCGCGGCACCGGCCAGCGCAGCGAGGAAAGCTGGGCGGCGAATGCCCGCACCCTGGAGACGGTCGGACGCACCGGCATCCAGAGCTGCTCCACCGTCGGCCCGGCGGGCTTCACCGGCTGCTGGAATGAGATGATCCGCCAGTCGCGCGAGGACCGGCGCACGAACCCGGAAGGCCAGCCGGTCCCCTGATCTGAACGTAGCGGGTTGAGCGCCGGCCCCGCACGTGCGGGTTAGCGCAGTCCCCCGCTCGCCGCCGCGCCCTTCACGGCGTGGCGCTCGGCCGCTTCGGTGAGCCGCACGAACTCGCTGCGCCACCAGTCGTTGCGGGCGCTGGCGGCCGCGAGGCGGCGCGCGTCTCCGAAGCTGTAGGTGCCGAGCCACGGATCGCCGCGCAGCAGCTGGCCGTAGGCCGCCACCGCCGCCGCAAAGGCCGTATCGCCGCGCGGCGCCCCGGCGCTCCGCACCAAGGACGCGGCGAGCGGACGTTCGATCAGGCGCGAAGTCTGCTCGCCGGGCAGCTTGTAGCGCAGGCGAAGGAAGGCGAGCTCGCCGTTGGCCGAGCCCGGCGCCTGGACGCGGTTTTCGGCATAGCGCCGCTCCGGGCGCCAGCCGCGGCTGCCGGCGGGCACGATCTCGTAGAGCGCCGTCACCTGGTGGCCGGAGCCGATCTCGCCGGCATCGACCGCATCGTTGTCGAAATCCTGCTCGCGAAGCGCGCGGTTCTCGTATCCGATCAGGCGGTATTCGGAGACGTGGTTCGGGTTGAACTCGACCTGGATCTTGACGTCGTGGGCGATCGTGAAGAGCGTCGACGACAGTTCCTGGTCGAGCACCTTCTGCGCCTCGCGCGGGCTGTCGATATAGGCGTAATTGCCGTTCCCGTGGTCGGCGACCTGCTCCATCATCGCTTCGTTGAAATTGCCCGTGCCGTAGCCGAGCGCGGTGAGCGTGATTCCGCTCGCCCGCTCCCGCTCGACCATGGAGATGAGCGCGTCGTTGCCGGTGACGCCGACGTTGAAGTCGCCGTCGGTGGCGAGGATGACGCGGTTGATGCCGCCGTCGATCATGTTCTCGCGCGCGGTGCGGTAGGCGAGCTGGATACCCTCGCCGCCCGCGGTGGAGCCGCCGGCCTCCAGACGGGCGAGCGCTTTCACGATTTCCGTCCGGTTTCCCGAAGCGGGAAGAACAAGCCCGGCCGCGCCCGCATAGGCTACGATCGAAATGCGGTCGCGCGGGCTCATCCGCTCGGCGACGAGCGCGAGCGAGCATTGCACGAGCGGCAGCTTGTCCTCGGATTGCATCGAGCCGGAAACGTCGACCAGGAAGACGAGATTGGCGGGCGGGCGCTCGGCGCGCGGAATGTCGTAGCCGCGCAGGCCGACGCGGAGCAGGCGCGTCTCCGGGTTCCACGGCGTCGTCGACATGTCGGCCGAGACGGTGAAGGGCTCGGAGCGGTCCCTCGGCGCCGGATAATCGTAGCGGAAATAGTTCAGCATCTCCTCGGTGCGCACCGCGCCCTGCGGCGGCATCTGACCCTGGGTCAGCATGCGCCGGACATTGGCGTAGGAGCCGGTGTCGACGTCGATCGAGAAGGTCGAGACCGGCGCCTCCGAGACGGATTGCACGGTCGCGACCGCCTCCCCGGCATAGCGCTCGCGATTCTCGGCAGGCGGAGGGACGAAGCCGGACGAATGCGGCGCGATCCGCGGCATCGGCGGCGGGCTCATCGGAGGCGGCGGAGGGGGCGGCGGCGGAGGCGCCGGCATGGGCGCCACCACCATGTCTGCGGCGGCGCTCTCTTCCGGCGGCGGCGGGGCGTAGACGGGTGCAGGCGAAACGGGAGCCGGACGGCCGATGCGCCCTCCAGTCACCGCGATGCCGCCTGCCGACCGGCCGTTGCCCGCGCGAAACTGCTGGAGGAAGGGCGCGCACACCGAGTCGGGGTCGGGGAGCGCGCGTTCGTCCGCTGCGAAGCCCGCAATGGCGAGTGGGGCGTCGCCCGTCGTGTGGGCGGGCAGCGGCGCGCTCATCGGCGAGGCGAGCACGAGAGCGGTCAGCGGCAGCATGCTCAGATAACGCATCGGACATCCTCCTGGGAAGATGTTACGTTATCACATGAGGTCGGGGGCGCAAGCCCGACAAATGTCATGCCGCCGCGCGGCCGCTCCCCCCGAGCTTCGCGGGCGTTCCCCCGAGCGGCACGAGCTTCGCTTGCGCAATCGCCCGCGCCTCCCCGGCTGGGAGCGGGCGGGAGAGGAGGAAGCCCTGGCCGTAGCGGCAGCCGAGCCGGCGCAGCAGCGCAAGCTGCTCCTCGGTTTCGACATGTTCGGCAACGCAGGGGACGCCGAGCGAGGCGCAGAGCTGGACGACGCCGCGCAGCAGCCGCATCCCGGCGGGACTCTGGACCGCCGCGGCGAGCATCCCGCCGTCGAGCTTGATCGTATCGAAGTCGATCTCCCGCAAGTACGACAGCGAGGCGAAGCCGGCGCCGAAATCGTCGAGCGCGATCCTTGCGCCCGCTTGACGCAGGAGGCGCAGGTTGCGCCGCGCCGTGTCGAAATCGACGAGCAGGGCCGTCTCGGTCACTTCGAGCTGCAGCCGCGCCGGGTCGAGCCCTCCCGCGGCGACGGCGGCGAGGATGCGCCCGGCCGCCGTCGCGGAGCAGAGCTGCACCGCCGAGAGGTTGAACGAGAGGCGGACCGCCCCGGGCCAGGCGGCGGCTTCCGCTGCGCCGCGGCGCAGCAGGGTCTCGCCGATCGCTTCGACGGCGTTGATCTGCTCGGTGATCGGGATGAACTCGCCGGGCGGCACGGGGCCGAGCTCCGGATGGTCCCAGCGGGCGAGCGCTTCGAAGCTGTGGATCTGCCGGGTCTCGAGGTCCCAGATCGGCTGGTAGACGAGCTTCACCTGTTCGTGGACGGCGGGATCGCTCAGCGCCCGCTCGATCGCCCCGCGGCGGCGCGTCACCTTTTCCATCTCGGCCGTGAACAAGGCATATTCGCCGCGGCCGCGCTGCTTGGCGCCATAAAGGGCGGTGTCGCAGCGCCCGAGCGCCCGCGTCAGGTCCCGCTCGTCGGGATCGATCAGGAGGAGGCCGCACCCGCCCGACAGGCGGAATTCGCGCCCATCGATATGATAGGGGCGGCGAAGCTCGAACGAGATGCGGGTACCGAGGCGCCCCGCGGCTGCGCGCGTCGCGCAGGCGGGAACGAGCAGGGCGAATTCGTCGCCCCCCATGCGTGCGGCGAGACTGCCCGGCCCGCCCGCCTTGACCAGGCGATCGCCGACCTCGCGCAGGACGGCGTCACCCGTGGCGTGCCCGAACGTGTCGTTGATCGGCTTGAAGCCGTCCAGATCGATGAGCGCGAGCGTGACGGGACGGCTGCGATCGGGGGCGCCGGCTTTCTGCTCGAGCGCGGCGAGAAAGGCGCGGCGGTTGGCGAGGCCGGTCAGCGGATCGGTGTCGGCGACGATCCGCACCCGCGCCTTTTCGCGGAGCGCCTCGGCTTCCGCGCTCTGGGCGCGCTCCCGCTCCACCTCCACTTCGGCGCGCGACCGGACGAGCTGCGTGAAGCCGCGATTGTGGATGCCGAGCAGGCGCAGGAGGAGCAAGGTGATCAGGCCGAGGCTGATGCCCACCGTGATATGCTCCGGTCGCGCGGAGAGAACGAGGGTCACGGCGAGCGGCAGGGCGAAGAGGATGAGCGGGAGGCGCGCCGCCGAAGGGAAGCTGGACAGGCCGTAGGCGCAGCCGATCGCGGCGAGGCTGGCGAACAGCACGACGTAGTTCTGCTGGCCGACGTCCCCGATCGCGAGCAGCTTGATCGCCCAGAAGCAGAAGAGCCCGCTGAACGCCGCCGCGAAGAGATAGGTCTTGAACAGCTCGGCGACGAGCCGCTCGGGCGGCAGCGTCCGCGCCCGGGTGCGCACCCAATAGCCGAGGCGCAGCACGACGAAGACGATGAGAATGTTCACCGGGTGGATAATCTCGCCGAACTGGCCGCCGGTCGCGAGATGAAGGCCGATGAAGTTGACGAGCGCGATCAGGTACAGGAACGGAATCTGCCGCTGGAGCGCGCTGTAGCGGACTTCGAGCAAGGCCCGTCCGACCGGCGACGCCGATTCGCCGATGTCGAGCGCACGCGCGGCGCGCAGCAGAAAACCCCTCCCCATGGGACGCAGGCGTAACGACCAATCGTTAAAGGGCTGTTGAGGGATGAATGCCTTGACGTCGAAGCGCGTCAATCCAGGAACGTCATCCCGGCGAAGGCCGGGACCTCAGCGGGTGAAAAGCTCAGACGGTTGTGGAGCGCTCCAAGAGCCCTTCGCCCTTCACCCCCTGAGATCCCGGCCTTCGCCGGGATGACGCGCACGGGATGACGCGCACGGGATGACGGCTTTGGTCTACAGCCGAACCATCGGCAGCGCGGAGCGGATGCGCTCGCGCAGCTCCTGCTCCCGGACAAAGCGGCCGCCAGACAGCGCGTCGGCGCGCTGCACGAGGAGGCGCGCGAGCACCCGCTCGCTCGGCACAGGCTCGATTCCGGCCGCGTCCATGTCGATGGGCACGATGAATTTCGCGCCGAACTCGCCGCGACGGCGCCAGCTCACCTGCGCCTCGACCTCGCCGAGCCCCGGAAGCGCGATCGCGACGAGTGCGCCGCGAAGAACCGCCGCGTCGCACTGGACCCGGAAGCCTTCCGCCGACAGATCGACGAGGCGCACCTCCAGGCTCGACCAGTCGTTCGGCTTGAGCCGCGTCGTGGTGTCGACTTCGATCCGCTCGCTCCGGCGCAACTGACGCCTCCTCCTCGTGCCCCCGCGACTCGCCCTACAACAGGGGCGGTTAAGCAATTGCTGCGCTCCGCGTTGGCAAATCGGTAAGGCTTTTGCGTGCATAAGCGGAGCGCTCAGGGGGACGAGGATCGAGATGCACGGACTGAGAAGCGCAATCCTTTCAGGCGAATCGGCGAGCAGCGCGCTTGTGACGTCCAAGGAGCGCTGCCGGCGCCAGACGGCGGGCGGCAGCCTGACGGAGCTCAGGATCCCGCGCGAGGAACGGCGCGCCACCAACCAGCGCCGCGAGGACCGCCACTGGGGCGTGGTCGACCGCGCGATGATCGTGTTCCGCCGCAAGAAGCTCCTGGTGAAGGTGATCAACGTCTCGTCCGGCGGGATCATGATCGAAAGCGAGATCGTGCCGCGCATCGGCGAGTCGATGGCGGTGGAATTTGAAGGCTTCGACCGGCTGCAGGGGATCGTCCGCTGGGTGAAGCAGGGCCGCATCGGCCTCGATCTCGGCGAGGGAAGCATCGACCTGGGGTGACCCGGCCGCCCGCGCGCAACGGGCGAACGAAGACACAAGGTGGACTGGGGAGGGCGCTGCGGCGCCCCTTTGGCAAAGGGCCGGAACGATGAGGATGGGCCGCTTCTCCGGCTTGAGCGACAGCGGCCCTGCGGCCGCCGACGCCCTGCCGGGCGCGAACCCGCTCTGGTTCGACCTCCTCGAAGCCCGCGGGCCTCACCACGAGCGCGTCGCCTGCGACCGCGTCCAGGCGATCGCCCACGCCGCCCCCTTCCTCGCTGCCGCCCATCTCGTCTGCGGCGCGGTGATCCTCTGGACCTACGTCCGCCTCGGCCTCACGCCGGATCCGCTCTTCTTCGGCATCCCCTTCGCGGCGATCCTCCTCCTCGACCTGCGTCTCTGGCTCCTCACCCGCCGGAGCGCCGCGCCGCGCCGGCCGCACCGCATCATGCGGCTCGCGCTCCTCTATGCGGTCCTCGGCTCCCTCCTCTGGCTGATCGTCATCGCCGCGAACGTGAAGGCCGAGATCGGAGTCGCCGCGCCCGCCGCGCGCGCGGCGATGGTGGCGGGGATCGGCGCCACCATCCTCGCCTTCATGGCCGTTCCCGCCCTCGTGGCCGCAAGCTGCGCCGGCGCCGTTGCCGCGACGATCATCTTCACCGGCCCGGCGGTCGTCGCCATGACCGCGCTCTTCTCCGCCTGCCTCGGGGGCTTGAGCTACGTGCGCGCGCGCGATGCCATCGTCTCCGCGCACGGCCGGCTCGTCACGGACTGGCGCGCGGGGCAGGCGAGCCGCTTCGTCGCCGCCTTCGAAGCGAGCGGCCGCGGCTGGTTCTGGGAGACCAATGCAGACGGCGCGCTGACCCATGTCCCCGAACCGCTCGCCCGCGAGCTCGGCAAGGCGCCCGACGAGCTGGTCGGCCGCCCCTTCTCCGACCTTCTCCTGGTCGAGGACAGCGGCGCGTCCGAGAGCGACCGGCCGACGCTCGGCTTCCATCTTTCGGCGCGATTCCCCTTCGCGGAAGTCATCGTCACGCCGAACGGCCGGCGCGAGCATTGCTGGGCGCTCTCCGGGAGCCCGAGCTTCGACGATCTCGGCCGCTTCCTCGGCTTCCGCGGCATCGGCGAGAACCTCTCCGAAGATCGCCGCGCCTCCGTCATGAGCTCCAAGCTCGCCCGCCTCGATTCGCTGACCGGCCTCCCGAACCGAGCCGCAATGCGCGCCACCCTGGACGAAGCCCTCACCAACGCCACGACCCGCCGCCAGGGCTGCGCGCTCCTCCTCATCGATCTCGACCGCTTCAAGCAGGTCAACGATACGCTCGGCCACCCGGTCGGCGACGTGCTCCTGAAGCAGGTCGCGCAGCGCCTCTCGAGCGTCGTCGGCGACGTCGGCCAGATCGGACGGCTCGGCGGCGACGAGTTCGAGGCGGTGCTTCCCGGCGAGGAAGAGGAAGGCCGCCTCGCCGCGCTCGCCGAGCGGCTGATCGGCCAGCTTTCCAAGCCCTACATGATCCGCGGCAACGCGATCACCATCGGCGCCTCCGTCGGCATCGCAGTCGCCCGCCCGGGCAAGACCTACGCCGACCAGCTGGTCCGCGACGCCGACGTCGCCCTCTACGCCGCCAAGGCCGCCGGCCGAGGCACCTTCCGCCTGTTCGCACCCGAGATGCAGAGCCAGGCAAGCGACCGGCAGATCCTCCAGAAGGACCTCGAGACCGCGGTCGCGAAGGGCCAGCTCCGCCTGCTCTTCCAGCCGATCGTCGACGCCGCGAGCGAGGACCTCGCCGGCTTCGAAGCCCTGGTGCGCTGGTCGCACCCGGTGCGCGGCGTGCTCGCCCCCGCCGAGTTCCTGCCGGTCGCCGAGGAAAGCGGCCTTATCGACGGCATCGGCGAATGGGTGCTTCGAAGCGCGCTCGCGGAAGCCGCCGCTTGGCCGGCGCACCTCCGGCTCTCGGTCAATCTCTCGCCCTCACAGCTCCGCAACCCGCGCACCGCCGCTCTGGTCGCCAACTCCCTCGCCGTGTCGCGGGTGGAGGCTGGCCGGCTGGAACTCGAATTCCGAGAGGACGCCCTCCTCGCCGACAGCCTGCAGGCCAGCGAAGCGGTGACGGCGCTGAAGGGGCTCGGCGTCCGTCTCTCTCTCGACGATTTCGGCACCGGGGCCTCCAGCCTGGCGGGTCTCAGGACGGCGCCGCTCGATCGGATCAAGATCGACCAGAGCTTCCTCAGGAGCGCCATGCCCGAGCGCAGCCGCAATCGCGCGCTGCTCGGCGCGCTCGTCACCCTCGCCGCCAGCCTCGACATGGAAGTGACCGCTGAAGGCACGGAGACGCTGGAAGACCTCCAGCTCGTCCGCCGCCTCGGCATGCACCAGGTGCAGGGCTTCCTGTTCGGCAGGCCGATGCCCGCGGCCGAAGCGCGCGCCCTCGCCTCCCGGTCGGCCGCCGTGCCGGCGAGCGAGGCCGAACGCTCGCGCCCGCCGCGCCACAGCCTCATCCGCATGGGGACGCTGCGCAGCGGCGGCGCCGCCTTCCCGGTGCGGCTGCGCAACATTTCGGGCGGCGGCGCGATGGTCGACGGGGACGGCACGCCGCTCGCCAACGGCAGCCCGGTCGAGCTCGCCCTCGACGACGGGCTCGTCATCCCCGGCGAGGTGCGCTGGCGCGACGAGGAACGGATCGGGCTGGCGTTCGCGGAAGCCTTCGACCTGCGCCGCATCGGCCGCGCCAAACCCGCCGCCACTGCGCCCGCAACCGCGACGACGCCAGTGCCCAGCCTCAAGATGATGCGCCCCGCCTACCTCGACGACGAAAGCGCCACCTCCCCCTGGGCCGCACGCACCGACCGACTGACGATCAAGGACGTGCGGCGCTAAGCGGAGCGGTGCGACTGGCTCCAGTGCTCCGAGCGCCGCAAACCGGACTTCGACAGGCTCAGCCCTAGCGGCAGTAGGAAACGATGCGGTTGGTTCTCCACTGCCGCCAGCCCTGAGCCTGTCGAAGGGCGGGTTTCAGGTCCGGGGCGACGGCCCTGCTTCTCCCGGCGCGTCCTTGTCCTCGCCGTCGGCGAAGATCGTCTCCCGCGCCAGCCTCAGCTCCTTGATCGCGGCGGCGGTCGAGGCGCCCCACACCAGGTGCACCCCGATCATCAGGGCGTTGCGGCGGGCCGGGTGCTTCGTCGCGGGCTCGAGGGTGCCCACGGCGGGAATCCAGCCCATGTAGCTCGCCAGCCACACGGCTGTGCCGGCGAGCGCGCCCGCCTTGCGGCTCGGGTCCGGGTTCAGGCCGGCGATGATCGCGCCCATCGCGGCGCCGTAGAGGAAGTGGGAGACGGTGGTGACGTCCTTCGCCGTCTCGTCTTCCGGCGGCGCGCCGGCGACCTGCTCGCCCAGACGGTCGACGATCTCGCGCGGGGTGAGCGGGTAGCGCTCCTCCTGCGGAAGGCGCTTGTGGAGGCGGCGCATCGCGGCCGTCATCGCCATCGTGCCGACGAAGCCCGCGACGGCGCCGATCACCAGCCGGCTGGCGAGCCGCGGCGGCGGCGCTTTCGGTTTCAGAGGGTCAGCCATGCGATCTCAGGACGCGTAATCATCAGCCAGAAGATGAGCAAGACCGCGGCGAAGGCCGGAAAGCCGAATGCGAACCACCAGCGGAAGAGGCGATGGTAAGCGGCGGGGAGCCCCTCCCCCGCCTCCGCCGCGGCGCGCGCGAGGTTGCGCATCCGCGCCTGCATCCAGACGACCGGCAGCCAGAAGGCGCCGGTGAAGAGATAGAGGAGGATGGAGGCGACGATCCAGGCTTCGCCGAGGGTGTAGCCGGCGGTCTGGGCGAGGAGCACGCCGGTGATGGGCTGGGCGACGACGGCGGTGGCGGTGAAGACGATGTCGGCGATGACGACGATCCGGGCCGTGGCGGCGATCGTCCGCACGTCGCCGGTGCGGTGCGCCATCAGCATGAAGAAAGCGATGCCCGCGCCGGTGCCGAGCAGCACCGTGGCGCCGATGACGTGGAGGAACTTGAGGAGGAAGTAGCCGGTCATCGTTCGTCCAGCACGGCGAGGCAGACGAGGTTCAGGACGAGGATCGGCCAGATCTTCATCATCGGCCCGAGCGGATCGGCCCAGAGTTCGGGCTTGAGGAGCGTCCCCGCCGCCACGTAGAAAAGCGAGACGAGGAACGCGAAGATCAGGCCGAGCTTCGCCGTGCGGCGCCAGAGGATCATGCAGCCCACGACGAGGTCGGTCAGCGCGCCCGCGATGGTGCTGATCTCCGCAAGCGGCGCCGCATCCGTCGAGCGCATGATCGCGACGGCACGATCGTAGCCCGGCCCGAGCGACACGAAGCCGGTCATCAGCCAGAAGAGGGCGAAAACGCCGATCGCGAGCGGCTTGAGGAAATACAGACGCGCATACCAGCGCTCCTGAACCGAGGCCGGTTCGGCGGCGAGCGCGGCGCTGAGCGAGGTCGGCTCCACGCCGGTGAGGCGCGTCCACTCGCGGTGATCGGCCATCGCGCCGCGGACGATCTCGGCGCGCGCGGTGGAGCGGATCGGCGGGCGCCAGCCGAGCCGGCCGATCAGGTCGCCTGCCCGGTAGGCTGCGCCCATGATCCAGGCGGGGAGCGAGACGAGCCGCGCCGGCTCCCAGCCGAGCCAGCGGCGATAGGCGGCGACCACGTCCTCGAAACGAAGCCGCTCCGGTCCCGCGAGGTCGATCGCGACCCGCGACGCCGCGCCCGGCCGCAGAAGTCGCGCCGCAGTCTCAGCAACGTCGTCCAGCTGCACCACGTCGAGCGCGCCCGCTTCGGGCGTACGCGGCAGCACCGGCAAGGCCGCAAGGCCGCGGAAGAGTCCGCTTCCTCCGTATGCCGCGCGCCCGGCCACCACCGAGGGGCGAAGGACGACCCAGTCGAGCCCGCTCGCTTCCAGCGCTGCATCGCCCTTCCCCTTTGAGCTGGAGAAGCCGGTGAGGCCGCCTTTGTCCACGTTCACGGCGGAGAAGTGGATCACGCGCCGCACGCCCGCGTCGCCGCACGCCCGCCAGAGCGCGGCCGGACCGCTGGCATGCACCGCCACGGTCGAATCCCGGCCGCTGTCCTGCAAAGTCCCGGCGCAGTTCACCACCGCGTCGATTCCGGAAAGGTGCGGCCGCCAGTCTTCGGGGCCGCGCACGTCGCGCAGGTCGAGAACGATCCAGCGCGCGACGCCGCCGACCCGCCTCGTCTCGTGGCCGACGTGCCGCGCGACGCCGACCACCTCACGTCCGTCCCGCGCGAGCCGCGCGGCGACAGCCGAACCGGTCAGGCCGGTCGCGCCGAGGAGAAGCACTGCCATGTCCGTTCAACCCTGCCGTCGGCGCACCGTTCCCGCCGCCCTATTCGTAGCGGAGCGCCTTGATCGGGTTGGTGCGGGAGACCTTGAGCGCATGGCTCCCGATGGTGCCGAGCGCGATGGCGAGCGCGAGGCCGCCGGCGAGGAGGTACGGCCAGAGCGGATGCGCGATCCGGGCGTCGAAGCCCTTGAGCCAGCCGTCCATCACATACCAGGCGAGCGGCCAGGCGATGATGTTGGCGAGGATCACCGGCTTGGCGAACTGCCAGGCGAGGAGGCCGACGATGTCGCGGCTGCGCGCGCCGAAGACCTTCCTGATGCCGATCTCCTTGGTGCGCCGCTCGGCGGTGAAGGCGGCGAGCCCGAAGAGGCCGAGGCAGGCGATAATGACGGCGAGGAGGGCGAAGCCGCCGAAGGTGCGCGCCCGGGCGGTTTCCGCCGCATAGAGGCGCGCGAGCTGCTCGTCGGCATATTGGGCTTCGAAGGGGACTTCGGGCGCGAGGCGGCGCCAGATCTCGCCGACGGCCCGGCGCACCCGCTCGGGATCGGCCGCGTCGTAGCGGACGACGAGGTTGTTATAGACCCTGCGGTCGAAGAAAAGCTGCGCTTCCACCGGCTCGCGCGCCGAACGGAAGCGGCCGTTCGCGACGACGCCGACGATCGTCGCCGGCACCGGCGGCTTGTCGCTCCCGAACAGGGCGGTGCGAACCTGCCGCCCGATCGCGCCCCCCGGTTCGGCATGACCGAAGCGCCGCGCCGCCGCTTCGTTCACGACGATGCCGAGGCCGCGCTCCACGATCGCCCGCTCTGCGGCGAGCGCCGCTTCTTCCGGCTCGAACGGGGTGGAAGCGTCGTCGCTCGCATATTGCCGCGACAGCGTGCGCCCGGCGAGGAGGCGCAGGTCGAGCGTTTCGAAGAATTCGGGCGAGACGCTGTAGGAGCCGACGATCTCGGCGCCGGGGCGCCCCGGCACTTCCACATTTGTCGTCAGCACCTGATCGGCGGCGATGCGCAGGTTGCTGCCGGCGACAGCCGAGACTCCGTCGATCCGGGCGACCTGGCGCATGAGATTCTCGGTCTGCGGGATGATCGACGCGCGGTTGAGGTTCGCGACCTGGATGATGCCGTCGCGGCGGAAGCCGAGGTCGCTCGTCTGGACGAACATGGTCTGCCGGTAGACGACGATCGTGCAGACGATGAGCGCGATCGAGACGGCGAACTGCGCGACGACGAGGATCATCCGCAGCCGCCCGGTGCCGATCGGCTCGGCGCTGGACTTGTTGGCTTTCAACACCTCGGCGGGGCGGTACCGCGACAGGTAGAAAGCGGGGTAGATGCCGCCGGCGACCGCGACCACCGCCCAGAGCGCAAGGACAGGGACGACGAGGCCGCGCTGGCCGAACCAATGGGTGTGGAGGTCCGCGTCGAGCGCCGCGCCCAGCCATGGCGTCGCCAACTCGACCGCCGCGACGGCGAGGAGGACGGCGATGCCGGTCACGATGGCGGATTCGGCGAGGAACTGGGCGATGAGCTGGCTGCGGGTGGCGCCGAGCACCTTCCTCAGCGCCACTTCGCGGGCGCGCTGGCTGGCGCGGGCCGTCGCGAGGTTGATGAAGTTGACGGTCGCCATGCCGAGGATGAGCAGGGCGACGATGCTGAAGGTGGCGAGCGAGGTGCGGTCGTTGCCAGGCCGCTCGGCGGCGCCCGGCGCACCGGACAGGTGGATGTCGCGAAGCGCCACGAGGCGCCAGTCGTAGCGGTCCCCTTCGCTCCTTTGCTGGCTGCCGACTTCCACGGGGGGTATGGCGCGCCGCTCCCAGGCGGGGAGCTGCCGCTCGATTTCGCGCGGGTCGGCGCCGGGCCGCAGGCGCAGGTAGACGAAGCTGTTGACGCAGCCCCAGCCGCATTCGGCGCGCACCGCCTCGGGCATGCGGCCGATCATCCGCAGGTCCATGTGGCTGTTGCGCGGCAGGTCCTCGATCACGCCGGTGACGCGCAGATTGTACTGCTCGCCGCGGCGCACGGCGGTGACGGTCTGCCCGAGGATGTCGATGCCGCCGAAGCGGCTCATCGCCTCACGGCGGGTAAGGACGAGGCTGTCGGTGCCGGCCAGCGCGGTCGCCCGATCGCCGCGCAGGAAGGGGAGCCGGATGATGTCGAAGAAATTGGGGTCGGCGACGTGCATCGGCGCGGCCGTCGCCTCGCCGTCGCGCAGGAAGACCGGCGCGACCTCGTCGATCCGGGCGATCGCCTCGATCTGCGGGAAGTCGCGCGCCAGCGTCTCGGCCATCACTCCGTGAACATATTGATCGAGCGGGCTTTCGGCTTCGTCCGGATCGGTGCTGATCGACTGGACCTGATAGACGCGGTCGCCGCCCGGCAGCCATTCGTCATAGCTCATCTCGTAGCGGACGAAGACGAGCAGCATCAGGCAGGCGGCAAGGCCCAGCGCCAGCCCGATGACGTTGATGAACGCATAGGTCTTCGATCTGGCGAGCGCACGCAGGCCCACCTTCAGATAATTGCGCCACATGCCGCTTAAGCCGCCCCTGCCCTTCGCATTCGCAGGGCGAGGGCTAGCATGGGCGCGGCGGGGCCCGCCAGCGCGAGAAAGTCCCGTTATGGACCTTTATTCGTAACGAAGGGCGTGGATCGGATTGGTCCGCGACACGCGAAGGGCGTGGCCGACGATGGTGCCGAGCGCGATGGCGAGGGCAATGGCGCCGGCGAGCAGAAAGGGCTGCGGGCTCATCTCGATGCGCGAGTCGAAGCCGTTCAGCCAGTCGCGCATCACCCACCAGGCGACCGGCCAGGCGATCAGATTGGCGACGATCACCGGCTTCGAGAACTGCCAGGCGAGGAGCTGGATGATGTCGCGGCTGCGCGCGCCGAACACCTTCCTGATCCCGATCTCCTTGGTCCGCCGCTCCGCGGTGAAGGCGGCGAGCCCGAACAGGCCGAGGCAGGCGATGACGACGGCGAGGACGGCGAAGCCGGCGAAGGTCTGGCCGCGCGCCGCTTCGGTCCGATACATCTCGGCGAGCTGCTCGTCGGCGAATTCGCCTGCGAACGGCGCCTCGGGGAAGCTCTCCCGCCAGAGCCGCGCGATCGCCTGCCGAACGCGCTCCGGCTGGGGCGAATCGTAGCGCACGATGATCCGCGAATAGATGCCGCGGTCGAAGAACATGATCGGCTCGAGCGGCTCCCGGAGCGAGCGGAAGCGGCTGTTGGCGACGACGCCGACGATGGTGGCGGGGGTGAGGCCGATCTCCTCGCCGTACATGTTGACCCGGATCGTCTTGCCCACGGCCGCCTGAGCGTCCGGAAATCCCATCCGCCGCGCCGCATACTCGTTGACGACGATATTCACCCCGCGCGCCGCGATCGCCCTCTGTGCAGGCTCGACGGCTTCTTCGGGCTCGAAGGGCGTCCAGGCATTGTCGTTGGCGAAGTCGCGCGACAAGGTGCGTCCTGCGAGCAGACGGATCCCCAGCGTTTCGAAGAAGGCAGGCTCGACGCTGTAGAAGCCGATGAGCGGCAAGGAGGCGCGGCCCGGAATCTGGACGTCCGTGTTGAGCGTCTGGCCGGTCGCGACGAACATGTTCCCTGCCGTGACGGCCTGGACCCCGTCGATCGCCGCGATCCGCCGCATCAGCGCCTCGCGCGCCGGGATCACCTCGCGCCGGTTCGCGCCCGCGATCTGGATCAGCCCCTCGCGGCGGAAGCCGAGGTCGCTCTTCTGCGCGAAGGCGGTCTGCGAGTAGACGATCGCCGTGCACACGATGAGGCCGATCGAGACCGCGAATTGCGCAACGACGAGCGCCGAGCGGAGCCTGCCCGTGCCCCGCGGCTCGGCGGCCGATTTGTTCGCCTTCAGGACCTCGCCCGGCTCGTAGCGGGAGAGATAGAATGCCGGATAGACACCGCCTGCCAGCCCGACGGCGAGCCAGAGGAACAGCACCGGCAGGAGAATGCCGGCGAGCCCGAAATAGCGGATCTCCAGGTCGATGCCGAGAAAGGCGGACAGATAGGGCATTCCGAGCTCGAGCATGGCGAGCGCAAGCAGCATGGCCGCGCCGGTGATCAGCATCGATTCTCCCAGGAACTGGGCGACGAGCTGGCGGCGCTGCGCGCCGAGCACCTTCCTCAGCGCCACCTCGCGGGCGCGCTGCCCGGCGCGCGCGGTGGCGAGGTTGATGAAGTTGATCGCCGCCATGCCGAGGATCAGGAGGGCGACGATCGCGAAGGTCAGGATCGTGCGCCGGTCGTTGCCGGGCCGCTCGGCATCGCCCTCCGCGCCGCTCAGGTGGACGTCCGGCAGAGCAACGAGGCGCCAGTCGAACAGATCCCCTTCGCTTACCCGCTGGCCGGCGACGTTGCGGGCGGGGATGCCACGCCGCTCCCACTGCTGGAGCCGCGCGTTGATCGACTCGCCGTCCGCGCCGGGGCGCAGCTTGAGATAGACGTTGCCGTTGATGCAGGTCCAGCCGCAGGCCTCCTCTTCCTCGGGCGTGATCCTCCGCACCATGTCGATGAGCATATGGCTGTTGCGCGGTACGTCCTCGAACACGCCGCTGACCCGCAGGCTGACCGGCTCGCCGCCGCTCGTGCCGTCGATCGTGCGCCCGACGACGTCGATGCTGCCGAACAGGTTCACGGCCTGGCTGCGGCTGATCGCGACGCTGCTCATGTCGGCCAGCGCGCGCTCGCGGCTGCCGCGCAGGAAGGGCAGCTGGATGATGTCGAAGAAGGAAGCGTTGGCGGCAACGAGGTCGAGCGACTGGGCTTCGCCGTTTCGCACGACCGTGATCGACTCTCCCTCCGCCCGGGTCGCCGCCTCGATCTCCGGAAAAGCCTGGGCGAGCGACTGCGCCACGACGCCGTGCGCACCCTGCTGCGGAGCGCCGCCGGAGACGCCCTCGCCGGTGCCGATCGCCTGCACCTGATAGACCCGCTCGGCGTCCGGAAGCCAGGTGTCGTAGCTGGTCTCGTAGCGGACGTAGAGGAGCAGCATCAGGCAGGCGGCGAGACCGACCGCAAGGCCGAAGATGTTGATGAAGGCGTAGGTCTTGTTCTTGGCCAGCGAGCGCATGCCCACCGTCAGGTAATTGCGCCACATGGCCTTCGCTCCATTATTCGTACCTGAGGGCGTGGATGGGATTGGCACGCGCGACCTTGATGGCGTGGCCGGCAATCGTGCCGATCGCGATCACCAGCGCCACGATTCCCGCGAGCAGGAAGGGCATGACGCCCATGTCGATCTTCGCGTCGAACGTGTTGAGCCAGCGCTTCATCACCAGCCAGGCGATGGGCCAGGCGATGAGATTGGCGATGATGACGGGCTTGGAGAATTGCCAGGCGAGGAGCTGGACGATGTCGCGCGTACGGGCGCCGAGCACCTTGCGGATGCCGATCTCCTTGGTCCGTCGCTCGGCGGTGAAAGCGGCGAGGCCGAAGAGGCCGAGGCAGGCGACGATCACGGCGAGGAGCGCGAAGGCGCCGAAGGTCTTCGCCCGCGCATCTTCCGCGGAATAGAGCTCCTGGACGATGTCTTCGGAGAAATCCGCATTGAAAGGCACGTCGCTCGCCACCTGCTTCCAGACCTGCTCGACGCCCGCGCGCACGGCCGCCGGGTCGCCCCGGAAGCGAACGATCATGTGGCTGTGCGGGCCGGAGCGGCTGTTCTGGAACATGATCGGATCGATCGACTCGCGCATCGACCAGAAGCGCGCGTTGCGGACGACGCCGATGATCGTGACCGGCACCAGCCCGAATTCGTTTTCGACGATGCCGGCGCGGACGGTCTTGCCGATCGCCTGGCCGGGGTCGCGGAAGCCGAGCCGCTGGGCGGCGAGTTCGGTGATGACGACGTTGCCGCCGCGAGCGGCAAGCGCACGCTGGGCCTCGGGCGTCGGTGGATAGGGGAGCGACATGTCGTCCGCGGGCCGGCTGCGGTCGAACCAGCGGCCGGCGACGAGGCGAAGGCCCATGGCGTCGAAGAAGCCCTCGTCGACGGGATATTGGCCGATGTTGACCGGTTCGGTCCGGCCGGCGACCATGACGCCGCTATTGTTCCGGTTGTCGGTCGCGATGCCGATATTGGTGCGGCCGACCGCCTGCACGCCGGGGACGCGGCGCGTCTGCTCGACGATCGCTTCGGTGCGGCCGATCAGCTGGTAGCGCGAAAGCTCGTCCACCTGGAGGACCTGCGCGCGATTGTAGCCGGGATCGACCGTGCGAGCGTAGACGGTCTGCGCGTAGATCACCGCCGTGCAGATGATGAGGCCGATCGAGACGGCGAATTGGCCGACGACGAGCGCGGTGCGCAGGCGCCCGGTGCCCGGAGGCTCGTTCGAGCTCTTGTTCGCCTTGAGCACGCTCGCGGGCTGGAAGCGCGAGATGAAGAAAGCGGGGTACAGGCCGCCGAGCACGCCGACGAGGCCGACGAGGAGCAGCACCGGGATGCCGATCCCGCCCGTGCCGAAATAGCTGATCTCCATGTCCGCCTCGAGGAAGGCGGCGAAGCTCGGCAGGAGCAATTCGGCCAGAGCGAGCGCGATCGTCATGGCGAGCACGGCGATGAGGATCGATTCGGCGAGGAACTGGACGATGAGCTGCTTGCGGCTGGCGCCGAGCACTTTCCGCAGCGCCACTTCGCGGGCGCGCTGGCTGGCGCGGGCCGTGGCGAGATTGGTGAAGTTGACGACCGCCATGGCGAGGATCAGGAGCGCGATGATCGCGAAGGTCACGATCGTGCTGCTGTCGTTGCCGGGCCGCATCGCGCCTTCCTGCGCGTCGCCGAGGTGGATGTCGGCGATGTTGACGAGGTGCCAATCCTGCTCGTCGCCCGCGTTGAAGCGCGCTTCCCCGGCATTCTCGTCGGGGATGTTGCGGCGCTCCCAGGCCTGGAAGCCGGCGCGGATCGCATCGGGATCGGCGCCCGGCCGCAGCTTCAGATAGACCCAGCCGCCCTGGCAGCCCCAGCAGGTCAGCGACTGCGGGGAGTCCGCGTTGAAGCTGGCGAAATCGATGCGGGCGATCACGTTCGCCTTGATGTGCGAGTTGGACGGGAGATCGGCGAGAACGCCGTTGATCCGGAAATCGCGCGTGATGCCGCGGCTGATGACGGACAGGGTGCGGCCGACGACGTTGTCGGTGCCGAAGCGGCGGATCGCCTCTTCGCGCGAAATGACGGCGGTGCCTGCCTGGTCGAGCGCGGCGGCGTTCCCCTGGAGCATCGGCAGCGGCACGACGCGCAGGAAATTGCCGTCGGTGTAGAGGAAGTCCTCCAGCGTCACCGCCTCGCGGTTCTGGATCATCACAGGAGTCGTCGAGAAGGCATAGACCTCGCGCTCGACCTGCGGGAAGTCCTGCGCCACCCGCTTGCCGGCGATGTAGGGAGTCATCCGCAGGCGGTTCTCCTCGCCCGTTTCCCTCGACTTGTACCAGCTCTGCAGCTGGTAGACGTTCTCATGGCCGGGAATCCACGTGTCGAAGCTGCGCTCATGGCGCACGAAAAGGAGGATGAGGAGGCAGGCCGCCATGCCGATGGCGAGGCCGACGATGTTGATGAATGCGTAGGTCTTGTTCTTGATGAGGGCCCGAACGCCGACCGTGAAATAGTTGCGCCACATCGTCTCTTCTCCTCCTTCCCGCGCCTCAGCGGCGCGCGCCGCCCCTGCGCCGCGCCCGTTCGGGGCGGCGGGCGACGATCTTGATTTCGGTGATTCCGCCGGCGGGGATCAGACGATCGACGTCGATCGCGGTCCAGGCCGGGAACGGCGCGCGGACGTAGCGGCGGTGGACCGCCACGATCGCTTCGAACTGCGCCGTCACGTCCGTATGGTAGCTGGTCATGTCGACGACATCGTCCCAGCCCGCCCCTGCGCGGGCGAGGATGGCGCCGATCTGGCGATAGGTGCGGTCGTAGGCGGCGCTAAGGTCTTCGCCCTCACGAAGACCGACCACGACCCCCGAAAGGTAGATCGTGTCGCCGGCTACGACCGCGTCCGAATAGCCCGTCGCCTCCTGGAAGCGCCGGCCGCCTTCGTTCTCGGACATGAGGACGTTGTCCGGGGTGCGGGTCTGTGCGGATGCGGGGGCACAAGTGAGTGACAGGGTGGTCGCGATGAGCACACCCACAGCCGCCAGGGCCGAGCCTGTCGAAGCCCGAGGTGCAGAGCGCTGCGATCCGCCCTTCGACAGGCTCAGGGCTAGCGGCTTTCCGGTTGCACGGGCACATGCTGTAGCCGTGAGCACACCCACAGCCGCCAGGGCTGAGCCTGTCGAAGCCCGGAGTGCAGAGCGCTGCGATCCGCCCTTCGACAGGCTCAGGGCTAGCGGCTTTCCGGTTGCACGGGCACGTGCTGAAGCCGTGAGCACACCGTCAGCCGCCAGGGCTGCGCCTGCCGAAGGCCGGGGTGCAGAGCGCTGCGATCCGCCCTTCGACAGGCTCAGGGCTAGGGGTGTCCCCCTAGCTCCCGGCATTGTGGATGTGCTCACCGGCTTCATGTCAAGCCGCCCGGCGGCGTTCGACGAGGATGCGGCCGTCGAGCATGTTGACGACACGGCTCGCATAGTCCGCATGGGCGGGCGAGTGGGTCACCATGACGATGGTGGAGCCTTCGGCGTTCAGCGCCTGGAGCATCTTCATGACCTCCTCGCCGTGCTGCGTGTCGAGGTTGCCGGTCGGCTCGTCCGCGAGGATCATGTTCGGGCTGCCGACGAGGGCGCGGGCGACGGCGACGCGCTGCTGCTGGCCGCCCGAAAGCTGGCTCGGCCGGTGCTTCGCGCGGTGGGCGATGCCGACCTTGTCCATCACTTCGTCGACGCGGCGGCGGCGCTCGGCGGCCGGCACGTCGTGATAGAGGAGGGCGAGCTCGACATTCTCGCGCACGGTCAGCTCATCGACCAGGTTGAAGCTCTGGAAGATGAAGCCGATGTTGCGCTTGCGGAAATCCGCGAGCTTCGCTTCGGGAAGGCCGGCGACTTCCGTTCCGTTGAAGATGTAGGAGCCGGAGGTCGGCGAATCGAGCATCCCCAGCACGTTGAGCAGGGTCGACTTGCCGCAGCCGGACGGGCCCATGACGGCCACGAACTCGCCGTCGGCGACGTCCAGGTGAATGCCGTCGAGCGCCGTAGTCTCGACCGTTTCGGTTCTGTAGACCCTCGAAAGGTCCCGCATGCTCAGCATTTCATCTGCTCCTTGTTCTAGCCCGTGGAGTTTCGTCGTCAGTTGAGGTCCAGCCGGTCCCGTTCGGCGAAGCCGGTGTACGGCGAGGTGATGACCCGCTCGCCCGGCTGCAGCCCGTCCAGCACTTCGATATATTCGGAGTTGCGGCGGCCGAGGCGGACCTGGCGCTTCACCGCGCTGCCGCCGTCCGGCGAGACCACGAACACCCAGTTGCCGCCCGTTTCGTTGTAGAAGGCGCCCGCCGGGATCAGCAGCGCCGGCGCCGGATCGCCGAGCGTGAGGCGGATCTGCACGGTCTGGCCGCGCTGGAGGTTGGCGGGCTCGCCGCCGACGAAATTGAGGTCGATCTCGAAGGCGCCGTTCCTGACCTGCGGATAGATTTTGGCGACCCGCATCCGGTACGGGCGCCCGCCGACGTCGGCGCTCGCGATCTGGCCCTCGACGACGCGGCCGAGATAGAATTCGTCGACCTGGGCGCGAAGCTTGTTGGCGCCGGCGCTGTCGATCTGGCCGAGGCGCTCGCCGCGGTTGAAGGACTGGCCGACCTGGATCGAGAAGCTGGTGAGCTGGCCCGAGACCGGCGCGCGCAGGTTCAGCGCATCGAGGCTGGCGCGGGCGAGCTGGAGGCTCTGGTTGAGCGCCGTCGTGGAGGCGCGGAGCTGGGCGAGCTGGCTCGACTGGAGCCGTTCGTCGGTCGCCTGCTGGCGGCGGAGGATGGCGCTGCGCTCGCGCGACGCATTGTAGATGTCGCGGCTGTCCTGGAACTGCTTTTGCGACACATAGCCCTGCTGGGCGAGCGGCCGCTGCACGTCGTACTGGCGCCGCGCCTGCTGCGCCTGGAGATCGGCCTCGATGAGGGCGCGCTGGTTGGCGAGGCGGGTCTGCGAGAGCGACAGCTCCTGGCTGCGCATCGAGTTGATCTGCTGGGTGACCTCGGTCTGGCGGGCGAGGACGTTCAGCTGCAGATCGGAGTTGGAAAGGACCGCGAGGAGCTGGCCCGCCTGGACCACCGCGCCGTCCTCCACCATGCGCTGCTCGACCCGTCCGCCTTCGACGGCGTCGAGATACACGGTGACGCTCGGCTCGACGCGGGCGCGCAGCGGCAGGAAATCGTCGAAGCGGCCGCGCGCCACGTTCGAGATGGTGATCCGGTCGGCAGCGATCGTCTGGCTGTTGGCCGCCGGCGCCAGCATGTAGAAAACGAGGCCGGCGATCAGGACCAGCAGTACGCCGATCGCGATCTTGTGCTCCTTCTTGAGCCCCCTGCGCGCGACGACCTTGTCCATCGCGCCGCCGCTCTCGGCCCTGGGCTTGTCGGATTTGATGGTCGTCACGGACATTCAGTCATCCCCTCCACGTGCACGCACGCCTGGAACCGGCGCTGCAATCATCGTGCCACGGAAAGCGCGTGTGGGAAGCCCCTGCTGCACGGCCGGGGGCGGCACTGTGTTCGATTTCGAACAGCGCGTGTACGCCAACGGACAGCGCCGGCGGCTCAGGCGAGCGGTGCGAGGGTTGCGAACATCAGCAGGCTTGAAAGCGCCATGCCGACGGAAAAGGTGAAGTTTTCGAGCTTGGCCATCCTGTGTCTCCCAATCGAAATGTCGTTCAGTCGCCCTTCGTTCAGCAGGAGCCGTGCCAGCGGGTGAAAGTCGCGGAGTTCGGCCATTTACCGAGCGGCGGCCGAGAAGCTCCGGCCAGGCGCGGCGGCGCGGCATGTCCGTTTTCGAACGGCCGTGTCCGGTTGCGGACGTGAAACGGCACGGAAATTGATTGTTGCTGCCCGTCACTTATAAAAGCGGGCGGGGAGTGGGCCATTGAAGCGCGACAAGCCGTACGATCGTTGCATCGTCGTCGACGACGATCCCGACATCCTCCTCTCCGCGCGCCTCCTCCTGCGCGACCTGTTCACGGAGATTGCGACCTTCCAGGCGCCCGACGCGGCGCTGGCGGAGATGGAGGCGCGCACCCCCGACGTCGTTCTCCTCGACGCCAATTTCGGGCGCGGCGCGACCAATGCCGCGGAAGGCTTCCAGTGGCTCGCCGAGATCTTGATGCGCGACCCGGAAGCGGTGGTGGTGATGATCACCGCGCATGGCGGCGTCCAGATCGCCGTCGAGGCGATGAAGCGCGGCGCGACCGACTTCGTCTCCAAGCCCTGGTCGAACGAGCGGCTCCTCGCCACCGTCCGCACCGCCGCCGCGCTTCGCAATTCGCGCGAGGAGGCGGTGACCGAGCGCAAGCGCTCCGCCGCCATCTCCGTGCCGGCCGCGGGGGAGATCCCATTGCTGGGCCGGGCGGCGGGCATGGCGCGCGTCAATTCGCTGATCGAGCGCGCCGCGCCGACGGAAGCCAACGTGCTCATCCTCGGCGAGAACGGGACGGGCAAGGAGCTCGTCGCGCGCGAGCTCCACCGCCGCTCGCGCCGGGCGGAAGGGGTGCTCGTATCGGTCGATCTCGGCGCCGTTGCCGAGAATTTGTTCGAGAGCGAGCTGTTCGGCCATGTGAAGGGCGCCTTCACCGACGCCCGCGGCGACCGGATCGGACGGCTGCAGGCGGCGCACGGCGGCACGCTCTTCCTCGATGAAATCGGCAATCTGCCGCTCCACCTTCAGCCCAAGCTGCTCACTGCGCTCGAGCAGCGCCAGGTGATCCCGGTCGGCGCCAACAAGCCGGTGCCGATCGATGTGCGCGTCATCGCCGCGACGAACCTGCCGCTCGACCAGCTCGCCGACGAAAGCCGCTTCCGCCAGGATCTGCTCTTCCGCCTCAACACGGTGGAGATCGAGCTGCCGCCGCTGCGCGAGCGGCGCGAGGACGTGCCGCTTCTGGTCGAGCACTTCCTCGGCCTGTATTCGAAGAAATACGGGAAGCCCGCGCGGATAGTCCCGGCCGGCGTGATGGCGCAGCTCCAGGCCTATGACTGGCCCGGCAACGTCCGGGCGCTCCGCCACGCCGCCGAGCGCGCCGTGATCCTCGCCGGCGACGGGGACTTCACCGTCGAGGACTTCTCCCTTTCCCGCAGCCTCACGCCGCGGACCGGCGCGGCGGCCGCCCCCGCCCTGCCGCCAGCTCCGCCGGCGGCGGCGACCGTGCCCGCCAGCGATCTCAACCTCGAGCGGGCCGAACGGCAGATCGTCGAGCAGGCGCTCAAGAAGCACGCCTACAACATCTCGCTCGCCGCCCACGAACTCGGCCTCACCCGCGCGAGCCTCTACCGCCGGATGGAGAAGCATGGGCTTTAGGAGCCGCTTCGCCTTCGGGCTGGCGACGCGGGTCGGGTTGCTGCTCCTCGCCGCGTTCGCCTTTGTCCAGACGCTCTACATGCCGGGGCTCGGCGCCGCGCGGATCGTCGCCTTGCTGCTCTGCGCCGGCGCCGGCGCGTATCTGTGGCGCTACATCCAGCGCACCAACCGCGAGCTTGCGCGCTTCATCGACGCGGTGCGGTTCGGCGATCTCGGCCAGGGGTTCGCGCATCGCTGGTCGGGGAGCGGCTTCGCGGAACTGGGCGAAGCGCTCGACCAGGGCATCCGCCGGCTGCGCGAGGAGCGGCACAATCTGTCGGACGCGAACCGCTTCTACGAGGCGGTGCTCGACGATGCGCCGATCGCCCTGCTGATCGTCGAGGGCGACGGCAAGGTCGAGCTTGCCAACAAGGCGGCGCGGCGGCTGTTCGTGCGGCACACGGGCGTGCGGGTCGAGGACTTCACCGATTATGGCGACGCCTTTTCGAAGGCGCTTTCGGGCGGCGCGGTCGGGCGGCCGCGGCTCGTGCCCTTGATGACGGAAGGCGTGCCGCAGACGGCGATGGTGAGCGCGGCGGTCGTTCACCGGCTCGGCGGCCTCGTGCGTGTCGTCGCGGTGCAGCCGATCCAGAGCGAGCTCAACGCCATCGAGGTGGCGGCGCAGAGCGATCTCATCCGCGTCCTGACGCACGAGATCATGAACTCGATGACGCCCGTCACCTCGCTCGCGCACACGGCGGCGCAGCTCATGGGCGAGGTGGACGCAAGCGGCGAACCGGCGATCCGCGACGCCCGCTCCGCGGTCGACACGCTGGCACGGCGGGCGGACGGAGTGATGCACTTCGTCGAGAGCTATCGGCAGATCAGCCGCGCGCCGGAAGTGCGGCGCAAGCTCTTCGAGGTGCTGCCGTGGGCGCGGGAGATCGATTCGTTGTTCGAAGCGAGCGAGCTGGGCCGCGACGTGCCGCTCCAAGTGATCGTCCAGCCCGAGACGCTGCGCCTCGATGCCGATCCCGACCTCCTCTGCCAAGTGCTGATCAACCTGCTGAGGAACGGCGCCGACGCCGCCAAGTCGCATGGCGAGACTCCGCGTCTCAGCTTGAGCTTTGCCGAGACGGCGACGGGGCGGGTGCAAATCGAAGTCGCCGACAACGGCGCCGGCGTGCCCGAAACGCTGAAGCAGGACATCTTCCTCCCCTTCTTCACGACCAAGCAGAAGGGGACCGGCGTTGGCCTCAGCCTCGCCCGACAGGTGGTGCTCGCGCATCGCGGCTCGATCAGCGTGGACGATGCGCCGGGTGGCGGCGCGGTGTTCAGGATGCTGCTTTGACGATCCGGCTCGCCACTGCCTGGGCCTGGGCGCGAATGTCGGGGACGGCGACGCTCTCCCAGAAGGTGCCGCGGGTGACCGGGCCGATCGCGTAGAGGCTGTCCGAAGGGCCGGAGCCGGTAAGCGTTCGGCATTGGTCGTCGACGTCGATGCCGACGCGGAGGGGGTCTTGGCGGATGCGGCCTTTGGCGAGCAGCGCGTTCAGCAGCGGCTCGCCCGCGCGGACGATGTCGCATTCGGGGCCGGTGCAGTTGACGATGCGGGCGGCCTTGAGGGTCTCGGGAGCGCTCGTGCCGCGGGGGCGCCAGGTTACCGTGCCGTCCGGCGAGACGGTGAGGATGCGGCCGCCGGCGAAATGGAGGCGGCCCTCGGCCTGCATCCGGTCGATCGTCGCGCCGACGGCGGGAGCGAGCTTGTGGCGGTGGACGTCCCACCAGGGGCGGAGATGCCGGAGGAAGCGGCGGCGCTGCGCCTCGCTCGCGCCGGCCCAGATGCTCTGGGTGACGTTGCGCAGCTCGTGGACGGCGCTTCGCCAGCCGATCTCGGCGGTGCGGCGGCGGACGCGGCGGAGCAAGGCAATGCAGTCGGACGGAAGCGCCTCCTGCGGCGCGCACATCGGCTCGCGCGGGCCGTGGGCGCGCGGGACGAGGCCGCGGCGCGAGAGGGCGAGGATGCGGCCGCGAAAGCCGCTCGCTTCCATGGTCAGCGCCACGTCGACCGCGGTGAGGCCGGTGCCGATGAGGAGCATCGTGTCGGACGCGCCGAGGCCGTCGGCGATGCCGGGCGCCCAGGGATCCGCCACCCAGAGGGCGCCGAGCGCGTCCGGATCGATGCCGCGCGGCGTTGCGGGCGGGAGGTTGCCGGGGGCGAGCACCACGGCGTCCGCTTCGATGCGCCGGCCGTCGGCGAGGAGGACTTCCTTGCCTTCCACGTCGACCGCTTCGCCGCGGACGATCTCCAGCCCCTCCCCCGCCGCAGCGGCGAGCTGTTCGACGACATAGTCGCCGAACGCCATGCGCGGGGCGAAGCTCTCGGCGGCGCCGCCGCGCTGTTCGTACCAGCGGACGAAATGATCCGGCTGGTCGCCCCAGGCGCTCATCCGGCGGGCGGGGACGTTGAGGAGATGCTCGGGACGGTCGGTCGAGTAGGCGACGCCCCGGCCCGGGGTGCGGGCGCGCTCGATCAAGGTGACGTGGGCGGCGCCTTCGCGCAGCAGGTGGATCGCCTGGAGCGCGCCCGAAAGCCCGCCCCCGATCACCGCCGCGCGGACGCTCATGCCTGCTCCAGCGGCTCGCCCAGGTCGACCTCGTCGGCGAGGGTGAGCCCGTCGAGGATTCGCGCGGTCTCGTCGCGGACGAGGAGCATGGCGCGGTGCAGGCGGCATTTCTCCTGGGTGATGCAGTTCCTGCACTGCTCGTAGGCGAAGCGGCTGGCGCAGGGGAGAAGGCCCAACGAGCCGCGCGTCAGCCGGACGATCTCGCCGTAGCTGATCTCGCTGGGCGGGCGGGCGAGCCAGTATCCGCCCTCGCGGCCGCGCAGGGTTTCGACCAAGCCGTCGCGGCGCATTTGGGAGAGGATGACGGTCAGGAACTTGGGTGGGAGATTCTGCTTCTCCGCGATCTCGGAGAGCTGGACCGGGCCTTCGCCATAGCGGTCGGCCAGGTGCAGGAGCGCCCTGATTGTGTACCTCGTGCGTTGAGAAAGCATGGCGGAGCCATGGACCGGCGGAGCCTGCTTTGCAACCGGGTGGGGTGGGGAAGCCGGTGCTTACCTTCGCACTTCGTTCCCTCTCCCTCCCATTGCTTCGCAATGGGTCCCTCCCTCTCCCACGAGGGGAGAGGGGCTGGTTCGGGGCTTTGCTTACTCCGCGGCTTCGAGCTCCGATTCCGTCGTCTTCGGAGCCGCGGTGCGGGCGGCGTCCAGGCGGCGGAAGGCGGCGAGGGCCTGGCCGACGACCTGGTCCATATTGTAGTAGCGGTAGGTGGCGAGGCGGCCGACGAAGGTGACGCCCGAAGTCGAGTCCGCGAGAGCCTCGTATTTCTTGAACAGCGCCTGATTCTCCGGCCGCGGGATGGGATAATAGGGATCCCCTTCCGCGGAGGGATATTCGTAGGTGAGGCTGGTCTTGGGCGCCGTCTGGCCGGTCAGATACTTGTACTCGGTGATGCGCGTGTAGGGCACGTCCGGGTGCGGATAGTTCACCACAGCGACCGGCTGGAACGTCTCCTGATCGACGACCTTATGCTCGAACTTCAGGCTCCGGTAGGGGAGCTTGCCGAAGCGGAAGTCGAAATATTCGTCGATCGGCCCGGTATAGACGATGTGCCGGGCCTGGATGACGTCCTTCAACTCCCGGAAATCGGCGCCCAGCAGCACGTCGATGTTCGGGTGATCGAGCATCGATTCGAACATCTTGGTGTAGCCCTCGGCGGGCATGATCTGGTGCTTGTCGCCGAAATAGCGGTCGTCCGTATTGGTCCGCGTCGGAATGCGGGCGGTGACCGCCTTGTCGAGCTCGGATGGATCGATGCCCCACTGCTTGCGGGTGTAGCCCTGGAAGAAAAGTTCATAAAGTTCACGGCCGACGGCGTTGATGACGACGTCCTCCGATGTCTTGATCTCCTCCACCGTTTCGGCGCGCGAGGCGAGATAAGCTGCCGCTTCCTCGTCCGTCTTCAAATCAAGATCGAACAGCTTGTTGAGCGTCGTGCGGTTGATCGGAATCGGCACGAGCTGGCCGCGCACGTCGGCGAGGACGCGGTGCTCGTACGGGCGCCACGCGGTGAACTGGCTGAGATAATCGACGATCTCGTCCGAATTCGTGTGGAAGATGTGCGGGCCATATTGGTGGATGAGGATGCCCGCCTCGTCGAGATGATCGTAGGCGTTGCCGGCCACGTGCGGGCGACGGTCGATGACCAGCACCTTGGCGCCGTGCTGGCTGGCGAGCCGCTCGGCAATGACCGAGCCGGCGAAGCCCGCGCCGACGACGAGATAGTCGTAGCGGCGCCCGGCGACGCTGGTGACGATGTTCGGGCCGCTCTTCGTGTCGCGGATCGACTCGCCGACAAGCCCGCGCATGCGGGCGAAGGTGATGTCCCAGCTCAGATTGGCGAGCTTCTGGTCGACCTGGCGCAGCCAGTCGTCGCCGCCCTGGACGAGGGCGAGAGCCTGCTCGCAGGCCGCGACGAAATCGTCCGGACCGCCGGCGATGAACACCGCTTCGAGATCGGAATAGTGGCGCTTCACGTCGACGATCGGGGTCGAGACCACCGGGCGGCCGCCGGCGAGATATTCGGGCGTCTTGGTCGGCGAGATGAAGCGAGTCGCCTCGTTGATCGCGAACGGGCTGATCGCGACGTCCCAGCCGCCGAGATAGGCGGGCAGCTCCTCATAGGTCTTGCCGCCGAGATAGAAGATGTTCGGCCGCTGCGGGAGATCCGCGTGGTCGATCTTCACGACCGGGCCGACCATGATCACCGACCATTCCGGGTGGGCGTCGGCCATGGCGGCGATGAGCGACAGGTCCATGCGCTCGTCGATGACGCCGTAGAAGCCGAAGCGCGGCCGCTTGGCGAGGGCCTGGTCGTCCGGGTCGCCGTCCACCGCGCGGGCGCGGCCGAAATGCTCGCGGTCCACGCTCGAGGGGAAGGGATGGACGTTCGGGTGGCGGCTGCGCTTGGCTTCGTAGAGGCTGTAGCCGCCGGTGAAGACGACGTCGGCGGCGTCGAACAATTCGCTTTCGAGCGCGAGGAGGCGGGTCGGCGCGAACTTGAAGTTCGCAAGCTCGTCCATGCAATCGTAGACCGTTGCGGCCGCATCGATGTGGCGCGAGAAGGGCAGCATCATCGGCGTGTAGTACCAGCGGATGAAAGGCCCCTTCTCGCCGGCGAGGAAGCCGTCGAGAAGGCGCTTCAGCACGGATTCCTGCTCGGCTTCTTCCATGCCTTCGGGGAGGGACGGGGTGACGACCACGACACCGGTTTCGGCGCAGGTGCGCACGCCGAGCGCAGGCTCGCAGCCGGGGAGCGCGGCTTCCGGCTCTTCCCAGAAGATCACGCGCCGCTCGTCGGCGAAGCGGCTCATCAAATGCTGAGGCCTCTGGAAGACGAAATTCCACCGCAGGTGGGAGAAGCAGATCAGGCTGTTGTCGAACTGGATCGACGGAGCGTGCTGGGTCTGCCCCAGGGAAGAGGCGGTGGTAAGCTGGATCAAGTGAGTGCCCTCGGTCTGTTTATCTGGCGTTCACAATAACGTCTGCGTAACGGCCGTTGTTCCCGCAGTGCAGCATAGAATCTCCCTGATCGAGATTATATTTAATTATCTGATTTATTGGGTTCTCGTGGCGCTTCGCTGCGCGGAAGTTGATGAAGTTCGCGGTACGTGGGGGGGAGCGGCCTTCCGGCTGGCAGCTCGACCGCGTGCGGAGGGGGCTGGCGAGCGGAAGAGTCATTTGACGACCGGAGCAGGGGAAGTCCTACAAAGGAAGAGTGGCTCGACCCCGTCCGTCATTCCGCGGAAGCGGGGATTCAGTGGGAGCTTCCCGGCGCCCCGCTCTACGAAAGCTGGATCCCCGCTTTCGCGGGGATGACGGTGTGTTTGCGTGCGCGTCTCCCCCCAGCCGTCGTTCGCGCGACAGCGGGAATCCAGCGGGAGCATCCGGGCGCCCCGCCCTACGAAAGCTGGATCCCCGCTTTCGCGGGGATGACGGGTGTGTTTGCGTGCGCGTCTCCCCCCAGCCGTCATTCCCGCGGAAGCGGGAATCCAATGGGAGCATCCGGGCGCCCCGCCCTGCGAAAGCTGGATCCCCGCTTTCGCGGGGATGACGCGTGTGTGTGTGGGCAGGCAGTGGCTAGGTAGGGTGTGCGTCTCCCCCCCAGCCGTCATTCCCGCGGAAGCGGGAATCCAGTGGGAGCTTGCGTGCGCCGCGCCCTACGAAGCCTGGATCCCCGCTTTCGCGGAGATGACGGGTGGGCGAGTGGAGGCGTCATGCCAGGATGAGTGGGGCCAGGTCCTTCCAGTGCGGATTGTCCTTTTCTATCAGCTCGAGCTTCCAGGCGCGCAGCCACTTCTTCATTGCTTTCTCCCGCGCGATCGCTTCTGCGATGGTGGGATACTCCTCGACGTGGACCAGCATGCGCACGGTGTGGCGCCCCGTGAATCCGCGTGGCCGCTGCCGATGCTGCCATAGGCGCGCGGCCAGGTTGGAGGTGACGCCGATGTAGACCGTGCCGTTGCGGCGGCTCGCCAGAATGTAGACCCAGCCGCGCTTCATCCCGCCGCTCCTGCTGCGCGATGCCGCCCCCCGTGGGGGCAGGTGGTCGCGGCGCGGCTATCAGGTCAACGCGTTTTAGCTCCGGAACCGGCTCTATCGTCATCCCCGCGAAAGCGGGGATCCAGGTTTCGCAGGGCCGCCGCGGGTGGAGGGTTCGTCTGGATTCCCGCTTTCGCGGGAATGACGGCGGGGCTGGGAGGCGTGCAGAGCCTCCGACGGTCGCTTTACCGTCATCCCAGCGGAAGCGGGGATCCAGGTTTCGTAGGGCTGGGTGGGTGGAGGCTTCGTCTGGATTCCCGCTTTCGCGGGAATGACGATGGGGTGTGGGCGCTGCGGTCAGTCTCTGAAGGCGGATTTGAGTTCGTCGAGCCAGGGCTTGGCGTTGCCGTCGCTGGGCGCGCGCCAGTCGCCTCGGGGGCTGAGGGCGCCGCCGGCGGAGACCTTGGGGGAGTTGGGGAGGGCGGAGCGCTTGAACTGGCTGATCTGGAAGAAGCGCCAGAGGAAGGTCTCGAGCCATTTGCGGATCGTGGGGAGATCGTATTCCTGCTTCAAATGCTCCGGGAAATCGAACGGCCAGAGGCCCTCGTGAGCGTCCTTCCAGGTCTGCCAGGCCAGGAAGGCGACTTTGGAGGGCGGCTGGCCGGTGCGCAGGATGTGGAACAGGAAGAAGTCGTTCAGCTCATAGGGGCCGACCTTGTCCTCGGTGGACTGCATCTCCTCGTCGTCGCCAGCCGGGATGAGCTCGGGGCTGATCTTGGTCTTGAGGATTTCGATGAGGACGCGGTTGGTCTCGGCGTCGAACTGGTCGGTCTTGACCGCCCAGCGGACGAGATACTGGATGAGGGTCTTGGGGACGCCGGCATTGACGGCATAGTGGCTCATCTGGTCGCCGACGCCGTAGGTCATCCAGCCCAAAGCGATTTCGGACAGATCGCCGGTGCCGACGACGAAGCCGTTGCGTTGGTTGGCGAGGCGGAAGAGATAGTCGGTGCGAAGGCCGGCCTGCACGTTCTCGAATGCGATGTCGTAGACCTTCTCGCCCTTGGCGAAGGGATGGCCCATGTCGCCGAGCATCTGCATGGCGGCGGGGCGGATGTCGATCTCCTCGCCGACGATGCCCAGGGCGTTCATCAGCGCCCAGGCATTGCCCTTGGTGGTCTCGCCGGTGGCGAAGCCGGGCATGGTGAAGCCGAGGATCGTGTCGCGCGGGACGCCGAGCCAGTCGCAGGCCTTGGCGGCGACGATGAGGGCGTGAGTCGAGTCGAGGCCGCCCGAGACGCCGATCAGCATCTTGGAGCCGTTGGTCGCCTGGAAGCGGCGGGCGAGGCCCTGGACCTGGATGTTGAAGGCTTCGTAGCTGTCCTGATCGAGCTGCTCGAGGCGGTTCGGGACGTAGGGGAAGCGGCGGTATTTGCGGCGGAAGCCGATGTCGGCGAAACTGGGCTTATGCTCGAAATGGATGCGGCGCGCGGTCTTTTCCGGGTGGCCGGCGGCGACGGCATTGTCGTTGAAGGTCGGCATCCGCATGCGCTCGAGGCGGAGGCGCTGGACGTCGATGTCGGCGATGCAGAGCTCGGGGTTCCGGTCGAACCGCTTGGAGTCGCAGAGGAGCTCGCCCATTTCGTAGATGGAGCTCTGGCCGTCCCAGGCGAGGTCGGTCGTGCTCTCGCCGGGGCCGGAGGCGGCGTAGACGTAGGCGGCGCAGCAGCGTGAGCTTTGCGAGGCGCACAGAAGCTTGCGCTCGTCGGCCTTGCCGATGGTGATGTTCGACGCGCTGAGATTGCACAGGATGAGGGCGCCGGCGAGGGCGCCGACGGTGGAGGGCGGCTGCGGGGCCCAATAATCCTCGCAAATCTCGACGTGGAAGATGAAGTCGGAGAAATCCTCGGCGGAGAAGATGAGGTCGGTGCCGAAGGGAACGATCTCGCCGGCGACGGCGATGTCGATGCCGTTCAGGCCGATGCCGGAAACGAACCAGCGCTTCTCATAATATTCGCGGTAATTGGGGAGGAAGCTCTTGGGCACGACGCCGAGGATGCGGCCGCGCGAGACGGCCAGCCCGCAATTGTAGAGGCGGCCGTTGCGGCGAAGCGGCGCACCGATGACGAAGCAGGGGCCGAGCTTCGCCGTCGCGTCTCGGAAGCGGGCGATGCCGTCCTCCACTGCGTCGAGGAACGCTTCCTGGAGGAAGAGATCGTCGACGGCGTAGGAACTGATGTTGAGTTCGGGGAAGACGAGGAGGTCGACGCCCTTGCCGTGCGCTTCCTCGGCGAGCGCAATCGCCTGGTCGACGTTGAAGGTGACGTCGCCGACCGAGCCGGTCGGGGAGGCCGCCGAGACGCGGACGAAGCCGTGGCGGTGGATGGACTCGAAGGGTGCGCTCTTGCCCGCCATCACAGCATCTCCGTCATCATTTCGATCGCCGTCTTCATGCACTTGATCCGGGTCGCTCCGCGGCCGCCGGGGCCGAAATGCTCCTCGCGGTGGAGGGTCACCCGGCCGGCGCGGGCGCAGGCGAAGTGGACGAGGCCGGGCTCGACGCCCGCGTCCGCGAAGCCGGTGATGGCGAGCGCGATGTTGGCGCGGCTTCGCTCCAGCGCGCCCTCCGCCATGGCGACGGCGACCTCCCTTGTCACGGCGTCGCCCGGAACGATCGTCTCCATCGGGATGCCGAGCATCTCGTTCTTCGCTTCGAAGCTGTAGGTGACGAAGCCGCGGTCGAACGTGTGGGCGACGCCCTGCACGTCGGTGAGCAGGGAGGCGAGCATGCCGCCGGTGCAGCTCTCGGCCGTTGCGAGCTTCAGCCTGCGCTCGGCGGCCTTGGAGAGGAGGACGCGGGCGGCTTCCTCGGTTTCGTCGGGGAGGAGCGGCGAGAGGGTTTCGGTGTCGTTCACTGCGATCATCCCTGGGAGTGGCCGCCAAGGAACCGGACCTAGCGCCGAATGTTCCAGAGGCCAAATGAGGAGGACGGACATGGCTTCAGGCAAGCAGGACGCAACGAGGCTTTTGACCGAGGACCACCGCGAGGTGGAGGCGCTTTTCGAGAAGTTCCAGGGTGCGTTCCGGGACGCGAAGAAGGAGAAGCTCGCGCGGCAGATCTGCACCGAATTGAAGATCCATACGATGATCGAGGAGGAGATCTTCTATCCGGCCTTGCGCGGCAAGATCTCCGACGACGATCTCGACGAGGCGATCGTCGAGCATGACGGCGCCAAGGTGCTGATCAACGAGATCGAAGCCGGCGGGCCGGACGAGGAGTTCTACGAGGCGAAGGTCAAGGTGCTCCAGGAGATGATCGAGCACCATGTGAAGGAAGAGGAGAAGCAGAAGGACAACCTCTTCCAGCAGGCGCGCGCCACCGACGTGGATCTCGAAGAGCTCGGCGAGCGGATGGCGGCGCGCAAGGCCGAGCTGATGGCGCTGGCCGAGAGCGAGGGCCTGCCGCCCGCGCAGACCGCCTCCATGCAGCACGAAGGAGCCTGAGCCATGGCGAGGAGCTGGAACCGGAGCAGCACGATCTGGATCGCCGCGGCCGCCGCGGCCGCCGCGGGCCTCGCCGCCGTCGTCGTCAGCCGGCGCTGGTTCGGCGACGACGAGGAAGAGGATTATGCGCCGGCGCTGAGCCGGGTGCGTCCGGAAGGCTTCGTCGGCGGATCGGGCGGGGCGCGCCAGGCGGGGCCCGACTCGATGCGCGATCCGCCGCGCGAATGGTCCAAGGTGGACGAAGCTTCCGACGAGAGCTTCCCGGCGAGCGACCCGCCTTCGGTGTCTCCGCACGTGGATTGAGGGGGGCCTCCACCCCGGAACCCACCCGCCCACTCATCCTGAGGAGCCGCTGAGCGCAGTCGAAGCGGCGTCTCGAAGGACCCGGCGCCGTCCTTCGAGACGGGCAATGCTTCCCCGTCATTCCCGCGAAAGCGGGAATCCAGTGGGCATTCGTGACACACCGCGTGGGTTCAAGCTTCGTCTGGATCCCCGCTTTCGCGGGGATGACGGCGGTGGGGCGAAACGCGGCAATGCTTCACCTTCATTTCCCCGAAAGCGGGAATCCAGTGGGCGTTCGCGACGCACCGCGTGGTTCAAGCTTCGTCTGGATCCCCGCTTTCGCGGGGATGACGGCGGTGGGGCGAGCCGCTCACGCGTGAGGGGGCATGTGTCCGGCGGCCCCGGGGCGATGCTTCACCGTCATTCCCGCGGAAGCGGGAATCCAGTGGGCGTTCGCGACGCGCGGCGCGGCCTCATGCTTCGTCTGGATCCCCGCTTTCGCGGGGATGACGGCGGTCGGGCGAGACCCTCAGGCGTAAGGCGGCTTGTCCCAGCCTCGCGGGCTCGTGGTGAAGATCTCGCAGCCGTCCTCCGTGATGCCGATGGAATGTTCGAACTGGGCGGACAGGGATCGGTCGCGCGTGACCGCCGTCCAGCCGTCGTCGAGCATCTTGCAGTCGGGGCGGCCGCCGTTGATCATCGGTTCGATCGTGAAGAACATGCCGGGCCTCAGCTCCGGGCCGGCGCCGGGGCGGCCGACATGGACGACTTCCGGCGCATCGTGGAAGGTACGCCCGAGGCCGTGGCCGCAGAAATCGCGGACGACACCGTAGCGATGCTTTTCGGCGTGGCGCTGGATGGCGTGGCCGATGTCGCCGAGATGGTTGCCGGGGCGCGCGGCCTCGATGCCGAGCATCAGGCATTCGTAGGTGACGTCGACGAGGCGGCGCGCCTTCAGGGGCACGTCGCCGACCAGGTACATGCGGCTCGAATCGCCGTGCCAGCCGTCGAGGATCGGGGTGACGTCGATGTTGACGATGTCGCCGTCCTTCAAGGCGCGGTCGCCCGGGATGCCGTGGCAGACGACGTGGTTGATCGAGGTGCAGCAGCTCTTGGTGTAGCCGCGGTAGCCGAGCGTCGCAGGGAGCGTGCCTCGCGCGCGCATCTCGGCATAGACGATGTCGTCGAGCTCCTGCGTGGTGACGCCGGGGACGACGTGGGGGACGAGGGCGTCGAGGATCTCGGCGGCGGCGCGGCCGGCGCGGCGCATGCCTTCGAAGCCCTCGGGGCCGTGGAGCTTGATGCCGCCGGAGCGGCCGATGATGGCGCTGTCGCGCTCGATGGTCTCGAACATAGGCGCGAATATAGGGGCGCAGCGACGTTTTGGCGAGCCTAGGCGGGGCGCTCCGGCGGCGCTATGCGCGGGGCATGGCGAGCGAGCGGATCTGGACGGCGGGTCTCCTGATCATCGGCGACGAGATCCTCTCGGGCCGGATCCAGGACAAGAACGTCTCGGCGATCGCATTGTGGCTGAACCTGCAGGGTATCAGGCTCGGCGAAGTGCGGGTGGTGCCGGACGTGACGGCCGAGATCGTGGCGGCGGTGAACGCGCTTCGGGCGCGCTACGATTATCTGTTCACCACCGGCGGGATCGGGCCGACGCACGACGACATCACCGTCGATGCGATCGCCGAGGCGCTCGGCGTGGGGGTCGTCGTCCATCCGGACGCGCGCGCCGCGCTCGAAGCCTATTACGAGACGCGGGGCGGGATCACCGAAGCGCGGCTCCGGATGGCGCGGGTGCCGGACGGCGCGGACCTGATCGAGAACCCGTTTTCGGGCGCACCGGGCATCCGCCACGGCAACGTCTTCATCCTCGCGGGCGTGCCGCACATCGCCGGCGCGATGCTCGAGGCTTTGTCGGGCAAGCTCGAGGGCGGGCGGCCGCTCATCTCGCGCACGGTCGGCTGCCAGGTGCCGGAGAGCGAAGTGGCCGAGATGCTCGCCGCAACCGAGCGCGCGCATCCGGGGACGCAGATCGGCAGCTACCCCTTCTTCCGCGAAGGGCGGTTCGGCGCGAATTTCGTCATCCGCTCGACGGACGAGGAAAAGCTCGGCGCGTGCGAGGCGGACTTGATGGCCGCGCTCGAGGCGATGGGGCGGGAGCCTGTGCCGGGCGGGCTGTAGCCCCCTCCCGTCATTCCCCCTCCCGTCATTCCCGCGAAAGCGGGAACCCAGTGGGCGGTCTTGAAACGTGGTGCGGGCGGAGGCTCCGTCTGGATTCCCGCTTTCGCGGGAATGACGGAAAAGGGCCGGAGCGTTGCCGCCCCGGCCCCTTGTCTGTTTCCGCTGAAGCCGTCGCTCAGCGCGTCTGGCGCTCGGCGCGGACGGACTGGCGCTCTTCACGGGTGATGCGGCCGTCGTCGTTCGCGTCGACCCGGTCGAAGCGCTCCATCCGGAAGCGGGTGGCTTCGGCGAGCGAGATGCGGTTGTCGCGGTTCGCGTCCATGCGGGTGAAGGCCTGGGCGCCGAAGCGGGCCGCCATCGCGCCCCGCATGCCGGCACGCTGGCCCCGGCGCTCCATGCGGTTGCCGCGGCGCTCCATGCGCGCTTCGCGCCGCTCGCCGCGGTCCGCGCGCTGGGCACCGTCGCCCCGAGCACCGGCACGCTCGCCGCGAGCCCGGAAGAACTCATCCCGGCTGATGCTGCCGTTGCGATCGGCATCGAGGCGGGCGAAACGGGCCTCGCGGCGCTCGCCGCGCTGCTCAGCGCGCTGGCCGCGCATCGCGGTGCGGGCGCCCTGCGCTTCGGCCTGCGTCACGAAACCGTCGCGATTGGCATCGACGCGCGCGAATCCGGCCGCGACGCGGCTCTCGACCTGGGCGCGATCCATGCCGCGGCCCTCGCCCTTCATGGGCTGGGCAGCGGCGGGGCCGGCGACGAGCGCGGCCGCGGCCACGCCGAAAAGAATGAACGTCTTCATGGACTTGCTCCTGATTGGGTATGGAAATGCAGTAGCGCCGCGCACCTGACTGCCGCTTGAACGCTGGACATCGCAGGCGTTCAGGATGCAGCGTCCCCGCTTGCACCTGGGGAGGAGATATGGGGTTCACCGCGGCCGATTTCGCCGCACTTTGCGCGCGTGGCCCGGTCGCCGAGCAGATCAGGACGATCGAGGACAGGCGCCGTAAGGCGCTTTCGCGCTTTCCGCTTCACCTGTTCGTGGGGCTGACGGGCGCGGCGATCCTCGCCTGGCTGGTGGGGAGCAACTTCAATCCAGCCGGCGGCGTCGCGGCGTTCCTCGTCATCGGGACCTGCATCCTCATCGCGGCCTTTCCGTCGTTTTCGACTGCGAGCGCCGGGATCAAGCATCCAACGCTCCATGCGCTTGCCGGGCAAGGCGGGATGAGCTTCACGCCCACGAACTTCGAACCGCCGGCGTTCGAAGAGGCGAGACGGGCGCTGTTCGGCGTCTGGCTGAATGGCGCGACCTTTACCGACCTCTTCTGCGGCACCGATAGGGACGGGAAGCGATTCGCCTTTTACGAAGCGAAGCTCACTCAGAGCGACGGCACGTACGAGGTGACCGTCTTCGCCGGCCAGGTCTACGCCTTCGAACGCAGCCGCACGCAAACGGGAGACATCGTCGCGGTTCCGAACAACAGCCTGTTCAACCTCTTCAAGCCGACGGGCGGCTTCGGGCGGGGGCGGATCGAAGCGGACGAGGCGTTCGACAAGGCGTTCGAAGTCCACGGCACCGACGAGATCGCCGCGCGGATGACGTTCGCGGGAAACGTACAGGCGCGGCGCCTGCTCATGGAGCTTCGGCAGCGGGGCAAGGTCTTCCTGTTCGTCGGCCCCCGCGACGTGTTCGCGGCGGTGACCGGCGGCAATCGCTACGAGCCGGGCAGCATGTTCGCGCGCAGGAGCGGCGAAGAGCGGGTGCGGCTGATGTTCGACGACGTCTGCCAGGCGATGGAGACGGTGAAGCGGCTGAAGGCGGTGTTCGGCTGAGCGGGGCGGCGCGGGACGGGCCGGCCTGCGGCCGATTGCGGAACGCCGAGCGAGATGTGCAACGCGCCCGGCGGCTTCGGCAGGTCGAACGACTTCCGAGACCGAACAGCCGTAACGTCCGCTTTCCACCCGAAGCCGACATGGCCGAGATGCGTCCTGCTGCGGCTCGCGGGGAGCAGGGACTGCAAGGCTGGAGCGGGTGAAGGGAATCGAACCCTCGTCGTAAGCTTGGGAAGCTTCTGCTCTACCATTGAGCTACACCCGCAAGGCGTCGGGAAAGAGCAACTTTCATGCTCCCTCGCCGGGCCGGTGCACAAAGCGGTTTACACCGCCTGCCGCGATCCGCCCTCCGATTGCCACGATCACCCGGCTCTGGTCAACATTCGTCCGGCCGGTGTTCCGCCCCGCTGCGGGGGCCACCCCATCGGCGCGGGGAATCCATGCCCGCTGGGCTGGTGGTGGCGACCGTTGGCTGCCATGCACGCCGCGCCTGCGCTTATTTCCGCTATGCGTGCGGCAAGGAGAGAAAATCCATGTCCTGGCAGCTCTGGCTCGCATTTGCGTCGCTCCAATTCATGTTTGCGATCACTCCAGGGCCGGCGGTGGTTCTTGTCGCCAGCCAAGCCGCCGCACGGGGCTGGCGAGCCGGCTTCGAAGGGGCGCTTGGCGTTCAGCTCGGCAACGGCGTCTACTTCGTCATCTCGGCGCTTGGCCTGGGCGTGGCCCTCGCCGCTTCCGAGACGGCTTTCCAAATCATCAAGACGGCGGGTGCGCTCTATCTCGTCTGGCTTGGCCTGAAGACGTTCGCCAGCGCATCGCAAACCGCCGAGCAGCCCGACGCAGCGCCCTCTTCCCTCTGGCGCCGCCCGTTCACGCAGTCGTTGGTCAACCAGCTCGCAAATCCGAAGTCGATCCTGTTTTTCGGTGCCTTGTTCCCGCAGTTCATCGACCCGGACGCAGCCGCGCCATTGGCCCAGTTCCTCGTCATGGGGATCACGATGGTGGCGATCGAGCTGCCCATTCTCGCACTCTACGCTCTGGCCGGCGCTCAGGGACGGCGCCTCGGCGGGCGCAGAGCGGCAGCCTGGCGCGAGCGCGTCTGCGGAGTTTCGCTGATCGGCGTGGGAGCCGCGCTCGCCACTCTGAAGGCCACGGCCTGAGATATGCGGAACGGCACCGACGGCGACGCCGAGTACCCGGCCTGTCGCCGACGGAGTCAGGGGCGCAGTGGGTAGTGCACGCCGCGCACGAACCGCCACCCTCCAGCCTGGCGGCGCCACACCTGCATGTCCTTGAGCCGCCTGTAAGCGCCTTCGGGCATGCCGCGCAGGTGGGTGGTCCAGACGATCCGAACAACCGCCAGATCGCCCGAAACGATGACTTCATCGAAGGCCGCCCGCGTCGTTTGCACCGTTCCTTCGCCGCTGCCGCGGCAGAGTTGCCGATATCCCGCGGCGATCGCATCGTAATCCTGATCGGCGATGCCGGGATAACTGAGGATGATGCCGCGATCGTAGGAGGCGACGACATCATGCGGCCTGCCGGCTTCGCACGCGCGGGCACCAGCCTCGATCGCCGCGCGAATGGCAGCTTCGTCTCCGCGCCGGGCATGCGCGGGAGATGCAAGGATTGCAGCGCCGGCAAGCGCGAGGAGGCGGATCGTCATCGAGCTTGCTCCTGAGTCGAGGTACGGCGGCCGGACCGGCCGGTCCGTACGCGGCGGGAGCCTGCTTTTCGCATGGCTCGACAATGGGCGGCAACCGCCAGCACGCGCGCCGTCCGCCCATTCTCCGCCAACAACCGACGGGATCGTGCCAGGGTGCGCTGCGCAGGACCCGAGTCATTGACTCTCGCCAGGCCCGACGCGCTAGCCGGCGCTGGGAGGGAATAAACATGCCCAGGATCAGCCGGGCGCGAAACCGGTGCAACGGTGGAGGCGCATCCGTGCCGCATCGTACAGCGCCCTCGATCGCGCCCGCGGTCCGCGCGCCGCTGACCTATCCCACTCCTTGAAGAGGAACTTCATGCGTCGTTCGATCCTTGCATTCGCCTGCCTCGCCTCGGCCTCCGCTGCGTTCGCCAGCCCCGCCGACACCGTTCCGGACGGCGACTGGCCGGCTTACGGCCGGACCGCCGGCGGCAACCGGCTGAGCCCACTCCGGCAGATCCATCGCGGCAACGTCGGGCGGCTGGAAGTCGCATGGCGCTTCCGCACCGGAGACGGCGGCCGCGACAGACCGGACCGGAGGCCCGCTCGCTTCTCGGCCACACCGATCGCGATCGACGGCCGCCTCTATCTTGCGACGCCGTTCGGCCGCGTCGTCGCCCTGGACGGCGCCACCGGCCGCGAAATCTGGTCCTTCGACGCGCGCGTGGACGACCGCATCGGCTTCGGCGACTTCGTCAGCCGGGGCGTTTCCTGGTGGCGCGACGAAACCGCGAGTGCCGGCGCTCCCTGCGCGTCGCGCATCTTTGCCGGGATCGTCGATGGGAGATTGATCGCGCTCGACGCCGCTTCGGGGCGCCTGTGCGGCGCGTTCGGAAGCGGGGGAACGATCGACCTTCGCCAAGGCCTTCGAAATCCGCCGTCGAGCGCATCGGAATATGAGCTGACGTCGCCGCCCGCGGTGATCGGCAACGTCGTCGTGGTCGGCTCGGCGGTCGCCGACAACAACCGGCTCGACGCGGCAAGCGGCGAAGTGCGCGCCTTCGACGCGCGCTCCGGTCGCCTGCTCTGGAGCTGGGATCCCGTCCCGCAGGACGCGCGCGACCCGGCGTACGGGAGCTGGCGCGGACCGGCGTCGCACCGCACCGGCGCCGCCAATACGTGGTCGGTAATCGCGGCCGATCCGGCGCGCGACATGGTCTTTCTTCCGACCTCTTCGCCCAGCCCGGATTACTGGGGCGGCGCGCGCCTCGGCGACAACCGGCACGCAAACTCGATCGTCGCTCTGCAAGCCTCGACGGGGCGCCTCGTCTGGAGCTTCCAGACCGTCCACCATGACCTTTGGGACTATGACAATGCGGCGCCGCCCGCTTTGGTCGACATGCGGGTCGGCCGGCAAATCGTCCCTGCCGTCATACAGGCGACCAAGTCCGGCCAGCTCTTCATCCTCGACCGCCGCACCGGCCGCCCCCTGTTCCCGGTCAGCGAGCGGGCTGTGCCGGCGAGCGATGCGAGAGGCGAAACGGCAGCGGCCACCCAGCCGTTCAGCGCCCTCCCCGCGCTCAGCCCGCTGCGCGTTACGGAGGACGATATCCGCCGCGCGTCGGACGATCCCTCGCAGGTCGAAGCGTGCCTCGCGCTCTTCCGCCGGCTGCGGCACGACGGACCGTTCACGCCGCCGAGCGAACGCGGCTCCCTCATCTCGCCGTCCAACATCGGCGGCGCGCATTGGGGCGGCGTCGTCTACGATCCGGCGAGCGGCGCCGTGATCGCTCCGGTGAACCGGATCGCGTCGGTCGTCACGCTTCTGCCGCGTGAAAGCGCCGAAGCGGCGCGCGCGGGGGATGCCGCAGCGGGCGAGCGAATCGGACTGGAATATACGAACATGCGCGGCAGCCCCTATGTGATGAAGCGCGAGCTGTTCGCCGCGCGCGGGAGGCTGTGCACGCCCGCGCCGCACGGCTCGCTGCATGCGATCAGCCTCCGGACCGGACGGACCATGTGGAACGTGCCGCTGGGGACGTCCGGCGGCGCGCTGGCGCGGCTCACCGGAACGCAGGAGCTCGGTTTCATCAACCTCGGCGGGCCGCTGCTCACCGAAACCGGGTTGCTGTTCATCGGCGCGGCGCCCGATGCGCAGTTCCGGGCGTTCGATGCGCGGACCGGCCGCGCGCTGTGGGAGCATGCGCTCCCGGCCGGCGCGCGCGCGACTCCGATGACCTATCGGGGATCTGACGGGCGGCAATATGTGGTGATCGCAGCCGCCGGGGACGGCGAGCTTTTCGGGCGGAGCGACGAACTCATCGCGTTCGCGCTGCCGGGGCGCTGACGTGCCGTTGGGGCGCTGAGCCCTTGAAAGCTCCGACGGATTGCAGCCGAAGCTGGAAAACAGGGGCGATCGTCGACGATGTGATCTTGGCAGGATGCGCCTGTCCGTTGACGACGCGCCCTCTCGTGAAACCGGCCGATCGTGCTCATCGTGCGCCCTGCTCGTATCGTCGCGTCGTTCTGCGATCGGGCGAGGCGCAATCAAGAAGTGAGCAGGGGATTGAAGCGCATGACCGATCGCATCGTGGTGTACGGGCCCGAAGGCAGCACATATGTCCGTGCCGTCCGGATGGCGCTCGACGAGAAGGGGCTGCGGCATGAGCTGCGGGAGCTTCCGTTCGCCGATTACAAGCGGGCACCTTACATCGCCGAGCGGCACCCGTTCGGCAAAGTGCCGGCATTGGAGCATGAAAGCCTGCGCCTGTACGAAACCCAGGCCATCATCCGCTACATCGACGAGGTCTGGCCGGAGCCGCCGCTTCAGCCGGACGGCGCGCGGGAACGGGCCCGGATGAACCAGATCGTCGGGGTCGTCGATTCCTACCTGGTCCCGAGCCTTGCGTTCGGCATCATCTTCAACCGGCTGTTCGCGCCAAACATGGGGCTGGCGTGCGACGAGCACGCCGTCGCCGCCGCGCTGCCGCTGGCCGAAGTCTCCGTTCGAGCTTTGGCGGATTTGCAGCACGACCGGGGACCGTTTCTCTGCGGCGAGAGGCCGGCGATCGCGGATATCATGGTGCACCCGATCATGACCTGCGCGCGGCTGACGCCCGAAGGCAGCCGCATCCTGCAGGGCCATCCCCGCCTCGACGGCTGGATCGACACGATGAGCGCTCACCTCGCCCGTCGTCAGGCCGCGGCGGGCGCGTCGCCGCGGTAGGTCGGAATGCCTGCGGAAGGGCGATCGCGCAAATATGCCGGCGGGCGCCGGTTCAGGCCGTCACGTCATTCCGGGTGGCCGACTCGTCCCTGCATGGTGCGCGCCGCCCCGTCTCGTCCGCACCGGCGACGAGATCGAAGCCTTCGTCCAGCCAGCCGGTGACGCCGCCGATCATCTCCTTCACAGGGCGGCCGAGCTGCGCCAGGCGGACCGCGCCGCGGTTTGCCCCGTTGCAGTGCGGGCCGGCGCAATAGACGACGAACAAAGTGTCCTCGCCATAGGGGCGGAGCCGCTCGGCATCGATCTCCCAATGCGGCAGGTGGACGGCGCCGGGGACATGACCCCTGGCGAATGCGTTGGGGCCGCGCACGTCGAGCACCACGAAATCCCGGGCGCCGGCGGCGATGCTTTCGTGGACGTCCCAGCAGTCGGTTTCGAAGCCGAGACGGCGCTCGAAATGGTCGAGGGCGACGGCCGAAGCCGCCGCTGGGGATTGGGTGACGTAGCTCGGCATGACCACACTCCTCATCTTGAAGCCGATGTCTTTTTCGGCGACGCAGCTTCGCGGTACGAGCGGCAGGAATGCCAAGGCGTGGCCGGATCGTGCCAAGGGTGCGGCGCGCGCCGCCACGCCGCCCCGTCTCGTTCGATGGGCAGCAAACGCGGGTTGCGGGGCAGGAACGCGCGTGCCGCTTCGGCGCGCCCGATGCTATAGGCAGCGCCATGAACACGACCATTGCAGCGCGGCAGCCGCTCGTCCGCGGCATTCCGGAGCAGTTTATGCTTCGTGTCGGCGAGATCGGCTCGCCCGTCGGCGAGATACTCCTTGCCTGGGATGGGGACGGCTTTCTTCGCGCGCTCGATTTCGGCGACTATCGGGCGCGGTTCGAGACCCTTCTCAGGCGCCACTATGGCGGGATCGATATCTCGGCGGCGGATTGCCCATTGACGGTGCGCGCTGCCCTCGTCCGCTATTTCGACGGTGACTTCGCGGCGCTCGACGCCCTTCCGCTCGCCGCCAACGGGACCGCGTTCCAGCATAGCGTCTGGTCCGCGCTTCGGCGCATTCCGGCAGGCACGACCTGGACCTATGGGAGGCTCGCCGCCGAGCTCGGCACTCCCGCCGCCTGCCGTGCGGTCGGGAGCGCCAATGGCGCCAATCCCCTTGCCCTCGTCCTGCCGTGCCACCGGGTCATCGGAACGAACGGCAGCCTCACCGGCTATGGCGGCGGCATCGAACGCAAGCGGGCCTTGCTCGCGCACGAGGGTGTTCCGCTGCCACGCAGCGATCGAACGCCATGACGCGTGCCGTCAGGCCGCCCGAACGATCCGCAGGTGGCGCTCGCCGTGCGCGATGGAAAACATGCGGCGATATTCAGCGGGGCTGGTCCCGACTACACGGCGGAAGTGATGGCGGAACGTTTCGCTCGCACCGAAGCCCGCTTCGTCGGCGATCTGGTCGATGGTGAAGCCGCTGTCTTCGAGGAGCTGCTTGGCGATCTCGACCCGCTCGCGAAGCAGCCAGTCGTAAGGGGCCATGCCGACGGCTTCCTTGAACTTCCGGAAGAAGCTGCGCGGGCTCATCGCCGCCATCTCGGCCAGGTCGCGCGTGCGGTGCTCCCGGGTGGGATTGGCGCGCAGATACTCGATCACCTTGGTGAGCCGGGATTCCGGCCGCACCGGCACCGGTCGCTCGACGAACTGCGCCTGCCCGCCATCGCGGTGCGGCGGTATGACGAGGCGCCGTGCAACCGCATTGCAGATCTTCGCACCGCGATCGCGCCGCACGAGGTGGAGCATCATGTCGAGCCCCGCGGCAGAGCCGGCGGACGTCACGATGCTGCCTTCGTCGATGTAGAGAACGTCCGGTTCGACGCGGACCCGCGGGAAGCGCGCCGCAAGAGCCTCGGTGTAGCGCCAGTGGGTCGTCGCCCGGCGCCCGTCGAGCAGGCCGGCCGCGGCGAGGACGAACGCACCCGAGCAGATGGACGCGATGCGGGCGCCCCGCCGGTGCGCCGCCCGCAGGCCCTCGGCCAGCGCTTCCGGCACGGGACTGTCGATCCCGCGCCACCCCGAAATGACGATCGTGTCCGCTTCTTCGAGAACGTCCAGCGATCGAGCGACCGTCACGGTGAGGCCGCCGGCCGCGCGGATCGACTCCTCGCCCATTCCGAACGGCACGAAATCGTACCACTCGGCTTGCAGCTCCGGTCTTGGAAGCCCGAAGATTTCGAAGGTGCAGCCGAACTCGAAGGCGCAGAGACCATCGTAGACGAGGGACGCGACGAGATGCTTTGCCATGGCGCGACCTTAACGGTCATGCCCTTTCGTGCCAGACACTTTCCGCCGCACGCCGGCAAGATCGCGCCATGTTCGGACAGTCCCTGCCGGCGCGACGGCTAAACCGCTCCGGCACCGATTGCCGAGCGGGCATCTTCGAGCTCGTCGACGAGCACGTCGATGTCCTCCTCTCCGCTCCGAAAGCTCGTCGGGCAGGCACGCACCACGGCCCTTCCCTCGAAGCGGGCGAGCGATACCCAGACGCGCTGGCTCGCCTGAAGCCGACCGACGATCCGTTCGGGCTCGACCTCCGGCGCGTTGAAGCAGAGCACCGCCGCCGGAGATTGATTTTCGATGCGCCAGCCGCGCGACTCGAGACGCTGGGCGAGCCGCGCGGCGAGCTCCAGCGTTTGGTCCACCATCGCGCCGTAGCCGTCCCAGCCAAGCGCCGCGAGGGTCATGAACAGCTTCAACCCCATGAAGCGGCGCGACCATTGCGCGCTGTGGACGTAGGGGTCCGGCATGCCGTCTCCGGGCGGCATGTAGCTCGCATCGACCCGGAAGGCTTCTCCCGCGGCGCCCGGATGGCGCGTCAGGAACATGCCTGCGCCCATCGGCACGGAGAACCATTTGTGCGCGTCGATGGTAGCCGAGTCCGCCCGCTCCATCCCGGCCAAGGCCGCCCGGCCGCTGCGGCTTGCAATCAACGCGCCGGCCCAAGCGGCGTCGACATGGAGCCACACGCCGTGGGCGGCCGCGATGCCGGCGATGTCCTCGAGAGGATCGATCATGCCGGCATTGGTCGTGCCCGCCGTCGCCGCGATCATCGCGGGCGTCGTGGCTGCCCGGTCGGACTGGATCATGATCGAGAGCGCATCCGGGTCCATCCTTCCCGAGCCATCCGTCGGAACCAGCCGGATCGCGCGTCGGCCGATGCCGAGCTGGTGCGCGATCTTGAACCAGGCGAAATGGCTTTCCGCAGAAGCGTAGATGACCGGCGCCCGCTCGAAAGCGGACACGCCCCTTTCGGCGAAGGCGGGGTTGGCGGCGGTCAGCGCGAGCAGCGCCGCCGCGGCGTTCGCCTCCGCGCCCCCCGAGGTGAAATGCCCGGTGCCGCCCGGCCATCCGATCCGAGCCGCGACGGCGGCGATCGTATGCGCCTCGATCTCGACCGCCGCGGGCGCGTGGCTGCTGACCGCGAGTTGGGGGTTCACGGCGGCGGTGAGCAGATCGGCGATGATCCCCGGAAAGGCAGGGGTCGGGTTGAACAGGCCGAAGCAGCGGGGGTGCTGGGACAGCAAGGTGCCGCGAGCGAGCTGGTCGGCGACCTCGGGCAGGAGACGCTCGAGCGGCACCGGCGTCCGGAAGTCGAAGCCGCCCAGCCAGCGCTCGCGCTCGTCCCTGCTCGAGGCGGGACCGATCGGCTGCTCCGGGACATGGTCGAGAAACCCCGATGCGAGACGCGCGGCGCGGTCGAGGTGCGCGAGGCGCTCCTCGGCACGGGGCATCAGCACTGATCTTGGATCCATGGCGCGTATCTCCTCCCGCCCCAACTCAGAAGTCGACGGCGAGGGCGAGACGCGCGCGCCGCTGCGCATTGTAGCCGAGCAGCTCGCCGCTCCCGACGGTCGGTCCGTATTTGTCGAAGAGGTTCAGCACCTGCCCCCTCAGCGTCGCGGCATGCCCGGCCAGGGAGAAGCGATAGCGAGCGCCAAGATTGAACAGGGTGCGCGCCGGGATGTCGACCGCGTTGTCGCGTCGCGCCGTTCGCGGTGCAAAGGAGCCGATCTGGACGTCGATCGACGCGCCTTCGAGGAAGGGAAGCTGGTAATCTGCGCTTGCCTGCATTTCGAAGGGTGTCGTCGTGACGGGCCGCTTGCCGATGAGACCCGCCTCCCGCTGCTCGCCGAGGACCTGCGCATCGAGCAGGAGCGCGCCGACGACGATCGAAAGCCCCGGCAGAGGCTGGCCCGCGACCGAGGTCTCGATTCCGCGGTGCCTGACGGAGCCGACGAAGCCGAACGTGTTTCCCGCATCGAGGCTGGCATAGGGTTTGCGCACGTCGAACGCAGTGGTGGTCAGCCGGATCGGGCCGAGCACCGCCCGGACGCCGACTTCACGCTGCGTGGTGATGATCGCCGGAAGGATTTCGCCCCGGTTGACCGCATTGTTCGGAGCGATGCCGCTTTCCTCCATGCCTCGCGAGTAGCTCGCATAGGCTATGAGGTTCGGATTGAAGCGCCACGCGACGAGCCCGTTGTAGAGCCACGGGCTCGACTCGCCGAACTCTTCCGCTCCGCCGCTTGCCGCAAAGGTCTTGCGATAACGGGTTCGTTGGAGACCGGCGGTGGCCTGGAGGCTCCCGCCCAGCTCCAGCCTGTACGACGCTCCGCCGGTCAGCTGCTCGACCCGGTCGACGTGCTGCGCCAGCGGAAAATCGGTCTCGGGCCGCGGCAGCGCGCGCCTTCGGTCGATCCGGTCCGGCCCGAAATCGACGGCAACGCCGCCGCCGTAGCGCTCGTCGGACCTCCTGCCGCGGGCGGCGAAGGTCAGCGTATGCCGCGCTTCCCCCGCGGTCCATTTGCGTTCGAGCTGGGCTTCGCCGGAGATGGAGCGGAACTGCTGCTCGGGATAGAGGATGATCGTGCGCAGCGCGCTGCCGTCGGGCTGGACGTCGCGGTACAGATCGAAATGGTTTTCCTCCACCGTCAGCACCGAGCGAAACAGCCCTGCGCGCGCCGTCCACTCGGGGGACAGGCGCATGCTGGCGATGAGGCCGGTGGTCGAACTCCTGTCGCGCGCGACCGCCCAATCCTGGCCGAAGTAGACGCCTCGCTGAATGGCAGGGGGAAGAAAGGGCCCGCCGGGCGAGTAAGCGGGCGCGATCTCGCGCCGCCCTCCCGCGCGTTCGAAGATGCCGGTGAGTTCGAAGGATTCCGAAGGCTTCCATCGGGGCACCATGCCGACGGACCAGCCACTTACTTCGTTGCCGCGAAAATCTGTGTTCCCCGGGCTGAGGCGGGCGCCTCCGGCGACGCTGAACGCGCCCGCGCCGACGGCCCCGTCCAGCTCGATCACCGGCGATACGAACGGTTCGAGCGCGGCCCGCACGCTCAGGACGTCGCCGGCTCCCCGGCTTCGCAGCGTATGCTCGACCACCCCCGACGGTGCCGGGAAGATCGTCTCGACGGTGTTGAGGCCGACGCGCACGGTGGTCGCGCCGATGATCCGGGGCGTGAGCTCGACCTGCTGGGCAAGGTAGAGGCCGTCGATCCGGATGTTGCCCGCGGCCGACGGATTGAAGCCGCGCACGGAGCCGGCATTGTAGAGACCGACGATCTCGCTCCCGACGGAGAAGCCGAAGGCGTCCTGCGCCTGCCGCGTCGCATTCTCGTTGGCGCGCTGCGCCCGGGCGGGAGAGGCCGCGACCAGGATGGCAGCGAGTGCGCAGGACGCGGGCAGCAGCGTGCGCCCGCGAGGAAGCTCTTGGTACATGTCGGGTCCTTGTTCCGGATGGGCCGGCGGCGTGCCGGCGGTCGTCATGAGGCGGCGAGAAGCGTTTCGAGCGCGCGCCCGTCGAGGAGCCACGGCTCCCACTTCCGATCGTGCCGCCCGCCGAGCGAAGCGTAGAAGCCGGCGGCCGGGCCGTTTCCCGCGAGGACGCTCCAGCGCATTGCGCCGGCGCCGTCGGCGCGCGCCAGGCGTGCGGTTTCGGTGAAGAGTCTGCGCGCTATGCCCCGCCCTCTTCGCCCGGGCTTCACGAACAGTTCCTTCAGGCAGGCGGTGGGCTTGAGGTCCCAGGTGAAGCGGACGAGGTAGCTTACGGCCATCCCGACGAGCTCGCCGCCGTCCGCCGCCACGAGGGCGCGGAACTCAGGGTCGGGGCCGAGGCCGCGCTTCACCAGCGCGTCCGCCGTGACGGCGAATTCGTCGATATAATCCTCGAAGACCGCAAGCTCGCGCATCAGGAACAGGAGCTGCGGCACGTCGGCATGAACGAACGGGCGGATCTCGACCGCGCCGGCCGCAGCCGGTCGAACGATGTTGGAAGCGGCGTCGGCGGTCACGGCTGTTCCCTTCCAGGAGGGGATATGCCGAACCCACCGGCTGCGGGCAGCGGCAGGATAGCCAATGCCCGGCGACATGGTGCCAAGCGCGCCGCGGTCAGCCGGAAGCGTCCCCCACAGCGTGCTTCACCAAGGCGAACGCATCGCGCGGCGCCGTGCGCCGGTTCACCGCCCGCTCGCTCGTCGAAGGCGCCGGGCGCGCGTTGAGGCGCATGGTTGGAGCGCCTGAATGCACGAGGCCGCCTGTGCTCCGCACTGCTGGCGGGCTCGCGCCAGGCACCCGAACTTGGGCGGCTGCCGCACGAGGCGGGTGATCCTGCCACATCGTCCCACCTTAAAAGAAACTACTTTACTGGTTATGTCGTTTGAGCTAGCAGCTCGGCCATGGAAACGAAAACGATCGCCAAGGTGCTTGCGGAGCTTGGGAACAGCCATCGGCTGGGCATTTTCCGGCTGCTCGTCCGGCATGCCGGAACGGGCCTGACGGTCGGCGAGATCCAGGCGCAGACGAGGCTTGCCGCCTCCACTTTGTCCTTCCACCTGCGCGGCCTGGTCGACGCAGGGCTCGTCGAGCAGGAGAAGATCGGCCGCCATGTGCTCTGCCGCCCCGTGGTCGAGACGGTGGAGCGCGCCGTGGCCTTTCTGCGCGACGAATGCTGCTCGGCGGAAATCCGGACGGCGGCCTGACTTTTTTTCGCTGATGAAACTACTCTTCTAGAGATGTGAGGACGATCATGAACGGCATCTCTCAGTCCTGCTGCGGCTCGGCGGCGGACCTGTCTCCTCCGCGGCCTGCCGCCGCCCGCCGGTGGGCCGCCGCAATTCACCGCCTTCTCGGGGCGCCCGGCTATGCGTGGCTCGCGATCGCCGCGGCCTTGCTCCTGGCGGCGCCGCAGCAGATCCGGCCGAGCCTCGTATTCACGGGAGGCGCGGTGTCGCACATCGCGCCCTTCTTCATGCTGTCGATCCTGGCGGCCGCGTACGTGAAGACCGCCGGCGCGGATCGGCTGATCGCGCGGGTCTTCACCGGGAACGCGTCGCGGATGATCTTGGCGGCGGCGATCTTTGGAGCCTTTTCGCCTTTCTGTTCGTGCGGGGTCATCCCGATCGTCGCCGCCCTTCTGGCGGCGCGGGTTCCGCTTGCGGCGGTCATGACCTTCTGGATCGCTTCGCCGGCGATGGATCCGGAGCTGTTCTTCCTGATCGCCGGGACGCTCGGGGTGCAGTTCGCGCTCGTGAAGACCCTCGCCGTGCTCGTCCTGAGCGTGGCCGCCGGCTACCTGACGCTGGGGCTGACGCGGCTGGGGCTGCTCGGCGACGTCCTCAAGCGTCCGGTCGGAGGCTGTTGCGGCACACCGTCCGCCGGTGGGCGCCCCGACTGGGCGTTTTTCCGGAAGCCCGATGCGCGGCGCCGCTTCGCCGGGGATGCCGCCGACTCCGCGCTATTCCTCGGCCGCTGGCTGCTTCTCGCCTTCATGCTCGAGAGCCTGATGGTCGCCTACCTGCCGGCCCAGGAGGTTGCGCGCTGGCTCGGCGCCGGCAACGCCTGGTCGATCCCCCTCGCCGCCGCCGCCGGCGCACCCGCCTACATGAACAGCTATGCGGCGATTCCGCTCGTCTCCGGCCTCATCGACCTCGGCATGAGCCCGGCTGTGGCGCTCACCTTCATGCTCTCCGGGACGATCACCAGCCTGCCCGCCGGGATCGCGGTCTGGGCGACGGTCCGTCCCCGCGCCTTCCTGCTCTACGTCGGCGTCGCCGGCGTCGGCGCGATGCTCGCAGGCTTCGTCTACGCCGCCATTCTGGCCGCTGCCTGAAGCGTTTAGTCGGAAGAACTCCGGCGCGTACGGCGTCCCGAGCTTCTCCGGTCGTGGATCATGAGGGCGCCGATGCCGATGGGAATGAGCGGATACGCCCAGGGCGCAAGCCCGCTGGTGCCGGGGAACAGGGACAGAAGCACCGAAAGACCTCCGCAAGCCGCCAGGATCCCGCCGATCCACGTTTCGGACCGAAGAGCCATCCTCTGCTCGCCGGTCAGCTCCGGCCGCCGCAGGCTCGAGGCGAACAAGGCGGCCTGCGTCGCGGCCATCGTTGCGAAGCCGAAGCCGTAAACGGCGAACAGCCCGGCGCGCTCGCGGTCCGGAATGGCGGGACCGGCACCCGCGGCATAATCGGCGAGCAATTGGGCGACGAGCCTCAGCGGGAAGACGTAGACGAGCACCAGGAAGATGAGGAGGAGGCTCAGGAAAACCGAAAGCGGCGTCGCCGTCCGCACCAGCCGGCGCCACCGCAAATGCGCATGCCAGAACATTGCGATGAAGGTGAAGGAGATCGCATAAGCCGGCAGCGCCTTCATCGCCTGCCGCAGCTCGCTGAAGTCGTCGGGCGGGCTTTCGCTCGCGACGATCACGAGCGTGATCGCGAACGCGAAAGCCGCATCGATGAACGAGTCGAGGCGGGCCGACGTCGGGTCGCTGCCCGCTTGCTGCATCGCGCCGCCCCTTACCGGGTCGGGAATTGCGGGTTGGCGGCAGGCCAGTCGGTATTGCCGACACGCTGCAGCGTCATTTCGAAGAACGGCGTTTCGGTCCCGTCGGCGGCGATGCGAAAGCCGGTCTCGCGCCAGACTCCGCCGCGCACGCTCGCGATGTAGCGGATCCGGTTCGGCCCCGCCGCCATCTCCCACGCGAAGCCTTCGCCGCCCGGACGAAGCTCCAGCACGCGCTCACCGACATGGCCCGGCGTATGGGAGCGCATCGAGATGCCTCCATCCGCCGTCGGAGCGAAGACGGTGAATGCATTGAAGACCGCCTGCCCGTCGGCGCTTCGGGCCTTTCCTTCCATGATCCGGATCTCGCCGCCCAGCATCGGGCCGACGCGCTCCATCTGCGTCATCGTGATCCGCTCGCCGGTCGGCGTGACGAAGGTCGCCGGACCGATCCAGACGCCGTCGAGAAAGGCGAGCGCATCGGTGTTGCTGGCGGCCCGTGCCGCCGGCGCTGCCGGTGCCGCGGTCGGCGGCGCCGGCTCGGAGGCGGACGCCGCGGCGGTGGTTGTGAGCAGCAGCGCGGCAAGGATGAACGGCGAACGAGACATGGCAACTCCGGGCGCTCGAACCGGCGAAAGAACTGCCCCGCCAGGCGAGCGCGCGCAAGCGGAGCAGACGGCGGCCCTCGGCCCCTGCAAGGCGCTGAGTATAGCGCCCTTTCGGCGGCCGGCTTGAACGTTCCGGCCATTCACCGGCCGATACGCGCCAACCGGCCGCTTCAGCGCCGCGAGACGACTTCCTGCACTTCCGCCTGGTTGGTGCCGCGGTCGAACAGGCAGGCCATGGTGAGGCGGCGCCCGCGCATATGCCGCTGCGGTGCCGCGCCGGCGACGAGGACGAGCGTCTTCTGCGCGAAGTGCACCGGCGCGCCCTGCATCGCCGGTGCCCTGAGGCCAGCCGCCGCGAAACAGGCGCGCCTGCTTGCCGCCTCCGCCCGCCTCCAGGCCTCCGGAGTGCTTGCCCAGGCAGGCGCGGCGAGGAAGACGAGAGACGCAGCGGCCATCACGATTTTTTGCACACGGAACTCCATCGGCTCGACACGACCGCCGGCAGGCCGGTTGCTGCATTAGCACCGGAGACAGCGCGATGCGCCACGTGCCCCGCTGTTCGCCGCCATGGCTTTGGTGCAGAACGCGGCGGCCCAGGCGCAAGCTCGGAGAAGGACGAACATGGCCGATGCCGAGACAATGACGCGGAGCGCGGTGGCGACCTTGATACGCGACCACGCAGGGCCCGACCTGCAGGTTGAGCGACTGGTGTTCGGGACTTCCGATCCCGATGAGGTCGCCGCGCTGCTGATCCGGCTGAGCGCAGAGGCCGCAGGCGAGCCGATCACCGGCGCCTTGTTCTACAGGAGCTCGGTGGGAGCCGTCGCCGGTCTTGTCAGTGCGAGCGGGGCGAGGATGGTGATAAAGGCGCACCAGCCCAGCCGCACCCTCGCTTCGCTTCGCACGGTCGCGGATGTGCAGCGCGCCCTCGCGCTCGGCGGCTTCGTATGCCCGTCGCCGATCGGCGAGCCGGTGCGCGTGGGCGATCGGGGATTCGCCACCTTCGAGGCCTATTTCCCCGATCCGGGGCAATACACGATCACGCAGGACATGCTTCCCGTTTCGGCGGCCGGTCTCGCGGACCTCGCATTGCGCCTGAAGCGACTCGCGCCGCCCGGCGACTCTCTCGGCGCTCCGCAACCGTCCGCCGGAAGCCTGTACCCGCCCCCCCACAGCCCGCTCTTCGACTTCGAGGGCACATCCGCGGGAGCCGAGTGGATCGACCTGGTTGCGGCCCAGGCGAGACGTGTCATCGACCGCGACGGGAATGCGCCGGTGGTCCTGCATGGCGACTGGTCCGCCGCGAACGTCCGGTTCACGGCGACGGCGCTCACGGCCGTCTATGACTGGGACAGCCTGATCCTCGCGCCGCTGAGCCGGGCCGTCGGCGTCGCAGCCGTGACCTGGTCCGCCTATGGCTCGGCGTCCGGACCGGTGCCGCCGAGCCCGGCGGAGGTGCGCCGTTACGTCGACGCATTCGAGAATGTCTGGGGGGAGTTCACCCCTGTGCAGCGGGAGGCCGCCTATGCGAATGCCGTCTACTGCCTCGCCTACACGGCGCGCTGCGAACACTCCCTCGATCCTGAAGGAAAGAGCGAACTCTACGCGCGATCCCGCCTGATGGCGGCCGCGGACGCGCTTCTCCCTCCGTAGCGGGACTGGACCGCGTGGAAATGCGCCTTGCGAGACGCTTGCTTCAGCGATTGACCGGAGCCTGGTTGCCGATGTCCAGCCAGATCAGCCACCTCCCCGCCGCGTCCCTCCGCCAGACCGTCGTGTAGCGTGTCCGCACCTGCTGCGGCAGGCCGTCCGCATTGCGCCAGCGGATGGTCGCCTCGCCCCAGGTCACGCCCAGATCGCCCGAAACCGCCGCTTCACGCGGCTCCCAGGTCCACTGCGATCGATCGTCGGCCAGCGCCGCGGCAACGCCGGCGGGGCCGACCGCGATCTCGCGATCCGGACTGATGAGCTTGCCTTCGGGATGCATCCGCCCGGCGAACGCCCTTGCGACGCCGCGCTCGGCGGCGTCCGCTGCGAAGCGCCGATCCGCCTCCATCAATTCGCGCTCCTGGCGCTGGGGCTCGCCGGCGGCGGCGGCGGCGGCAATATCGCCTTGCTGGTGAGCGCATGAGGCAATGAGCGACATCGCAGCGGCGATCGTCATGGGGCGGCGCATCTGCAGCATGCGCCGTCATCGCAAGGCGGTCATCGTCTGGACACCGCCTTCGCTGACTTTCACCATGCAGATAGCGCCAACTCGCCGGAACGGCGGAAGCTGCGCATTTGGACCCAGACTAAAGCGCGATCCTGCCAAGCACCTCAGCTAGTGCGGGCGGCACTCGCCGAAGGCACCGCTCGCGATGCGTGCTGGCGGCATGTTGCCGCCCTTCGGCAGTCCTGGCGCTGACCGGCCTCGCCGGGCCCGCTAACGTCGCCCAATGCTGTGCAGATGGCACCCACCGGAGCCCGTCGCTCAACAAGAACTTCGGCAATGAGGCTCTGGCAGCGCTCGATGATCGCCTGCGCGCGCTCCGGGCGGATGAAGGCATGGGCGCAGGGCGCACGCGCCGGCACAGCCCTGGCGGAGCGTTTCGTCGCCGGACCCGACGTCGCTTGCGGGGTCAGGCGTGCGGCCGCCCTGATTGGCGAGGGTATTCGCAGTTCGCTCTTCTACCTTGGCGAATATCTCGATGACCCGCACGTGGTGGAGCGCAATGTGCGGGAGAAGATCGGGATCGCCCAGGCCTTGGGCCGCGCCGGGCTCGACGTGCACGTCTCGGTTGATCCGACCCAGATCGGGTACAGCATCCACCCCGATCTGGCACGATCGAACGCGGAGCGGATCGCGGAGGCCGTCGCAAAGGCAGCCGGCGGCAAACTGGGCGTGCACATGCTGATGATCGACATGGAGGACGAGAGTCTCGTCGATGCAACCGTCTCTCTCCACGACGAGCTTGCCGCATCAGGATTGCCTGTCGGCCTGACCCTGCAGGCTTACCTCCGTCGCACGCAAAGCGATCTGGCGCGCCAGATCGCAAGAGGGGCTTCAGTCCGGCTCGTCCGGGGGGCCTTCGCAGCCGGGGACCGGCATGCCTTCACGAGCGAAGCCGAGATCAAGGCGAATTATCGCAGCCTGATGGAAATGATGCTTTCACGAAAGGCAGTGGATAGCGGCTTCTACGCAAGCATCGCGACGCACGATACGGCGCTCCAGGACCATGCCCGTGCGCTGGCCGGGATCGGCGACGGGCCCGCCTATGAGTTCGAGATGCTTCTCGGCGTGCGCGGCGATGTGGCGCGCAGCCTCGCCCGAGCCGGGGAGCGGGTGAGGCTCTACCTGCCCTTCGGCGAGGATTGGTGGCCGCACGCGCTGCGGCGGATCGGCGAAAGTCCGCGGAACGGGCTTTTGTTGGCGCGGTCGCTTCTCGCCGGCAAGCGGTGATCGCGCACCAGGGTCCCCGCTCTCGGCGATGTTCACTTTCCGGACGAGGCGGGTTCCAAGCGGACGGTCTTTGAGCGGCGACAAGCGGCCGGCCCCGCTACAAATCACCCGCCGCACGCGCGGGGCTGCCGCCGAGCGCCTTGTAGAGGTCGATCGCGGCTTCGAGGCGCTCCTGGCGGGCGATGGCGCGGGCGTCGCGGGCGCGGACGAGGAGCTGCTCGGCGTCCAGCACCCATACGAGGTCCGCCGCGCCTTCGAGATATTGGAGGCGGGCGAGACGGGCGGTGGTCTCGGCTTCGGCGACGATCGATTCGAGGACGGCTTCGCGGGCGCGGGATTGCTCGACGGACGCGAGCGCATTCTCGCCTTCCGCGAGCGCCGAGAGGAGCGCGCCGCGATAGAGCTCGACGCTTTCCGCCTGGGTGGCGGCGGCGACGCCGAGGTCGCCGCGCAGGCGCCGGCGGTTGAAGATGGGGGCGAGGAGGTCGGAGCCGACCTGGAGGGTGGCGCCGAGCGGCCCGCCGATGCTTGCCGCCTGGCCGAGCGCGCTGGCGGAGAGGCGGATGCGGGGGAGGAAGGCGGCGCGGGCGCGGGCGATGTCCCCTTGCGCGGCGGCGATGCGGGCTTCGGCGGCGCGGACGTCCGGGCGGCGGACGAGGAGCTCGCCGGGCTGGACGGGGGCGGTGGCGGGGAGATCGAAGGCGGCGAGGCTCGTCGGTTCGAGCCGGAAGAGCGGGGCTTCCTCGCCGACGAGGACCGCGAGCGCGTTGCGGGTGCGGGCGAGCGCTTCGGCGAGGCGGAGGCGCTCGGCTTCGAGCTGCCGGACCTGGATGGCCTGGAGGCCGGTGTCGACCCGAGTCGCGTCGCCGAGGCGGCGGCGAACGCCGACGATTCGCTCCAGCTCGCGGGCCGAGGCGATGTTCGTATCGAGGAGGGCGATGCGATCGCCGAGGGCGGCGTGCTGGACGTAGGCGCGCGCGGTTTCGGTTTCTGCGACGAGGGCGGCGGCATCGCGGTCGAACGTCACGGCGGCGAGGCGGGCGCGGGCAGCGCGGCGGCCGGCGCTTTCGGCGCCGAACAGGTCGAGATCGTAGGAGACGTCGAGGCCGGCGAACCCTTGCGCGAAGTTGAAGACGGGGCCGCCGCGATTGTCGGTCTCCGTGCGGGCGAGGCCTGCGGAGGCGGTGACGACCGGGAGCATCGAGGCGCGGGCGATTCCGAGCTCCGACCGCGCGCGCTGGATGCGGGCCGCGGCGACGGCGATATCGGTATTGCGGGACGCCGCCATGGCGAGAAGGCGCTGGAGCTGCGGGTCGCCGAGCGCGGCGCCGAGCTCGGGCTGGTGGGCCGGGCCAGTCAGGGCGACGGGCTGTACGCTCCACTGGGCGGATTGGACGGCGGGCGTCGGGCGCGTCTCGACGGAGGGCGCGCAGGCGGCGGCGAGGGGGAGGAGAAGGGCGGCGCGGGCTTTCATACGCCGCTTGGATAGCGCGCCGGGGTTAAGAACGGTTGAAGCGCGATTAACCGGACTTTCAATGATTTGGGCTAGCCGTCCGCCAAGCGAAGAGACCGGTGAAAAGGCGCGAATGTCCACATTGTTGTTCCGGCAGGAGGTGATCGACGCGGGCCGCGACCGGCTGGCGGGGACCGTCGTCGCCGCCGTTCCGCCGAAATCGCGCCTCTATACGATGCTGGCGCTGCTGGTGTTCGCCGCCGTCGCCGCGATCCTGATCTTCGGGCAATATGCCAACAGCGCGAGCGTGCGCGGGGTCGTCGCCTATGACGCCGGCATCGCGCGGGTCTATCCGTCGTCCGCGGCGGAGATCCGGCAGATTCACGTGCGGACGGGGCAGCAGGTCAATGCCGGCGATCCGCTCGTCACGCTGGCGCTGGCGCAGGGGACGAACGGCGTTTCCAGCCAGATCGCGCAGATGGCGAACCAGGATGCGGAGCTTGCGCGCCAGCAGGCGCTGGCCGGGGAGATCGGCTCCACCGAAGCGCAGGGGCTCGCGAGCCAGCGCGCCGGATTGGGCGCCGCAATCGCTTCGCTGGAGCGGCAGCGCAGCATCGCGTCGGGCCAGATCAGGCTTGCCGAAGCGCAGACGCGGCGCGCCTCCGAACTCGCCGCCGAGGGCGCGGGGACGCAGCGCCAGGTCGAGGATGCGCGCGCCGCCCTCCTCGCCCGGCGCGCGGAAGTGGAAGCGCTGACCGAGCGGATCGTCACTCAGCGCGAGACCCTGCGCGCCATCGACAACCAGATTTCCGAGCGCCGGCTCGAGGCGAGCCGCAGCGGCTCCGTCATCGGCGCCCAGCGCGCGGCGCTCGCCGAGCAGCGCGAGGCTTTGCTGCGGACGCACCAGGTGACGCTCACGGCGCCGATTTCGGGCGAAGTGGGCGACGTGCCCGTCGAAGTCGGCCAGCGGGCGCGGCCGGAGACGTCGCTGGTCACCGTCGTGCCGGGCGGGAGCCGGATGGAAGTCTGGCTCTATGCGCCGACGCGGGCGGTGGGCTTCGTGAAGCGAGGGCAGGAAGTGCGGCTGCTGTTCGATGCTTTTCCGTACCAGACCTACGGTGCCGGGCGCGGCACCGTCACCGAAGTCTCGCGCGTGCCGACGGAGCCCAGCGCCATCGACGCGCAGCTCGGCATCGAGGAGCCGGTGTTCCGCATCCGCGTTGCCATCGACAAGCTCGCGCCCCGCGCCGAGGCCGCCGACCGGCAGCTACGGCCCGGCATGACGATCACCGCGAGCCTCGTGCAGGAGCGGCGGCCGCTCTGGGAAGTCTTCTTCAATCCGTTCTTCCGGGCTGCCGGACGATGAGCGGCATCGAATGGCCCTGGGTGCGGCGCTGCCAGCCGATCCTCCAGTCGGAGGGGGCGGAATGCGGCCATGCCTGCGTCGCGATGATCGCCAATCATCATGGCCACAAGATCAACCTGCCCGGCCTTCGCCAGCGCTTTCCGACCTCGATCAAGGGCGCCTCGCTCACCGATCTGATGACGATCGCCTCGGACCTCGACCTCGCGCCGCGCGCGGTCAGGCTCGAAATCGACGAGCTGGACCAGCTCCAGCTCCCGGCGATCCTCCACTGGGACCTCAATCATTTCGTCGTCCTGGAAGCGCTGAAGGGCGACACGGCGGTCCTGCTCGATCCCGCGTCCGGGCGGCGGCGGCTGTCGATGCGCGAGTTCGGACGCCACTTCACCGGCGTCGCGCTCGAGCTGACGCCGACCAACGACTTCGAGCCGGTGGAAGCGCGCACGAGAACGCGGCTTCGCGATCTCTGGTCGCGGATGAGCAATTATCGCGGCGCCTTCATCCAGGTGCTGACGCTTTCGCTGCTCCTCCAGGCGACGGCGCTCGCCATGCCGTTCTTCGTCCAGCTCACGATCGACGAGGCGATCGGCCAGGGCGACACGAACCTGCTCCTCATCCTCCTCGTCGGCTTCGGCGTGGTCTATGCGCTGAACGGGGTGATCCGGGCACTTCGATCCTGGGTGCTGCTGACATTGGGCGAGAGCCTCACCTACCAGCTTGCCGGCAACGTCGTGCGGCATCTCGTCAGGCTTCCGATCGGCTATTTCGAGCGGCGCCACGTCGGCGACCTCCTGTCGCGCATCGGCTCCATCCGGCCGATCCAGACCTTGCTGACGCAGGGGCTGGTGGACGTCGTCATCGATGCGGTGCTGACGCTCACCACCGTGGTGGTCATGATCATGATCAGCCCGATGCTGACCGCCATCGTGGTCGGCACCACCCTCCTCTACCTCGCCGTCAGCCTGATGCTCTATCCCGGCATCAAGCAGCGCACCGAGGAGGAGATCATCGCCCGGGCGAGCGAGGAAACATACCTGATGGAGACGATGCGCGCGATCCGCGCCATCAAGCTCCACACGCACGAGGCGATGCGCGAGAATGGCTGGCGCAACCGCTATGCCGAAGTGATTTCGGCCGCCTACCGCTCGCAGATTTACGGCATCCGGCTCGATCTCGCCGAGAACATCCTGTTCGGCTTCCAGTTCCTGTTCGTCGTCTATCTCGGTGCCATGGCGGTGCTCGCGCAGGACCTCACCATCGGCCTCCTGCTCGCCTTCGTCGCATACCGGACTGCCTTCATGACCAGCGCCGTCGCCCTCGTCGACCAGCTCCAGCGCTGGCGCCTCGTGGGCGTGCACCTAGAGCGGCTCAGCGACATCGTCGGCGAGAAGCGCGAGGACCTGCGCGTCATGCCGCGGGCCGGCCTCCTCCCCGCCCCCGCCATCCGCGCGGAAGCCCTCACCTTCGCCTACGGGCCGACGGAAGCGCCAATCTTCGACAAGATCGACTTCGAGATACCGGCGGGCGAACTCGTTGCGATCGTCGGGCCTTCGGGCGCGGGCAAGACGACTCTGGTGAGGATCATGCTCGGCCTGCTTCCGCCCACCGGCGGACGCCTCGTCGTCGACGGCGTGCCGCTCGGGCCGGCGACGCTTTCCGGCTGGCGGGGGCGGATCGGCGCGGTGATGCAGGACGATCACCTGCTGACCGGCACGATCGCGGACAACATCGCCTTTTTCGATCAGCGTATCGACCAGAATCACGTCGAAGAAGCGGCGAGGCTCGCGCGGATCCACGAGGACATCGTCAAGATGCCGATGGCGTACCAAAGCCTGATCGGCGACATGGGCGCGGCGCTTTCGGCCGGACAGCGGCAGCGCATCATGCTGGCGCGCGCTCTCTACCGGGATCCCGACGTGCTGTTCCTCGACGAAGGCACGGCGAACCTCGACGAGGAAAACGAGAAAGCCATCGCCGAGATGGTCGCGAACCTGCCCGTCACGCGGATCATCGTCGCGCACCGGCCGGCCCTGGTGGCACGCGCCGGTCTGGTGCTGAAGCTCGACGCCGGCAAGCTGACGAAGGTCGAGCATGTCGAGGACGCCTTCGCCTCGCTTCGCTAGCGCGGATCGTGTAGCCACGGCCTGACCCAAGCAGGCGGAGGGCGCGATGGCGGAGACTGGGAAGCGGCGGAATTGGGCGGGACGGCTGACCGCGCTCGCGGCATTGCTCGCATTCGGATCGGTGCTGACGGCGCTGGTGCTCGCCGTCGGCTCGGGCCAGGGCTGGTGGCATTTCCGTGTCGGGCTGATGCCGCTCCGGTACATCTTCTACACGGCCGCCGCGGGGGGCGTCCTCGCGGTCATCGCCCTGATCCTTGGGCGGCGCTCGCGGAAGCTGATCCTCACAAACTTGCTGGCCCTGATCCTCGCGGCGGGCTTCTGCCTCTACCTCGGTTCCCTCGCGCGGACGGCCGGGGCCGTGCCGCCGATCCACGACATCACCACCAATCTCGCCGACATGCCGCAGTTCAGCCGGCTCCGCGTGCGAGAGGACAATTACAAGAGCGTCGAGAAGACGAGCCGCGCCGAGCTCCAGCCGCTGCCGCCGGTCGAGCGCTGGCGGCGGCTGCACACGGAGGCTTATGGCGACCTTCGCACTGTGCGCGTGCCGTGGAGCGTCGCCGAGACGGTGCAGCGCGCCGAGCGCGTCGCCCGCGACAAGGGCTGGGAGATCGTCCGGGCCGATCCGGGCGCGGGCGTGCTGGAGGCGACCGACACGACCTTCTTCTTCCGCTTCAAGGACGACGTGGTGCTGCGCGCCCGCTCCGCGCCCGGCGGGAGCGGGACGGACGTCGACATGCGCTCGCTGAGCCGGGTCGGGGGGAGCGACGTCGGCAAGAATGCCGAGCGGATCAGGGACTTCCTGGCGGACCTGCAGCGGGGATAGGGCTGCACCCGTCCCCCCTTTTCCGTCATTCCCGCGGAAGCGGGAATCCAGCGGGCGTCCGTTCAAGGCTGCGCGGGTGAAGAGCCAGACTGGATCCCCGCTTTCGCGGGGATGACGGTGGAGGTTGAGTCGCCGTCCCATTCCCATCGCGTGCTCTGCGTTCCTCACGAAGGCCGATGCCCGCCCCCCGTCATTCCCGCGAAAGCGGGAATCCAGCGGGCGTCCGTTCAAGGCTGCGCGGGTGAAGAGCCAGACTGGATCCCCGCTTTCGCGGGGATGACGGTGGAGGTTGAGTCGCCGTCCCATCCTCGGGTGCTCTGCGTTCCTCACGAAGGCCGATGCCCCCCCGTCATTCCCGCGAAAGCGGGAATCCAGCGGGCGTTTGTTCAAGGCTGTGCGGGTCGGAGAGTCAGACTGGATCCCCGCTTTCGCGGGGATGACGGTCGAGGTTAGTCGCCGTCCTCACGCGCCCGGCGCTCTTCACGGGCCCGCTGGCGTTCGCGCTGGCGGGCTTCGCGGCCGAGGCGCTCTTCTTCCCTGCGGATTTCGCGGCCGCGGCGCTGGTCGGCTTCGGCCTGGCTGGTCGTCACCGCATCGACGCCGGCGCCGACCGCCTTCACCGGAAGGCTGACGACGTCGACCGCGGTCTGCGCCACCTGCGCGGCGACGCAGCCGCCGAGGAGGAGCGAGACGGGAGCGAGAATGAGGAAGCTGCGCATGGAGGCTTTATGCCCCGGAAACCATTTCCGATCACTGAACGCAGCCCTCAAAAGAGCGAGTCCCTGACGGCGGCGGCAAGCTCCCCCTCCAGAACCGCGGCCTTGGCCCAGGCGAGATCGCGGGCGAGGTAGCGGTCGGTGGCGTAGAAAGGCACGGCGGCGCGGATCGCGCGGTGCGCCTCGGCGAGCGGCGGCGAAGTCTCCATCGGCTTCAGGAAATCGACGCCCTGCGCGGCGGCGAGGAGCTCGACCCCGACGACGCCCGCGGCGTTGCCGGCGATACGGCGGGCCTTGGTGCCGGCGTGGGTGGCCATCGAGACATGGTCTTCCTGGCCGGCCGAGGTCGGGATGGTGTCGACGCTCGCCGGAAAGGCGAGGCTCTTATTCTCGCTGACGAGGGCGGCGGCGGTGACCTGCGCGATCATGAAGCCGGAATTGACGCCGCTGTCTGCGACCAGGAAGGGCGGAAGGCCGCTCATCTTCGGATCGACGAGGACAGCCGTGCGGCGCTCGGAGATGGAGCCGATCTCGCACAAGGCGATGGCGAGCGTGTCGGCGGCGAAGGCGACGGGCTGGGCGTGGAAATTGCCGCCGGAGAGCGCGTCCTCGCCGAACAGGAGCGGGTTGTCCGTCGCGGCATTGGCTTCGATCTCGAGCGTGCGCGCGGCATTGCGGAGGAGATCGAGGCAGGCGCCCATCACCTGCGGCTGGCAGCGGAAGCTGTAGGGGTCCTGCACCCGGCCGCAGTCGCTGTGGGAGGCGAGGATGAAGCTGCCCGAGATGAGGCCGAGAAGCACGGCGGCGACGTCGATCTGGCCGGGCTGGCCGCGCGCTTCGTGGATGCGCGGATCGAAGGCCGCGGCGCTGCCTTTCAGCGCGTCGGTTGAGAGGGCGCCCGCGAGGATGGCGGACGCGAAGACGCGTTCGGCGGTGAACAGCGTGTCGAGTGCGATGGCAGCGGAGACCTGGGTGCCGTTGATGAGGGCCAGGCCTTCCTTGGGTCCGAGCACCAGCGGCTCGATGCCGAGGCGGGCGAGCGCTTGCGCCGCAGGGAGGGTCTCACCGCCGAGTGCGATCTCGCCTTCGCCGATCAAGGCGGCGGCGAGGTGGGCGAGCGGGGCGAGGTCGCCCGAGGCGCCGACCGAGCCTTGGGCGGGGATGATTGGGAGTGCGTCCGCCTCGAGAAGGGCGAGGATGCGCTCGACGACGGCGCGGCTGACGCCCGAATGGCCTCGGGCGAGGCCGATGACCTTGAGTGCCATGGTGAGGCGGGTGACTTCGCGGGAGAGCGGATCGCCGAGGCCGCAGCTATGCGAAAGGATGAGGTTCTTCTGGAGATCGAGCAGTCGGTCGTCCGCAATGCGCGTCTGGGCGAGGAGGCCGAAGCCGGTGTTGACGCCGTAGACCGTGCGGCCGGAAGCGACGATCGCGGAGACTGCGGACGCCGCGGCTTCGACCGCGCGCCAGCCTTCGTCGGCGAGGGTGACGCGCGCGCCGGACCAGATGGCGCGGAGGTCTGCGAGGGGGACGGAGCCGGGGTTGAGGGTCACCGTGGTCACTCCCGTTCCCCGTCATTCCCGCGGAAGCGGGAATCCAGCGGGCGTGACTTAGAGGGCGGCGCGGGTGGAGAGTCGGACTGGATTCCCGCTTTCGCGGGAATGACGGTGAGGGGGATCATGGGCGCACCATGGGGAGGTCGAGGCCCTGCTCTTTTGCGCAGGCGATGGCGTCTTCGTAGCCGGCATCGGCGTGGCGCATGACGCCGGTGCCGGGGTCGTTCCAGAGCACCCGCTCCAGTCTGCGCGCGGCCGCTGCCGTGCCGTCCGCCACGATGACCATGCCGGCGTGCTGCGAATAGCCCATGCCGACGCCGCCGCCATGGTGGAGCGAGACCCAGGTGGCGCCGGACGCGGTGTTGAGGAGGGCGTTGAGCAGGGGCCAGTCGGAAATGGCGTCGGAGCCGTCCTTCATCGCTTCCGTCTCGCGGTTGGGCGAGGCGACGGAGCCCGAATCGAGATGGTCGCGGCCAATGACGACGGGCGCCTTCAATTCACCCGACGCCACCATTTCGTTGAAGGCGAGGCCGAGGCGGTGGCGCTGGCCGAGGCCGACCCAGCAGATGCGGGCGGGGAGGCCCTGGAAGGCGATGCGCTCGCGGGCCATGTCGAGCCAGCGGTGGAGGTGCGGATCGTCGGGGATCAGTTCCTTCACCTTGGCGTCGGTCTTGTAGATGTCCTCCGGGTCGCCGGAGAGCGCCGCCCAGCGGAAGGGGCCGATGCCGCGGCAGAAGAGCGGGCGGACATAGGCCGGGACGAAGCCTGGGAAATCGAAGGCGTGCTCGACGCCTTCGTCGCGGGCGACCTGGCGGATGTTGTTGCCGTAATCGAAGGTGGGGATGCCCTGGGCGCGGAAGGCGAGCATGGCTTCGACGTGGACGGCCATGGAGGCGCGGGCGGCGGCTTCGACGGCGGCGGGATCGCGCTCGCGCTTTTCGATCCATTCATCGACGCTCCAGCCGGCGGGAAGATAGCCGTTGACGGGATCGTGGGCGCTGGTCTGGTCGGTAACGGCGTCGGGGCGGATGCCGCGGCGGAGCATTTCCGGAAGGATCTCCGCGGCGTTGCCGAGCAGGCCGACCGAGGTCGGCTCGGAGGCGGCGGCGATGATCTCCAGGGCTTCATCCAGCGAACCGGCGCGGCGGTCGAGATAGCGGGTCTCGAGGCGCTTCTCGATGCGGCTTTCCTGACATTCGACGGCGAGGCAGTGGGCGCCGGCCATGACCGCCGCGAGCGGCTGGGCGCCGCCCATTCCGCCGAGGCCCGCAGTGAGGATCCACTTGCCGGACAGGTCACCGCCATAATGCTGGCGGCCCATCTCGACGAAGGTTTCGTAGGTCCCTTGGACGATGCCCTGGGTGCCGATGTAGATCCAGGAGCCGGCCGTCATCTGGCCGTACATGATGAGGCCCTTGCGATCGAGCTCGTGGAAATTGGCCCAGTCCGCCCATTTCGGCACCAGGTTCGAATTGGCGATGAGGACGCGCGGCGCATCGGCGTGGGTGCGGAAGACGCCGACGGGCTTGCCGGACTGGACGAGGAGGGTTTCGTCCTCCTCGAGGCGCTCCAGCGTTTCGACGATCCTGTCGTAGCTTTCCCAGTCGCGCGCGGCGCGGCCGATGCCGCCGTAGACGACGAGCTCTTCGGGCGCTTCGGCGACGCGCGGATCGAGATTGTTCTGGAGCATCCGGACCGCGGCTTCGGTGGTCCAGCTCTTGGCGACGATCTCAGGGCCGGTGCGGGCGCGGATCGAGCGGCTGTTGTCGCGGCGGCTGTGCATGCACCGCCTTTAGGAGGTGGACGCGATCAAGTGAACCTCCGTCATCCCCGCGGAAGCGGGGATCCAGCGGGCGTGCGGCGTAGGGCGGAGCGGGTGGAGAATTCGCCTGGATTCCCGCTTTCGCGGGAATGACGGTGGGGGGGGCACGCCCGGATTCCGAAGGGTTGGGAGGCGGGCAAGTGAACCTTTCCGTCGTCGCCCCGCCGTCATCCCCGCGGAAGCGGGGATCCAGCGGGCGTGCGGCGTAAGGCGGAGCGGGTGGAGACTTCGTCTGGATTCCCGCTTTCGCGGGAATGACGGTGAAGGGGACACGCCCGGGTTTTTGAAGGGGTGGAGGCGGGCAAGTGAACCTCCCCGTCGTCGCCCCGCCGTCATCCCCGCGGAAGCGGGGATCCAGCGGGCGTGCGGCGTAAGGCGGAGCGGGTGGAGAGTTCGTCTGGATTCCCGCTTTCGCGGGAATGACGGTGGGGGGGCACGCCCGGGTTTCGAAGGGTTGGGAGGCGGGCAAGTGAACCTTTCCGTCGTCGCCCCGCCGTCATCCCCGCGAAAGCGGGGATCCAGCGGGCGTGCGGCGTAGGGCGGAGCGGGTGGAGAGTTCGTCTGGATTCCCGCTTTCGCGGGAATGACGGTGGGGGGGTTAGGCGTCGTCTCCGGCGACGAGCCTGCGTTCGGGGCCGGGGTGCCCGATCCAATAAGCGAGTTCGGCGGGGCGGGCGATGTTCCAGATGCACAGGTCCGCGGACTTGCCGACGGTGATCGTGCCGGTCTCGCTGCCGAGGCCGAGGGCCTGGGCGGCGTTGACGGTCATGCCGGCGAGGGCTTCTTCGGGGGTGAGGCCGAAGACGGTGCAGGCCATGCTGAGCATCAGCGTCGCCGACAGGACGGGCGAGGTGCCGGGGTTGCAATCGGTGGCGACGGCCATGGGGACGCCGTGGGCGCGCAGGAGATCGATGGGGGGCTTGGCGGTTTCTCGAAGGGCGTAAAAGGCGCCGGGGAGGAGGACGGCGACCATGCCGGCGGCGGCCATGGCGGAGACGGCGGCTTCGTCGGCATGTTCGAGATGGTCGGCGGAAAGGGCGCCGTATTCGGCGGCGAGGCGGGCGCCGCCGGTGTTGCTGAGCTGCTCGGCGTGGAGCTTGACGGGAAGGCTGTACTCGCGCGCGGCTTCGAACAGGCGGCGCACTTCGACGGGGGTGAAGCCGATGCTCTCGCAGTATGCGTCGACGGCTTTGACGCCGAGGGCGGCGGCGCGAGGGAGGAGGTCCAGCGTCACCAGATCGACGAAATCGCGGCGGCTCTGCTCGCGCGGCAAGGCGTGGAGGCCGAGGAGGGTCGGGACCACCCTCACCTTCTCCGCTTCGCCCAGTGCCTTCGCGGCCTCGATCATCTTGAGCTCGGTTTCGATGTCGAGGCCGTAGCCGGACTTGATCTCGATCGTCGTGACGCCGGTCTTCATCAGGGCGCGGAGGCGGGGACGGGCCTGTTCGACCAGGGTTTCAAGCGTCGCTTCGCGGGTGGCGCGGACGGAGGAGGCGATGCCGCCGCCGGCGCGGGCGATCTCCTCGTAGGTAGCACCCTGGAGGCGCTGTTCAAACTCGTCGGCGCGGTTGCCGCCGAAGACGAGGTGGGTGTGGCAATCGATGAGGCCGGGCGTCACCCAGGCGCCGTTCAGAAGCTCGACCCGCTTCGCCCGGTAGCCCGCCAGCGCGGAGCGGCGGCCGACTCCGACGATCTTGCCGTCGACCACTCCGATCGCGGCATTCTCGATCGTACCGAAGGGCGCCGGCACCGCCGGGTCCATGGTCGCGACGTTGCAATCGACGAGCATCAGATCCCACATGGCCTCGCTTTCTAGGCGTTCGCGCGGCTATGGGCAAAGCATGGCTTGGCGATCGATTTCCGATCTCATCGGACTTGTGGGCGAGGTGGCGCTGGTCGGCGCGCCGATGGAGGCGGGGTCGGTGACGCCCGGGCGCTGCGACCTCGGGCCGGAGACGGTGCGGCGGGCGCTGAAGCGCTTCAGCACCTACGACCTGTCCGATGCGCTGGAGATCGAGCTTGCCGTCGCGGATTACGGCGACGTGCCGGTGCAGGGCCTGTCGCCGGCGGAGGGGTTCCTGCCGATCCGCGAGGCGGTGGGGCGAGCGACTCGCGCGCATGCGCTGACCATGCTGGTCGGCGGCAACAATGCGGTTACGCGGCCGGCGGTGCACGGGCTCGGGCTGCCGCTGGAGCGGATCGGGCTGATCACGCTCGACGCGCATTTCGACATGCGGGAGACGGATCAGGGGCCGATGAACGGCAATCCGGTGCGCTGCCTCCTCGAGGACGGGCTGCCGGGGCGCAACATCTGCCAGATCGGCCTCGCCCCGTTCGCGAACACGGCGAAGATGCATTTCGACGCGGTGACGGCGCGCGCGAAGGTGATCACGATCGACGATCTGCTGTCGTGGGGCGTCGGCGGGGCGGTGAATGCGGCGCTGGCGCATCTCGATCATGTCGAGGCGATCGTGGTGGATTTCGACATCGACGTGATCGACCGGGGCCAGATGCCCGCGGCGCCGGGCGCGCGGCCGGGGGGGATGCCCGTGCGCATGTTCTTCGAAGCGGCGCGGATGCTGGGGCGGTGCGGGAAAGTGCGGCTGGTGGATCTGACGGAGTTCGATCCGTCGCTGGATGTGAGCGATATCGGGGCGCTGACGGCCGGGCGCTGGGTGTGCGAGGTTCTGGCGGGGTATTCGGGGCGGTAATATCCTCCCCATCGGCACGATGGGGAGGGGGACCATGCGGAGCATGGTGGAGGGGTAGTGTCGAGGCCTCGTCAGCTACCCCTCCACCACCCTTCGGGTGGTCCCCCTCCCCA
>DASWMS010000017.1:0-67202 GCA_036399655.1 Allosphingosinicella sp. | reverse complement strand
TTCTTCTTCTGCGGCCGGTAAGAAGGACAGGGCTTCGACAGGCTCAGCCCGAACGGGGCTGGGGGTAGGGGTGGGCATGTATCCCGTAGAGACTTGAGCGCATCTCGCGGCGTGGGCGGTGAGGCGCTCGGCGGCGTCGTTTCCGCTGCGCTCGGCTTCGGCGGCGTCGCTGCCGAAGGAAGCGCAGACGAGGCGGGGGGCGAGGTTGGGTTCGGCGACCACCAGTGACTCAGCTGCCCAGAAGATGAAGTCGGGGAAGTTGAGGCGGTCTTCGGCGGGCGCCGGGAGGTCTTCGAACAGGTCGACATGATCGAAGGCGACGACGCCCATCAAGGCGAGGGTGAAAGGCTCCTCGGGCGTGTCGCTGCGGATGCCGGAGGTCAGCGCGCGCAGCACGTCGAAGGGTGAGGGGGCGAGCAGGCGCTGTTCGGCATCGTCGCTCGTTGTGCGCGGGAAGCGAAGGATCAGGCGGTCGGCGTCGTGCGCGGCGACGCGCTCGGGAAGGCTGCGCGCCACGATCCGCATCAGGGCGTCGCCGCCGGCTGTGAGGCGGGTCAGCACCACCTCCTGGCCGCGGCATTCGATGCGGAGCGCGGCCCGGTCGAGGATGAGGCTGGGGCCGGCGAGGGTTTCGAGCAGCATCGTGTCGGCGCGCGTGCCGCCGTCCGACAGCGCCGCGTAAAGGGCGAGCCGGTCGGCGGGCGCGGCGAGGCGGCGGGTCAGCGCTCGCGCCGTGCCGCCGCCGGAATGCGCCGCGTTCACGCGAGCTCCCGCCCTACAGCGGCGACGACCGGACGCAGCGCCGCCATCAAGGCTTCGAAGCCTTCCGGGTAGAGGGACTGGGCGCCGTCCGACCAGGCTTCGGCGGGGTTTTCGTGCATCTCGACGAGGATTCCGTCCGCGCCGCAGGCGGCGGCGGCGAGCGCCATCGGGATGACGAAATCGCGAACGCCCGTGCCGTGGGAGGGATCGACGAGGACGGGGAGGTGGGTCTTCTGCTTGATGTAGGGAATGGCGTTCAGATCGAGCGTGTTGCGGGTCGCGGTTTCGAAGGTGCGGATGCCGCGTTCGCAGAGGATCACCTGCTCGTTGCCCTCGGCCATCAAATATTCGGCCGCGAGCAGCAGATCCTCGACCTTGGCCGCCATGCCGCGCTTCAGGACGACTGGCTTGCCCGTCCGCCCGACGGCTTTCAGCAGCGAAAAATTCTGCATGTTGCGCGCGCCGATCTGGAGGGCGTCGGCACATTCGGCGACGATGTCGACGTCGCCGGTTTCCATCACTTCGGTGACGACCGGGAGGCCGAATTCGTCGCCGGTGGCGCGGAGCATCTTGAGGCCGTCGAGGCCGTGGCCCTGGAAGGCGTAGGGGCTGGTGCGCGGCTTGAAGGCGCCCGCCCGGAGCCCGTGGGCGCCCGCCGCCTTGGCGAGGCGCGCGGTGTTGCGCATCTGGCTTTCCGTTTCGACCGCGCACGGGCCGGCGATCACCGCGAAGCCGCGGCCGCCGATGGCGGTCTTGCCGAGGCGGACGATCGTGTCGTGCGGGTGCATCTCGCGGCTGACCAACTTGTAGGGGGCTAGGATCGGCTTCAGGGACTCGACCATCGGGTGGCTGTCGAGCGCCAGTTCCGCCAGGACGCGTTCGTCGCCGAGGGCGCCGAGGACGACGCGTTCGGTGCCGGGCATGTGAAGCGGCTTCAGGCCCTTTTCCTCGATGCGGCGGAGGAGCTCCTGCGCGACTTCGGGCGTGGCTTCGCGCTTCAGGACGATGATCATGTTTTGGTGTCCGTTCGATTTCTGGAAGACGTGGAAAAACAAAAAGCCCGCCGGTGAGGGCGGGCCTTGGCTCGTGTGCGTAGAAGCTTTGAAGGCTTCGGCTAGACGATCGCTGGGCGCGCCAAATGGCTCGTGGAGGGCCAGCGCCACCACATGCCGATGCTGCTCAGGATGCGAATTTCAGCCGTCATTTCGTGGGCATAGCTAAAGCGGCAAAACCTACGGGTCAACGCCCGTTCATCCGCGTATCGCCAGAAAGCGGCATTGACATGGAGGATCGGGGTCACCACCCTAAAGGCTCAATGACGAACCGCACGCACCCGATCAGCCTCGCTCGCGCCCCCGGCGCCGCGCTGTCTGCCGCGGTTTATTATTATTACGGCACCGCTCGGGCGGGACCGATCTGACGCGCTGATTTCACGGAAACCAGTTCACTCGATCGACCCCGTCCGGACCACCGGGCGGGGTTTCTTTTTGTCTTCTTCAAAGGAAACTTCCGATGCTCACCGACCTCCTCGATCCGCCCGCCGCGGCCGCGCTCGACCCGCTGGCGCCGCCGCCGGGCGGCGCAGCCGACTGGACCATTCCGCAGCATTGGGAGCGGTTTACCGCCGAAGACCATCGCGTCTGGGACCTGCTCTTTGCCCGCCAGCAGGAGATGCTGAAAGGCCGGGCGGTGCGCGACTTTTCGGAAAGCCTCGGGGTGCTCAAGCTGTCGCGGCCGGGCATCCCGAACTTCGAGGAATTGAACGAGCGCCTGTTCGGCCGCACCGGCTGGACGGTGGTGTCGGTGCCCGGGCTGGTGCCCGACGCGGTGTTCTTCGAGCATCTCGCCGAGCGGCGCTTTCCAGCCGGCAACTTCATCCGCTCCGCGCAGCAGCTCGATTACCTGGAAGAGCCGGACGTGTTTCACGACGTGTTCGGCCACGTGCCGCTTCTTGCGGTGCCGGCCGTCGCCGACTTCATGCAGCGTTTGGGCGAGCTCGGCCTCGATGCGCTGGAGCGAGGCCGCATGCACCGGCTGGCGCGGCTTTACTGGTACACGGTCGAGTTCGGCCTGATGCGGGAAGAGGGCGCGCTGCGCATCTTCGGAGCGGGTATCCTGTCGAGCTTCGGCGAATCGCGCTTCAGCCTCGAAAGCCCGGAGCCGCGGCGGCCGGACTTCGACCTCGAGCGGGTGATGCGCACGACCTACCGCACGGACGAATTCCAGAAGGCTTATTTCGTGATCGAAAGCTTCAACGATCTGCTCGCGCGGATCGAGGAGGCGGATCTCGGGGCGCTGTACGAGCGGATCAAGGGTGAGGCGGATCTGGCGCCGGGGGAGGGGTGATCGCACTCACCGTCATTGCGAGCGTAGCGAAGCAATCCAGAGCGGCCTCTGACGCCCGCTGGATTGCTTCGTCGCTACGCTCCTCGCAATGACGGCGGTGCGGATGGAGAGGCTCAGCGCTCTGTTTCGTTCCCAATGACGGCGGTGCGGGTGGAAGGGCTCAGCCTTCGGCTTCTCTTACGAAGGCGGCTTCTCCGCCAATGCGGGCGGCGATTTTGCCGAGCCAGATGAGGATGACGATGGCGAGCACCGTCGCGAGGATCGCGTAGGTGTAGAGGCCGACGAGGTCGTCGCCGAGGCCGAGCTTGGCGAGCGTCGCCTTGATCGCTTCGTTCCACGCCAAAGCGGCGACGAGGCCGAGCGAGGCGGAGGCCAAGGCGATCATGGTCTGGATAAAGGCGCGGTGGTTCATCTGGCTGGTCTCCCTGTTTTGCCGATGTTTTAGAGAATGGCGTCCGGAAGCGGCGCGTCGACGGTGCAGACGACGCCTTCTTCCCGGAAGCGGATGGTGGCGGTGCCGTCGAGCTCGGCGGCGAGGCCGCTCTCGATCATGCGCGATCCGAAGCCGCGCTTCTCCGGCGCGCGCACGGGCGGACCGCCGGTTTCGCGCCAGGTGAAGCTGAGGCGGCCGTTCGCAACGCTCCATTGGACCGAGACGCGGCCGGCGGGCGCCGAGAGCGCACCGTATTTGACGGCGTTGGTGGTGAGCTCGTGGACGGTGAGCGCAAGCGACACCGCCGCCTTGGGCGGGATCGGCACGGGCGGGCCTTCGATCTCGAAGCCGCCGGCGTGGCCGCGATAGGGCGCGACCGCATCCTCGACGATCTGGAGGATGGAAACGGGCGCCCAACTCCGGTCGGTCAGGACATTGTGCGCGGCCGAAAGCGCCGCCAGCCGCCCTTCGAACGCGCGGCGCGCGGCGGGGCTGGCATTGTCGCCTTTGAAGCTTTGCTGGGCGATGCCCTGGACGATGGCGAGGGTGTTCTTCACCCGGTGATTGAGCTCGTTGATGAGCAGGCGCTGATGCTTTTCGGCGTCCTTCCAGTCGGAAAGATCGAGCATCGCGCCGATCATCCTGACCGCGAAGCCGCTTTCGTTGCGGATCAAGGTCGCCCGGTCGCGCACCTCGGCATAGGAGCCGTCGGCGCGGCGGAAGCGATATTCCTCGTACCAGTCGGTGCCCGTGCCCGCGATCGCTGCACGGGCGCTCGCGTCGACGCGCTCGCGGTCCTCCGGGTGGATGTGGTCGAGCCACCAAGCGGCGGTGACCCGCACGGTGTCGGGGTCGTAGCCGTAGGCGGTCTGGAGCGCTTCGTTCCAGTCGAGTTCGTCGGTGATGAGGTCGCAGTCCCAGATCGCGTCCTTGGTGGCGCGAAAGGCGAGGCGGTAGCGCTCCTCGGCGCCGCGCGCCTTGTCCTGGGCGAGGCGCAGGTCGTGGACGTCCGTGCAGCTCCCGTACCAGCGGCGGATCGCGCCCGAGCCGTCGCGCACCGGCTGGGCGCGGCCGAGGACCCAGCGATATTCGCCGGAGCGGTGACGCAGGCGATATTCGATGTGGTAGGGATCGCCGGTCGCCAGCGAGCTGCGCCAGACCTCCCAGGCGCGGTCCTGGTCGTCGGGGTGGAACATGGCGTTCCAGCGATCGCCGTCCGTCGATCCTTCGGGAACGCCGGTGAACTCGTACCAGCGGCGGTTGTAATAATCGTGGTAGCCGTCGGGGCGCGTGGACCAGATCATGTGGTCGATCGAATCGGCGAGCGCGTGGAAGGAGGCTTCGCCGGCGCCGGGCGCGAGGCTGAAGACATTGTTCCCCGCGGCTTCCCTTGCGGACGTCCCCACCTTTTCAGCTCCCTGCCGCCCCGTGCAAGTATCAACGCCAGCCGGGAGAAGGAGTCAATTGATCGAGGACAGCTCCACGCCCCTGGTCTCGCGCGCCAGCAAGGCGGTGACGCCGCTGACGAGGCAGGCAATTCCGACGTAGACCGAAACCCAGAACGCGCTGCCGTAGGCACGGTAGAGATAGACGGCGATGATCGGCGCCAATGAGCCGGCGAAGATCGACGTGGCCTGGTAGGCGATCGACGCTCCCGAGTAGCGGATGCGCGTCGGGAAGAGCTCGGCGATCATCGCCGCCTGCGGGCCGTACATCGCGCCGTGGAGGACAAGCGCGATGGTCACGGCGAGCACGATCGAGGCGTAGGCGCCGCTGGCCAGCATGGGGAAGAACGCGAAGCTGAAGGCCGCGAGGCCCAGTCCGCCCGCGGCATAGACCCAGCGCCGCCCGATCGCGTCGGAAAGTCGCGCGGCCGCCGGGATGGTGAGGAAGTGAACCAGCGAGCCGATCAGGATCGCCTGCAGTGCAACGTCGCGGCTGAGCTTCGCCACCTCGGTGATGTAGGTGATCGAGAAGACGGTGATCACATAATAGGAAATGTTCTCGCCGAGTCTCAGGCCCGCACCGGTGACAAGCGCGCGCGGGCGCTCCCGCAGCACATTGAGCGCCGGGACCTTGGGCGGCGCCTCGGCCTCCGCCATGGCGCTCTGGAACGTGCGACTCTCGGAGACGGAGTTCCTGATCCACCAGCCTACCACCACCAGTATCGCCGAGAGCAGGAAGGGTACGCGCCAGCCCCAGGCCAGAAAGTCCTCGTCCGACTGCGCGCCGGAAAGGAGCGCGAGAACGCCGGAGGCGAGTACCAGCCCCAGCGGCACGCCCGCTTGCGCCCAGCTTGCCCAGAAGCCGCGGCGACGCGCGTCGCCATGCTCCGCTGCGAGGAGAACCGCACCGCCCCATTCGCCGCCTACGGCAAAGCCCTGGACGAGACGGAGGACGATCAGTGCGACAGGCGCCCAGACTCCGATCTGCCCGTAGGTCGGAAGACAGCCGATCAGGACCGTCGCGACACCCATCAGGATGAGGCTCAGCATCAACAGCCGCTTGCGCCCGATCCGGTCGCCGTAATGGCCGAAGACGATCCCACCCACGGGCCGCGCGAAGAAACCGAGCGCATAGGTGACAAAGGAAAGGAGGGTGCCGGTGAGCGGATCGTAATCGGGAAAAAAGAGGCGGTTGAAGACGAGGGCGGCAGCCGATCCATAAAGAAAGAAGTCGTACCACTCGATCGTCGTGCCGATGAGGCTTGCCGCGACGACCTTCCGCAGCTCCTTCTTCTCGCTTCCTCGCGCTTCCTTGGATGCCCCCGACGCCATCGAAACCCCCTGATGCAGTGCCGGCGCGTGTCTTGCCGCAAGCCGGTGGGGAGCGCCAGTCTCAGTAGGTGATGGTGAGGTAGCGCGTCGCCGCTTCGTCCCCCGTGTCCGCCTGCGCCAGCGCGGCGGCGGCACGGAGCGGAGCGGCGAACTCGATGCCGCGGGCACCGCGGGCAGGGGCGCCGAGGATCGCGGCCGCCTCGCGGAGCGGCTTTTCGTCGCGATGGCCGATGGTGGAGGTGGAAAAGGCGGTGCCGACCGAGCAGGCGATGGCGTGGCTGGCGGCGTCCCGGCGGTCGATCTGGCAGCTCGGCGCGACGATGGCGGTGACGGAAAGGGTCGCGCGCGCCTCCGCCGTGGCGGCGGCAGCCGCGGAGGGCGCGGCCGCGAGGAGCAAGGCAAAGCCGGCGGCGGCGATCCGCACCAAGTCTGCAATGTCTCGCGAAACCGTCACCGCCGCCTGGCCACCCCTGTTGCGAGCGCCCAAACAGCCACATGCGGCGTTCACATGTGGTTGGGCCCTCCATGCGGTTTGTACCGTAGGGCAAGCCGCAGGTGGAGAGGGGAACGGGCCACGGCGCGAGCCTGCCCCGGGGTGGCACGGTTCAAGCCGGCGAAAATAAAGCGAACGGCGGCACCGCGGCGCCAGTCGGCGGTTAAGGTCGGCGTTGAAGGCCGGCCTGTCACGGGAGAGAACATGCAGCACGCGCGGTGGAAACGGCCTTCCTGCCTGGTGATGATCGTCCTGTTCGTGCTGCTCGTCGCCGCGATCGGCGTGCTCGCCTCGGGCTATCTCGTCCGGACGCCGAACCCGACGGCCGTGCCGCGCGAGTCCCCGACCTACGACACCGACACGCCGTCGCAGCGCGCCCCGGGCATTCCCTGAGCCGAGCCGGCCTTAACGACGGGCGTCTGCGCGGCCGGCCATGTAGGCGGCGCAGCTCCCGCGCAGCGCGGCACTTTCGGTCGCGCCGAGGCCGTAGGCGCGGGTGAGCGTCGCCAGGAAAGCGGCGGGATCGCGCTGGCCGCCGGCGGCGCGGCAGACCGTCGTCATCGCTTCGAGATCCAGCAGTCCGCGGCGCCCGGCGGCGGGCGTCAGGCGCGGCCGGACGGCTTCGACGCGGGCCTGGCGGTCGAGAGCGGCGCGGTCGATCTCCGGAAGCTGCGCAGGTGCGAGCAGCATCGCTGCGAAAATCATGCTCATGGCTTGTCCCCCGTTTGAACTCTGGAGCGGAGGTAAACGGGCTTGGTAAAGAAGGCGTTAACCCGATCGTTTACATTCGAACGTCTTGGCACGGCCTTCCGCCGCTGCGGCGTTGATGCTCCTGAACCTGCGCTAACGGGCGGATTCAGACCGGGCTCATGCGAATCGCCTTAAACCTCTCCTCATCCCCGGGGTCGGCGAGGCTCCGAGAGACTTTAAGGAGTGATTTCATGCGTAAAATGCTTCTCGCCGTGTCGGCTGCGACCCTCACGGTTCCCGCGGTCCCCATGGTTGCCTACGCCCACGACACCGGCGCCTATCAGGGCCCGACCTGGCGCGGCCAGGACGGCCGCCTGCGCTGCCGCCGCTCGAACGGCACGACCGGCCTCGTCGTCGGCGGCGCCGGCGGCGCCCTCGTCGGCCGCGCTCTGGACGGCGGCCGCTCGCGTGCCACCGGCACGATCCTCGGCGCCGCCGTCGGCGCCTTGGTCGGCCGCGAGGTCCAGAGGGGCCGCAGCGCGCGCCGCTGCCGCTAGGATCATGCGAAGCCCGGTTGCGTAGCGGCTTCGACGAGGGAACGCCCCGGCCTCACCGCCGGGGCGTCTTCATATGTTCACACACCGCTTAAGGTCCGTGCACCACCTGTCCCGGATCGGGACTCGTCTAAACGCCGCGTTGAACTGAACGGCGCTTCGAGTCTTTCATCCCTCCAGCGCGCCGTCTCCAGCGCGCAAGAGGAGGAAAGAACATGCGCGAACTCATGACCGCCGAGCTGGCCCACGTCGCCGGTGCCGGCAACAATCCCGCAAGCCACCCGTTCCCGCCCGGCCAGCATCCGAGCCGCCGCAATCCGGCGCATGCGCCCGGCGAAAGCTACAAGGGCCCGGCCGACAAGAATTTCGGCCCGAAGTAAGGCCTCGTCCTGCTTCCGGGTTGCGAGGGGCGGCTTCGGCCGCCCCTTTTCATTGCGCCTGGGCGTGCGCCGTGCGTGCGGCCCAAAGCGCCGGAGCACTGGCGGGGTTCTCGGCGGAAACCGGTATTTGCCGGCGGAATTCGTCGGTGAACCGCCCGTCGACGCGGATGGAGAAGGAAAGGCCGCCCGCCGCGTCGGCGCCGTGATACTGGTTCACCGTGTCGAACCAGGCGCTGTGCGAGGCGACGTAGAGCTTCTCTCCCGTATCCGGGTTCAGCATGTAGAAGGGCTTGGCGAAGTTCGTCCTCAGCCAGACGAATTCGTGGCAGAGTTCGTTGCTCTCATGGTCGCGGTGCGCCGGGACCGCGCGTCCGCCCCAGTCGTACATGACGATCGCCCGTCCGGTCGCCTCGAAGGGAAGCGTCGCCAGGAAGTCCATCAGCGGCGCGAACTCTTCGGCTTCCGCCGTCGGGCGCCACTGCTCCGGCCGGTCCAGCGCGTAATAATCCTCGTTCCCGCCGGCGGTCAGCGAGACGAGCCGGGAGCCGGGCAAAGCGGGCGCGTCGTCACTGAGCAGGAAGGGCCCGGTGTAGAAGGCCAGATCCTCCGAAGCGCCGATCCGCCGCATCAGCCGCTCGGTGATGAAGCCGTCGAGCGCGCGCAGCCGGACGACATCGATGAAGGGGTCCAGATTCATGTAGCTCGGGTAGCGCGCCGCTTCGCCCATCGTCTCTCCTTCGCGCCTTAACCCACTGGGCCTGAACGCCTTCGGCGCCGCTCCGGGCCCGTAACGGAACCCTCGGGCCGCTCCGCCGTTCAGTCGTCTGGGTTATTAAAAAATCTTATCCTTAACCTGTGTCAGTGGCGTAGAAGAACGTTTCGGACTAACGCCCGTGCCACAGTCCAGTTCAAGTTCGAGCGCGAACTTATAACATAAATCAGCGCCGGTTCTCGGCGGTGGAGAGGTATTGCACGCCAATATGAAGATCTATGTCAGCGGGCTTTATTCCGGCGGTAACCCGCAGCCGGGCGTGGGTATCGTTCGTTCTCTACGGCAAGGCTATCCCAACGCGACTCTGGTCGGCGTCGAATACTCCAATCGGGTGTCCGGAATCCACTTCGAGGAACTGGACGACCTCTGGATCCAGCGGCCGTGGGACGAATTGAACCTCGAAAGCTACGCCGAAAAGATCAAGGACGTGCTGGACGGCGGCGCCTATTGGATCTCGGGAAGCGATCTCGAGGCCATGTGGCTCGCCGACGTCTTTCCAGAGGGGCACAAGAATTTGCTCGCGCCGCCGGCGGCCGGCATCAAGCGGATCGCCAAGCCGGCGGTCGAGGCCCATGAGGGCCTGCCGGTCAAGATTCCGCCCTACATCTCGACCGACATTTCAGACTGGGACATCCACGCCTTCTGCCGCAAGCACAGCTGGCGCGTCTGGCTGAAGGGTCCTTATTACGACGCGGCGCGCACGCCCTCGTGGGACGTGTTCGAAGCGGCCCGCAATGCGCTGACGAAGGTCTGGTCGACGCAGAAGCTTTTCCTCCAGGCCCATGTCGGCGGCTATGAGGAGAGCGTCATGCTCTCCGCCTATCGCGGCGAGATGCTGGGCGCCGTTTCGATGCGCAAGCGCGACATCACGCCGGAGGGCAAGACCTGGGCCGGCGACGTCACCCCGGTGCCCGAAGATTTCCTCCGCCCGCTCCGCCGCATCGTGCGCGAGCTCAACTGGACCGGCGGCGGCGAGCTCGAAATGGTGCGCGATCCCGCGAACCAGCTCTGGCTCCTGGAGATGAACCCGCGCTTCCCGGCGTGGGTGCACGGGGCCACCATCGCCGGCACCAACCTTCCCGCCCGCCTCGTCCAGGAAGCGAGCGGCGTCATGGCGCGGCCGGAGCGCGCCGACAGCGAGGAATTCACCCGCGTCGTCCTCGAAGTGCCGGTGCGCGCCGATTACCCGCTCCCGCCCCTTCCGGAGCCCTTTTCGGGCGCCGTCGGCCACTCGATGAAGCACCCGTCGGGCCTCCCGTCGCTCGCCGAGCGCCTCCACAAGCGCGACCAGGCGATGCTCGAGGTCGAGGAGATCGGCGACGACGGCGGCGAGCCGGCGAAAGTGCCGGAAAGCTTTCTCGCGGACCTTTCGGGCATGGATTTCGACCAGGTCGCGACGCCCGAATTCCTGTTCATGGAAAAGACCGCGGAAGGCCTCTTCAAAAAGGCGAACGAGCGCGCCCACCGGATCAGCACCAACGAAACGCAGGTGGTGAACGCCTATTCGATCAAGACCAATCCGGACCCCCGGCTTATCAAGCTGGCCCGCGACAACGGCTTCATGGCCGAAGGGATCAGCCTCGCCGAGATCCAGGCGGCGCTGAACGTCGGCTTCAGGACCGACGAGTGCATCCTGAACGGCCCCGGCAAATGGTGGCCGGAGAATATGCTCCCGGACGGGCCGCTGCACGCCGTCTTCTCGGACTCGATCGCCGACCTCGAGCGCACGCTCGACGCCTTCGAGACGGGGACACTCCGGGCGAAGCACCTCGGCGTCCGCATCCGCACCCCGAACGTCGTGTCGCGCTTCGGCATTCCGCTCGACAGCCCCAAGACGTTCAGGAAGCTCGTCGACGGGGTGAAGCGCATTCCCCACGACGTGAAGTTCGGCGTGCACTTCCACATGGCGTCGGCCAATATCGGCGTCTCCCAATGGTGGCACCTGTTCGAGTCGATCCTAAAATGGTGCCGCTCGATCGAGAAGCTTTCGGGTCGCAGGATCGAGATCCTCGACATGGGCGGCGGTTGGTTTCCGGACGATTGGCACGAAGGCGAGGAGAGCGATTTCGCAAAGGCGGTCGAGACCGTCCGCGCCTTCCTCCCGGACGTGAAGCAGATCGTCTCGGAGCCGGGCAAGGCGATGGCCCAGCCCTCCATGGCGCTCGCCATGCGGGTGCTCGAGATTCAGGAGCATGAGGACGACCGCGTGGAGGCCGTTGTCGACGGCTCGATCGCCGAGCTTCCAATGTATTTCTTCTACCCCCACCGCATCTTGAGGAAGGACGGCGAAACGGGCGAATGGCAGACGCTCACGCGCGGCAAGACCCATCTGATGGGCCGGCTGTGCATGGAGCACGACATCGTCGCCTCGAACGTCAGGCTTCCCGAAGGTACGCGTGCCGGAGACCTTCTCGTCTTCTGCGACGCCGGCGGTTACGACAGGAGCATGTCTTATGTATTCGGCCGCGGATAACCGCCTGGACCTCATCGTCGACAATGTGGACGTCATCGAACGGCCGTGCCCGAGCATGCGCTGGGAGACGTTCCCCTACAGCTGCATCGCCCATCATGGGGCGGAATGCTGCGACGTCGCGCGCGAATGGGTGCTCGCCTACGACTTCGCGCAATTGAACGGCGCCGATCCGCTGAGCGGCCCGCGCTGGCTGCGGCAGAAGTACAAGTGGGGCCCGTCGCCCTGGCCGATGCACTGGTGCGAGGCGGTGGAGCGCAAGACGCTCGATTGCGGTGCATTGGGCTGCATGGCGCGCGAAGTCTTCTCGGCGCGCGGAGAGACCGCGTTCCCGGCCCAGTTCGTGCAGCAGTACACGACCGACGCCACGACCCAGTGGGCAGGCGCGTGGGACGAGGAGAAGGTCTCGACGCACTGGATCGACGAGGACGTCATCTACCACGAAGCGACGGCGCTCGTGATCGGCGACGGCGAGGTGAAGCTGTTCGATCCGTCGGCGGGCTGGTGGATGAACCCGCGCCAGACTGGCGGCTACGGGGCGCTGCTGGCGGTTCGCATCTTCGACGGCGAAGGCAGGACGTACAAGTGGGGCGATCACCGCCTGACGGCGAACAGCTGGACCAAGGTCGCCGAGCGGGCGTGAGGGGCTGAAGGGTGGAGACGCTCAGGCGCCTCCCCCGTCATTCCCGCGAAAGCGGGAATCCAGCGGGCGTTCGTCGAAGGTTTACGCGGATGGTGAGTCAGCCCGGATTTCCGCTTTCCGGGAAATGACGGCTGATGGCGTGTGTTCGCAACATCCTGAAACCCTTGCACCCTTGCCCGCATTTCTGCATCGAGCCCAAGCGGAGGTGAGCGCATGAAGTACGGATATTTGGCAATTTCTGTCGCAGCGGTGATCGCCACGGCGGCATGCAACGGCGGCGGGGAGGGCAATAACGGCTCCACCGTCTCCACCAACGAGCAGCAGAACGAGACCATCCAGAACGTCGCGAGCGGCGCGGGCACCCCGCAGGACCATGCCGCGGTTATGAAGGCGCGCCACGAGCATTATGAAGCCATGGGCAAGGCGATGAAGGGCATTGGAGACCAGCTCAAGGCCGGCTCGCCCGACATGGCCGTCATCCAGCGCCACGCCGCGACCATCCACGGCTACGGGCCGCAGATTCTCGGCTGGTTCCCGGAAGGCTCCGGCGCCGAGGCCGGCCGCACCCGCGCCAAGGCGGAGATCTGGTCCGACGCGGCAGGTTTCCGCGCCGCAACCGAAGGTTTCCAGCAGGCGTCCGGCGCCTTCAACCAGGCCGCGCAGGCCGGCGACCTCGCCGCCGTTCGGGCCGCGCTGCCGGCGCTTCGCCAGTCCTGCTCGAACTGCCACGAAAAATTTCGTGGACCCGACGACCACTGAGCCGCGAGCCGCGCCGGCTGAGAGCGTCCGCGTCGCCGTCTGGGACCGGCCGGTGCGGGTCGTCCACTGGCTGTTCGTCCTGCTGATCCCCGTTTCCTGGTGGACGGCGGAGCAGGAGATGATGGAATGGCATCAGCGCGCCGGCATGGCTTTGCTCGGCCTGCTCGTCTTCCGGATCGCCTGGGGGCTGATCGGGAGCTCGACGGCGCGTTTCGCGCGCTTCGTGCGCGGGCCGGGGACGATCCTCTCCTACCTGCGCGGCCGCATCGCATCGCCGATCGGGCACAATCCGCTGGGAGCACTGAGCGTCCTCGCCTTGCTCGGCGCGCTGGGGCTGCAGATCGGCCTCGGCCTGTTCGCCGCGGATGACGACTGGCTGTGGCCGGGGCCGCTCACCGGGCACGTGGGGGAGGATTTCGCCGAGGACATTGCGGATTGGCACGAGTGGACGTTCAACGTCCTCCTCGCGGTCATCGCTATGCACGTGCTCGCGATCGCATTCTATCTGCTGGCGAAGCGAAGGAACTTGGTGCGGCCAATGGTCACCGGAGTCACCGAAGCACCGCCAGGCACCGAGCCGATGAAGGGAGCCGGCGCGGTGCGGTTCTTCGTCGCGGCCGCGGCGGCGTTCGGCGCGGTCTCGCTGGTCTGGATGCAGGCCTGAGCGAAGATCCCTCTCCCCGAGGGGAGAGGGAGTGAAGCTACCGCCCCGTCCAGTTCGCCTTCCGCTTTTCGACGAAGGCGGCCATGCCTTCCTTCTGGTCCTCGGTGCCGAACAGGCCGTGGAAGAGGCGGCGTTCGAAGAGGATGCCCTGGGCAAGGCCGGTTTCGAAGGCGGCATTGACCATCTCCTTGGTCGCGATGGCCGCGAGGGGGGCCATGCCTGCGATCCGCTCCGCGGTCTTCAGCGCTTCATCCAGCAGGTCGGCGGCGGGAACCACGCGCGCTACCAACCCGGCGCGCTCCGCTTCCTCGGCGCTCATGTTGCGGCCGGTGAGGCACATTTCCATCGCCTTGGCCTTACCGACGGCATGGGTGAGGCGCTGCGATCCGCCCATGCCGGGCGTGACGCCGAGCTTGATCTCGGGCTGGCCGAACTGGGCATTGTCGGCGGCGATGATGAAGTCCGCCATCATCGCCACTTCGCAGCCGCCGCCGAGCGCGTAGCCGGCCACCGCGGCGATCCACGGCTTGCGGGTCGCGGTGACGCGCTCCCACCCGGCAAAGAAGTTGGAGGCGTACATGGACGCGAAGCCCTGGCTGGACATTTCCTTGATGTCGGCTCCGGCCGCAAAGGCGCGCTCAGATCCGGTGAGGACCGCGCAGCGCTGGCTGTCGTCCGCGTCATAGGCGTCGAAGGCGTGGATCAGCTCGGCCAGAACCTGGCTGTTCAGCGCGTTGAGCGCCTTGGGGCGGTTCAGCGTGATCAACGTGACCGCGCCGCGGCGCTCGACGAGGATCGTCTCGTAGGTCATCTTCGGGGCTCCGACAAAGGGAAGGGGCCGCCCGCCGCACACACGGTGGCGGCAGGCGGCCCCATGATGGCTTCAGGCTTACTGGGTCGGCTTCGGACCGGCTTCGCCGCCTTCGGCCGGAGCCTCCTCGCCCTCGCCGGTCGGCTTGGCGCCGGTGTCGCCGCCGGTCGCCGCACCCTCATCGCCCGCCGGCTTGGCGACGTTGCCGCCCTCGGCCGGTTCGGCTTCGTTGCCGGTCGGCTTGGTGACCGCGGCCGCGTTCGCATCGGCCGCAGCAGGAGCGGCCGCATTGTCGGCGGCTGCCGCGCTGTTGTTGCCGGCCTCGCCGCCGCCATTGCAGGCCGCAAGCGCGAGGAACGGAACCCCAAGCAGGATCGAAAGCTTCTTCATCGACGAACTCCCCTCATGAATTGACGCCCCGCCTTCCTAATGGGGCGAGAGCGAAAATCCAGCCCGAACGAAAGAGGACGACATGGCGGACACGGACGTAAGGCACGACGAGGCGCAGCGCCGCTTCGAAATCGAGGAGGAGGGCGCGACCGGCTTCCTCACCTACATGCTCCAGGATGGGCGCATCGTCTTCACCCACACGATCGTCCCGCCGGAGCTGGAAGGCCGCGGCATCGGCAGCCGGATCGTCAAGGCCGGCCTCGATCACGCCCGCGCGGAAGGCCTGCAGGTCGTCCCCCAATGCAGCTTCGTGCGCGGCTATATCGAGCGCCACGAAGAGTATCGGGAAGTGCTGGCTTAGCGCTCCCACCGCGTCATTCCCGCGAAAGCGGGAATCCACGGGGCGTTCGTCGAGAGTCGGCGCGGGCGGACACGCCGTCTGGATTCCCGCTTTCGCGGGACTGACGGAAGGGGTGTTGGAGCGCGCATCCCGAGGGTCCGCCTGCTCCCATGGATACACGGCGCCAATCCTTCGTTACCGGAGCCCCGATGCCTGTCTTCCCCTCATGACCACGCCCCAATTTCTTTCCTTTGCGGTTCTCGCGGGCATGATGCTGCTCTTCATCTGGGGCCGCATCCGCTTCGACATGGTCGCGGTGCTCGCGCTGCTCACCGCCGTGATCGTCGGGATCGTCAAGCCTGAAGACGCCTTTTCCGGCTTCTCGGACGACATCGTGATCATCGTCGGCAGCGCGCTCGTCGTCTCGGCGGCCATCGAGCGCTCGGGCGTGATCGAAGCGGCGCTGGCCCGTCTCACCGGTGGGATGCGCAAGGTCGGGTCGCAGCTCATCACTTTGGTCGGCGCGGTGACTTTCCTGTCCGCCATGGTGAAGAATATCGGTGCGCTCGCCATGCTGATGCCGGCCGCCTTCCAGATGGCGAAGAAATCGGACGCGTCGCCGTCCTGCTTCCTGATGCCGATGGCGTTCGGATCCTTGCTCGGCGGGCTCATCACCCTGGTCGGCACCTCGCCCAACATCATCGTCAGCCGGGTGCGCGAGGAGATGACGGGCGAGCCCTTCCAGATGTTCGATTATGCGCCGGTCGGGCTCGGCCTCTCGGTTGCCGGCCTCATCTTCCTGCGCTTCGGGTACCGGCTCCTGCCGACCAGCCGCCGCGCGGCGCCGACCATGGGCGAAGCGCTCGACATCGAGGATTACGCGACCGAAGCCGAAGTCCCGCCCCACAGCCCGGCCGAGGACATCACCGTCGCCGCCTTCCGTGCCGTGGTCGACAACGAAGTCGACGTGACGCACCTCCACCGCCAGGGGCGGCGGATGGTGCCGCTTCCCGATACGATGATCCAGGCCGGCGACGTCCTCATCCTGAAGGGCGAGCCGGAAGCGCTCGAGCGGGCGATCGCCGCGGCCGGCCTCGAACTCGAGGGCCAGCACCGCGACACGGTGGTCAACACCGCCTCCACCAACATCGGCGTCATCGAAGCGGTGGTGGAGCGCGGCTCGCTCCTCGCCGGGAGCGCCGCGGGCCGGATGGACCTGCACGCCCGGCATGGCGTCAACCTGATCGCGGTCTCCAGACGGGGCGAGCGCATCACCAGCCGCCTTCGCGACATCGTGCTCTGCCCCGGCGATGTGATCGTGCTGCAGGGGCCGCTCGACACGCTGCCCGAGCGCCTCCGCGACCTGGGTTGCCTGCCGCTGGCCGAGCGCAAGCTGCGGCTCGGCAACGCGCGGCGCGGGCTCGTTCCCGTCGGCATCCTTGCTGGCGCGATGCTGCTCACTGCGATCGGCTGGGTGCCGGTCGCGCTCGCCTTTTTCGGCGCGGCGGCGCTGATCATGCTCACCGGCACCCTGCCGGCGCGGGACGCCTACCGGGCGATCGAATGGCCGATCCTGATCATGATCGGCGCGCTCATCCCCGTCGCCGACGCGCTGCGCACCACCGGCGGCACCGAACTGATCGGCGCCTGGCTCTCCACCTCCGCGACGAGCTTGCCGGCCTGGGCCGCCGTCGCGCTGATCATGGTGGCGGCGATGGCGGTCACGCCCTTCCTCAACAACGCCGCGACGGTCCTGGTCATGGCGCCGATCGCCGCCACCTTCGCGGGCGACCTCGGCTACCGCCCCGAGGCCTTTCTGATGGCCACCGCCGTCGGCGCAGGGTGCGACTTCCTGACCCCCATCGGCCATCAGTGCAACACGCTCGTCATGGGTCCGGGCGGCTACCGCTTCAGCGATTATGCGCGGCTGGGCGCACCGCTCTCCGTCCTCGTCGTTGTCGTCGGCGTGCCGCTGATCCTCGCCGTCTGGCCGCTGAGGTAGGGCTTCAAGTCTCTGTAAGCTTCGCAGGACTCGTTCGTCCCGAGCGAAGTCGAGGGGCGCTGCACCGAGCTGAGGATGCGCCCCTCGACTACGCTCGGGACGAACGAGGTTTGAGAGCTGCACGCAGGGCCTTCAGTCCAACTCGATCCACACCGGCGCGTGGTCGCTGGCGCCTTCCTTCCCGCGGGCGACCTTGTCGACATGGGCGGAGCGGAGGCGGGGGAGGGCCTGGGCGTTGAGGAGGAAGTGGTCGATCCGGATGCCGGCATCCCGCTGGAAGGCATTCCGCCAATAGTCCCAGAAGGTGAAGATGCGCGCGTCCGGGTGGAGGTGACGAACGGCGTCCGTCCAGCCCTGCGCAAGGAGCTTGCGGTACAGGGCGCGAGGTTCGGGCTGGAAAAGCGCGTCGTCCGTCCATCGCTCCGGCTTGTAGGCGTCCTCGTCTTCCGGAATGACGTTGTAGTCTCCAATAAGGACGACCGGGCAATCGACGTCGAGCAGCCCCTTGGCATGGGCGATCAGCCGCTCCAGCCAGCGCAGCTTGTAGTCGAACTTCGCGGTGCCGATCGGATTGCCGTTCGGCGCGTAGAGGCCGCCGATCAGGACGCCGTTCACCGCCGCCTCGATGTAGCGCGCCTGCTCGTCCTCGGGCTCACCGGGAAGGCCGCGCCGAGTTTCGATCGGCTCGCAGCCGCGCGCGAGCATGGCGACGCCGTTCCAGCGGCTCTGGCCCTGCCAGATCGCGCCGTAGCCCGCCTTCTCGATGGCCTTGGCCGGGAACTTCTCCTGCGGGGCCTTCAGCTCCTGGAGGCAGACGACGTCGGGCTGCGCCTCCGCCAGCCATTCGAGCAGCCGCTCGAGGCGTCCGTTGACGCCGTTGACGTTGAAGGTGGCGATTCTCACCGAGCGCCAACGCGGGAGCGGGCGATAAGTTGACGGCCGCGTTCTGCGGGTTCCCCGTACCCCCGCTAGCCCTGTGCCTGTGGAAGGGCGGATTGCAGCGCTCGGTGCGCTACGAATCCGGGCTTCGACAAGCTCAGCCCTAGCGGGTGGGGCGGTCACTGCCATGGTGGTGCGCAGCGTGATAGGGTGCGGGCGGGCGGCCTTGGGGGAGATGCGGCATGGACTATGATGCGATCGTGATCGGCAGCGGGTTCGGCGGCGCTGTCTCGGCGGCGCGACTTGCGGAGGCCGGCGCGCGCACCCTCGTCCTGGAGCGGGGGCGGCGCTGGGACCGCAGCAACTACCCGATTCGAAGCGGCGACTGGCTCTGGGACCAGCACGACCCGGCCGCGCGCAACGGCTGGCTCGATCTGCGCATCTTCCGCCACATGGCGGTGGCGCAGGGGGCGGCGGTAGGCGGCGGGTCCCACATCTACGCCAACGTCTCGGCGGTGCCGCCGCGCGAGACGTTCGACCTCGGCTGGCCGCCGGAGCTGACCTGGGATGCGCTCGCGCCGCATTATGCGACGGTCGGCGAGGTGATGAACGTCCAGATGGTGCCGGACGGGCAGTGGACGAACCGGATGAAGCTGATGAAGGAAGCGGCCGAGGCGATCGGCGCCGACGGCCGCTTCCGCAAGCTCGAGCTCGCCGTCTCATTCGACCCGGATTACCATTACGGCCTTGAGGAGCCGACGGCGCTTCGTCACAGCCGCCGCTTCGTCAATGCGCACGGCGTCGAGCAGGGGACCTGCGTCCATCTCGGAGATTGCGACATCGGCTGCGACGCCGACGCCAAGAACACGCTGGACCGCAACTATCTCGCCATGGCCGAAGCGAAAGGCGCCGAGATCCGAGCGCTGCACCTCGTCACCGCGATCGCCCCGGAGGGCGCAGGCTACCGGGTGCATTTCGACGAGATCGGCGGCCGCGCGCGGAGGCCCGGAAGCCTGACGGCGGAGCGGGTGGTGGTGGCCGCGGGGTCGCTTGGCTCGACCGAGCTGCTCCTCAACTGCCGGGACGCGGCGAAGACGCTGCCACGGATCAGTCCGCGCCTCGGGCGCAACTGGAGCAGCAACGGCGATTTCCTGACTCCCGCCTTCCACAAGGACCGGCGGCCGGAGCCCTCGATGGGGCCGACGATCGGCAGCGCCATCGACTTCCTCGACAGGAGCGAAGGCGGCGAAGCCTATTGGATCCAGGACGGTGGCTTTCCGGACCTCGTCGCCGGCTGGATACGGGAAGGCGAGACGGCGCTTCCGCACGTGCGGCGCTTCATGCGGGGCTTGCGCAAGGCGCTGGCCGACACGCCGACCGACAGGATCATGCCCTGGTTCGCGCAGGGCGTGGACGCGGCCGACGGGCGGCTGAGCCTCCGGCGCCGCTGGTGGCTGTTCGGGCGGCGGCAGCTGACCCTCGACTGGCAGATCGCGAAGTCGCAGAAGATGGTCGAGGCAATCGTCGCCATGCACCGCCGCCTGGCCGCGGCGACGGGCGGCGTGCCGCTCATCCCGCCGAGCTGGACGCATTTCAAATATCTCGTCACGCCGCACCCGCTCGGCGGCTGCAACATGGGGACGGGGCCCGGCAACGGCGTCGTTGACCATGCCGGCCGCGTCTTCGGCTACCCCAACCTTCAGGTGCTCGACGGCGCCATCGTTCCCGAAGCCGTCGGCGTGAACCCGTCGCGCACCATCGCCGCGCTCGCCGAAAGGGCGATGGCGGAGACGGTTTAAACGATCCTGATCGGCGGCTCGATCAACTCCGGTGCGAGCGCGCCTTCGTCATCGTCCTTCGGCACCTTTTTCAACCCCACGGGGAAGATCGTCAAAATGCCGGTCCCGTCGATCCGGAGGCGGAGGAACGACTTATGGCCTTCGATCGCCATGGAGGAGAAACCCTCGTTCGCGTGCCGCCCGAACCAGCGGATGCAGATGAGGAGGTAGAGGCCGAAGACGAAGGCCGACGCGATTGCCGATGCGATCGTCGCGAGCAGCGTCGAGACGATCGCGTCCCATGGCTCGGCCGCGATAAGGTCCGCTGTCAGCAGCATGACGCCGACGGTCGTGACTGTGACGGCCGCTGCCTGGGCGAGGGCGTGGAGGCCGCCCATCAGCCACCTATTGCCCGCCGAGTGCGGCGAGTCCGCAAACCGTGTGTAGGCAAAGCCCGAGATGAGGACGAGGAGAGCGGACCAGGGCGAGGTCGCGACGAGGTCCCAATAGGTGCCGACGCCGCGCAGCATCCGCTCGCCCAAAGCAAGCGGCTCGCCGCGCAGCGCGTCGGCGAGGGGGACGTTTCTGGAAAGCCCGGCGTTGAAATCGAGAATCCAGTTGAAGAAGCCGTAGATGAAGAAAAGCGTGAGCACGAAGGACTTGTTCAGCCACGCGAATTTGAGATTGCCCCAGGAGAGGCCCGCCGACGTCGCTTTGTCCGGGAACATCGCCTCCTTGCCGTTTTCGTCCGAGGCGATCTCGAAGCAGCGCTTCGTCGGCGCCTCCGTCGAGCCGGGCTTCGCGAAGCGGTAATCGAAGGCAACGTCACGCAGGTGATGCGTCGGGTGGAGAAAGGCGCCGCCGCCGCCGCATACGATGTAGTGGCGGGCGGGCGTCTGCGGATCCGCGTCATGCTCGACGTAGCGGCAATAATGGTGGCTGTCGCCGGTGAGCACGGCCTTGAGCACGTGCCCCATCGGCTGATCCGCCTCCGGCCAGTCGTTCGTGCGATCTGGCCTGTTCTTGGGCATGCGCGCCACGCTCGCGAGCCGCTCCAGATAGGAGAAGCTGTCGAACCTCTTGCTGGGGCTGTTCGGGTCGACATAGACCCAGGACGGGTCCGCGACGCACAGGATCAGCTTGGAGCCCGGCTTCATCCAGTAAGCGGCGGCATGCTGGAAATAGTCGATCTGAGGCTGGTCGATATAGCCTTCGAGCTGGCTGTCCGTGCCCCAGAGCCACCATCCGTTCGGAAGCTCGATCGCGAAATAGCTCCGCGTCTGCTGCGTCTGGCGGCCGCCGATCACCTTGCCCTGGCGCGCGATGCCGAGATCGCTCGCATCGCGCACGACGCGGCGTCTGCAGAAGAGGCCGAAGAAGGCGCTCAGACCGTCATACCAGTCGTGGTTGCCCGGAATGGCATAGAGATGCGGCCGATGGTCCGGGTGATCGGGCCAGAGCGGGCGCGCGCCGCCGCGGTCGTAGGCGTGGTCGAACGGGCCGATGAAGCGGTCCTGATATTCCTCGCGCGATGCGGTCGGATAGACCTGATCGCCGCCGCAGACGAGGAGGCGCCCGCGCGGCAGCGGCTCGCCGAGGCTCAGGTCCTCGGCGACGAGTCGCGCCATTGCATAGGTCGGGTTCCAGCCGTCCCCGCTGTCGGCGAGATAGTCGAACCAGAAGTCGCCGCCGGGGTGCTTGGCCGAATAGTTGAACTCGCCGTCGGCCGGCGTCGGCTGGATCGCGTTCGCGGCTGCGATCGCCTCGCGCTTGTCGGCAAACGTGCCGAAAAGGGAGGAGATGACGGTGCGCACGCCAGTTCCGGCGAGCAGGCGCGGATCGTACCACGCGGCCATGGGCTTTTTGATCGGCGGCTTCTTCGACGGAACGGGCTTCAAAGGCGCATTGTCGGCCATGGTCATTCTCCCCCCAAAGAACGAGGCGAGGCTAACCTAGCTGGCGCGGCCGCGCGAGGGGGAAAGGAGAGGGCTGATCCGTTATGGAGCGAGTTCCCCAGCACGTCATCCCGGCGAAGGCCGGGATCTCAGGGGGTGAAAGGCGCGGGCGTTTTTGGAGCGCTCCACAGGCGCCGCGCTCTTCACCCGCTGAGATCCCGGCCGTCGCCGGCATGACGTATCTGGACGAACTTATTCGTCCGCGGCGGGCGCCGCCTGCTCTTCGCCGGCGTCTTCGCCGTCCTCATCCCCGCCCGCCTGGTCGTAGAACCACGCCTCCACCGGGCCGGAGAGCTTGATCGTCACCGGCTGGCCGTGGCGGTCGAGCGCTTTCCCGGCGGCGACGCGGATCCAGCCCTCGGACATGGAATATTCCTCGACGTCGGTGCGCTCGCGGCCCTTGAAGCGGATGCCGACGCCGCGGCGCAGCGCATCGCCGTCGAAAAAGGGGCTGCGCGGGTTGATCGAGAGATGGTCGGGGGGCGTGTCCGCCATGGGTTCGTGTCCTTCGTCCTGGTGTCGTGTCAGCGGCGGGCGCGGGCGATCCACGCGTCGACCAGCTCTTCCAATATGTCGAGCGGCACCGCGCCGTTTTCGAGCACCGCGGCGTGGAAGTCGCGGATGTCGAAACGCTCGCCGAGCTGCTGGCGGGCGCGGTCGCGAAGCTCGAGGATCTTCAATTGCCCGATCATGTAGCTGGTCGCCTGGCCGGGATTGTTGAAGTAGCGCTCCACTTCCTTCGCGGCGTCGCGCTCGGAAAGGAGGCCGTTGTCGCGGAAATACTGGATCGCCTGCTCGCGGGTCCAGCGCTTGGAATGGATGCCCGTGTCGACGACGAGCCGGATCGCCCGCCAGAGCGCCGTCGAATACATGCCGAATTCGGAATAGGGATCCTGGTAGAAGCCCATCTCCTTGCCGAGCTGCTCGGCGTAGAGGCCCCAGCCTTCCGAATAAGCGCCGTAGCCGCCGAAGCGGCGGAACTTGGGAACGCTGGGAAGCTCCTGCGCCAGCGCGATCTGGAAGTGGTGCCCGGGCGCGCCTTCATGGTAGGAAATGGCCTCGGTCTGCGGGCGCAGCACCTGGTTCATGTCGGCGAGATTGACGTAATAGATGCCGGGCCGCGATCCATCCGCCGAGGGACGGTTGTAAAAGGCGACGGCGGCCGTTTCCTGCCGCCACGTTTCGACGGCGCGGACCTCCAGCGGCGCCTGCGGCAGGCGGCGGAACCAGCGCGGCGCGGCTTCCATCACCTGCGCGATGAAGCGGCGGGCATCGGCAAGGTATTGCTGCCGGCCGGCGTCGGTGTTCGGATATTTGAACTGCTGGCCGTTGTTGATGTGGCGGAAGAAGTCCTGAAGCGTGCCGGAGAAGCCGACCTGGCGCTTGATCCGCTCCATCTCGCCGTGAATGCGGGCGACCTGCTGAAGGCCGATCTGGTGGATCTGGTCGGCGCTGAGATCGGTCGTCGTCGAATCGCGCAGGCGGCTCGCGTAATATTCGGCCCCTTGCGGCAGGCTCCACGCGCCGTTGTTGGCCGTGGCGCGCGGCTCGATGAAGTCGAGCGTTTCGAGCATCTCGTTATAGCCGCGGCGGAACGGGCCGGTCATGGCTGCGCGGGCGTCGGCGATGAGGCGCGTCTTGACGCTCTCCTCGGCCTGCAGGCGGCCGACCTTGGCGCGGAAATCGGCGAACACGGCGCTGTCGTCGCCGCTGGAAAAGGGTGCGCCCGTCAGGACCCGGCGGGCGTCGGCGCGCACCGGCGCGAAGTTAAAGCGCGGGGGGACGATGCCGAGCGCGGTCTGGCGGCGCATGTTGGCGGAGATCTCGTTCATCACCCGCTCGGTGTCGCGAAGGCGCGCGACATAGGCTTCGGCGTCCTCGACCGTGTCGATCCGGTGATTGTTGATCAGGAAGACGGGAATGCCGCCCATCGGGCTGCCGTTGGTGCTCGCCGGAAAGCCGTGCCAGCGCCAGGCGAAGCCGGCGCGGTCGTCCTCCACCTGCTCCTCGAACATCCTGTAGCTGAGGCGGCCGGCGGGGCTGAGGCGCTCGGGATTGAACTCGGCGCGTAGCCGCACGAGCTGCGCTTCGGAAAGGGCGAGCTGCTGCTGGCGGTAGGCGTCGGTATAATCGTTGAGGCGGTGGTAGAGGCGCTTCGAGCCGAGACTGGTCAGGAATTGCGGGTTGGTTGCGATCGATTCTTCAAAGGCGGCGTCGAGAAAGGCATTGAGGCGGGCATCCTCGGCGGCGGCGGCCGCGGGCGGGGCGGAGGCCGCGCCGGTCGCAGGCGCCGCGGCGGCGGTGCCTTCCGAAACGGCGGTGGAGGTGCAGGAAGCCGCGGCGGCGCCTGCAAGGAGAAGGGCGACGAGGGGGAGGGTCTGCTTCACAGGGGATAGCCTTTCCGCCGGAATGGGGGTCGCCGGTTCTTTAGCGCATCCGCGAGGCCCGTCCAGCCGCTGGACTCGCCTTCTCCCGGCCGCGCAGAGAAGCCTCGCCGATCAAGCGGGAAGGGCGTAGAGTGGCCGGCGAAGGGGACCGAATGATGACCTCCACTGCACTGGCCGCATTGCTCGCCTGCACGGCCGTTTTCGCTGCTCCGGCAGCGCAGGCGCAAAGCAGTGATGTCCCGGCCCCGGGGTCCGCGGCGGCGGACGAGATCATCGACGTACTCGGGACGCGGCCCGACCGGCCGGACGTGCCGCCGCCGCTCGGCTCGCGCATCGCCCGCGAACCCACTGTGACCTTCGGAACCATCGCCTCCTCGAACGTGGCCGGCTTCACGCCGGACAGCGGCATGGATCCGTTCGCCGGCGGCACCCGGATGGTCAGCGAGACGATCTGCCGCAGCGACAATCCGCGCCTCTCGGCGGGCGCGGCCTGCCGGCTTCTCCCGGTCCAGCGGCTGATGGCGGCACGCGACCTGGAGGGCGCACGCGCCGCGCTCGACCGCTTCGCTTCGGACCCGACCGCGACGGACGAGGAGAAATACGTCGCCGCTGCGCTTCAGTACCAGATTGCGGCGGCGGCCGGCGAGCCGGGCGACCGCGAGGATGCGCTGAGAGCGATGCTCGCGACCGAGGCGATGCCCGCCGAGACACGGGCGCCGGCGCTGCGCACTCTCGTCTCGCTGGCGCTGCTGCGCGGCGACCGGAGCGGTTCGGCGGGGCTGCTCGCCGCGCTCCTCGCGCTCGTTCCCGAAGACACGCGCAGCCTCGTCAACCTCGCCGCGCTCCGCGCCGAAGCGGGCGAGAGCACGGAGGCGGCGGCGCTGGTCGGACGTGCGATCGAGATCGCGCGGCGGCGGGGCGAAGCGATCCCCGCGGAGTGGCTGAGCTTCGCGTCCACGCGCTGAGTCCGGCGTCAGCCGTCCCGTCCGTGCATCCAGCAGGGGTCCCAATCGGGCTCCGGTCCGAAGCGCGCGGCCAGGAAATCGACCAAGGCACGAACCCGCGCGGTCGTGGCCCGGCCGGGCGGCATCACGACATGGACGCCGCCTTCCTCCAGCGGATAGTCGCGAAGCACCGGCTCGATCTCGCCGCTCTGGATCGCGGGCGACGCGATGAAGCTCGGCAGGATGCACAGGCCGAGGCCCGCGGCGGCGGCGGCGCGGAGCATCTCGCCATTGTCGGTCCTCAGGCGCGGCCGGATGCGGACCTGCTCCCAGCTGTCCGCGGTCCTGAACCGCCACTGCTCAGCGCGGCCGGCATTGGCATAAATGAGGAGATCGTGGTGGTTGAGGTCGCGCGGATGCTCCGGCCGGCCGCGTTCATCGAGATAGGAAGGCGCCGCGAGGACGAGGCGGCGGAGCGGCGCGATCTTCCGGGCGACCAAGGCCGAGTCTTCGAGACTGCCCAGCCGGACGGCGAGATCGAAGCCGCCGGAGACGAGGTCGACAGTGCGGTCTTCGAATGAAATGTCGAGCTCGACCCTCGGGTGCATCTTCGCGAAATCAGCGAGGGCCGGGGCGAGATGCTCGGTGCCGAAGGAGAGGGGGCCGGCGAGGCGGATCGGTCCTGCGATCTGAGTCACCGCATCGGCGACCACCTCCTGCGCCGCTTCGAGATCGGCGAGGATGTTGGCGGCGCGGGCGTAATAGCTGTCGCCGATCACGGTCGGCGTGGCGCCCGTTGCCGTGCGGGTCAGGAGCTTGGCACCGAGCTGCTGCTCGAGGCGCGCGACGCGGCGGCTGAGGATCGACTTCGACATGCCCATCCGCTCCGCCGCGCGGGCGAAGGCGCCGGTCTCCGCCACCCGGACGAAGGCGAGGACGTCGAGGAGGTCTACGGACGAGCGTTCCATCTTGCGGAACGATGCTTACACGCACGCTCCTGACGCGCAACAGGCGGCGCACGCAGCCCCGCCTGAAGCGATCGGACCTAGCCTGCGGCTCAGGTGCCGCTGCCGAGCGTCCCGCCGCCGTCCTTGCCGCTGGAGCCGATCAGGCCGCCGTCGCCGCCCGAAACGGCGGCGATCTCTTCGGCGCTGAGCTCGGCAGGCATTTCGGCGGCCGGGGTGCTGTTCGATTGAGCCATTGGTCTACTCCTCTCTTGTGGTTGATCTTCGCTTCGGTCGGGCGGTCAGCCGCCGCTGCCCTTGATGCCGCCGCCGACGACATTGCCGCTTCCGAGATAGCCGCCGTCGCCCCCGGAAACGGCCTCGATCTCTTCGGCGGTGAGCTCCGCCGGCGCTTCGTGCCTGTCGTTCATGGTTGGTCCTTCTCTATCGTCGCTGTGCTTTCCGCGGAGCGTCGGCTCAGGTGCCGCTGCCGATCGTGCCGCCGCCGCCGCCGTCTTCCTTGCCGGCGCCCGGACCGACGAGGCCGCTGCCGCCCGAAACCGCTGCGATTTCATCGGCGGTGAGATCCGTCGGCGTTGCGTTCGCCTGGTGCGTCGTGAGTTCGGTCATGATCCGTCCTTTCAGGTTGCTGTGTTAGTGAGGCGAATAGCGCTGCGGGGGCGCCCCCGCGATATCAGCCGCCGCCGCTCCAGATGAGGCCGCCTTCCTTGCCGCCGCCGGGGCCGATCGTGCCGCCGTCCTTGCCCATGCCGCTGCCGATCATGCCGTCCCCGCCGGAGACGGCTGCGATCTCTTCGGCGGTGAGCTCGACTGCATTCGTGTCGTTCTTCATCGTGCGTCCTTCCTGGTGAGTTCGAGAGGGGACGAGAGGCGGCTCAGGTGCCGCTGCCGATGGTCCCGCCGCCGTCCTTGCCGCCGCCGCTGCCGACCAGGCCGCCGTCCTTGCCGACGCCGCTGCCGATCATGCCGTCGCCGCCCGAGACGGCTGCGATCTCTTCGGCCGTGAGTTCGACCGGCTTCGTGCATTCCTTCATGATCCCGTCCTTTCCGGAGGGTTCGAGAGAAGCTGCGGTGGGCGGCTCAGGTGCCGCTGCCGATCGTTCCGCCGCCGTCCTTGCCGATGCCGCTGCCGATCGTGCCGCCGTCGTCCTGGCGGGTGCCGCTGCCGAGCATGCCGCCTTCGCCGCCCGAGACGTGGGCGATCTCGTCGGCGCTGAGTTCTCGCGGGGAGGAGGGGTTGACGCACTTCGACTGGGTCATCGCTTTATCCTTCGGTGGCCCTCCAGGGGGAGGAGGGGAGCCGATGATGCGTGCGAGGGCGGCACGGCACATTGATCGGCCTTGCTCAATTCGAACAACTTCATCCGCACTGGTGTCCGAAATGGACCGTTCCTGTTTCTGCAACGGCGGGGTGCGGTGGATGCGGCTGGCGGCGGTTGTGGCTGCGCCCTAGATCGGCGGCAACAACTGCAACGGATAGGTGCCAAGATGATCGACGTCCGTCCCTTTCGCTCGCTCGGCCATGCAAATCACGGCTGGCTGAACGCGCGCCACCATTTCTCCTTCGCCGGATATCACGAGCCGGCCCGCATGGGCTGGGGCGCGCTCCGCGTCTGGAACGACGACGAGATCGCGGCGCGCTCGGGCTTCCCGCCGCACCCGCACCGCGACATGGAGATCGTCACCTATGTCCGCCAGGGCGCGATCACCCACCAGGATTCGATGGGCAACAAGGGCCGGACCGGCGCCGGCGACGTCCAGGTCATGTCGGCCGGGACGGGCGTGCGCCACGCCGAATACAATCTGGAGGACGAGACGACGACGCTGTTCCAGATCTGGGTCGAGACCGATCGCCCGGGCGCCGAGCCGAGCTGGGGCGCGAGGGAATTTCCGAAGGGCGATCGCGCCGGGAGCTTTGTGACGCTGGCGAGCGGCTTCGCCGAGGATGTCAACGTGCTGCGGATCAACGCCGCGGCGCGGGTGCAGGGCGCGGCGCTCAAGGCCGGCGAAACGGCCGAGCTCCAGCTCGATCCGGCGCGTCACATCTATCTGGTGGCGGTGAACGGCGCGATCGAGGCGAACGGCGTGCGCGCGGAAGCGAGGGACGGGGTGGCGATCACCGGCGAGGCCGCCGTGACGTTGCGGGCGCTCGAGGACACCGAGATCGTCCTCGTCGACGCGCGGTAATCCCGGAGGTTCAAGCGAGACCGTCATCCCTGCAGAGGCCGGGATCTCGGCGGGTGAAGGGTGGCCGGCAGGAACGCCGGTGCTCTTCACCCCCTGAGGTCCCGGCCTTCGCCGGGACGACGTGTGTTGCTCACTCCTCTTCCAGGTCCTCGGGCGTGAACTTGTCCCAAGCGGCGGCCCAGGGGCTGTCGGCGTCGAGCTCGCTTTCGAGATAGGCGGGCTTCACCATGGCGGGCGCCTGCTCCTGCGTCCCGGTGGGGCGCACGAGGCTGCGCATGTCGAAGCGGGCGTCGAAGCGGATGCCGAACTGGCCGGAGCGCGCCCAGCGGACTCGTCCCGAAACGGTGCCGCCCTCACCAAGGTCGAGGACGATGCCGCTGCCTGGCGGAAGCTCGCCCGCACCTTCGAGCATCGCGCCTTCGGCCGAGATGTTGCGGATGCGGACCTTGAACGTGCCGTGATCCCAGTGGAGAATCGCCTTCCACAAGAGGCTCTGGCGCGGCGCGCGCTGGTGCTTTTCCTCGGCGAGCTCCGGGCGCTCGCCGTCGCGGCGGCCGGCGACGATCAGCGCCTTCACCGCCGGCGGCGCGATCACCACCGTTTCCTGCGCGAACTCGAGGCCCATGCGGCCGCCGCGGATCCACCTCACCGTGCAGTCGGTGCGGTTCAGGCCCTCGAAGCGGATCTGCATCTTTTCGCCGATGCGCGGTTCGATCGGCGCTTCGATCATCGCGCCGTGGCGCGAGACGTTGACGACGGCGACGTCGTAGCTGCGCTTGCGGAAGCGGACCTCGGCGCGCTCGGCGAGGTTCAGGTGCCGGTCCTCCGCGCGCTGATTCGAAGTGCGGGTCTCGGTGCGCGGAATGGCGAGGGCGGCGAGGCTCGGCCCCTCCTCGACCGGCGCGGCCGCGCGCCTGGGCGCGCGCTTGGCCAGCAAGCCGGGCCCGCGCGCCCCTTCCGACATCATTGAACGCAGCTCGTGCATCGACACCCCCGCATGGCTTACATGCGGGAGGCCTTATGCACCTACAATGGTTGCGCTTTCGCTACCGCGCCGCGGCGGGCGTCAGCGGTCGGGGCGGATCGGCGGGCGACCGTCGTCGTAGCGCTCCGAATGGACGGCGGTGTGGCGAACGCCGTGCTCGCGGCGCCGGTAGAGGCCGAACAGGCCGAACAGGCCGAGGAGGCCGAGCAGGCCCCAGTCGAAGCCGTCATTCTCCTGGCGGACGGCGACCGACATGTCGTTCCCGTAGGCGGCGTTCGGATCGGCGAAGCCGTTGGGGTAGGGCATCTCCTCGAGCTCGATCGGCGCGGGAGCGGACTGGGTCGAGGGCACCGCGACCGGGACGGTCACGACTTCGGTGCGCGTCGGTTCGCTCGCGGCGGGCGCGGGCGGCGGCGGCGGCGGGGCCGGCGGCGCAGGCGTGGCCGGCGCGGTGCCGGTCGCGGGCGGCGGCGTTCCCGCGGCGGGCTCGGTCGTATTCTGGGCGGCGGCGGCGGCTCCCATCCAGAGGAGCGACGCGGCGAGCGCGGTGCCGAGCATGGGACGTGTCATCGAAGCCTCTCCTGTTCCGTGTCGGCCCACGATGACGCCGGCGCGGGCAATGATCAACGCGCAAATTGGGTTGGCCGGGGCCGCCGACGACGGCGCTCGGCAACCCGCCCTTCGACAGGCTCAGGGCTGGCGGAATCGGATAAATGCTCCCGCCAGTGCTGAGCCTGTCGAAGCCGCGGCGGCGTCGGATATGTACAGCCGCCAGGGCTGAGCCTGTCGAAGCCCGGCTCGCCCGCTCAGTCGCCTCGCTTGCCGGCCGCCTTGCGCTGCTGCGCGCGGCGCGACAGCATGTTGAGGAGCTCGACCAGCACCGAAAAGGCCATGGCGGCGTAGATATAGCCCTTGGGGACGTGCACGCCGAAGCCGTCGGCGATCAGCACCGCGCCGATCAGGAGGAGGAAGCCCAAGGCCAGCATCACCACCGTCGGGTTCCGGTTGATGAAGTTGGCGAGCGGCTCGGCGGCGAGCAGCATCACCGCGACGGCGACGAGGACCGCGATGACCATCACGGCGAGATTGTCGGTCATGCCGACCGCGGTCAGGATCGAATCGATCGAGAAGACCATGTCGAGGAGGATGATCTGGAAGATCGCCGCGCCGAAGCTGAGCGAGGCGACCTTCTTCTTGTCGAGCACGTCGTCGCTCGGCGTCGGATCGACGGCATGGTGGATCTCGCTCGTCGCCTTCCAGATGAGGAAGATGCCGCCTGCGATGAGGATGAGGTCGCGCCAGGAGAAGGCGGTCTCGAAGCTCGCCTCGCCATGCGCGCCGGGCGGACCCGTCAGGCCGAGATCGAAGACGGTGGCGGTGAGGCCGACCAGCCAGGCGATCATCGACAGGAGCACGAGGCGCATGACCAGCGCGAGCGCGATGCCGGTGCGGCGCGCCCGCTGGCGCTGCGCCTCGGGGAGCTTGTTCGAAAGGATCGAGATGAAAATCAAATTGTCGATGCCGAGCACCACCTCCATCGTGATCAGCGCGGCGAGCGCCGCCCATGCGGCGGGATCGGAGAAGAGGGCGGAGAGGCTTTCCATGGGGGCGGACTAAGGGAGCCGGGCGGCGCCCGCAATACCGCCATAGGTCCCGCTACCAGCCGCCGGTCCGGGCGGTGCGAAGGCGCCCGGCGCGCAGCCGGCACGCGCGCAAGGCGTCCCGCTCCGGAACATGCGGGTTGTCAGACGCGGCGCCTTACTCAATCGTGGCGATTATGCAGTTTACAAACCCGCCAGTGCAACCAAAGCCGCCCTCTGCTTGTTAGGGCTCTATCGTCGGCCACGTTTTCGGGTGCTGACGCCTGAGAGACCATCGCGCTCCCGCCCCAAGCAGGAGACGGCTGATGCCTCGTTATTTCATGCATCTAAGAGACGGAACCGATGAGGTTCTAGACCCTGACGGTGTCACAATGCCGGCAGATGCGGTGCCGGGATATGCTCTGGCGACCGCACGCGATTGCATGTCGCATGATCTCAGAAGCGGCACGGTCTCTTTAAAGTACCGGCTTGATGTGCACGACGAAGCGGGCGAGCTGGTGCACTCCCTGCCGTTCACGGAGGCTGTAGCGTTCACCCAGGATTAGCCTTCCGGCTTCTCCACCGGCTTGTGCTTCACCAGCTTCGCCACGCGCTCGCGGAAGCGCTCCGGATCGTCGTCGCAGCCTAGCTCGCGAGCGGCGTCCTTGAACTTGTCGGATTGGCTGCGGTCGTCGGTCAAAGAAGTTGCCTTTCGAGGTTCTCAAGCACAGCAACGTGGTCAGACGTTCTAAGCGGTGCGGTTGAAAACCAGTAGCCAACGTCAAACGGTATTTCCCGACGCCTAACAAACGTGAACGGCAGCGGGCTCTTGTGGGCCTTCGCGGTCGCCTCGGTTTCAACCTGAAATCCGCCCAGTCGAAACTCACTATTCCCATACCCATACTCCGAATAAAATCCGGCAAGATCGCGGTAGAGGCCTGACAGAAACGACATCTTTTGCTCTATGCGACGGTCCATCTCCACCACAACGCCACTCTCGTAATGGCGTTCTTCAACCGGTAGCGGAACTCGGTCTATGCCAAACGACGCTTCCAGGAATTCATATAGGTCGTCCAGAAACTCATCTAGGACGCTATTGGGGGCCTGAGTTGCGACGATAATCCCATCATTATAAGCCGACAGTTCGTCAATTTGGATGCCTGACCAATTACCTACCTTGAGGTTGATGCTTTCCGTGGCCGAGGGGTCTGGAACCTTGTCCGGAAAGTGTTGGAACTTGTAGCGGTCCAAGATTGCGCCAAGTAGCTGGGGAGAGAACGGACGCCCCTTGGTTGTTCTGAGGGAGGCCAGCGATATTACTCTCGATGCCTCGACGCTGATAAGTTTCATCTTGTTTCCCCAAAGGTGTACTCAGCCAACCATCGCTGATTGGCGCTTGACCTCGAAGCGGCTTGCCAATGTGATCACGAGCAGACGACTGGACGCGCTCCTTGGGAGCCTCTTCATATTCAGGAAGTATATCTTCGAAAGCTTCTATTACTACACGAAGGCGAGCATCCATTGCGTCCGCAAGGCGCAATAGGTTGTCGAACTCCCATACGGGCTCGCAGGATTTTTCAAACCGTGAGATCGCCGGCTGCTTGGTTCCAACCCGCCTCGCCAGTTCCGCTTGAGTCATGTTACGACGCTCACGAAGCTGTCGAAATGCCTCAGGCACGGCCTCTTCTAACTCAGCCTTGAACCATTCTCGGCGAAACTCCGCATCATCCCGCAGGCGCTGGACGAGATCGAGATTAACTCGGGATAATTCCAGAGAGTTCGATCCCTCCTGCATCGATATGGTCCCGTCTCTGCTTTGCATCGTCGATATGCCGTTTCGGTGTCTTCTGCGTCTTTTTGACAAATGACTCTAGGATGATGATTTCGCCGCTTCGATATATAAATATGTTGCGATAGATATTTCCGCGATGCTGCGTCCGCAGCTCGAACAATTGGTCGCCTAGGCTATCCGTATGTGGTGGACGAAGGTTATATCCTCGATCCTGTAGCTTTAGCAGATCCCTCCATACGCGAGCCTCTGCCGCCTTCCCAATGTCGGCCAGGAACGAGTCCAGCCGACCATCGCATTGAAGCAGCGTCCACCCCATGTATCACCTGGACGTTATAAAGGCAAGGGAGGGCGGTTGCGTCATCATAACTTCGGCGTTATATACACGAACGGCCCGGCGAGCGAGTTCGCTGCCGAGCCGTTTGGATGTGGGGCCGGAGGTGCTGGTGCACCGGGAACTCTCTGCAAAGTCTCCCCCGGGGTTCAATTCCCCCCGGCTCCACTTCTCATGCATAGCAGCGCGCCAAGGGTCCGTCTAGACGGGCCGCTGCCTGGCGGCGGCGGTGCGGCTTCGTCCGCCAGCGCGAGCGGTTCCGCTTTTTGGCCTTAGGAGCCTTAGGCGTTGAGGTCAGGCCTTGCGTAGGTGAGGCGCTCGCCGACGATACCCTTAAGCGCCTCATTCGAGCGCGCCTTGTCGTCAAAGCCGTTGGCGGTGCGGGTGTTGTAGCGGAACTCAAACTCCGCGAGATATCGGTGAAGGTGCTGCTCACCGCAGTGCTGGTACACGCCCTTCATGCCACGCTTGAAGATGCTGAACGCACCTTCAACGGTGTTCGTGTGGATCGTGCGGTCGTCGCGGTCCACGTAGCGGCCAAGGCCGTGGAGGGTCGTGCCATGCTCCACGAACTCGCGACCGATCTTTTTGTACATCTTGGCTTCGTCCGTCATGAGACGGGCTTCGCGGCTGATGTTGCTCAGCACGATCGGGTGGACCTGCTCAGCGCGGAACTTGTCGAAGGTGAAAGTGCGCATGGTGCCGCTGGCGCGGTCCACTAGGGCGAGAACCCCAAGTTTATGGGAGTGCCCGCCGCGGGGCCTCTCTACACCGCGCTTGGTGCCGAAGTAGGTTTCGTCCACTTCGACAGCGCCGCCGCCGGTGCCGAACGGGGCAAGGTCGCCAGAGCGCATGGCTTCGCGGATGCGGTGCGCCAGGAACCACGCCGTCTTGTACTGGTCCTCTAGAACGCGGCTGAGCTGGTGGGAGCTGATGACCTTCTTGGAGCTGATGATAAGGTGGACGGCTTGCAGCATCTTGTGGAGCGGCATGCGGGCGTGCTCGAACACGGTGCCAACCTTCACCGTGAACTGCTTGCGGCATTCGCCACACTTTTTCAGGCCGAACCGCTCAGCGCCTTCCGCGCTCTTGAGCGTCGGCTTACCGCGGACGCCGGAGAGATCGTACACGCGGCCGCCACTACGCCGCAGTGAGGGCAGACAACACCGTTCGCCCAGAGGATGCCATCGACGAATTTGAACGCTTCCGGTTCGCTGTGGAATTGGGGCTGAGAGAGAACGGACATTTTGTCTGCTCCTGGTAGCAGCCTTATAGCGGTTCACGCCCGCGCGGCCATCTGGACCGGGTGGGAAGCTGTCGTTGACCCTCGGGTGCTCCGATCTTCGACGCGGACAAGATCGACGAGCCTAGCGCCGGTCGATGCTGTAATCGATTCTGATCCGCACCCAGCTGCCGACCAGCGACCGGCCTCCGATCCGCGGAGGGCGCACCTTGAACTCCCACGCCGCCGCAAGAACGGCGCGATTGATCTGCGATCCTTCCGGATACTCGCTGAGCCCGACACAATCCTCGACACGAAAGCCCGGTGCCGTGCGGCATGCGATCAGCCCCCAGCCGGGGCCGCTGGCGGTCGCCAGATAGCCGCGCAACTGGTCGGGGCGCGGCCGCGTATGCCAGGCCGCGGCGTAAAGCGGCTCGCCATTGGGCGCCGTTCCCACCCGCTCGCTGTCGAGAGAGGGCCGGCCGCCGGGAGCCGGCGGCCCGTAAAGCGGCCTCGCCGGTCCGGCGGGGCGACCGGAATTGGGCGGAAACGCGCCGGCGGGCGCCCGCGCGGCCGGTGCGGGGGCGGCGGCGGGCGGCGCCGGCGCGGCGTTCGGCCGGGAGGGCGCCGGCTGCGGCAGTGGCGGCTGTGCGGGTGCCGGCGGCAGCGGTTCGGTTTGTTGCAAGGGCAGCGCTTGCTCCGTCGGCGGCCGCTCCCGTGTGGGCTGCTCCGCCGCTTGTTGCTCCGGCTCGGAGTTGCTGGGTTCCGGTGCCGCCTCGGCGGCCTTGCCGGCGCTGAAGTTCACCACGGTTGTGCGACTCTCCTTCTCGCCCGCCGGCTCTCCGGGCCCGAGCGAGAGCAGCACAAGCAGCAGGAGAACTTCCATCAGCAGCGCCAGGCCCATGCCGGCCGTGCGGCGTCCCGCGCCCGCCCGAAGCCGGTCGATCAGAGGCGTGGCTGAAGCGGTGGTCGGCTGAGGCAATCGAGTCTCGGTTGCAATGTGGCGGAAGCCAATGGCCGAGGCTTCGATCGCGAGGGATAAGGAGATGCGGGGTGGGTGACAAGCGGCGGGCCGGTCGCACGAGCCGTAACGGGTCGAAAGCGGCACAATCGGAAGGCTAGACGGGTATGGCCCGTCTGTGGTGCCAGGCGAAGATGGCAGCGGCGCCGCGGTAGGGGCGCCAAGGCTCCGCGAGGGTGCGGATCACCTTTTCCGTGGGACGCGCATCGGGAAGGCCCATGATGCGGGCGAGCTCGATCTGGACGGCCAGGTCGCCCGCGGGGAAGACGTCGCCGCGGCCTTCGGCGAAGAGGAGGTAGATTTCGGCCGTCCAGCGGCCGATCCCCTTCACGTGGACGAGGCGGGCGATCGCTTCCTCGTCGTCGTCGGGGAGGGCGCGGAAATCGAGGCGGCCGCTCAGCACTTCATCGGCGAGGCTCCTGGCGTAGGCCACCTTCTGGCCGGAGAGGCCGGCGCCGCGAAGCGTCTCGGGCGACGCGGCGGCGACGTTCGCCGGATCGGCGGCGCCGCCCGTTGCGGCGTCGAGCTTCGCCCAGATCGAAGCCGCCGCCTGGATGCTGACCTGCTGGCCCACGACGGCGCGGAGCAGGGTGACAAAGCCGCGCTCGCTGATCCTCGGCTCCGGATAGCCGGCGCGGGCGAGGGCGGCGGCGAAAGCGGGCTCGGCGGCCGCGAGTGCGTCGAGCGAGGCGTTCAGCCGCTGCGCGTCGATCCCCACCTTGCCGTCCCTTCCGCTTGAAACCCGCAGCCGCGCCTAGCATAGGTCGCGCCGCTTTCCCGTCTCAAATCCTCAGCTCGAAGGATCGCCATGCCCCGCCTGATCGTCGTCGACCGCTCCGGAACCGAGCATGAGGTCGCGGCACGCGCCGGCTGGACGGTGATGGAGAATATCCGCGACAACGGCTTCGACGAGCTGCTCGCCTTGTGCGGGGGCTGCTGTTCGTGTGCGACCTGCCATGTCCATGTGGACCCTGCCTTCGCGGGGAAGCTCAGGCCGGTGAAGGGGGACGAGGACGAGCTGCTCGACACCTCGGACCACCGGGTGGAGACGAGCCGGCTTTCGTGTCAGATCCTGTTTTCGGCCGAGCTGGACGGCATGCGGGTGACCATCGCGCCTGAGGATTGAGGGAGCGTTCCTCGTGCTTGGGTGAAAGGGCAGGGGTAAATCTTCGTTCGTCCCGAGCGAAGTCGAGGGGCGCTGCTCCGAGTCCGAGCCTCCGCCCCTCGACTACGCTCGGGACGAACGAGGCGCTTAACAGAGCATCCTGTCCGCCTGCGAGCCCGTCAGCCCCCCGCCGCCACCTTTGCCGCGTAGAGGGCGATGGCGGCGGCGTTGGAGACGTTGAGGCTCTCGATGCGCTCGCTGATCGGGAGCTTGGCGAGGGCGTCGCAATGCGCCTGGACGTTCTGGCGCATGCCTTCGCCCTCGGCGCCAAGGACCAGGACCACGCGCGCGGGTCCGAGTGCTTCTCCGAGCGTCATCTCGGCCTCGCCGGTGAGGCCCACCCGCCAGAATCCGGCGGCCGCCATCTCGTCGAGGGCGCGCGAGAGGTTGACGACGCGGACCCAGGGCACCGTCTCGAGCGCCCCGCTCGCCGCCTTTGCGAGGGCGCCGGATTCGGGCGGGGCGTGGCGATCCTGCGTGACGATGCCGAGGGCGTCGAAGGCCGCGGCCGAGCGCAGGATCGCGCCGACATTGTGCGGGTCCGTCACGTGATCGAGGACGAGCAGGGGCCGGCCGTCCTCCGCCTCCTCGAGAAGGTCGGCGAGGTGGACGTCCTCCAGCCGCTCGACTTCGGCGACGATGCCCTGGTGCGGCGCGTCCTTGGGCACGTGGCGGGCGAGGTCGGCCGCCTCGGCGAACGTCACGGGGACGTCGGAGGGGATGTCATATTCGGCGGCCGTATCCCGGCTGACGTAGATGTGGTGGATCTTGCGGCCGGGATTGGCGAGCGCCGCCGAGACCGCGTGGCGGCCCCAGAAGCGCGGGCGGTTCTCGGCCTTGGTCGCCTGGCGGGCCTTGCGTCGCATCAATCCTCCTCGGGATATTCGAAGGGATCGGACGGGCGCGGCTGCGAGGGGAGCGGCATGCGGGGCAGCGGCTCGTCGCGGTTGGCGGCGTTCCAGAGGAAGCTGGCCATGATCACCGCCGCCTGGCGCAGGTCCTCGGGCTCGAGGTGGTCGTAGCTGTCGATGTCCGTGTGGTGGAGCCGGCTGCCGTAATCGAGCGGATCCTGGATGAACTGGTAGCCGGGGACGCCGACCGACTGGAGGTAGACGTGGTCGGTGCCGGACGTGGACTGGATGGCGACGGTGGTTGCGCCCATCGAGGCGAACGGGGCGAGCCATTCCTGGAAGATCGGCACGGCGGCGACGTTGCCCTCGGCGTGGATGCCACGGATGCGCCCGGAGCCGTTGTCGAGGTTGAAATAGGCGACGAGGTCGCGGTGGCCGGGGCGGGGCGTCAGCGGCCAGCGGTAGCGCCAGCTCTGGTTCGGGCGGAGGCGCTGGCGGTCGGGGTTGGTCTCCGGCGGACGGGTGGCGAGGTGGCGCTCGACGTAGGCGAGGGAGCCCAGGATGCCCTGTTCCTCGCCGCTCCAGAGGGCGAAGCGGATGGTGCGCTTCGGGCGGAGGCCGAGGCGGCGCAGGATGCGCGCGGCTTCCATGACGACGGCGGAGCCCGCCGCATTGTCGACGGCGCCGTCCGAGCCGACCCAGGAATCGAGGTGGGCGCCGGCCATGACATATTCGTTGCCGGGGGCGGTGCCGGGAATGTCGGCGAGGATGTTGTAGGCCTGGCTGTCCTCGTCGTGGAAGCGGACGTCATTGTTGATCTCGAGCGTCGGCGGCGCGTCGGTCAGCGCGAGGCGGGCGAGGCGGCGATAATCCTCGGCGGCCATCTCGACTCCGGGAAGCCGCGGCGTGCGGCCCGTCTGGTAGGAATAGCCGGTGCCGTGGACGAGGCCGCCGTCCCGATAGGACTGGCGGACCCAGGCGACGGCGCCTTCCTCGGCAAGAAAGGCGTCGAGCCGCTCGGCGAAGTCGGCGCGCGACAGGGTACGCTCGATCTGGAGCGGCGAGTAATTCGGCTGCTGGTAGGTGTTTCGTTGTCGAAGGTCGTCCTCCGACAGTCGGCGGTAATAGGCATCCGTCGGCTCGGATCCGGCCGTCGGGCGGCTGACCAGCACGATCTTGCCGCGCAGCCGGCCGCGGAAACGGGCGAAATCGTCAACCTCGGTCATCGGCGCGACGACGACGCCGGCGCTGACCGTGCCGTTCGTCGGCGGGGTCCAGGCGACGGGAATCGAGCGCAGGGGCAAGATCCTCGGGACCGTCATCCTGCTCTGGTGATTGGAGATCGACCAGCCGCGGCCGAATTCGAAGCCCTCGGCGCGGACGTTCGAAAGACCCATGGCGCGGAAGCGCTCCTGGGTCCAGCGCTCCGCCATGCGCATCTGGGGCGAGTTGGTGAGCCGGCCGCCGATCCGATCGGTCAGCCACGCCGCCGTCTCCATCACCTCGCTGCGGTTCATCCCTTCGTCCAGCAGGCGGTTGACAACCGTCCGGTCCACCGCCTGCGCCCCGACCGGCGCGGCGAGGGGCAGGGCGGCGGCGGCGAGAAGAAAGGCGGCGGCCAGATGGCGCATCGGTGTCTCGGCTCCCTGACGAGGCGTGAAACCGCCGCTCTAGGGGGGCTCCTTCAGGCAGGCAAGCGGCCGCGCGCGACGGACGCACGCGTTGACACGGCCGCGCCCTTTCGCCATTGGGGCGCCCTTCCCATCAGGGCGCTCCCACGGACAGGTGGCCGAGTGGTTAAAGGCAGCAGACTGTAAATCTGCCCGGGTTTCCGTACGCTGGTTCGAATCCAGCCCTGTCCACCAGCCCCTTTTCCGAGCGGCACCAGTTCCAACCGCAGCGGCGCGCACAGGCCCGCTGCCGCCGGGCGTGCGTTCGAGGTCTCAGGCTGCGCGGCGCGGCGGCGGCTTCAGAAGTAGCGGATGATCAGCACGAACGCGGCGGCGAGGGCGATCACCGCGGCGATGAACCGGAAGTCGATTGCGGCGAAGCGACGGCGCATGTGCACCTTGGTCGTATAGGACATGCGAGGCGCGGCGGGGCGCCTCTTCTTGTCTCGGCGGTCAGGCATGGGCTTTCTTCGCGCTGCAGGCGTGCGAGGTCAAGCCTCCGATCCGCCCTGTCCGCGCATTCCCGAACGGCCGCGCCTACGCCGAGCTGCGCCCCTGGACAGTCACGCCCGTCCAAACTTACTGATTTATGCAGGATTAACGGGAAGATGAGCGACATTTTCACTTCACATCCGGTGCAAAGCTGGTCTAACGGACGCGCCTGAGTTAGAAGATGGCAGCGCAAAAGGAGCCATTTGTAATGGAAAACGAAAAGCTGGTCGAACTGACCGCCGACATCGTGTCTGCCCATGTACAGAACAATACGGTTTCGGTCGGCGACATGCCGACGCTCGTCCAGCGCATCTACGAAGCGCTGGCAGGCCTCACCTCCGGTGCGCAGGAAGCGGCTCCGCAGGAGAAGGTCCCGGTCGTATCCGTCCGTGCCTCGATCAAGCCGGACTTCCTCGTCTGCATGGAATGCGGCGGCAAGCACAAGATGCTGAAGCGGCATCTGATGAACGCGCACAACATGACGCCGGATCAATATCGCACCGACTACGGCCTGCCGCGCGAATATCCGATGGTTGCCCCCAATTATTCGGAGCAGCGCCGAACGCTCGCCCATTCGATCGGCCTCGGCCGCCGCCGCGGCCCTGCCGCGGAAGGCGCTGACGCCGGCGGGGCGTCCGGCGGCGACGGCGGCGGAGACGCGGCCGAAGCTCCGAGCGGCGGCGGACGCGGCCGCAAGGCAGCGGGCGCCTCCGGCGGCGGGAGCGGGAGCGGCAACGGCCGCCGTCGCCGCAAGGCCGCCGAATAAGAGACGCGCAGGTGCGGGCGGGCCATGGCTCGCCCGCCCGCTCCACCGGCGCCCCGCGCGGGCGCGCGTGCGTCCCTGCTTGACGGAGCGCGCGCCTAGGCAGAAGCTGCGCGGATGTTGTTTCCCTTGCTTCTCGCCGCTGCCCATGCAGTCCAGCCCGACCCGAACGCCGCGACGAGTCCGCCGCCTGTCGCCAATCCCCAGCCGCCGGCTATCGACGTGACCGCGAGCATGGTCGCCTATCGCGACTGGCGGATCTGCCTCGAAGCGGCGCTTGCGACGGACGGCCGACGCTCCGCCCGGGTGCGGGCCGAAGGGGCCTTCGAGACCTGCAGTGCTCAGGAACAGGCGCTGAGCGTCGCCACGCTCGCCGCCTTCGGCCCGGACGGCGGCGCGGACCTGATGGGCCGTTTCAGCCGCGACACGCGCGCCGAGCTCGGCGCCCCGCCTCAGCCCCGGCGCTGAGGGCGCGTTCCTTCACACCTGCGTTCAACACGGCGCTGGGGAACAGCCTCGGGCGCTCTTTACGCCGGCTGGCTTCACCCAGGCCTTCAAGGAGGTGCGCGACGCGGGCAACGGTGGCGCCGGCCTCAGCCACAAGGGCGACGAAACGCTGGACGAGCCGGACCGCGCCAAGCACCTCCGCGGCTGCCACGGCACCTTCGTCACGAGGCTCTGCCGCCGGCGCGCGGCGCCATTCTGACCGACCGCAAGGTCACCGCATTCGTCGCATGAGGCGAGACCAACGTCGCCAGAATCCGCCGCACCTATGTTGACGGCGCGGCCGTCGTCGTGGCACTGGCGGACCGCCTCAGCAGGGCCGGAATGTAAACCGCCCTGTAAACTGATGCGGCGGGCGTGACGTAAGTCATTGAATTGCGGGTATAGCTCAATGGTAGAGCACTAGCCTTCCAAGCTTGTGATGCGGGTTCGATCCCCGCTACCCGCTCCAGCCCGCCCGCCGCGCCCGGACGGAGCCGCAGCCTGCCCCTCAGCCCGTCTTCTGCTGCTGTTTGGTCAGCCAGCGGCCGAGCTCGTGGAACGGGATGACCTGGTTGAAGCTGATTCCGACGACATTGTCCTTGCGCCACCGCACCACGCCGGTGATCGGGCGGAAGTTCTCGAGCGTGACGACGGTCTCGCCTCCGATCTCGATCGGCTGGTCGGCCTCCACCTTGACGCCGCCCTGGCTGATGTCGCGGGTCGAGACCCAGTAGGTGCGGGCGCCGGCGCGCAGCGTCGCCATGCGGTCGACCGGAACGCGCGGCATGCGCGGGCGCCAGCCATTGTCGAGCATCGCGGCGCTGGAAAGGACTTCGGCGACGTCGATCTTCTCGTCGAAGGCCAGGCCGATCGTCGCATCGCGCACCCAGGTGACGGTGCCGGGTATCTGGTGGTTGGTCTTGAGCTCAACGGCGATGCGCTCGCCCTTCTCGATCGGCGTGTAGACGATCGCCATCAGGCCGCCCGCCGAGATGTTGCGCACGAGGCAGAGCTCGCGCCGCTCGCCGACGATGACGGCGCCGACGCGCAGGATGGTGAGGTGGCGGATGTCACGGCGCCGGTCGGCGGCGCGCGCGGCTTCAACTGCGGCGTCGCAGCCGCTTTCCGTTTCCACTCCTTCCACACTTCCGCGTGGCTGCATGTCACCCCCCAGGTGTCAGGTTCGAAGCCGCACAATGAACAAGAGAGGTTTAAGAAGCCCTTATGCGCCGTATGCGGTGAATGCTGCGGGGAGTTGCCGGGCCGGCCCGCCATTCACGGCTTCCTTACCAATCGCGGCTAAGCCTTCCGCCTCATGAACGCTGAAACCAGGATCGCGCCCGACCTTCGCGCCGCCGACCCGCGGCCGCGCTCCGCCGTGAGCGCCGGCGTCGGCTTGGCGGGCCTCGTCGGGCTGCTTGCCTGGGCGGGGTTGGGCCGCGCCTTCGGAATGGCGGGGCCGCTCGCCGCCTTGTGCGGCCTCATCGCCTGCGGCGTGCCGATGCTCCTCTGGTCGGTGTTCGTCGACAAGGTGCATCGCAGCCCCACGACCGGGCTCGACTGGAACAGCCAGCCGCGCGCCGTGCGCGACGTCTCGGACATCAGCCTGGTCAAGATCGTCGGCCTCTGGGCGATCTGGGGCGTGATCGGCTCGCTCTACTGCATCGCGCGCTGGTATTGGGACGGCGCCTATCTCTTCGCCATGTACGTGCTCGGCGCGGCCGCGATCCCGATGGTCGTGCTCTCCGTGCCTTACGTGCTCTGGCTCGACCGGCGCCTCGTCGAGCCACGCGACGGCGCGTGGCATTTCGGCCAACTGCTGATCGGCCGCGCCGACAGCGTCGATCGGGACGCGCTTCGCGAATTCCTGCGCGCCTGGGCGGTGAAAGGCTTCTTCCTCGCCTTCATGATCTCGATCGTGCCCGGAAACTGGGCGAACGTGATGCTCGCGGAGACGCAGTGGATCACGGGGCACCCGGCGAACCTCGCGCTCTGGCTGATCCGCATCATGTTCATGCTCGACGTGACCTTCGCCAGCGTCGGCTACATCCTGACGCTGAAGCCATTGGACGCGCACATCCGCTCGGCAAACCCCTATGCGGCCGGCTGGATCGCGGCGCTCGTCTGCTACCCGCCCTTCGTCCTCATGAACCCGGGCGGGCCGCTCGATTACTGGCAGGGGACGGCGGGCGACGAGGGGTGGATTCACTGGTTCATCGACTATCCGGCCGTCATGGTGGCGATCGGCTTCTGGCTGGTTGCGCTTACCGCGGTCTACGCCTGGGCCACCATCGCCTTCGGCTTCCGCTTCTCGAACCTCACGCACCGCGGCATCCTGACGCACGGGCCTTATGCCTGGACGAAGCACCCGGCCTATGTGTCGAAGAACCTCTTCTGGTGGTTCGCGATCTGGCCGTTCCTGGCGGTGAGCGGCAATCCCGTGGACATGGTGCGCAACACCGTGATCCTCGGACTTGTGAGCGGCGTCTATTACTGGCGCGCCAAGACCGAGGAGCGGCACCTTTCGGCCGACCCCGCCTACCGGGAATATGCCGAATGGATGGACAGGAACGGTCCTCTCCCGCGGCTGGTGAACAGGCTGAAGCCGAAATGGCTGGGCGGTGCGCCGGCGGCGGTGCCGGCGGAGTGAAGTTTCAAAGTTGATGAAGTTGCTCGGAAAGCCGGGGGAAAACCCTTTGTTTTCAGTGCGCGGCTTTCCCGGCACTTCCGCCGTCATTCCCGCGAAAGCGGGAATCCAGGATTGCAGCGCCGCGCGGGCGGAGATTTCGTCTGGATTCCCGCTTTCGCGGGAATGACGGGAGGGAGGCTGCTGCTGCATCACTCCTTGTACCATCCTGGTTCGCAGAAGGAACGGCTTCCGCCCGCATTCAAAGCCTCAGCGGCGTCCATTCCTCACCGGCGGGCATGGGCGCGAAGATGCGGTCGAGCATCCGGGTGGTGACGTCGTCGGGCGTCGGCGGGTCCCAGACGGGCTGGTTGTCCTTGTCGACGAGGAGCGCGCGGACGCCCTCGACGAAGTCCGGGCGCTGGACGACGCGCGTCGCGACCGCATATTCCTGGCGCATCTCCTCGGCGAAGTCGGTCATGAGCGCGCCGTCGTAGAGCATTCGCAGCGACACCTTGCAGGCCTGCGGGCTCTTGCAGGCGAGGCTTTCGAGCTGGGCCTGCGCCCATTCGGTATCCTCGGCGCGAAGGGCGGCGAGGACGTCCTCGAGATCGTCGGAGGCGAACAGGCGGTCGATGTCGGCGAGGTGCGCCTCGATCCTGGGCGGTGGGGCCGGGGTGGCGTGCTCGCCGAGCAGCGCTTCGATGCGGTCGGGCTCGGCGGCAATGCGGGCCTTGAGGTCGTCGAGCGACAGGCTCTCGACATAGTGGGTTGCGAGGCCGAGGCGCAGGCACTCGGCGCCGTCGAGGCGTGCGCCGGTCAGCGCGAGAAACCAGCCGACGCGGCCCGGAAGTCGCGAGAGGTACCAGCCGCCGCCCACGTCCGGGAACAGGCCGATCGCCGTTTCCGGCATGGCGAAGCGGGTGTTCTCGGTCGCGACGCGGAAGCGGCAGGGCTGCGAAATGCCGACGCCGCCGCCCATGGTGATCCCGTCCATGAAGGCGATCGTCGGCTTGGCGTAGGTGAACAGGAGGTGGTTGAGGCGGTATTCCTCGTGAAAGAAGGCGCGCGCTTCCGCGCCGTCCGCGGCGCCGCTCTTCGCAAGCATGACGACATCGCCGCCCGCGCAGAAGCCGCGGCCTTCGGCATGATCGAGCATCATCGCATCGACGGCAGTGTCGCGGCGCCATTCGAGAAGCGCTTCGATCATCGCGGTGCACATGTCGCGGGTGAGCGCATGGAGCGCCTTCGGGCGGTTCAGGCGGATGCGGCCGACGCGGTTTTCGACGGTGGTGATGATGTCGGGGGTCATCGAGCGTCATCCTGACGAAAGTCAGGATCCATGAACACTGACGTGTCAGGATCGGAAGCGACGGTGTTCATGGATCCCGGATCAAGTCCGGGATGACGATTTGAACGCCTCACTGCCGGAGCATGTCGCGCGCGATGACGTGGCGCATGATCTGGTTGGTGCCTTCGAGGATGGAGTGGACTCGAAGGTCCCGCCAGAAGCGCTCGATCGGGTAATCCTGGAGGTAGCCGTAGCCGCCGTGGAGCTGGAGGGCGCGGTCGACGACGGAGGAGCCGGTGTCGGTGGCGAGGCGCTTGGCCATGGCGGCGAAGCGGGTCTTGTCAGGGGCGTTGTCCGTGACCTTCACGGCGGCCGCGTAAAGGAGCATGCGGGCGGCCTGAAGCTCCGTCTCCATGTCCGCGAGGGTGAACTGCGTCGCCTGGAAATCGGCGACGGCCTGGCCGAACTGCTTGCGATCCTTCGTGTAGGAAATCGCCTCGTCGAGGCAGCGCTGGGCGCCGCCGAGGGAACAGGCGCCGATGTTGAGCCGGCCGCCGTCCAGGCCCATCATGGCGATCCGGAAGCCTTCGCCCTCCGCGCCGACGAGGTTCTCGGCAGGAACCCGGACGTCGTCGAAATTGACCTGGCACGTCGGCTGCGAATGCCAGCCGAGCTTCTTCTCCTGCGCGCCGAAGCTGACGCCGGGCATGTCCTTTTCGACGACCAGGGCGCTGATCCCCTTCGGCCCCTCCTGGCCGGTGCGGACCATCGTGACGTAGATTTCGTTCTCGCCGCCGCCCGAGATGAAGGCCTTGGAGCCGGAGACGACATAGAAGTCGCCGTCCTTGACCGCGCGCGTCTTGAGCGCGGCGGCGTCGGAGCCGGAGCCGGGCTCGGTGAGGCAATAGGAGCCCATATGCTCCATGGTCACCATCTTCGGGAGATACTTCTGCTTGACCGTGGCCGAGCCGAAGCGGTCGATCATCCAGCTCGCCATGTTGTGGATCGAGATGAAGGCGGAGGTGGAGGGATCGCCGTAAGCCATCGCCTCCATGATCAGCGCCGCCTCGAGCCGCCCGAGGCCGATGCCACCGCTATCCTCGGAGACGTAGATGGCGCCGAAGCCGAGCTCGGCCGCTTGCCGGATCGTGTCGCGCGGGAAGATATGCTTCTCGTCCCACTCGGCCGCGTGGGGCGTGATCGCGTCCGCGGTGAAGCTCTGCGCCATCTCCTGGATCTGGCGCTGCTCGTCGGTGAGGTCGAACTGGCTCATGTATGTCTCTCGGCGGGAAGGTGTCGCCGGTCCCTTAGCGCCAGACGCGGGCGGTTACAGCCCCGATCTTGGCCCGCCGCCCGCCGTCGTCATCCCGGACTTGATCCGGGATCCATGAACACGGTGTCGGTGGGTCGTCTGCAAGTCCGTGTTCATGGATCCTGACTTTCGTCAGGATGACGCCGGGGCGTGTTACTGCGCGGGCGGTGCCTCGTGGAGCACGCGCTCGGCGAAGAGGCGGTTCGCGAGCGCGATGTTGTTGCGCTCGTACCAGCGCGGCGCGGGGAGGCCCTTCTGCCAGGCGATGGCTTCGATCAGCGTACCCTGCGCGACGGGGACGTTCGGCATGACGGTGCGCAGCGGATCGGCGAAGGCCTCGTCCGCGGTGACGATCTCCCAGCCTCGGGCGCGGAGCGCCGCGACCAAATCGGCGATCCAGAGGGCGGCGAGGTCGGTTTCGTGGAGGAGGAGGACGTGGGCGGGCGACCGGTTCATCGTGCGGCGGGCGAGGCCTTCGTAAAATTCGGCGGCTTCGACGTGGCTCTCGATGTAGAGGTTGCGAAGGGCGGCGCGGTCGATTGTCCTGCCGGCGCGGACGGCTTCGATGGTGAGCTGCTCCATGTTCCAGTCGGAGGCGTCGACGGTGACATAGCCGTTTCGGAGGCCGCGCTGGGCAAGGCCGGCGCGGATCGCGTCGCGCTTCGCGAGATCGCGCTGGCCTTCGTTCAGATAGGGGAAGCGGAACCAGGGACGGCGGCCGTCGCGGCCGCGGAGCCAGTCCTCGGCGCGGTCGATGTCGGCGAGATAGGCTTCGGCGGTGACGGCAGTCAGCGCCGGGTGGCTGAAGCTGTGATTGGCCAGGACGTGGCCGGCGCGGACATAATCCGCGATCCGCCGCTCGCCGCCGGCGCCGTGCGGCTGGGCGAGGCTGCCGGGATTGACGAAGAAGGCGGCCTGGCGGACGCGGGCGGCGCGGAGGCCGGCGATGAGGCGCTGTGTGCGCTCGTCCGGCGTAAAGAAGGCGCCGGGGCTGCGGGGGATGTCGTCGAAGGTGAGGGCGATGCGCTTGGTTGCAGGGTCCGGCGCGCCGGTGGTGGCGCAGGCGGCGACGAGCGGGAGGAGCAGGAGGGCGAGGAGGAGGCGAAGGAGGGTCATGCCTCATCCTAGCGTCATGCTGGACTTGATCCAGCATCCATGAACACCGGCGTGCCCGAACTGCGTGCGTCAGTGTTCATGGATCCTGACTTTCGTCAGGATGACGGGGGTACGGGTGCGGGCTGTGGGGGAAGACCGTCATGCTGGACTTGATCCAGCATCCATGAACACCGGCGCGCTCAGATGGGCTGCGTCAGTGTTCATGGATCCTGACTTTCGTCAGGATGACGCCTGTGGGATGAAACACTCTCGTCTTCTCAGGAGCCTGCCTCATGCCGAAGCAGCCGTGCGTGTACATTCTGGCGAGCCGGCGGAACGGCACGATCTATGTCGGCGTGACCGCGGACCTGCTGGCGCGGCTCTACAAGCACCGCGAGGGGCTGACGCGGGGCTTTGCGGCCGAGCACGACGTCTATCGCCTCGTCTATTATGAGATGCACGACACCATGGCGGATGCGATCGCGCGGGAGAAGCGGCTCAAGAACTGGCGGCGCGGCTGGAAGGTGGCGCTGATCGAGGGGAGCAATCCGTTGTGGGCGGATCGGGCGCTGGAGCTTGGGTTCGATCCAGTCGCGCCGCACCCTTCCACGCTCACGCCGTCATCCCGGGCTTGATCCGGGGATCCATGAACACGGCCGCCTCAGCTATTCTCAGGCTCGGTGTTCATGGATCCTGACTTTCGTCAGGATGACGTTGTGCGGGTGAGGGCGCTCGTGCCTCACCCCATGGTGGGGATGACGAAGGCGTTTTCGCCGGTCACCGAGCCGTCCGGCCAGCGCTGCGTCACCTTCTTCGACTTGGTCCAGAAGCGGACGCCTTCCGGGCCGTGCTGGTCGATGTCGCCGAAGCCGGAGCGCTTCCAGCCGCCGAAGGTGTGGTAGGCGACGGGGACGGGGATCGGCACGTTGATGCCGACCATGCCGACGTTGACGCGCGCGGCGAATTCGCGGGCGGCGTGGCCGTTGCGGGTGAAGATGGCGACGCCGTTGCCGTACTGGTGCTCGGAGGGGAGACGGAGCGCCTCTTCGAAGCCGTCGGCACGGACCATCTGCAGGACGGGGCCGAAAATCTCCTCCTGGTAGGAGCGGAAAGTGGGCTTCACATGATCGAAGAAGGTCGGGCCGATGAAGAAGCCTTCCTCATGACCCTGGAGCGCGAAGCCGCGGCCGTCGACGACGAGCTCGCCGCCCTCGTCGGCGCACATCTGGATATACTGCTCGATTCGCGCCTTGTGGGCGGCGTTGATGACGGGGCCGTAATGCGCCTCGTCGTCGGTGGAGACGCCGACGCGAAGGGCGCGAATGGCGGGGATGAGCTTTTCGCGAAGGTCGTTCGCCGTCTTTTCCCCGACCGGGACGACGACGGGGAGCGCCATGCAGCGCTCGCCGGCCGATCCGAAAGCCGCCCCCGCCAAGTCGTTCACGACCATGTCGAGGTCGGCGTCCGGCATGACGATGCCGTGATTCTTGGCGCCGCCGAAGGCTTGCACCCGCTTCCCGTTCGCGGTGCCGCGCGAGTAGATGTACTGCGCGATGTCGGAGGAGCCGACGAAGCTGATCGCCTTGATCGACTCGTGGTCGAGGATCGCGTCGACCATCTCCTTGTCGCCGTGGACGACCTGGAGGATCCCGTCGGGAAGGCCCGCTTCCTTCATCAGCTCGGCAAGGCGGATCGGCACCGAAGGGTCGCGCTCGGAGGGCTTCAGGATGAAGGCGTTGCCGCAGGCGATGGCGACGCCGAACATCCACATCGGGATCATGGCCGGGAAGTTGAACGGCGTGATTCCGGCGACGACGCCGAGCGGCTGGCGCATCGAATAGACATCGATGCCCGGGCCGGCGCCCTGGGTGAACTCGCCCTTCAGGACATGGGGGATGCCGCAGGCGAACTCGATCACTTCGAGGCCGCGCTGGATGTCGCCGCGCGAGTCGGCGAGGACCTTGCCGTGCTCGGAGGAGAGCAGGCGGGCGAGTTCGTCCATGTTGCGCTCGACCAGCTCCTTGTACTTGAACATGACGCGGGCGCGGCGCTGCGGGTTGGTCGCGGCCCAGGCGGGGAGGGCGGCCTCGGCGGCGGCGACCGCCTTTTCGAGGTCCTGCGACGTCCCGAGGCGGACGGTCGCTTGGACGCCGCCGTTGTTCGGGTCGAAGATGTCGGCGCTTCTATGGCCTTCTGGGCGCTCGCCGGACGCATAGGCGCCGCCGCCGATGAAATGGTCGATGTTACGCATGGATGTGGCTCTCGGTTTGAGCGGAGATGATGCGGGCGCACTAGCCAAGGCGCGGCGCGATTGCCAGCCACAGCCGTCATGCCGGGCTGGGCGCCCGTGAAAGTACTACTTTCACGGGGTCCCTTGATCCGGCATCCATGAACACCGAAAGGGATGGTTCTGCACCGCGGGTGTTCATGGATCCCGGATCAAGTCCGGGATGACGGAGGTGAAATGAAGCTTGGATCCTTGCCGGGACGGCGCGACGGGCGGCTGGTGGTGGTGAGCCGGGACCTCGCCTGGTGCGCGGACGCAGGGCATATCACGCCGACGCTCCAGAGCGCGCTCGACGATTGGGAGCGGATCGGGCCGATGCTCGAGCTGCTCGCCACCGACCTCGAGCACGGCGCCATCCCGCGCGAGCGCTTTCATGAAAGGGAGGCGCTGGCGCCGCTGCCGCGCGCCTATCAATGGGCGGACGGCTCGGCCTATGTGAACCACGTCCAGCTCGTCCGCCAGGCGCGCGGCGCGGAGATGCCGGAAAGCTTCTGGACCGATCCGCTCATGTACCAGGGAGCGTCCGACGAGATGCTGCCGCCGCGCGGTGCCATCCCGCTCGCCGACGAAAGCTGGGGCTGCGACCTCGAGGCGGAAATCGTCGTCGTGACCGGCGACGTGCCGCGGGGCGTTTCGCGCGACGAGGCGCTCGGGCATGTCCGGCTCGTCGGGCTGGTCAACGACGTTTCCCTCCGCAACCTCATCCCGGCCGAGCTCGCCAAGGGCTTCGGCTTCCTGCAGTCGAAGCCGGCCTCGGCGCTGTCGCCGGTGCTGGTGACGCCCGACGAGCTTGGGGAGCGGTGGCAGGACGGCAAGCTCCACGGCGCGCTCAAGGTCGATTTGAACGGAGAGCCCTTCGGCCGCGCCGATGCGGGCGTGGACATGACCTTCGATTTCGGGACCTTGGTCGCGCATCTCGCGAAGACCCGCAATCTCGGCGCCGGCTCGATCGTCGGCTCGGGCACCGTCTCCAACCGCGGCGAGGATGGCGGCCCCGGCAAGCCGATCGCGGCGGGCGGGCTCGGCTACAGCTGCATCGCCGAGGTGCGCACCGTGGAGACGATCCTCGAAGGGGCGGCCCGCACCGAATTCCTGAAGCGCGGCGACACGGTGCGCATCTGGATGGACGACGAGCGTGGCCATCCGATTTTCGGCACGATCGAGCAGACCGTCACCGCGGCCTAGCGCGGCGGCGGGCGGCGCCAGCCGTGCAGCATCCAGCCGACGTCGACCGGCTGTGTCACCGTATCGGCGATCAGCCGGCCGGACGCATCGACGCGGCGGGTGAAGCGCGCGCGGCGGACGAGCAGCGCGCAGGTTCGCGCATCGACGGCGTCGTTGCCGGTCGAGCGCGTCACTCGGCAGCCCGTCGTGACGCCGTCTTCGTTGACCGAAAGCTCGGCTTCGAATTGGCCCTCGCGGATCTGCAGGTCGGCGATGCCGCCATAATCGTCCGCCAGAAGCGAGCCTGAAATGCCCCGCCGCGGCCCCTGCGACGGCGGCTCCGGCTGAGAGGGGCGGGGCGCGGCCCGTGGCGCTGGCGGCGGCGGCGGAGCGGTGATCGAGGGCCGCGGCGCGCCCGCCTCTCGAGCGCGATGCGCCGAAGCGGGAAGGCTCTCCCAGCGCAATCCCATCACCCAGCGGCCGGCGAGCGACTCGCGCTGCGGCACGAAGGTGGCGGAAAACCAGCCCGGCCGCATCAGCAACGCGCAGGCGAAGGCGTCGAGCTGCGGTGCGGCGCTGGGGCGCAACGGCCGGCAACCGGCGGCGAGGCCGGCATCGTTCAGATCGAGCAGCACATAGCTTTCGCCGACAAAGGTGCGCCGGTTGTAAGGCTCCGGGAAGGCGACGGGCCGGCTGAACAGCGTCCAGCCGCGTTCGTGCGCCGCCCGGAGGTTCGCCTCGCGCGGCCGCTCGGCGAATTCGTCGCGCAGCCGCTGGATCGTGACGAGGTTCACCCACTCGCCCTCGCCGGGATTCGTTCGAGCCGGTGCCTGCGCCGCGGCCGTTTGCACGACGGCGGCAGCCGAGAAACCGGCCGCGGAGAGAGCGGCGGCGAGGAGGAGGATTGCGTGCATGGCCGCAGCTTACCGCGAGCCGCGTCCGGGCGCCATGAACCTGTTTTCGGCTCCGGTCGCCGCCCATTGCAACTCGCGGCGGGGAGGCGCAGAGGCCGGAATCATGATGCGCACCCTCCTTTTTGCCGCCGCCCTGTCCGCCACCATCGCCTGCACCGCCGCCGCCGCGCAACGGACTCGCCGCGCCGCCGCGCCGGCTGCCGCCGCGGCACCGGCGCCGCTGACGCAGATCGCCGATGGAGTGTCGGAGCAGCGGCTTCGCGCCGATGTCGAGCGGCTGGTGCGCTTCGGGACGCGGCACACCCTTTCGTCGCAGGATCATCCGACGCGTGGAATCGGCGCGGCGCTGAACTGGACCGAGGCGGAGTTCCGCCGGATTTCGCGCGAATGCGGCGGCTGCCTGACGACGGCGCGGCCGTCGGAGGTGGTGACCGGGCGGCGCATCCCGACGCCGACGCGGGTCACCAACGTCATCGCGGTGCAGCGCGGCACGACCGACCCGAACCGCGTGATCGTCATCACCGGCCATATCGACAGCCGGGTGACGGACGTGATGAACGCGACGGCGGATGCGCCCGGCGCGAACGACGATGGATCTGGAACGGCGGCCGTCATCGAAGCCGCGCGGGTGCTCTCGAAGCACCGCTTTCCCGCGACCATCGTCTATGCCGCGCTTTCCGGCGAGGAGCAGGGGCTCCACGGCGGCAAGATCCTGGCGGATTACGCGAAGGCGCAGGGCTGGCAGGTTGAGGCGAACCTCAACAACGACATCATCGGCAACAGCTGCGGCTCGGACGGCGTGTGCGACGCGGCGAACGTGCGCGTCTTCTCCGAAGGGCTGCGCTGGCAGGGCGGCGAGCAGCTCCGGCCGCAGGTGAGGAGCCTGGGCGGCGAGAACGATTCGCCCTCTCGCAACCTGTCCCGCTTCGTCGCGACGCTGGCTGGGCAGCTCGGCCTCGGCCTCGACGTCCGCCAGATCTGGCGCAACGACCGCTTCGGCCGCGGCGGCGACCACACCGAATTCCTGAACGCCGGCTTCCCGGCCGTGCGCTTCTCGGTTGCGGTCGAGAATTACAACCACCAGCACCAGGACCTCAGGGTCGAGAACGGCGTCGAGTTCGGCGACACGGCCGACAAGATGGACTTCGCCTACCTGCGGCGTGTGACGGCGCTGAACGTCGCGGCGCTCGCGGCGCTGGCGCGGGCGCCGATGCCGCCCGAGCCGGTGGCGGAGGGCGCCGTCTCGACCGACACGATGATCAGGTGGCGTCCCGTGGCCGGGGCGACCTCCTACCGGGTGCGCTGGCGGCGTACCGATGCAGCAGGCTGGGAGCATAGTCTGCGAGTTGGAGACGCTTCGAAATTGCTTGTCGGTTGCAGGATAGCCGGTTGCGACCCGTGGGAAGGTTGGAGCTATCACGGGATTTTGCGCGGCGTCCGAGTCGACGACTACGTCTTCGGAGTCTCGTCCGTATCCGAAGATGGCTCGGAGAGCCCCGTCGCGTCGGCGGTGCCCGGCGGTGCGTTCCGGCCGTGGACGACTCCCGCGACGGCTGGGCAGTGACCGGCCTGCTGTGGCGGAACCCTTTCCGTTCGTCCTGAGTAGGGGCCGAGTAGGCGAAGCCGTATCGAGGCCCCGTATCGAAGGACCCATGTCCCTCGATACGCCGTCTCGACAGGCTCGACGGCTACTCGGGACGAACGTTTGAGGATTTGATGCCAAGACCGAACCACCGCACCGGCCTGCCCACCCGCGAGCAGATCCTCGAGTTCATCGAAACGAGCGACGTGCCCGCGGGCAAGCGCGAGATCGCCAAGGCCTTCGGGCTTTCGGCGCAGGACAAGATCGCGCTGAAAGCGCTGCTCCGCGACATGACCGACGAAGGCCTGATCGACGCCGCGCCCGGCCGCGCCTTTCACAAGATGGGCGGGGTGCCGAAGGTGACGGTGCTGCGCGTCACCGACGTCGACGAGCAGGGCCAGGTCTGGGCGGTGCCGGAGCGCTGGGAGGCCGATGGCGTGCCCGAGCCGCGGCTGCGGGTCCTCGAGCGCAAGGGGCCGCGGGGAAGCGCGCTCGCGCCCGGCGACCGGGTCCTCGCCCGCACCGAGCAGCGCGGCAACGGCTATGCGGCGCATCCGATGAAGAAGCTCGCCAAGGGGAGCGAGCTCGTCCTTGGCGTCGTGCACCGGGAAGGGGACAAGGGGTACTGGCTCAAGCCGGTCGAGAAGAAGGAGCGGCGCGAGCTTCCGATCTCCGACCTCGGCCCGGCCCAGGCCGGCGACCTCGTCCTCGCGGAGAAGACGGGGCGGCCGCCGCGGATCACCGCGCGGGTTTCGGACGTACTCGGCGATCCGTTCGCGCCGCGAAGCTTCAGCCTCATCGCCATCCACAAGCACGGCATCCCGCACGAATTTCCCGATGCCGTGATCGAGCAGGCCGAGCGCATGGCCGCGCAGCCGCTCGGCGAACGCGAGGACCTGACGCATGTCCCGATCGTGGCGATCGATCCGGCCGATGCGCGGGACCATGACGACGCGGTCTGGGCCGCCGAGGACGACGATCCCGCCAATGCGGGCGGTTGGAAGGCGCTGGTCGCGATCGCCGACGTGAGCTTCTACGTCCGGCCGGGATCGGCGCTCGACAAGGAAGCGCGGAAGCGGGGCAACAGCGTCTATTTCCCGGACCGGGTCGTTCCGATGCTTCCGGAAACGCTGTCGGCGGACGTCTGCTCGCTGAAGGAAGGCGAGGACCGGGCGGCTTTGGTCTGCCACCTCCAGGTCTCGAAGCAGGGCGAGCTCAAGTCCTGGCGCTTCACCCGCGCGCGCGTCCGCATCGCGGCCAACATCGCCTACGAGGATGCGCAGGCGGCGATGGATGCGGTGGCAAGTGAATCTCGGGGTGCAACCACCACCGCTAGGGCTGAGCTTGTCGAAGCCCGGGATGCAGAGCGCGGCGACCCGGGCTTCGACAAGCTCAGCCCTAGCGGGGATGAGGGACCCGAGGCTTCACGGGAACCGGTAGAAGTCGCATCCTCGCCCTGCTCGATGCCGGAAATCAAGGCGGACTCGCCCCCAGTGCCCCCGGCGCTGGTCGCCTCCACCCTCCGCCCGCTCTGGGACTGCTGGCGCGCGATGTACAAGGCGCGGGAGAAAAGGGGGCCGCTTGAGCTCGATCTGCCCGAGCGCCGCGTCGTGCTCGACGAAAAGGGGCGGATCATGTCGGTGGCGCCGCGCGAGCGGCTCGATGCGCACAAGCTCATCGAGGATTACATGATCGCGGCCAACGTCGCGGCGGCCAAGGCGCTGGAGACGAAGAAGGCGCCCGTCATGTACCGCGATCACGAGCCGCCGAGCCGCGAGAAGCTGGTGGCGCTCAAGGACTATCTGAAGACGTTCGACGTCGAGTTCGCGCTCGGGCAGGTGGTGCGCCCGTCCACCTTCAACCACATCATCGAGCGGGTCGGCGACGCCGATTTCCGGCCGCAGGTGATGGAACAGATCCTGCGCTCGCAGACGCAGGCTTATTATTCGCCGGAGAATCACGGCCATTTCGGCCTGGCGCTCGGCTCCTACGCGCACTTCACCTCACCGATCCGCCGCTATGCCGACCTCGTCGTCCACCGTTCGCTGGTGCGCGCCTTCGCGCTTGGGCCCGAGGTGCGCGAAAGCGGCCTCAGCGACAGCGAGACCGAGTCGATGGAGGTGACCGGCGAACTCATCTCGCAGCTCGAGCGGCGCGCCATGGAAGCGGAGCGCGAGACGCTCGACCGCTATGTCGCCGCCTATCTTTCCGAGCGGGTCGGCGACCTCGTCGATTGCCGGATCACCGGCGTCCAGCCCTTCGGCTTCTTCGCGACGGTGGAAGGGCTCGGCGGCGACGGGCTGGTGCCGGTCTCGACGCTCGGCAGTGAATATTTCCGCTACGACGAAGCGAGCCACAGCCTGATCGGCGAAGATACGGAGGAGACCTTCGCCTCCGGGCGGCGGCTGAAGCTCCGCCTGGTCGAGGCGAACCCCGTCTCCGGGGGCCTGCGCTTCGAGCTGCCCGACGCCTCCTATTCGCCGGCCCATGCCCGGCGGCAGGTGCGGCGCGACGGCGGGCGGAGCGGCAAAGGCGGTAAGGGCGGCGCCGGAGGGCCTCCTCGCGGCGACGACGGCAAGCCCAAACACATGCAGGGCCGCCGCGGCCGCCCTTCCAACATCCGCCACAAGGGCCGCTGACGTTCTGCCTGCGTTGCGTTCCCCGCAACGGCAGGTTGTGAAAAGAGCGGATTTCCAAACAGTCAGGTAAACCCCATCTGGGTTGTCGAGAGACTAACCGCGAAGGGGCGAAAACGATGAGCGCGAGACGGGTCCTGAGGCAGCATGCCGCCTATCGCGATGACATCGGCGATCTGGTGACGCGCCGGCCGGTGCCCGGCCCCGGCATCGAACATCTCGACCCGTTCCTGTTCCTCAACCATCACGGGCCGCAGACCTATCCGCCGAACAATCGCGGGCTGCCCTTCGGTCCGCATCCGCATCGCGGCTTCGAGACGGTGACCTTCATCCTCGAGGGCGAACTCGCTCACCGCGACAGCGGCGGGCACGAGAGCGTGATCCGCGCGGGCGGCGTGCAGTGGATGACGGCGGGAAGCGGCCTCGTCCATGCCGAGCTGTCGCCGCGCGGCTTCATGGAGAAAGGCGGACCGCTGGAAATCATCCAGCTCTGGGTGAACCTTCCCGCCCGCCTCAAGATGACGGCGCCCGCCTACAAGGGCCTCGACGCAGCCGATATCCCGGTGGTCGGCGCTGCGGACGGCAAGGCCGGGGTCCAGGTGATATCCGGGGCTTTCGGGAGCGCCGAAGGGCCGTTCCGTTCGCTGACCGGCCTCCAGATGATGGTCGTCAAATTGAAGGCGGGCGGGCGGCTCGACCTGCCGGCACCGTCCAACCGCACCGTCTTCCTTTATGTCGTAAAGGGGACGCCCACCGTCTCCGGCACTCCGGTCCAGGAGCACCATCTGGTTGCGATGGGCGACGGCGACACCGTCCCGCTCGCCGGCGACGGCGAGGCGACCCTGCTCTTCGGCCATGGCGAGCCTTTTCGCGAGCCGATCGTCGCACACGGCCCATTCGTCATGAACAGCCGCGAAGAAATCGCCCAGGCGGTGAGCGACTATCGAAGCGGCCGTCTCGGCGCGCTCTGACCCCCATATTCCAGGAGAAAGTCACCATGCCACGCAAAGTCGCCGTTATCGTCGGGAGCCTGCGCAAGGGCTCCTTCAGCCGCGCCACCGGCCGCGCGCTCGCCGCGCTCGCGCCCGCTTCGCTGGAGCTGGAGATCGTCGAGATCGGTGACCTTCCCTTTTACGACCAGGATCTGGACGAGGGCACGCCGCCGGCGCAGTGGTCGCGCTTCCGGGAGACGATCGCCGGCTATGACGGCGTCATCTTCGTGACGCCCGAATATAACCGCTCGCTTCCCGCCGTGATCAAGAATGCGATCGACGTCGGCTCGCGGCCATACGGCGCCGGCGTCTGGAACGGCAAGCCCGCGGGCGTGGTCAGCCTCTCGGTGGGCGGCACCGGCGGCTTCGGTGCCAACCACCACCTGCGCCAGACGCTCGTCTTCCTCAACATGCCGACCCTTCAGCAGCCCGAAGCCTATTACGGCAACGCCGGCACCTTCTTCGACGAAGAAGGCAATCTGGCGAACGAAGGGACGAAGAAGGTGATGCAGGGCTTCATCGACGCCTACGCGGCGTGGGTGGAGACGATCCTGGGCTGAGCTTGGGCAGGGCGCCCGTCACAGTGTGACGATCGGACCTTCCGGCTCGATGAAGCGAACGTTCGCGGGTGCCTCGTGCCGAAGCGCTCCCACGGAATGGTCCGCATCCGACCATTCAGCGCGCACCGTCTTCGGGGGCTTCAGCCTGCCCGCGGCCTGCTTGTCGAGTTCCTTGGCGCGTGCTGCGTCATATTCGCGCTTCCGCTCATGATCGATCTCGTCGATCGGATAGGTGAGGTGGAATTCCATGTCCGCGCCCGGGCGCGCGGCCATCAGCATCCGGAAGGTCTCGCGCTCGGGATTGCCATGCTCGCCATTGCCGGTGAACAGGTAGCGGGGCGCGGTCACCCGGCGCAGGAAATCCTCGTCGACGTTCCGGTCGCTGCCGTGGTGCGGCATCTTGAGGAGGCCAACCTCGTAATCGCCTCCGGGCGCGACGAGCCCGATTTCCTCCAGTCCCTTGAGCACATAGTCGCTGCGTGCGTCGCCTGTCAGAAGCGCGGTCGCGCCGTTCCGCTCGGCCAGAATGACGATGCTCGAAAGGTTCGCGACCGATTCGTCGCTCAGCGACTGAAGGAGCGAGCCGGGCGTGATCGGCTTGCCCTCTTCCTGCCGCCGCCGGAGCCACGCATCATGTTCCTCTTCGAGCTTCCTCAGCTCGGCCTCACGCGGGCCGACAATCGTCAGGCGGATGCCGCCGAGCTCGTGGACCGTGGTCTCGCCGGTCCGCGTCATGATCAGTCCGCCGCTGTCGTCGTTGATCGGAATGCGCAGCTCGTCGGAACTGGCGAGGTCGCGAAGCTGGTGTCCCTGCGAGACGCTCTGGAGGATAAGCGCAGCGTCGTGCGCCTCGATCTCGTCGATCTCGTCATCCTCCTCGATCGCGGCGCCGAACGAGGCGGCCCCGAACTGCGCGGCCTGGGCGCCGATCTGCGATCTCCCGATGACTTCGTCGAAGCTGTTGTGCCAAAGGCCGCGCGCTTCGAAGAGCGGCGGATCGCCTGCCATTGCGCGCTCCCGCATCTCCTCGAACAGGTCGATGATGCCGTTGATGTGATCGTCGTCGACATGGCTGACCATGACGAGATCGATGACCAGCGGCTGGCCCTCGCCGAGGCCCCGCTCGTCGCGCAGCGCCATCAGCCGCGGCTTCAGATGTTGCTCGTACGTGCCGCGCGGGCCGCCGTCGACGAGGATGAGGACGGGCTCCTCGTCCGTTCCCGCATGGATCAGGAAGCAGTCGCCCTTGAAGGCGGGCAGGAATTCGTAGCGCATCGTGGCTCTCCCGTTCAGATCGACTGGATGGCGCGCAGCACGTCGACCATGCCGTGGCCCTGGAAGCTTCGCTCCCGCTTGAGGTCGGTCGCGCTCTCGCACAGGATCTGCTTGATCCGTGTGGGCTGGCCCTTGAGCTCCTCGTGACGCGCCATGAGGAGGGCGCAGGCGCCGCTCACATGCGGAGCCGCCATGCTGGTGCCGTCCATCTGGTCTTGCGCTGCGCCGGGAACCGTACTGACGATCTTTTCGCCGGGCGCGAGGAGGTCCGGCTTCATCCGTCCGTCGCCCGTCGGGCCGCGGCTGGAGAAGAAGCTGACGCCATAGGTGTGCGGCCAGTGGCGGTGGGTGGAGCCGACCGTGATCACGCCTTCGGCATTGCCGGGATCGGTGATGCTGGAGGCGGCATAGCCTTCGAAGGTCGTGGCGTCGGCAAGCTGATATTGCTGGTAGCCGCGGTTGCCCGCGGCCGCCACGACCGTGACCCCGTTGGAAACCAGTGCTTCGGCCTCGAGGCAGACCGACGTCCGGCCGCACGCATAGTTGCGAACATTGTGGCGGATGGCGAGGCTCATGTTGACGCCGTTGATTCGCGGGTAGCCGCCCTGCTCGTTGTAGAAGCGGATGAACTGGAGTGCCGCGCTCACCGCGAACTCGCTGTCGCCGAGGTCGGAACCAAGCACGCGGAAGTCGTAAAGCTGGATGTCCGGGCATACGCCTTCGAGCGGCGTCTTCGCGGGATTGTGGTCGTCTTCGCGCCAGTCCGCGCCGATGATCCCGGCGACATGGGTGCCGTGAGGGTTCGGCGGCGCCGGCTGTTCCTTCCTCTGCGGGCCCGTGTCGACCGTTATGAGCGGCTCGATCTTGCGCCAGTCGATCGGAAGCCGGCGGGTGCGGTCCTCGATGAGCCCTTCCAGATAGCGCTTGATCTCGCCGCTTTTGAGCGCCGAGTATTTGGCGATGTCGGCCTCGACCGCCGTCAGCGTGGCCGGCTTCACCGCGATGATGGCGCGGATGCGCCGGAAGTCGAAGGTCCCTTTGATCCGGTGCGGGCGCCAGGGCAGCGAGCCGGGTGGCCGCGGCGGAGCGGGAGCCTGCTTGGCCTCACGAGCGTGGTCCACGAAACCTGGGTGGAAGGTGTCGATCCCGCTGTCGAGCACCGCCCATGCAACGCTCTTGCAGCTGATCGAAAACACTGAGCGCGCCGCGTCCCCCTTGATGGCTGCGACGGATTCGGCGACGCTGGTTTCGGCCTTTCGGTTGAGAGCCACGTTGAAGATCGCGCCCTTCCACTCCCGCCTTTCCGTGTCCGACTCGGCGACTTCCTTGAACTTTTCATAAGCCGCGCGGACGCGAAGAACGGACGCTTCGCCGGCATCCACGATCGCCTTGTGCCCCAGGCGTTCGACCGCCTTCTCGAAGGTGTCCGCGGCACCCTTCGCGCCCTTGTCCCCCTTCGGTTCGACATGATCGCGCGCGGCGAGGAAGACTCCCATGAGCAGTCCGAGGCGGGCGGCCTGCTGAACGAATGCGCGCTGCGGCTCCGACGACTTCTTCTTGCAGTTCTTCTTCCCGAAGATGGTCGTGGAAGCCGCGCTGCCGAGCGTGGACTTGAGCTCGTCCTCGATGCGGTCGCGCAGCGAGCCGACGAGACCGGCGTCCCAATGATCCTCGACATTGTCCCACCACTGCGTCGCCGGCAGGATGGTGGCTTCGATATCGACGAGATCGAGCGTCGCGACGACGAGGTCGTTCAGATAGGCGACGCCCCGGCTCCTGTTGGCATCGTTCTGCGCCTCGCCCGGCTTTTCGAGCAGGTCGGCGACCTCGACGGCGGATTTCTCCCACGTCGGAAGGATGAGGAGGTCCGGCGGAATCGCAGGCGGCGGCTTTTGCGCGTAGCAGGTCCAGACGTCGCCCAGGATCGGAAAATCCTGAAGCTGCCGCCGCCGGTCCGCCGCCCCGAGCAGGAGCGCGTCCACCACCTCCGGCCCAAGGCACATGGCCATGGCTCAGGCTTCCCGCGAATGTGCGGGCGCGCATCCGTCCCCGGAAGTCGCGGCGCGCGCATAGAAGCCTGTCATGACACTCTCCCCCCAAGAGAAAGGGCAGCCTATGCCCGAAGCGTGTGCGCCGCAAGCGACTGCTGAGAAGCGGCGATCGGCCGGAGCAAGCAGTCCGCTCGTCTCAAAGCTTGGGCAAAGTCACTCCGCGTTGCCCCATATATTTACCGGCGCGGTCGGCGTAGCTCGTCTCGCAGGGCTCGTTGCCTTGCAGGAAGAGAAACTGGCAGGCGCCTTCGTTGGCGTAGACGCGGGCGGGGAGCGGCGTCGTGTTCGAGAATTCGAGCGTGACGTGGCCTTCCCAGCCGGGCTCCAGCGGGGTCACGTTGACGATGATCCCGCAGCGGGCATAGGTCGATTTGCCGAGGCAGATGACGAGGACGTCGCGCGGCACTCGAAAATATTCGACCGTCCGCGCCAGGGCGAAGCTGTTGGGCGGGATGATGCAGCAGTCGGTCTTCCGGTCGACGAAGCTGTTCGCGGCGAAGTCCTTCGGATCGACGATCGCGCTGTCGACGTTGGTGAAGATCTTGAAGTCGTCGGCGACCCGCGCGTCGTAACCGTAGGAGGAGAGGCCGTAGCTGATCGTCCCCTCGCGCCGCTGTCCGTCCTCGAACGGCTCGATCATGCCGTCCTCGAGGGCGCGGGCGCGAATCCACTTGTCGGACATGATGCTCACCGGCTGCGCCCTCCTTCGAGGATGCGGCCGCCGCAGCCGTGGAGCTCGGCGCCGCTCAGGCGGATGCGGACCCTGTCCTCGTAGACGATGCCGCGCGCGCCTTCGCACCGGCCCGGCCGTGCCTCGATCCCGATCACTTGGACGCCTTCTCCCGAGTCCCAGATGTGCGCGCCCTTGTGGCGCCGCGCCATGACGCGCGGGTAGACGGCCTCGGCCATCCGCCCGCCTTCGCCGGCGCGGCTGAGCACGATGCGGTCGTCGCCGATGGTCAGCAGCCAGAAGGGCGCGGCGCCGACGGCATTGTAGCGCACGTCCTGAACGGGCGCGTAGGGCCGGGGGCCGGCGCAGGCGGCAAGCGGCAGGAGGGCGAGGAGGAGGAGGGCGCGCATGTTCATGCCGAAGCTTTCGCGGCTCCGGCGCCGGAGGGCAAGCCGCTCACTTGATGTGGAGCACGCAAATCAGGGTGAAGAGCCGCCGCGCGGTGTCGAAATCGAGCTCGATCTTCCCGTCCAGGCACTCGATCAGCAGCTCGGACGCTTCGTTGTGAACGGCCCGCCGCGCCATGTCGATCGCTTCGAGGCCGCGCGGCGAATCGGAGCGGACGACTTTGAAATAGCTTTCGCAGATCGCGAAATAGTCGCGGATCGGGCGGCGGAAGCGGGCGAGGCCCAGGCGGATCGTCTCGAGCGGGGCGCCGGCCTCATCCTTCAAGTCGATGGCAAGGCGGTTGTCCTCGACGCGGAGCATGATTCGAAACGGGCCGTCGTGGCCGGCGGGCTGGAAGCGGTTGGATTCGAGGAGGTCGAAAATCGCGATCCGGCGCTCCTGCTCGACGTCCGGGTTGCGCCAGATGATCGTCCGCTCGTCGAGCTCGATGTCGATGATCCGCGGGTCGGACATGGCGGCCGTGTAGCGGGCGAGGGGGCGGGGCGCCACACCCGGAGCCATTCGTCGTTCCCGCCCGCTCCGTCATTCCCGCCCGGCTCCGTCATTCCCGCCCCGCTCCGTCATTCCCGCGAAAGCGGGAATCCAGACGAACGCCGAGCCTGGCTCCGGCGCCCGCTGGATCCCCGCTTTCGCCGGGATGACGGGAGGTTTCATCCACAGGCGGGCTCACAGATCGGTCCCCGTGAAAGACCTCGAAACGGAATGGAACAGCTTGAGACAGCCCGAAGAAGGGCTAGTGTCGCCCGATGGCCCAAGCACTTGCGATCGTCGACACCCCTGCCGCTCCTCCGTCCCTCCCCCAGAACGTCGATGCGGAGGCTGCGCTTCTCGGCGCGCTGATGATCGACAACCGGCTCGCCGAAGATGTCCAGATGAAGCTGCGGCCGGACCATTTCTTCGATCCGCTTCACGGCCGGATCTACGAGGCCATCCTGAGGCTGGTCGATCGGAACATGGTGGCGAACCCGGTCACGCTGCGCCCGCTGTTCGAGGCGGACGAGCAGATGAAGGAGCTCGGCGGTCCCTCCTATCTCGCGACGCTGACCGGGAGCGGCGCTGCGATCATCGGCGCGCGCGACTTCGCGGACCAGGTCTACGATCTCGCGCTCCTGCGCGCCCTGATCGGCGTCGGCCGTGAGATGGTGGAGCAGGCGCTCGACACGTCCGAGGACGTCGACCCGAAGGGCCAGATCGAGACGGCGGAAGCGGCGCTCTACAGGGTGGCGGAGGAAGGCGGCGGCGAGGGCTCCGTCAAGAGCTTCGCCCAGGCGACGCGCTTGGCCGTGCAGATGGCCGAAAAGGCGCTGAACACGGGCGGCGGCCTGTCCGGCCTGACCACCGGCTTCGACAGCTTCAACAGCCGCACCGGCGGCCTCCACCACAGCGATCTCATCATCCTCGCCGGCCGTCCCGGCATGGGCAAGACGGCGCTCGCCACCAACATCGCCTACAATACGGCGCAGCGCTACCTGCGCGACATGGAGGACGGGATCGAGCCCGCCCGCTCGGCCGGTGCGCCCGTCGCCTTCTTCAGCCTCGAAATGAGCTCCGACCAGCTCGCGACCCGCGTTCTCGCCGAAGCCTCGGGCATCCCGTCCGAGAGCCTGCGCATGGGCAAGATCAGCCAGCAGGATTTCCGCAACCTCGCCCGGGCCGCGGCCGAGCTGGAAGGGCTGCCTCTCTATATCGACGACACGCCCGGCCTCACCATCGCGGCGCTGAGGACCCGCGCGCGGCGGCTGAAGCGCCAGCGCGGCATCGGCCTCATCATCGTCGACTATCTCCAGCTCCTGTCCGGCACCGGCAAGGGCGGCGGAGACAACCGCGTGCAGGAGATTTCGGAAATCTCACGAGGCCTCAAGACCCTGGCCAAGGAGCTGAACGTGCCGGTGATCGGCCTCTCGCAGCTCAGCCGGCAGGTCGAGCAGCGCGAGAACAAGCGCCCGCAGCTCTCCGACCTTCGCGAATCCGGCTCGATCGAGCAGGACGCCGACATCGTGCTCTTCGTCTACCGCGAGGAATATTACGTCAACTTCCAGAAGCCCAAGGAAGCGTCCGCGGCGGCGGGCGACGACAGCGGCTCGGTCGCCGCCTTCGAGGAATGGCAGCGGGCCATGGCCGACGTGCACGGCCGCGCCGAAGTGATCATCGCCAAGCAGCGCCACGGCGCGACGGGCACGATCACGCTGAAGTTCGAAGCCAAGATCACGCGCTTCTCCGATCTCGTCGAGGACCGCTACATGCCGGAGGCGCGCGGCTGACGGAGCCTAGCGTCTGAGGCGCTGGTCCCGTTCGTCCCGAGCGCAGTCGAGGGGCGCTGCACCGAGGCCCCGCCACGCCCCTCGACTTCGCTCGGGACGAACGGGGCCGAGCGCGCTGCGGGAATATGGCACGTTGCGATTAGCAATATCCGTCATATGCGGCGGCCGGCGCGGCCACTAACGTCGCGCGCGTAGACGACCTACATTCGAAGGGATGACATGCGATTCACCAAGCTTCTTCTCGCCGGAGCCGCCGCGATGACCGCGACCGGCGCCACCACCGCCCAGACGACGGGCTCCTCCCAGGCGGCCGCTCCCGCCGCTGAGGCCGATCCGAACGAATTTCTCGAGGAGATCGAAGGCGAGCGCGCCCTTGCCTGGGCTCGCGGTGAGAATGAGAAGACGCTCGGCGCGCTCCAGTCGGACCCCCGCTACCAGCAGTTTTACGACCGCGCGCTCCAGATCCTCCAGGCGCGGGACCGCATCCCGTTCGTCGCCTTCCGCCCGTCGGGCATGTACAATTTCTGGCAGGACCAGGACCATGTGCGCGGAATCCTTCGCCGCACCACGCTGGCCAGCTACCGGACCGAGACGCCGCAATGGGAGACGGTGCTCGACGTCGACGCGCTCGCCCGGGCCGAGAATGCCAACTGGGTCTATCAGGGCATGTCCTGCCTCGAGCCCGAGCAGCGCCGCTGCCTCGTCACGCTCTCGAACGGCGGGCGCGACGCCAATTTCGTCCGCGAATATGACCTTGTCGACAAGCGCTTCGTGGAAGGCGGGTTCAGCCTGCCCGAAGGCAAGCAGAACGTCGCCTGGGTGGACGAGAACACGATCCTCGTCGCCCGGGACTTCGGCGAAGGGACGATGTCCACCTCGGGCTATCCGATCACCATCAGGCGCCTGACGCGCGGCCAGCCGCTCGCCCAGGCCCAGGAGGTCTTCCGGGGCCAGGCGAGCGACGTTCGCGTCTTCCCGCTGGTGCTTCGCGACGCGGCGGGCCGCGTCCATGCGACCGGCGTCGGCCGTGCCGTGAGCTTCTTCGAGAATGAGTGGACCTTGTTCACACCGCGCGAGAACGTCGTCCTGCCGCTGCCGCGCAAGGCTTCGCCGGCGGGGATCGTCGACGGGCGCCTGCTCGTCACGCTCGACCAGCCCTGGGAGGCGGCGCCGGGCCTTCGCTTCGCCACGGATTCGGTGGTCTCCTACGACCTCGACGAATGGAAGCGCGATCCGGCGCGGGCGCGTCCGGCGCTGGTTTGGGCGCCGGGGCCGCGGCAGACGCTGTCGGGTGTCGCCACAACGCGCAACGGGCTCATCATCACTACGCTCGACAATGTTCGGGGCCGTGCCTCGGTCTGGAATTTCGAGCGCGGCGCATGGCGCAGCCGGCCGGTGCCGCTGCCGCAGAATGCGACGGTGAACGTCGCCGCCGCATCCGACGAGAACGACCTGGCCATGTTCACGGTCACCGACTTCCTCGAGCCGACCTCGCTCTACCTCTACGACGCGGCTTCGAACCGGCCTCCGGAGCGGATCAAGGCGAGCCCGGCGCGCTTCGACGCCGCGAACCATGTCGTCGAGCAGCACGAAGCGACGTCGCGCGACGGGACGAAGATCCCCTACTTCGTGGTCCGCCCGCGCGGGGCGGCGATGGACGGCTCCACGCCCACCTTGCTCTACGGCTATGGCGGCTTCCAGAGCTCGATGCTGCCCAATTATCTGGGCACCACCGGGCGTCTGTGGCTCGAGGGCGGCAACGCCTGGGTCGTCGCGAATTTGCGCGGCGGCGGCGAGTTCGGGCCCGAATGGCACCAGACTGCGCAAGGCCAGAACAAGCAGCGCACCTGGGACGATTATATCGCGGTCGCGGAGGATCTCGTCCGGCGGCGGATCACCAGCCCGCGCCGGCTCGGCGTGATCGGCGGAAGCCAGGGCGGCCTGCTCGTCGGTACGGCGATCACGCAGCGTCCGGACCTGTTCAACGCGGCGATCATCCAGGTGCCCTTGTTCGACATGATGCGCTACCATCTGCTCGGTGCCGGTGCGTCGTGGATCGGCGAATATGGCGATCCGCGCATTCCCGAGCAGCGCGCCTGGATCGAAGGCTATTCGCCCTACCAGCGGCTGACGCCTGGCCGGACCTATCCGACCCCGTTCATCCATACTTCGACCGCCGACGACCGCGTCCACCCCGCCCACGGCCGCAAGGCGGCGGCGCGGCTCCAGGCGCTCGGCCAGCCTTATTATTATTACGAGAACATGCAGGGCGGCCACTCCGCCGCGGCGAACCTGCAGGAGAGCGCGCGCAGGCTGGCGCTGGAGTTTACGTACGCGAGCAAGCGCCTGGTGGATTGAGGGGGCGCGGCAGAGAAACGCTTGCGCCGTCATGCCGGACTTGATCCGGCATCCATGAACACAAGTGTCCGAGAACCTTCCTCAGACCTTCGTGTTCATGGATCCTGACTTTCGTCAGGATGACGGCGAGCCGGGCTCCACTGCCGAGACTACCCCTCGATCTCGTTGGCGATCTGGATGTCGCGCAGGCCCACGCCGATGCTCGCGCGGGGCTGGTCGGCTTCGGAGCTCCTGGTGGATTGAGGCGGGGCGGCAGAGACACGCTTAGGCCGTCATGCCGGACTTGATCCGGCATCCATGAACACAAGCGTCCGAGTACCTCCCTCAGACCTTCGTGTTCATGGATCCTGACTTTCGTCAGGATGACGGCGAGCCGGGCTCCGCTGCCGCGCCTAGCCTTCGATCTCGTTGGCGATCTGGATGTCGCGTAGGCCGACGCCGATGCTGGCGCGCGGCTGGTCGGCCTCGGAGCTGGTGACCGGATAGGCGCAGTAATCGGCGGCGTAATAGGCGCTGGGGCGGTGATTGCCGGACAAGCCGACGCCGCCGAACGGGGCGTTGGACGGGGCGCCGTTGGTGGGCTTGTTCCAGTTGATCACGCCGGCGCGCACGTTCGCCCAGAAGCGGTCGTAAAGCTCCGGCGAGCCGCCGACGAGCGAGGCGGCGAGGCCGTAGCGCGTCGCATTGGCTTCGGCGATGGCGGCGTCGAAATCGGGCACGCGCACGATCTGGAGGACGGGGCCGAAGAGTTCGGCGTCGCTGCGCTGGGCGACGTTCGTGACGTCCACGATGGCGGGGGTCAGGAAAGGCCGGTCGTCCGCCTTGCGGTCGAGGCGGCGGATCGGGCGGCCGCCGCGCCCCATCAGCTCCAGAAACGCCTCCTGGAGGCGGTCGGCGGCTTCGTTGTCGATCACCGGGCCC
>DASWMS010000016.1:0-14243 GCA_036399655.1 Allosphingosinicella sp. | reverse complement strand
CACGTCCGCCTTGCCCTTGCGCGCCGCTTCGCGGCCCGCGGGCGGCGTGCCGAGCGCCTTCAAGTGCACATAGTCGATCCCCGCCTCGCGCAGCCCTGCGGCGAGGATGTTCTTCGAAAAGCCCGGCTTCCTCGACAAAGGCACGGCGCGCACGTCGATCAGCCGCTCGACGCCCGCCCCCGTGAGCGCCGCAATGAGCTCCGGCTGGGTCGAGCCTTCATAGCCGATGGTGAAGATTCGCGTTCTACGTTTCACGCCAAATGTCCATGCGGCTCACCGGTTCAGGGCCGCCAGCCGAGCCGCCCAGTGACTTTCCCGGGTCCGGTAATAGCTCTGGAGCGCGCGCTGAGTCCCCGCCGACACGCCCGTAACAGGGCCATCGGCCACCAGCGATTTCACACCGTCTTCGGTTTGGAGCAGGTTTCTCAGTCCGGACCGGTCTGTCTCAGGATAGGTAGCAAGGCCTGTAAATACACGCATGGCAATATCGTCCTGCGCCATTCCGGCCGATATATACTTGTTATGAATTTGTGGGTCGTACCTCATGAACTGGCCGGTCAGGATGTTCGGCATCCACCTCGGCATTGTGACGCTCGCCGGATCATCCGACCTCCTATTCCGATCGTTGGCCGGCCGCGGGTCGGAAACCTGCAGGGCGTCCAGTGAATTGAAGAGCCACATGTCGGCGCCAGTGAAGAAAAACAGCGCTCTGGGTCCGAGGCGGCCGGTCCATTCATCCAGGTCCAAGAAGCCGGATCCGTGGAATGCAAGATCGATCACCACAGTCCGCACATCGCCTTGGCCGCGGTCGACGCGGAGCACAGGCGCGACGTGGTGCCCCCATGTCACCTGCTCCGTGATACCCGATGGATCGCTGACGCGGATGAGCTCCCTGCTCAGGAGAGTGTAGCGCGCCGGAGCAATCGCCCAGACCTTTCCCACCGAAAGTCCCGCCCGCTGCGCCATCATGGCAATGTAGTGCGCGCGATCCTCGCACGAGCCGATGATGTAACGGGCCTCGATGGCCTCCTGCCGCAGGGTCGAAAAGAAAGCCGTGGCGCGTGCGAGCGGTACCGTCTGCAGCGCGATTTCGCTCGGTTCGCCGCCGGGTACGAGGTTGTTCTCGCCGATCGTGATAAATTGCGGCGATACGGGCGGAAACGGCTCCGCGGAAACAGCACTCCCGAGACAGGCAAGCGCAACAGCACAACTGCTGACGAAGAATGTCTTCATGGTTCCCCCCAAGTTGACGGGGCTGAACCTAAAGGTTCGCCGCACGCCCTGCAACCGGGAGACCGAAAACCATCCCGGTCTTCCCTGCGTCTGCCTCCTTATCCTGTCATTGTGCTCCGATGCGCGCATGCGATCCACCGCCTCTTCCGCCCTGCCCCGCCACCTTCTAGAGGCAGGGCCATGACATATCAGGTCCATATCGTCGGCGGCGGCCTCGCCGGGTCGGAAGCCGCGTGGCAGCTCGCCGAGGCGGGGGTGCAGGTGCGCGTCTCGGAGCTCAGGGGCAGCGGCGAAACGACGCCGGCGCACCAAACCGATTCCCTCGCTGAGCTCGTCTGCTCGAACAGCTTCCGCTCGGACGATGCGGAGCGCAACGCCGTCGGGCTGCTCCACGCCGAGATGCGCGCGCTGGGTTCGCTGATCATGTCCGCGGCGGACCGGCACAAGGTGCCGGCAGGCTCTGCGCTGGCCGTCGACCGCGAAGGCTTCGCCGCCGAAGTGACCGAGCGGCTCTCCGCCCACCCGAATGTCGAGATCGTGCGGGAGCGGGTGGACGCCCTCCCGTCTTCCGGCCTCACCATCGTCGCGACGGGGCCGCTCACCGCGATGAAGCTGGCGGAATCTATCGGCGCGGCGACCGGCGCCGACGCCCTCGCCTTTTTCGACGCCATCGCGCCCATCGTCTACCGCGAGACGATCGACATGGACGTCTGCTGGATGGCGTCTCGCTGGGACAAGGGCGAGACCAAGGACTACATCAACTGCCCGATGAACCGGGAGCAGTATCTCGCCTTCCACCAGGGCCTGCTCGACGGCGAGAAGACCGAGTTCAAGGAGTGGGAAAAGGACACGCCCTATTTCGAGGGCTGCATGCCGATCGAAGTCGCGGCGTCCCGCGGCGTCGACACCCTGCGCTACGGCCCGATGAAGCCGGTCGGCCTCGACGATCCGCGCACTGGGCGGTGGCCCTATGCCGTCGTGCAGCTCCGCCAGGACAATGCGCTGGGCACGCTGTGGAACATGGTCGGCTTCCAGACCAAATTGAAACATGCCGAGCAGGTGCGCCTGTTCCGGACGATCCCGGGGCTTGAAAAGGCCGAGTTCGCGCGGCTCGGCGGCCTCCACCGCAACACCTTCATCAATTCGCCGCAGCTCCTCGACGGGACGCTGCGGCTGAAGACGGCCCCCCACATCCGCTTCGCCGGCCAGATCACCGGCTGCGAAGGCTATGTCGAATCCTCGGCCGTCGGCCTCCTCGCCGGACGCTTCGCCGCGGCCGAGCTCAAGGGCGAGACGCTGGCGCCGCCGCCGGTCGAGACCGCCCTCGGCGCCCTTCTCGGCCACATCACCGGCGGCGCCGACGCGTCCGTCTACCAGCCGATGAACGTCAATTTCGGCCTCTTCCCGCCGATCGAAGGCCGCTCGAAGAAAGCGGATCGGAAATTGCTTTACACCTCCCGCGCCCGCGCCGCGCTTGCCGAGTGGATTCCTCCCCATGCCCCGCATGGGGAGGGGAACCATGCGAAGCATGGTGGAGGGGTAGAAGGCTCAGACGTCGAGGTTCCCGCGTGAAGTTCGATATCGCCGGCGAAAGATACCCCTCCACCACACTGCGTGTGGTTCCCCTCCCCATCTTGCGATGGGGAGGATTGCTTGCCGCGCTCCTCCTGGTGCTGGCCTCCTGCGCGAGCGTGCCGCGCACGAACCTCGGCGGCTCCCGCATTCTCGTCTTCAGCCACACCACGGGATATCGGCACGAGGCGATCGGCGCCGCCCTGCCCGCGCTCCGACGCCTGATCGAGGAGGAAGGCGGCACCGCTGTGCTGAGCGAAGACCCGTCCGCCTTTGACACCGGCCGGCTCGACGGCGTCGGTGCGATCATTCTTCTCAGCGCGACGACGGACCCCGAGCGGCCCGAAAGCGAGTGGCTGACCGGCCCGCGCCGCGAGGCGCTGCAGGCGTTCGTGCGCCGCGGGGGCGGCATCGTCGGCATCCACGCAGCCTCGGACTCGCACTATCACTGGCCCTGGTACGGCGAGATGCTCGGCGGCCGCTTCCAGCGCCACCCGCCCGGCACCCAGCGCGGCCGCCTCTCGGTTGCGGATGCGACGCACCCCGCCACCGCCCCGCTGCCGCGCATGTTCGATCACACCGACGAATGGTATGCGATCCGCGACTGGCGCCCCGGCTCCCGCCTCCTCCTCACCCTCGACCCCGCCTGCATCGGCGAACCCGCCGGCGCCCCCTGGCCGATAAGCTGGTCGCGAGAATATGAAGGCGGCCGAATCTTCTACACCGCCCTCGGCCACACCCCCGAAACCTACGCCCAGCCCTTCTTCCTCGATCACATCCGCGGCGCCCTGAGATGGGTAACGCGGCGCTAGCATCCTCCCCATGCACAGCATGGGGAGGGGGACCATGCCTATCCTGAGCGACGCCGCAGGCGGCGTCGAAGCGCGAAGCATGGTGGAGGGGTAAAGGGCGGAGGACTCAACGGGTTCGAGTCGAGTAGATCGAATGCCGAGCCACCTACCCCTCCACCACCCTTCGGGTGGTCCCCCTCCCCATCTTGCGATGGGGAGGATGAGCGGCGGCAGCCTGGCAGATCGCCGTCACGACCGACTCTGGATCGCGCATGACGTCTTGGGCCGCAAAGCGGATGATGCGGATGCCTTGCTTCAGGAGCCAGGCATCGCGCCGCGCGTCCCTCGCCGGATTGTCGCCCATGTCGTGGCTGGCCCCGTCCAGCTCGATCCCGAGCCGCGCCGCCGCGTAGTAGAAGTCCAAGGTGTACGGACCCGCAGGATGCTGATGCCGGAATTTAAGCCCCTCAGGACGCTTCCGCAGCAGGCTCCACAGCTTCGCCTCGGGCGGCGACAACACGCGCCTCAGCGCCCTTGCCCGCAGCACCGCCTCATTGGCGACTCTCAGCACGCGCAGTTCGACGCCTTCGGCCGCGCGCGCTGCTTGGGCGCTGTGGTCGCATATTCCTGACGGGTCAGGCTTCCGTCGCGATTGCCGTCGGCGCGGCCGAACTTCTCGATGCTCTTCGCCGCCCATTCCTCGAAGCTCAGCGAGCCGTTCCGATTGGTGTCGAGACGGGCATATGCCTTCTGCCGAGGCTGGAGCAGCTCGTCGCGGGTGATCCGGCCGTCATTGTTCTTGTCGGCCCGGTCGAAGCGCCGCTCTTCCTTGCTTTTGGCGGACGCTTCCGGCGGGCGTCCGGGCCGCCGCGCCTTGGCGGGCGAGCCCTCCTCCTCGTCGCCGTCCGCCTGCTCGGCATCGGCCGGCGGCGCGGGGACGCTCGTCTCCGGCTGCGCCTGGATTCGCCAGATGAAGAAGCCGGCCAGGATCAGCAGCATCGCCGACCCGGCGCCCGCGAGGTAACGAAACATCGCCGTCTCTCCCGTTCCGGAGCGGGTAATAATCCGGCTCCGAAACGGAGAAAATCAAAGGTCCGAAATGGATTTAATTTCCGGTGAGGCGGTGCCGGAGCATGCGCAGCATCCGGCGCGGCGCACCCTGCGGCTCCCAGCGCGGGCGCTCCGGCTCGGCGTCGCGGTGGGCGAGCGCCGCGAGCATGCCGAGCGGGCGCAGGCGCGCGGGCCAGCGCATGGGCGGCGCGGCTCGGGCGGCGGCGGCAGCGGCTTCGGCATCGGGCGCGTCGGTGCTGTGGCGGGCGAGGTCGATCAGCGCCCACGCCCCTCCCCCCGCTTCGACGGCGGGTTCGGGTGACGGCTCGCCGAGCAAGTGCGCCGTGTAGCGGAAGAGGAGGCCCCCGCGCGCCGATGCGTAGAGCGCGAGGTCGGCCTCGCTGAGCGGCTCCGCGGACAGGAGCACCGCCCAGCCCGCTTCCATGGCGGAGAGTTCGGCGCCGCTGACCCCGGCGGGCACGACATGCGCCGCCAGCGCCTGCAGGATCGGCTCGCTCGGTGGGCTCTCGCTATCGAGCCTCTCCAGCGCCTCGCGCCACCAGGCGAGCCGGATCTGGCTGATCAGCGGCTCCTTGCCAGTGGAAAGCACCGACGCGAGCGCCGCATCGAGGCGCCAGAGCGCTTCGACGGCGGGGCGGCGCGCAACGGGCACGTAGGCGAGCGCCAGGGTGCGGTCCGGGTCGAGGGGGATCATCGAATGCAATCCGTGCTCCGGCGAAGGCCGGAGCCCAGGCCGCCGCGCGACAACCGACGCTCCGGCCTTCGCCGGAGCACGATGACGGGTCCAATCCTCACAAGGGCGATCTCACCACTCGCACCCGGCGCGCAGCGGCGGGTGCGTGCGCGTCAGCGGTAGCAGACCTTGCGCGCGGCCTGGACGACGTCGTCGACCTTGATCAGGGCGAGCTTCTCGAGGTTCGCGGCGTAGGGAAGCGGAACGTCCTCGTCGGTGACGCGCAGGACAGGCGCGTCGAGGTCGTCGAAGCCTTCCTCCATCGCCAGCGCCATGAGCTCGGACGAGATCGAGCAGGTCGGCCAGCCTTCCTCGACGCAGACCATGCGGTTGGTCTTGGCGAGGGACTTGAGCACCGTCTGCTTGTCGAGCGGGCGCAGTGTTCGAAGGTCGATGACTTCCGCCTCGATGCCTTCCTCCGCGAGCTTGGTCGCGGCGTCGAGCGCGACGCCGACGCCGATCGAGTAGCTGACCAAGGTCACGTCCGTGCCTTCGCGCGCCACGCGGGCCTTGCCGATCGGCAGGACGTAATCGTCGAGCTTGGGCACTTCGAAGCTCTGGCCGTAGAGAAGCTCGTTCTCCAGGAAGACGACCGGGTCTTCGGAGCGGATGGCTGCCTTGAGGAGCCCCTTGGCGTCGGCGGCCGTATAGGGGCAGATGACGATCAGGCCGGGCACGCTCGCATACCAGGGACCGTAATTCTGGCTGTGCTGCGCGCCGACGCGGGATGCCGCGCCGTTCGGCCCACGGAACACGATCGGGCAGCGCATCTGGCCCCCCGACATATAGTTGGTCTTGGCGGCCGAATTGATGATGTGATCGATCGCCTGCATGGCGAAGTTGAAGGTCATGAATTCGATGATGGGTCTCAACCCTCCCATCGCCGCGCCGGTGCCGACGCCTGCGAAGCCATATTCGGTGATCGGCGTGTCGATGACCCGGCGCGGGCCGAACTCGTCGAGCAGGCCCTGCGTCACCTTGTAGGCGCCCTGATACTCGGCGACCTCCTCGCCCATCACGAAGACGCGATCGTCCGAGCGCATCTCCTCGGCCATAGCGTCGCGAAGCGCCTCGCGGACAGTCTGGCGAACGGTCTCGGTGCCTTCGGGCACTTCCGGCTCGACCTTGAGGCTGGCGGGCTCCTGCCCTTCCACCGGACGCGCGTTCACCGTCGCCTGCTGCGCCTGCGCTTCCTCGGCAGGCGAGGCGGCGATGGCCTGGCCGTGCTCTTCCGGGGAAGCGGCGACTTCATGCGCACCCCCGGCGAGCCCGTCGGCATTCTCGCCATCGGCGGCGAGAACGGCGATGACGGTGCCGACCTTCACTTCGTCCGTGCCTTCGGGAACGAGGATCTTGGCGACGACGCCTTCGTCGATCGACTCGAACTCCATCGTCGCCTTGTCGGTTTCGATCTCGGCGAGGATGGTGCCGGAGGAGACGGTGTCGCCTTCCTTCACCAGCCATTTGGCAAGCGTGCCCTCCTCCATCGTCGGGGACAAAGCAGGCATCTTGAGTTCGATGGGCATCAGTAGGTCTCGACCAGGATGTCGGTGTAGAGTTCGGAGGCGTCGGGCTCCGGCGACTGTTCGGCGAAGTCGGCGGCTTCGACGACGATGCGCTTGATCTCGGCGTCGGTCGCCTTGAGGTCGGCCTCGCTGACGCCGATGGCGGCGAGCTCTCGCTTCACCGCCTCGATCGGGTCCGACTTGTCGCGGACCGACTGCACCTCTTCGCGCGAGCGGTACTTGGCCGGGTCCGACATGGAATGGCCGCGGTAGCGGTAGGTCTTCAATTCGAGCAGGATCGGACCCTTGCCGCCGCGCACCCACTCCATCGCCGTCTCGGCGGCGGCGCGCACCGCGAGCACGTCCATGCCGTCGATCTGGAGGCCGGGGATACGGAAGCTGTCGCCGCGCTTGAAGAGCTGGTCTTCGGCCGAAGCGCGGTTGACGCTGGTGCCCATCGCATATTGGTTGTTCTCGATCACGTAGATGATCGGCAGGCCCCAGAGCTGGGCCATGTTGAAGCTTTCGTAGACCTGGCCCTGGTTGGCCGCACCGTCGCCGAAATAGGCGAGGCAGACGCCGCCGTCGCCCGAATACTTGTGCTTGAAGGCAAGGCCGGTGCCGAGGCTCACCTGCGCGCCGACGATGCCGTGGCCGCCGTAGAACTTATGCTCGACGCTGAACATGTGCATCGAGCCGCCCTTGCCCTTCGAGATGCCGGCGGCGCGGCCGGTGAGCTCGGCCATGATGACGCGCGGATCGATGCCGTAGGCGAGCATGTGGCCGTGGTCGCGGTAGCCGGTGATGACGCTGTCATGGCCCGGCTTCATCGCCGACTGGAGGCCGACGGCGACCGCTTCCTGGCCGATGTACAGGTGGCAGAAGCCGCCGATCAAGCCGAGGCCGTAAAGCTGGCCGGCGCGCTCCTCGAAGCGGCGGATGAGCAGCATCTGGCGGTAGAATTCGAGCAGCTCCTCGCGGCTCGCTTCGTAGCGGCCCGGCTGCTGCGGCCGTTCGCGGTTCGGGGTCTGAGGCGGAGCGTCCCTGTCGGCGGATGCGTCGGCGGATGCGCGTTTCGGCGATGCTGCCCTTGCCACGGCGTGCTGGTGTCCTTCCGGTTTTCCGATTTCGGCGGTTCTATGGCGGCAAACGCGGTGCGGTGCAACTTGTGCCCTGTTGGGATGTGCGCGTGAGAGAGCGGTGTCAGCCGGCCCTCGCTGAAGTCTCCAATCCCGCCAGCCCTGAGCCTGTCGAAGGGCGGATCGCAGCGCGCGGAAACCCGGGCTTCGACAAGCTCAGCCCTGGCGGCGTCGAGGCATTTAACTCACTCGCACCCCCGCTAGCCCTGAGCCTCTCGAAGGGCGGATTGCAGCGCGCGGAAACCCGGGCTTCGACAAGCTCAGCCCTGGCGGTTCTCGGGCGTTTCGGCTCACTCGGACCCCCCGCCAGCCCTGAGCCTGTCGAAGGGCGGATCGCAGCGCGCGGAACCGGGGCTTCGACAAGCTCAGCCCCGGCGGTGGTGGTAACGGGTGGAACCGGAGCCGGTTCAGCGCTTGGGCGCGGGGTCCGTGCGGATGATCACTTCGTCCGGGCGGACATAGCCCAAATCGCGGCGGACCAGCTCGTCGGCCAGGTCCGGATCCGCGTTGTTCGGATCGAGGAGCTGCGCGCGCTGGGCGAGCCGCGCCTTTTCCTGCTCGAGCGCGGCGAGCACCACTTCGCGCTCCGCTTTCTCGCGGCGATAATCGCCCCAGGACAGCACGCCGTTGTCGCCGACGACGGCATAGCCGGCGAAGTTCGCGATGATGAGAAAGGCCGCCGCCGGAAGCGCCGCCCGCCTGATCAAAGAAAGTGGATTTCGTACCCCCGCCATCGATTGTCACAGAATCAGGAAAAGGCCGGAGAATCAAGGCCTCGGCGCCGATATTCGACGGAATGAATCAGATTAGCGGCGAAATGCCGTCTCGGCGGGCTCAGTCAGGCCCGGCGGCTCCGCGTGGGTGCGGAAAATCCAGCGCATGCCATCGGCGCTCTGCAAGGGCTGGACGCCGGTGCAGACGTAAGGCCGCTCGGGCGCGTTGTCGGCATCGTGCTCCGAAATCGGCCATTTGCCCGTGCAGTCGGCGCTCCGGCAGAAGCAGACCGTCGCAGACGGCGCCGAAGCTCCGGCCTCGCCCAGCGCCTCGATATCGTGGCGGTGCAGGAAAATGGCGATCTGTGGGACGCGCGCGCTCCGCCTGATCTCGGCGAACGGGGAGTCCGGAGCGAAGGCCAGCGCGGCCGCGGCCGAGCTCGACGCCGAACCGCCCTCATCATCGTGAAGGGCCACGAACGCGGCGCGGTCCCCCCGTCGGAGCGCGGCGAGGTACGCGTCCGCCTGCGCCGCCGCCTCGGCGCGCTGCGTCCAGCTTCCAGGTGCGAAGACGAGGTTGCCGTAATCGGACCGCGCCGCCTCACCCATGCGCCGCAGCGGCGCCATCGGGCTCACGCGTCCGACCTCGGCGAGCCGGAGGACGGGGCCCGTCTCCGTATGGCAATATCCGCTCACCCAGCCGATCTCGTCCGGTCCGAGCGACGCGTTCACGGTCGCGCGCATCTCCTCGCAATCCTGCACCCGGCCAACGACGGTCGCCTCGCTGAACCGTCCACGCGGAATGCGGCGCATGAGATCGCCATTGTCGAGCCCGAGGCGCCCGCGCGCGTCGGGATCTTGCGCCGGATCGGCGCCGTCGGCGCGTGCGGAGCGATAGAAGCCTTCGACGCCGGAATAGAGCCTGTAGCCGTCCGCCATTGCGGTGACGGAGACGCAGCGCCCCTTCCAGGCTCCGTCCGACATGATCTGCTCGACCGTCGCCGGCACCGCGCGCCGCGCGGCGCAAGCCTCAGGCTGGCCGGCGGGCGCTGCCGCCGGGAGAAAGAGCGCGGCGACGAGACCGGCGAGGATGAGGCGCGGGATCATCCAGCCAGTCTGGCGAAGATTCCCCGTCCTGCATAGCGGGCGCTGGTGCCGAGCTCTTCCTCGATGCGGATGAGCTGGTTGTATTTCGCGAGCCGGTCCGTGCGGGCCAGCGAGCCGGTCTTGATCTGGCCGCAGTTGGTCGCGACGGCGAGGTCGGCGATGGTGGTGTCCTCCGTCTCGCCCGATCGGTGCGACATGACGCTGGTGTAGCGGGCGCGGTGGGCGGTCTCGACGGCTTCCAGCGTCTCGGTCAACGTCCCGATCTGATTGACCTTGATCAGGATCGAATTGGCGATGCCCTGCTCGATCCCTTTAACGAGGCGCTTGGGATTCGTGACGAACAGGTCGTCGCCGACGAGCTGGACTCGGTCGCCGACCCTGTCCGTCAGCATCTTCCAGCCCTCCCAATCGTCCTCGGCCATGCCGTCCTCGATCGAGCGGATCGGATAGTCGCGGGCGAGATCGGCCAGGAACTCGACCATCTCGGCCGGCGAAAAGGTGCGCCCCTCCCCCTGCATCCGGTAGGCGCCGTCGCTATAATATTCGGTCGCCGCGCAATCGAGCGCGAGGACGACGTCGTCGCCAGGCGTGTAGCCCGCTTCCTCGACCGACTTCATGATGAAATCGAGCGCATCGCGCGTCGAGGCGAGGTTCGGCGCGAAGCCGCCTTCGTCGCCGATGCCGGTGGAATGGCCGGCGTCGTGGAGGCGCTTCTTGAGCGTATGGAAGATTTCCGAGCCGCAGCGCACCGCTTCCGACAGGCTCCCGGCGCCGACCGGCATGACCATGAATTCCTGGAAGTCGATCGGATTGTCGGCATGCTCGCCGCCGTTCACGATGTTCATCATCGGCACCGGCAGGAGATGCGCCGAAACGCCGCCGACATAGCGGTAGAGCGGGAGGCCCCGCGCGTCCGCCGCCGCCTTGGCGACGGCGAGGCTGACGCCGAGGATCGCGTTGGCGCCGAGCCGGTGCTTGTTGTGCGTCCCGTCGAGGTCGATGAGCAAAGCGTCGATCTCCGCCTGGTCCTCGGCGTCGAGGCCGACCACCGCTTCCGCGATCTCGCCGCGCACCGCCTCGACGGCCTGGGTCACGCCCTTGCCGCCCCATCGCCCCTTGTCGCCGTCCCGTTTCTCGACCGCCTCGTGCGCGCCCGTCGAAGCGCCCGAGGGTACCGCGGCGCGGCCCGAGGAGCCGTCTTCGAGGAGGATCTCGACCTCCACCGTGGGGTTGCCGCGGCTGTCGAGGATCTGGCGGGCGTGGACGTCGATAATGGCGGTCATCTTGTTACGGCCTCGTCATGAACTTATCTTGCGGATTGCGTGGGCGGCTTATCGGCCCGGCTCCCGGGACGCAACTTTCCAGCGGGGCCGGAACGCAACGCCGGGCGCGTGTGTTGAGTGGCCGCGAAACAAGATTGCATGTCAGCTTACGGAGATACGATCATGCCCCAACAAGACCTTCCCGAAGGCACCGACACGGTCATCGCCGGCGCTTCGAAGAGCGACACCGGCGGCGGCGGAGGCTCCGGCGGCGCTGGTGCCGGCAGCGGCGGCGGCATCGTCGGCAAGGGCAGCGGCGCGGGCGGCGGCGGTTCGTCGGGCGGCAGCGGCGGCGGCTCCGGCGGCTCGGGCGGTCTCGGCGCCGACAAGATCGTCGGCCAGGTCCGCGACCAGGTCTACGGCCTGCGCGACCAGGCGACCGAAAAGGCGCGTGGCTATGCCGAAGGCGGCAAGGACCGCACGACGCAGCTCCTCGACGACATCGCCGAGATCATCCACGACGCCGCCCGGTCGATCGACGATCGCCTCGGCGACCAATATGGGGAATATGCCCACAAGGCCGGCGACGCCGTCCTGGGCCTGTCCGGCAACCTGCGCGAAAAGAGCCTCGAGGACCTGATCGAAGGCACCCGCAGCATCGTGCGCAAGAGCCCGGCCGTCACGGTCGGCACCGCCGCCCTGCTCGGCTTCGTCCTCGTCCGGCTCGTCAAGAGCGGCCTTGAGGGCGGTGAAGGCGGCACGACCGGCGGTAATCGCACGGGGACCACGTCGGCCGGCGGCACGTCGTCGGGCGCCGGTTCGACGGGCGCTGGAGCCTGACCCCTTGGACGCGCCGTTCCGCAACCCGCAGGAAGAAGGCATTGCGGACCTCGTCGGTCGCCTGATCGACGAGGGCCGCGAGGTCGCGCGCACGGAGGTCAATCTCTACAAGCAGATTGCCCTGCGCCGCTCGGCCAAGGCGAAGAGCGGCCTCATCCTGGTCGTCGCCGCGGGTCTCATCGCGCTGCTGGCGGGGATCGGGCTGGTCGTCGGCCTGATCATGGCGCTCGCCACATTGATCGGGCCGCTTGCGGCGACCCTGGCGATCGTCCTCCTGATGGGTGTCGCGGCCTTCTTCCTCCTGAGGAAGGGCCTCGCGGGCCTCGCCGCTCTGGCGGGCGACGAGGAGGAGCGTGCGGCGCTCGAGCGCGGAGAGAAGATCCAGTGAACGCCGAGACGATCGAAGCGGCGAAGCGCGATGCCGAAGCGGCGCGGCGGCGGCTCGATTCCACCCTCGTCGCGCTCCAGCAGCGGCTTCACCCGAAGACTCTTGCGAACGAAGCGTGGGACGGCGTCAAGGAAAAGAGCAACGACCTCGCCGAGGGCGCGATGGATGCGGTGAAGCAGCGGCCGGGCGCAGTCTCGCTCGCCGTCGGCGCCGCCTTCCTGTTCCTGGCGAGGAAGCCGCTCGGCCGCGCGGTCGGCAAGGTCTTCTCGCACGGAGACGAAGATGACGGTCGGATCGTCACCACCGTCGAAACCGACAATGAAAACTACAATGCGGCGGCTCCCGTCATCACGGCACCGCTCGGTAAAGGAGTGAATTGAGATGAGCGACACCAGGACGCAGACCACCGGCACCGGCACCGAAAACGATCGCGCCGGAAACGGCCGGCAGAAGAGCCGCGCGGCGGAAGCCTATGAGACGACCCGCGCCAGGACGACGGCCAGCTATTCGGGCGTGCGCGAGCGGGCCTCGCGAGCCACGGAGACGGCCGGCAAGCAGATCAGTGCCAATCCGATGGCGGCAGTTGCCGGCGGCCTCGCGGTCGGCGCCCTGCTCGGCGCCCTTCTGCCGCGCACCGACCGCGAGACGCAGCTTCTCGGCGGCGTCGGCGGCAAGATCAACGACGCCGCCAGGGAAGCCGCCCGCACCGCCGCCGAAGCCGGCCGCCAGCAGGTCGAGGAAATCAGCGAGACCGCGGCGACCCGCGTCGGCGAAGCCGTGATCGGCGCCGTCACCAGTGCCGCGTCCGGGAGCGAAGGCGGCTCGGGCGGCGGCGGCAGCTCAAACGGTTGAACACTGGGACAGTTGCCTGCCCAGGGCCTGCGCGCCAGCCGCGGGGCCGCCGAGGCAGGCAACTGTCCCCTTCCAAGGCTCCCGCAGCGGTCTCTACCCCTCCCCTTGCGCGCCTCGAACCAAGCCCTAAAGCGAAGCCCATGAGCAAAATGCACCTCGTTTTCGGCGGCCGCGTCAAGGACCCGCAGGGCCTGGACTTCGACATGGACACCGTCGACGTCGTCGGCCTCTTCCCGGACTATGCCAGCGCCCTCGAGGCCTGGCGCGCAAACGCGCAGCGCACCGTCGACGACGCCGAGATGAAATACGTCGTCGTCCACCTCCACCGCCTCCTCGAGCCGGAGCTTGGCGGCGGCGGCGAATGACGCGGGCCTGATCGTCTGCAACGAGCCGCGAGGGCTGAGCCTGTCGAAGCCCCGGCTCCGAGCGCTGCGACCCGCCCTTCGACAGGCTCAGGGCCACCGGTTGTGCGTTCGTGCAAATTCCCCGCATCAAGCGCAGCATCGCCCGAATACCCAGCGCTCCCCCTCCCGCCAGGGCTGAGCCTGTCGAAGCCCGGGTTCGCGGGGCTGCAACCCGCCCTTCGACAGGCTCAGGGCCAGCGGTCGGGCGTTCGTGCGAATTCCCCGCACCAAGCGCCGCATCGCCCGGACACCCAGCGCTCCCACTCCCGCCAGGGCTGAGCCTGTCGAAGCCCGGGCTCCGAGCGCTGCAACCCGCCCTTCGACAGGCTCAGGGCTAGCGGTTGTGCGTTCGTGCGAATTCCCCGCATCGAGCGCTGCATCGCCCGGATACCCAGCGCTCCCACTCCCGCTGCGGCTGAGCCTGTCGAAGGCCGGGTTCGCGGGGCTGCAACCCGCCCTTCGACAGGCTCAGGGCCAGCGGTTGTGCGTTCTCGCGAATTCCCCGCACCAAGCGCAGCATCGCCCGAATACCCAGCGCTCCCACTCCCGCCAGGGCTGAGCCTGTCGAAGCCCGGGCTCCGAGCGCTGCAACCCGCCCTTCGACAGGCTCAGGGCTAGCGGTTGTGCGTTCGT
>DASWMS010000015.1:0-40674 GCA_036399655.1 Allosphingosinicella sp. | reverse complement strand
GGCGTAGATGAGGTCGAGGCTGACGCGGGCGAAATGCGCCTGCGCGGTGTCGAGGGCTGCGAGGCCTTCCGTGACGCCGTGGGCGCGGCCGAGGAAGCGCAGCGCCTCGTCGTCGAGCGACTGGAGGCCGAGTGAGACGCGGTTGATGCCGGCCGAGGCGAGATCGGCGAAGCGGGCGGCTTCGACGGAGGAGGGGTTGGCTTCGAGAGTGATTTCGATGCCGGGAGCGAAGCCCCAGTGGCTCTGCGCGGCATCGATGATGGCGGCGACTGTCTCGGGCGGCATGAGCGAGGGCGTGCCGCCGCCGAAGAAGATCGAAGTCAGGCGGCGGTCGGGGAGCTGCTCCGCCTCATGAGCGAGGTCCCGGAGCAGGGCCTCGCGCCACAGCGCCTGGTCGACGCTCTCGCGGACGTGGCTGTTGAAATCGCAATAGGGGCATTTGGAGACGCAGAACGGCCAGTGGATGTAGAGGGCCAACCCGTCATTCCCGCGAAAGCGGGAATCCAGTTCAGCCGCTGCGCTGGATTCCCGCTTTCGCGGGAATGACAGGGTCACGGGGGCATTCACCCCAGCAACCGCTCCACCAGCTTGCGGAACGCATCCGCCCGATGGCTTGTCGCATGCTTCTGCGCCGGGTCGATCTCGCCGTAGGTAAGGTCGCTGCCGTTCGGCACGAACATCGGGTCGTAGCCGTGGCCGTGCGCGCCGCGCGGCGGCCAGACGAGGGTGCCGTCGACGCGGCCTTCGAACCATTCGGCCTGCCCGTCGGGCCACACGACGGCGAGGGCGCAGACGAAATGGGCGTTGCGGCTCGCCTCCGGACCGAGCGCTTCCAGCTCTTCCCAGACCCGGCGCATGGCGAGATCGAAGTCGCGATCGCCGTGCACTTCGCCCGCGTCGCCTTCGGGCGGTACGGAGGGGTTGGCATAGGCCCATCGCGCCGAGAAGATGCCCGGGCGCCCGCCCAGCGCCTCCACACAGAGGCCGCTGTCGTCGGAAAGCGCCGGCAGCCCGGTAAGGTCCGCCGCCTGCCGCGCCTTCAGATCCGCGTTCTCGACGAAGTTGACCCCGATCTCATCCGGCTCCGGAAGCTCGAGCTCGGCGGCCGAGACCGGCTCGATCCCGTACGGCCCGAGCAGGTCGCGTATCTCCCGGACCTTTCCTTCATTGTGGCTGGCGATGACCAGCTTGCCGGCTTCGAGGCGCCTCACCGGCCGGTCGCCCTGTCCTGCGCGGCGAAGATTTCCGCGCAGCCGATGCGGGCGAGGCGGAGCAGGCGGAGGAGAGCCTCCTCGTCGTAGCTTGCGCCCTCGGCGGTGACTTGCGCTTCGACGATGTTGCCGTCGTCGGTCAGGACGAAATTGCCGTCCGCCCCCGCGTTCGAATCCTCGACATAGTCGAGGTCGAGGACCGCGGCGCCCTGGTGGATGCCGCAGCTCACCGCCGCGACCTTGCGGCGGATCGGATCCTCGGCGATTTGGCCCGCGGCCATGGCCTTGTCGATCGCGATGCGCAGCGCCACCCAGGCGCCGGAGATCGCAGCCGTACGCGTGCCACCGTCGGCCTGGATGACGTCGCAGTCGAGCGTCACCTGCCGCTCGCCGAGCTTCTGGAGATCGACCACCGCGCGCAGGGAGCGGCCGATCAGGCGCTGGATTTCCTGCGTCCGGCCGGACTGCTTGCCGCCCGCTGCCTCGCGCCGGCCCCGCGTGTGGGTGGCGCGCGGGAGCATGCCATATTCCGCCGTCACCCAGCCCTGGCCTTTGCCGCGCAGCCACGGCGGAAGCTGCGTCTCGACGCTCGCGGTGCAGAGCACGCGCGTCTCGCCGAAGCTGATCAGGCAGCTTCCTTCCGCATGCCGGGTGAAGCCGGGCTCCATCGCGATCTCCCGCATCTGGTCAGGCGCGCGTCCGGATGGGCGCATGAGGCAATCTCCTTCGGTTGGGGCCGCCACCTAGCCGCCCCGCCGCAAAGACGCCAGTCTCGGCCGTCGCCTCAGCTCCAGAGCGCCTCGCGGTAGCGCTCGAAGCAGCGGGCGCCGGCGGTGAGGCGGATGAGCGCGCCTTCCGCCATGGCCCGGGCGCGGCTCGGGTCGCCGGCAACCAGGGGGCGGAAGACCTTGTCGTTCCAGTCCTTGCTGTGGCGGACGTCGAGCACGGCGTGCAGCTCGAAATAACGCCGCGCCTTGCCGTCCAGCCCGAGGCGCTTCAGCCCGTCCGCCGTCGCGCGGCTGCGTCCCGGGGCGGTCAGCTCGATGACGCCGAGCGCGCCGATGGCGTGCCATGCGTAGCGGCGGTTCACCGCCATCGCCGTCATGGAGTTGGCGAGGGACAGGCTTTCCCAGACCGTGTCGTCGATCTCGGCCTCGAGCTCGAGCTCGTCGATGAGCGCGGAGAGCATCGGGCCGTGCATGCCCTTGGGATTGCCGCGGCCCATCTCGTCCCAATAGTTGTTGGCGAGCTCCAGCTTCGCTTCGGCAGGCACCTTGACCTGCGCCAGCGCCGTCAGATCCTCGAACCCCGCCTCGCCCGCCGCTTCCTGCGCCAGGAACCAGCGGAAGTCGTCGAGGCCGGCTTCTTCGGCGAGCCATGGGAAGAGGGGGTCGCCCTGGCCGGGGCCGTTCTCCTGGAGCGCTTCGAACCAGGCGATAAAGCCGTCCACGTCATCGGGGGCCTCGGCCGCCCGATCAGCGATCTCCGCGCGCAGCGTTTCCAGGAAAGCGCCTTCGAGGCGCTGCATCCGCGCGTCCTCGTCGAGCGTCGCCTGCCAGTCCGCTTCGGGGAAGCCGGGCGCGAGGCGGCGCCGGTTCCAGTGCGCGACCGCGCGCTGGAAATGGTCGTTCAGGAACTGCGAACGCGCGTCCGGAAGCGCGTTAGTACGAAGTGATGTAGCCAAAGTGCGGTATTCCTTACGGAGGCGTTATGCGTTGCATCAGGAAACCAGCAGAGCCCCGCTATGTTCCTCTCCAGAAGCCTTGTCGCCGCGCCGCTGTCCCCTCCAAAGCCTTGGGGTGACGGCACGCGCCGGGGTCACTAGATGAACGCCATGACGCCCGTCTCCGAGCTTTCAGACCGCGCACGCGAAGTCTTCCGGATGTGCGTGGAATCATACCTTCAGGCGGGGCTCCCCGTCGGCTCGCGCACCATCTCGCGGCTGCCGGGCATGAACCTGTCGCCGGCCTCGATCCGCAACGTCATGCAGGATCTCGAAGAGCTCGGCCTTCTCCAGCATCCCCACACCTCCGCGGGCCGCGTGCCGACCGAGACGGGGCTGCGCCTGTTTGTCGACGGCATGATGCAGGCCGCAGAACCCAGCGCCGAGGAGCGCGCCGCCATTGAGGCCCGGCTGGAGCGCGGCGGCGGGCCGATCGAGGAAGCGCTGTCGGCGGCGACCGCCACGCTCTCCGGCCTTTCCGCCTGCGCGGGCATCGTCCTCGTGCCCAAGCGCGAGCCGGTGCTGAAGCAATTGGGCTTCGTCCAATTGTCCGCGACCCAGGCGCTGGTCGTCATGGTCGGGGCCGAGGGGTCGGTCGAGAACCGCGTGGTGGACCTTCCTCCGGGCGTCACCGCATCGGCGCTCGCCGAGGTCGGCAATTACGTCAGCTCGCGCCTCGCCGGCCTGACTCTCCAGGAGGCGCAGGGGCGGCTCGCGTCCGAAATCCACGCCGGGAAAGCGGCGCTGGACGAAGCGGCGCGGGCGCTGATCGAGCGCGGGCTCGCCGTCTGGTCCGAGGACGGCGAGCGCCGGCCCGTCCTCATCGTACGCGGCCAGGCGAACCTCCTGGATTCCGGCACCTCCGCCGATCTCGACCGGGTCCGCCAGCTCCTCGAGGAGCTCGAAGGCAAGGAGGAGATCGTGCGCCTCCTCGATTCGGCGCGGGCGGGGCAGGGGATGAAGATCTTCATCGGATCGGAGAACAAGCTGTTCGCTTTGTCCGGCTCTTCGGTTATCGCCGCGCCCTATCGCGGGCGGGACGGCAAGGTGGTCGGCGTGGTCGGCGTGATCGGCCCCACTCGGTTGAACTACGCCCGGGTCGTTCCCATGGTGGATTTCACGGCACAGGCACTATCGAGATTGATGGCATGAACGAAGAACAGGAAGTCCAGGAAGACATCGACACCGGCGAGACCGGGGGCGCGGAAAGCGACCGCCTGAACGAACTCGTCCGCGAGCTTGAAGAGGCGCGGCAGCACGTCCTCTACGCGCAGGCGGAGACTCAGAACGTCCGCCGCCGGCTCGAGGCCGAGAAACAGACGGCGTCCGCTTACGCCGCGACCGGCTTTGCGCGCGACATGCTGTCGGTGAAGGACAATCTGGAGCGCGCCCTAGCGGCGGTCGGCGAAGATCTGCGCGGCGACGAGCGCCTCAAGGGCCTCATCACCGGCATCGAAGTGACCGGCCGCGAGCTCGAAAGCGTCTTCTCCCGCCACGGCATCGTCCGCATCGAAGCGCTTGGGCAGCCCCTCGATCCCAACCGCCACCAGGCGATGGTCGAGCTCCCGTCGGATGCGGAGCCCGGCACCATCGTGCAGGAGATGCAGGCAGGCTACATGCTCAAGGACCGGCTGCTCCGGCCGGCGCTGGTTGGGGTGGCGCGGGAGGCTTAGGCTCCCGCACACGCTGATCGAGGAACCGTTTCGCGATGTTAGTCAAGCCGCCGAGCGCGCGTTGCTGGTCCTCCAATGTTAATGCCAGTGGCCCCACACGGCGGCTGCAGCTGCCGACCGGTTGATAGATGAAGAACCGTTGTCCGTCGGAGCTGCGCGCGATCACTTGAGTCGAATGGGCGAGGATCGTGCGCATCTCCAGAAAGGGCCGCGCGTCATCTATTAGCTTTACGACCATCAGCGGACTCTTGAGAGTAGAATCTCCGCCTTTCTTTTGATCAAGTTCGGCGAAATCACGAATGCTCTTCAGCTTCTGCCCAAGAGGGTGTTGCGCCTTGTCATCCCCCACTTTGGCGCTTCGTGCGATCGAGCATGCCCACTCCTCGATCCGCGCACAACGATCGAGGTACTCACCGCGAAAGCCGTGGCCCATTCCAGCGTCGATCGCATCCTTCTCTAGGCGGGCGGGAGATTGGCTGGTCACCGGTCGCTAATAGTATGGCGTAGCTTGAAAAAGCGTGAACCGACACGCCAGCCGATGAGGTCCCTATTGTCGCACGGCAGGCACCCCAAACGTAACATTCCCGATCCGCCGCGTCCGCTCGCCGTCGTCCGGAAGAATTTCCAGGTCGACGATCTCCTCGCGTTCGGTCGGCCGCCCCCAGTCGCGGATGATTCGCGCCGTGACTCGCTGGGCGCCGTTGGGGCTGAGGCGGTCGGCGGCGAAGACGTTGGCGCGGACTTCGTAGCTGCCCGCCGGCGCGACGCGCAGGAGATATTCCTCCGGGCCGAAGCCGGACGTCATGTCGTTCGAGAGGCGGCCGCCGATCCGCGTGCGCGGATTGTGGAAGATGGCCTGCTCGCCCGTCGGCTCGTTGACCCACAGATCGATATCCGTCGCTTCGGTGAACCATTCGACGACGACGCGCAGGTCGAGGTCGAGGAGGGCGATCAGCCGCCTGTCGAGCGTCACCTCCTCGGCACGGCCGCCGGCGGCGCGGAAGCGCGGGATGAGGCGGTTGGCTTCCATGAGGGAAATCATCTCGATGCCCTCATAGTCGCCGGCCCAAGGCGCCATCACCACTTCGGTGAGGAGGGCGATGGCGCGGGCGAGGTCGGCGCGTGCGCTGTCGCGCGGCGCCGTCTCGGCCCGCCTGGCGAGCGCGAGGGCGAGGCTGCGGCGGGGCTGCGGGCGGTCGCCTTCGGCCGCGACCAGCCGCTCGTAGATGGCGATGGCGCGGTCGACCTCGCCGTAGCGCATCAGCCGCTCGGCGACGATCGACAGCGTCTGGCTGTTGCGCGTCGGCAGCTCGAGCGCGGAGAGGAGCTGCCGCACCGCCTCCTCGCGCCTCCCCTTGCGCCACGACCAGTCGGCGACGTCCAGCCAGAAGGCGGGAAGCGCGCCGTGCTCGGCCTGCTGCGCCGCGAAGATGCGGTCGCGATCGGCCGGGCTCGAACCGTCCAGCGCGGCGAGATAGGGCCTGGTCGGCGACCAAGGCTCCACCGCGATCGTCCCGCGTGCGGGCCGCCGCGTGTCCTCCGCCTCCGCCTCACGGAGCGGACGGCTGGCCTGGGATTCGCCGACCACGGTGATCGGCGTGGCCGATTCGAGGTTCGGCCGGCGGATCCGCGACCCGGTGACCGTGACCTCCGCATTGGTGTCGTCGCCGGCCTGCGACCGCTGCTCGAGCATCGGGTCCGTCGAAGAGGCGGGCGGCGGCGGGGGCGGGGGAGGCGCAGGCGGAGCGGGTATCGGAATCGGTACGATCAGCTGCGGCGGCGAGACCGGCGGCGGCACCCGGCCGCGGCCCGCGCGGTCGTCCGGCCGGGCGGCGGTGGTCGGGTGACGGGTCGCCCACCAGCGCCGCATCTCGCTCCATTGCGCCACGACCGTCTCCAGCCGCTGCGCGCGCTGGCCGGTCTCCACCTGCTTCATCGCCTGGCGGGCATCGGCATATTCGGCGCGCATCGCCGCGGGCAGCGTCTGGGGAGGCTCGATGCCGGCCTGGGCATAGTCGCGGCCGGTTTCGAGGACGATGAAGGAGACTTCGGGGCTGGCCACCGAGTAGCGGCGCGAGAAGGCGACGAGCGCGCCCTGGTCGAGATCGTCGCGCGCGGCCATGACCGCCACGCGCTCGGCGGCCCAGAGCGCGGCCGGGCCGCTCGTGCGGACGGCCGGTCCCGACGGCGCCGCGTAGACGCGCTCGGTCACGCCGGCGCCGATGCCGGACAGGCGCACGACCACGCCGCCGGCCGCCGGCATCGGGCCGACGATACGCCAGCCATATTCGCCCGCGTCGAGCAGGGAGACGTCGATGTGCTGGCCGCTCGCGCTTCGCACGTCGATCACGCGCGGCACGCTGCGAGTCATCCGCGTGAGCACTTCGCCTGCCTCGCGGGTGGTGAGGTCGAACGCCTCGCCGCCGGTCCCACGGGCCAGGGAACGCAGCCAGGCGCGGTTCGCATCGGGCGCGGAGGAGACGGCGAAGAGCGGGCAGCCAGGCTGGAAGCCTTCACTGCCGTCGATGGTGAGCAGCCCGTCGCTGAACAGGAGGCAGGCGTCGGCCCCCTCCAGATTTTCGCGGCCGAGGACAGCGAGGCTGGTGGCGCCCTGATAACGAACGCTCGCCAGCATCCGAACCAGTTCGGCGGTGCCCGCGGCGCGGCGCCGCTCGACGCCGCTCGCATCGAACAGCACCAGCTCGATCGCATCCGGGCGCACCGTGTCGAGATACTGGCGCAGGACGGAGATCTCCTCCGCCAGATCGTCGTCGGCGCGGGAGAGGGAACGGTCCCAGAGCACCTTGACGCTGCGCACCGGCGCCGCGTCGCGGCCGCGCGGCCGCTCGATCCCGTCGGAGAGCTGGAAGAAGGCCTCGCCGTTCGCCGCGCGGCTGGCGAGGAGGCCGGCGGGCGGCTGCGGCGCGAGTGTCAGCGCGCCGTCGAGGCGCACCGCGCGGCGCTCGGCCGTAAGGCGGTGGATGCCGCCTTCCGAGGTCCAGCTGCCCCGTCCGAGGCCGCCGGGCAGCGTCAGTTCGGGCGGGCGGCCGCTGCCGCTCGCTTCGATGCCGAGCGTCAGGGCGCCGATCTCGGCCTCGTCGGCGAGCGGCAGCACGTAGCCGGTGCGCGGGTCGAGCGGAGTCGAGAAGGTGAGGCGGATCGTGCGCCCGTTTTGCGGGAAGATTGGGAAGACGCGGGTACGGAACATGTTCGAGCGGTCGACTTCGGCAAGGCCTGGATCGATCCGCTGCCGGACCCGCGCTTCGTAGGCCATACGCGCCTGGCGCTGGTCGGCGAGCACGCCGTCCACCATCTGCCCGTTCACGTCGAGCGCGTAGCCGGTCACGACCGAACCCGCCGGCATGGCGAGCGTGAAGTCTCCTTCGAGGATCTGGTTGCCCGGATTGGCGAAGCGGGCGGTGACCACCGTCTCGGCGATCGTGCCGTGGACGCGGACCTGGATGTCGAGCGTCTCGATCCTGAGCTTGCGCCCGGTCGTCTCCGCCGTGTCGATACCCTGCACGCGCGCTGTGAGCGACGGTCCGCCGGTGTTGGGCGCGGCGGTGAGCGAGGCCGGCACCATGACGGCGGCCGCAAGGGCGAGGAGGGGGAGGGCGGCAAGACGCGAGTAACGGGGCATCGGATCACCTCCAGGGCCAGATCGGAGGGAGCCTAGCTTAAGCACCGGGCAAATCAACAGAAATGTAACATTGTCACATTCCGAGACACGCCGCGGCGCCCGCCTCGGTCTCGACTCGGCCTGTCCCCAAGCGCTATTGAGGCGGCATAAAACAACGAGGAGGAAGCTGGACATGCGCATCACCTGGACCTTGCCTGCCATAGCCCTCGCCGGCGCAGCCACTCTGGGCGCCTGCACCCGCAATGCGGACGACGCGCCCCGCGCGCAGGCGGCGCCGGCCGCGCCCGCCGTCGCCGCGCCGCTCATCCCCAGGAGCGCCATCTTCGGAAATCCGGTTCGCGCCGCCGGGCGGATCAGCCCCGACGGCCGCTATGTGAGCTGGCTGGCGCCGGTGAACGGCGTCATGAACGTCTTCGTCGCGCCCGCGTCCGATCCGAGCGCCGGCCGCGCGGTCACCCGCGAGACGCGGCGCAACCTGCAGCAATATTTCTGGGCGCCGGACAGCCGCCACCTCATCTTCCTTCAGGATGCGGGCGGCAACGAGAATTTCCAGGTCCACGCCGTGCCCGCCACCGGCGGCGCCAGTCGCAACCTGACGCCCGTCGCCTCGACGGTGCGCGCCACCATCCAGGGCGTGAGCCCGCTCCGCCCCGACGTCGTCCTCGTCGGCCTCAACGAGCGCAACCCGCAATATTTCGATCTCTACGAGATCAACTACCGCACCGGCGAGCGCCGCATGGTGCAGGAGAATCCGGGCTATGGCGGCTGGATCGTCGACAACCAGCTGCGTGCCCGCTTCGCGACGCAGCAGGTCGCCGGCGGCGCCACCAAGGTCTTCCGCCGCACCGATACGGGTACGTGGACGGAAGCCTTCACCATCCCCACCGAGGATCTCCAGACCACCAACGCGATCGGCTTCAACCGGGCCGACAATGCGCTCTACTGGGTGGACAGCCGCGGCCGCGACACCGCCGCGCTCGTCCGGATGGACCCGAACAACGGGCAGACCCAGGTCATCGCGAGCAATCCGCGCGCGGACATCAGCAACATCGTGATCGATCCCAGGACGATGGAGCCGGTCGCCTGGGCGTCCAACTACCTCCGCCAGGAGTGGACGCCGCTCAACGGCGAGATCGGGGCCGATCTCGAATATCTCCGCACCCGCCTTCAGGGCGACATCAACATCGTCTCCTCGACGGATGACGCATCAAAGATGATCGTCTCGGCGAGCGCGGCCGAGAAGCCCGCCGCCTTCTACCTGTTCGACCGCGGCGACCGGAACCTGCGCCTGCTGTTCGAGACGCGGCCGGACCTCGCCAATTATTCGCTCCAGCCGATGCACCCGGTCGCCATCCGCTCGCGCGACGACATGGACCTCGTCAGCTACCTGACGCTTCCGCCCGGCTCGGACGTCAATAACGACGGCCGGCCGGAGCGCCGCGTGCCGATGGTGCTCTACGTCCACGGCGGCCCCTGGGCGCGCGACCAATATGGCTACAACGCCATCCACCAGTGGCTCGCCAACCGCGGCTACGCCGTGCTTTCTGTCAACTATCGCGGCTCGACCGGCTTCGGGAAGCGCTCGATCGAATCGGCCGTCGGCCAATGGTCGGGCAAGATGCACGACGACCTCATCGATTCGGTCGACTGGGCGATCGAGCGCGGCGTCACTGCCCGCGACCAGGTGGCGATCATGGGCGGCTCCTACGGCGGCTATGCGACGTTGGTCGGCCTGACCTACACGCCCGAGCGCTTCCGCTGCGGCGTCGACATCGTCGGCCCGTCCAACCTGGTGACGCTGATGGAGAGCTTCCCCGCTTACTGGCGCCCGATCCTGCAGGGCACCTTCTTCCGCCACATCGGCGATCCGGCGACGCCGGAGGGCCGCGCCCGGGCGATGGCGCAGTCGCCGATCACGCGCGTCGACCGCATCCGGGTGCCGCTCCTCATCGGCCAGGGGCAGAACGACCCGCGGGTCGTGAAAGCCGAGTCCGACCAGATGGTCGCGGCGATGCGGCAGCGGAACCTGCCCGTGACCTACGTCAACTTCCCCGACGAGGGCCACGGCTTCGTCCGTCCGCCCAACTCGATGGCCTTCTGGGCGATCACGGAATCCTTCCTGCAGCCCTGCCTCGGCGGCCGGGTGGAGCCGATCGGGACCGACTTCACCGGATCAAGCCTGCAGGTGCTGGAGGGCGCCCAGCATGTGCCGGGCCTGCAGGCGGCGCTCGCGAACCGCCCGGCGGGCGGCACGGGGAACTGAGGGGAGGGGAGGGGCTTGGCCGCAGGGCCGGTCGCTCCCTGTCTGCAGGGATAGCCTCCGTTCGTCCCGAGCGTAGTCGAGGGGCGCAGGCACTGACTTCGAGCCGCGCCCCTCGACTACGCACGGGACGAACGATTCCGGAGAGCTGCATTCCGGTGGCGTGGCGCCGGCCCTAGTCGAGCAGCGTTATCAATGGTGCGGCGGCACATCGCCCGGCGCTCGCACTTCCGCTTCGGCCACCACCGGCGCGGGGCCCCCTTCGAAGGTGAAGGTGAGGGTCACGCGCCCGCCCGGCCTCAGCGCCGGGTCCAGATCGAACAGCATCGCATGCCGGCCCCCCGGCCTGAAATGCAGCGGCTCGTCCGGCGTCAGCGCGAACGATGCCGCCGGCCGCATGCCTTCCTCGTGCAGCTCGATCCGCCGCGCGGACGGGCTGGCCACGGAAACGAGCCGCGCCGGCCGGTTCGTCTCGAGCTGGAAATAGGCCGCGCCCGGCCGCCCGGCTGCCGCGGGCAGCGTCACCACCGCATGCTCCGCCGTCACCTGCGGCGGGCCGCTCTCGCCGGGTCCGCAGGAAATGAGCGCCAGGGCGGCGGCACAAGCTGTTGCAATACGGCCATACATGGGTGGCCTTTAGGCCATGGCGACTTCTTGTCGCAATCGGAAGCGCTCCTATATCGAACCCGAAACGCTCGCGTGCCTCGTCAGAAGGCAAGCGAGCGGAGAGTGAAAATCTGGGGCATAAGAGGATACATATGGCTAGAGTCATCGGGATCGATCTCGGCACCACCAACAGCTGCGTTGCCGTCATGGAAGGCGGCAAGCCCAAGGTCGTTGAAAATGCGGAAGGGGCCCGCACCACGCCGTCGATCGTCGCTTTCACCAAGGACGGCGAACGGCTCGTCGGCCAGCCGGCCAAGCGCCAGGCGGTCACCAACCCTTCGAACACGGTTTTCGCGGTCAAGCGCCTCATCGGCCGCCGCTTCGACGATCCGGTCACGAAGAAAGACACGGAGCTCGTCCCCTATACGATCTCGCGCGGCCCGAACGGCGATGCGTGGGTCAATGCCGGCGGGAAGGATTATTCGCCGTCGCAGATTTCGGCCTTCACCCTTCAGAAGATGAAGGAAACCGCCGAAGCCTATCTCGGCGAGCCGGTCACCCAGGCGGTGATCACGGTTCCCGCCTACTTCAACGACGCGCAGCGCCAGGCGACCAAGGACGCGGGCCAGATCGCCGGCCTCGAAGTCCTGCGCATCATCAATGAGCCGACCGCCGCGGCGCTCGCCTACGGCCTCGACAAGCAGGACGGCAAGACGATCGCCGTCTACGATCTCGGCGGCGGCACGTTCGACATCTCGATCCTGGAGATCGGCGACGGCGTCTTCGAAGTGAAGTCGACCAACGGCGACACCTTCCTCGGCGGTGAGGATTTCGACGCCAAGATCGTCGATTTCCTTGCGGACGAGTTCAAGAAGCAGGAAGGCATCGACCTTCGCGGCGACCGGCTCGCGCTCCAGCGCCTCAAGGAAGCGGCCGAGCGCGCCAAGATCGAGCTTAGCTCGGCGCAGACGACGGAAGTGAACCTTCCCTTCATCACCGCCGACCAGAACGGCCCGAAGCACCTCGTCAAACCGATCAGCCGCGCCGATCTCGAGCGCCTCGTCGGCGAGCTCATCCAGCGCACGCTCGAGCCCTGCCGCAAGGCGATTGCCGATGCCGGCGTCAAGTCCGAGCAGATCGACGAGGTCGTGCTCGTCGGCGGCATGACCCGCATGCCGCGCGTCCGCGAAGTCGTGAAGGACTTCTTCGGCAAGGAGCCGCATACCGGCGTCAATCCCGACGAAGTCGTCGCCATGGGCGCGGCGATCCAGGCGGGCGTCCTCCAGGGCGACGTCAAGGACGTGCTCCTCCTCGACGTGACCCCGCTGTCGCTCGGCATCGAGACGCTGGGCGGCGTCTTCACCCGGATGATCGACCGCAACACGACCATCCCGACCAAGAAGTCGCAGACCTTCTCCACCGCCGAGGACAATCAGAATGCGGTGACCATCCGCGTCTTCCAGGGCGAGCGCGAGATGGCCGCGGACAACAAGATGCTCGGCCAGTTCGACCTCGTCGGCATTCCGCCCGCGCCGCGCGGCGTGCCGCAGGTCGAAGTGACGTTCGACATCGACGCCAACGGCATCGTCCACGTCTCGGCCAAGGACAAGGGCACCGGCAAGGAGCAGCAGATCCGCATCCAGGCGTCCGGCGGCCTCTCCGATGCCGACATCGACAAGATGGTGAAGGACGCCGAGCAGTTCGCCGAGGAAGACAAGAAGCGCCGCGCCGCGGCCGAGGCGAAGAACAACGCCGAGAGCCTCATCCACACGACCGAGCGCCAGCTCGTCGAGCATGCCGACAAGGTGGACGAGGCGCTCAAGACCGAGATCGAAGGCGCGATCGCCGAGGCCAAGACGGCTGTCGAAGGCGGCGACCCCGAGACGATGAACGCCAAGGCGCAGGCCCTCGCCCAGTCGGCGATGAAGCTCGGCCAGGCGATCTACGAGAAGGAGCAGGCTTCCGGCGGTAGCGCTGGCGACGCCGGCACGGCCGGCTCGGGCGCTTCGCAGGGTCCGGAAGCGGGCGCCGGCGAGGACGTCGTCGACGCCGAATTCTCCGAAGTCGACGACGAACCGAAGGCGTAAGTCATGAACACCCGTCATTCCCGCGAAAGCGGGAATCCAGGCCGGCTTCGACACCCGCTCGGCGGCGCGAAGGCAGTCTGGACCCCCGCTTGCGCGGGGGTGACGGGTCTTCGTGCGTCCGGAGCACAGCGCCATCATGGTTGATACCGATTATTACGAGCTGCTCCAGGTCGAGCGCGGCGCCGACGACAAGGCGATCAAGTCGGCCTATCGCCGCCTCGCCATGGAATGCCATCCGGACCGGAACGGCGGCTGCCCCAAGGCGGAGGCGAAGTTCAAGGCGATCAGCGAAGCCTATGATTGCCTGAAGGACCCGAACAAGCGTGCGGCCTATGACCGCTTTGGCCACGCCGCGTTCCGCCAGGGCGGCCTCGGCGGCGGCCCGAACGGCGGCGCGCAGGATTTCGGATCATTTTCCGACATTTTCGAGAACATCTTCGGCGACTTCATGAACAATGGCGGCGCGGGCGGCGGCCGGCGCGCCGCCAACCGCGGTGCGGACCTTCGCTACGATCTCGAGATCAGCCTCGAAGACGCTTATGCCGGCCGCACGGTCGAGCTCGCCATCGACACCACCGTGCGCTGCGAGCCGTGCAGCGGAATGGGCGCCAAGCCCGGCACGTCGGCGCGCACCTGCACGATGTGCGACGGCCGCGGCCAGGTCCGCGCGCGGCAGGGCTTCTTCGTCATCGAGCAGGTCTGCCCCTCCTGCCGCGGTGCGGGCCAGGTGATCGCCGACCCCTGCGCCTCCTGCCGGGGCGAAGGCCGGGCCGAAAAGCGCCGCTCGCTGTCGGTCAACGTTCCCGCGGGCGTCGACGAAGGCACCCGCATCCGCCTCTCCGGCGAAGGCGAGGCCGGCGTGCGCGGCGGCCCCCCCGGCGACCTCTACATCTTCATCCACCTCGGCCGGCACTCGCTCTTCCAGCGCGAGGGAACGACCCTGTTTGCTCGCTGCCCCGTCAGCATCACAACCGCGGCCCTGGGCGGCGCGATCTCCGTGCCCGGCCTCGACAAGGCTGCGCACGAAGTGAAGATCCCGGCCGGCATCCAGTCCGGCAAGCAGCTTCGCGTCCGCGGCGCCGGCATGCCCGTCCTGAACGGCCGCGGCCACGGCGACATGGTCATCCAGGTCGAAGTCGAGACGCCGACGAGGCTTTCCTCGCGCCAGCGCGAGCTCCTCGAGGAATTCCGCCGCACGGAGACTGGCGACGAATGCCCGGCGTCCAAGAGCTTCCTCGGCAAATTGAAGAGCCTGTTCGACGGCTGAAAACCGGATGCGGCACTCTGTAGTGACCTAACTGCCGCCGTTCGCAGGCCTCCTGCCCACCACGCCCGTGGCGCAGCCGAAGAAATAACGGCGGAAGTCGACGTCCAGCCCTTCGTCGCGCAGCATCGCCGCGAAGCCCGAGGCATCGCCGAAGTTGGTGCTGTAGGTGCCGATCATCGCGAAGTCCCGCGCGCCGCGGAGGAACAACCGCTCGATGGCTGGCAGTACGACCTTGAGGTGGAACAGGTAGAGCGGGCGCAGCAGCCACCCCTTGGGGTCGGAGGCCTCGATCATCGCGAAGCTGCCGCCGGGCTTCAGCACGCGCGCCACCAGACGTGCGAGGCGCCGGTGCTGCTCGGGATCGAAGGTCTTGAGACCGAAGGTCGATATGACGAAGTCCGCGCTTGCGTCCTGCAGTGCGCTTTCCAGCACGTCGTCCTCGATGAAATCGATCTTGTGGGTGCGGTGGGCGTGGAGGCGCTCCATCGCGCGCTTGTGCATGCCCGAGGAGATGTCGACGGCGGTCAGCGCGCTGATGCCGGGAAAGCGGCGCAGGAGGTGTGGCCAGGCTTCGCCCGTGCCGGCCATCAGGTCGTAACCGGCGGGGGCGGCACCGGGCGGCGGCGGAAGCCCCTCGATACACTGTCGGCGCCATCGTTCGGTGAAGCCCATGGAGCAGACGTAGCTGAATGCGATGTAGCGCTCCGAGCAACGGTCGAAGACGCCCCGCACGAAGACGGGGTCGTAGATGTCGCTCGGGGGCTCAGCCGGCACGGCCGAACACGCGCTCGAAGATCGTATCGACGTGTTTCAGATGATAAGCGAGGTCGAAGCGGGCTTCGATCTCGCCGGGCGGGAGGAGGGCGGTGACCTCTTCATCCGCCTTGAGGAGTTCCAGCAGGCTGAGCCCGCCGCCGCTCTCCCACACCTTCATCGCGTTGCGCTGGACGAGGCGGTAGCTGTCCTCGCGGCTCGCGCCGGCCTGGGTCAAGGCGAGGAGGACGCGCTGCGAGTGGACCAGCCCGCCCATCAGGTCGAGGTTGCGCTGCATGCGCTCGGGATAGACGAGGAGTTTGTCGATGACGCCGGTGAGGCGGGCGAGGGCGAAGTCGAGCGTAACCGTCGCGTCGGGGCCGATGTAACGCTCGACCGAGCTGTGGCTGATGTCGCGCTCGTGCCAGAGGGCTACATTCTCCAGCGCCGGCGTGACGTAGCCGCGGACCATGCGGGCGAGGCCGGTGAGGTTCTCGGTCAGGACCGGGTTGCGCTTGTGGGGCATGGCCGAGCTGCCCTTCTGGCCGGGGGAGAAATATTCCTCGGCTTCGAGCACTTCGGTGCGCTGGAGGTGGCGGATTTCGGTCGCGAGCCGCTCCACTGAGGAGGCGATGACGCCGAGCGTCGCGAAGAACATGGCGTGGCGGTCGCGCGGGATCACCTGCGTCGAGACCGGCTCCACGGTCAGGCCCAACTTTTCGGCGACATGCGCCTCGACCCGCGGATCGACATTGGCGAAGGTGCCGACCGCGCCCGATATGGCGCAGGTTGCGATCTCCTCGCGCGCCGCGACGAGGCGCGCGCGGCAGCGGTCGAACTCGGCGAAGGCGAAGGCGAGCTTAAGGCCGAAGGTGACCGGTTCGGCGTGGATGCCGTGGCTGCGGCCGATGGTCGGCGTCAGCTTGTGCTCGAAGGCGCGGCGCTTCAGCACGTCGAGCAGGTCGTCGAGGTCTCCGAGCAATATGTCGGACGCGCGGGCGAGCTGCACCGCGAGCGCCGTGTCGAGCACGTCGGAGCTGGTCATCCCCTGGTGGAGGAAGCGCGCCTCGGGTCCGACCTGCTCCGCCACCCAGGTCAAAAAGGCGATGACGTCGTGCTTGGTGACCGCCTCGATCTCATCGATCCGCGCGACGTCGATCGCCGGCTCCGTCCGCCACCACGCCCAAACCGCGTCCGCCGCCTGCTGCGGCACCGTGCCGAGCGACGCCATTGCGTCGAGCGCATGCGCCTCGATCTCGAACCAGATGCGAAAGCGGGTCTCGGCGTCCCAGATGGCGGTCATCCGGGGACGGGAATAGCGGGGGATCATGTGTGCATCCTGAAGCGGTGTCGCGGCGGCGCTAGCAAAGCGCCGTCACCGCTTCAATCGCAGCGGCGAAAGGGCGCCTACTCGCGGGGCGGCCGGGCGCGGGGCCCGAACTCGTCTTCGAGTAGTCGTCCGAGCGCCATGGCCTCGCGGGTGAAGCAGCCGACCGAGAGGTCCGCCCGCATCGTGCTGCCGTCTTCGGTCAGCACCAGAAGATCGGCACCACCGTTGCTGATGACGATGTTGCCGTTGGAGCAGTCGTCCTCCAGCCCTTTCGCGCGCGCTGCGGCATAGGCCGCGCGGATTCGCTCGAGCTCGGACGCGCGGAGCCTGCCGCGCGTGAACGGCACGGCAGCGTAGGGCGTCAGGCGCGAGGGCGCATGCCTCAGCCTGTAGCGGCCGGTGCGGAGGTCGAGCGACACCTCGCCCGAGCGCGTCCATTCCGAGTTCGCGACCGATGCGACGACCGTGGCGTTCCGCGGGCTCGACGCCGTCGGAGCGCCTGAGAGGGCAAGCACTGCAAGGACCGGCGCGAGACTCGTGATCATGCCGCTCTCCCTCCTGCTCTGCCTGCGTGCCTCATTTTACCCTACAGCGATACACGCAAGCAAGCAGGGTCGTCGCTCAGATCAGCCCCATCGCCCGCATCGAGCTGTGGCCCTTCGCGCCGACGATGACGTGGTCGTGGACGGAGATCTTGAGGGGGCGCAGGGCCTCGACGATGTCGCGGGTGAGGCGGATGTCTTGGCTGCTGGGCTGCGGATCGCCCGACGGGTGGTTGTGGACGAGGATGATGGCGGTGGCGTGATATTCCAGCGCGCGGCGGATCACTTCGCGCACGTAGACGGCGGCTTCGTCGACCGAGCCTTCGGACATGGGCTCGTTGCGGATCAGCATGTTCTTCGAATTCAGAAACAGGACCCGCACCCGCTCGACCGCGTGGAAGGCCATGTCGGCGCGCAGATAATCGAGGAGCGCCTGCCAGCTCGCGAGGACGGGCTGGTCCTTGATCTCGGATTCGAGGAGCCGCAGCGCCGCGGCCTGGGCGATCTTGATCGCGGCGGCCGCGCCCTCGCTGACGTCGCCGATGCGAACGATCGCGTCTGCGTCGGCCGAGAGGAGCCGCCCGAAGCCGCCGAAATCGCGGATCAGCTTCTTGGCGAGCGGCTTGGTGTCGCGCCGCGGAATGGCGAGGGCGAGGAGATATTCGACGAGCTCGTGATCGAGCAAAGCGTCCGGCCCGCCCTCGAACAGGCGCTTGCGCAGCCGCTGGCGGTGGCCCGCATTGTCGTTCGCGCCGTCAGCCTCGTCGCCCATCAGGCTGGATTAAGCTGCGCGAGCCTCTTAGGCAAACGAAGCGAGGGCGCAGCGACGGTTCGACCCGGACTGGAAATGCCCGGCTGAGGGTTGGCGTAAACGCGTGGATGAAGCGGAGACGGTCGAGCTGGAGACGCCCAAGCGGCGGCGGCGACGCTGGCCCTGGGTCGTCGCGACCATCGTCCTCCTGATCCTCGCCGGCCTGCTCATCCTCTGGCTGCTGCGCTTTACCATCGCCGCCGACTATATCGACCGCGAGCTCGAGAAACGCGGCGTGCGCGCGACATATGACGTGAAGCGGATCGGCCTGCGCAGGCAGAGGCTCGAGAATCTCGTCATCGGCGATCCGCGCCGCCCGGACCTCACCGCACGCTGGGTCGAGGTGGAGCTGGACTGGGCCGGCTTCGCCTACCCCAGGATCGGGCTGATCACCGCCCGCGGCGTGCGGCTGCGCGGCCGGGTGGTGAACGGGCGGGTTTCGCTCGGCGAGGTCGACAAGCTGCTTCCGCCGCCCACCGGCGCGCCCTTCCGCCTGCCGGACCAGCGCATCGACGTCGCCGACGCGGCCATCGGCCTCGAAACTCCGGCCGGCGCCGTCGGCATCGGACTCACCGGCCGCGGCAATCTCTCCAACGGGTTCCGCGGCCACATGGCGGCGCTGTCGCGGCGCCTCAGCGTCGGGGAGTGCGTCATCGCGTCGCCGAACGCGCAGGTGCGGGTCGCCGTGGACCGGCACCGGCCGACCTTCACAGGTCCGCTCCGGCTCGACAGCATGGTCTGCGAGGACGATTTCGCGATCCTTGCGCCGCGCTTCGATGCCGCGGTGCAGCTCAGCGAAGGCTTCAACGCGTGGCGCGGGCAGACCCGCCTCACCGCCGCGCGCCTCGCCGCCGGGCCGAATCGGGTCGCGGCGCTTCGGGGTTCGGTGAGCTTCGAAGGGGACTTCCTGGCGACGCGGGGACGGCTCGAAGTCGCTTCGAACGAGGCGGCGGTCTCGCGCTTCCGCGCCTCCGGCATGCGGCTGGCCGGCGATTACCAGCTCTCCCCGCGCCGCGGCCATGTCGCCCTCGACGGCGACCTCGCGCTCGCCGGCCTCACCGCACCGGGCGCGCTCGGGCCGCTCGCCGCGTCGCTGCGCTCCGCCGGTGGAACGCCGGTCGGGCCGATCGGCGCCCAGCTCGCAGCCGCCTTGCTGCGGGCCGGCGAAGGGGGCGCCGCGGCCCGCGCCCACATCCGCCTCCTCAACCGCGACGGCAGGGGGACTGCGCAGTTCGCGGACCTCGACCTTGCCGCGCGGAGCGGCGCGCGGCTCCGCGCGACGAGCGGCAGCGGCATCACTTATGCATGGCCGAGCGGCCTCATCCGCACCGACGGGGCCTTCACCCTCTCCGGCGGAGGCCTCCCGACCGCCCGCTTCACCCTTCGCCAGGCCCGCGCCGGCGGAGCGATCGAGGGCGTGGGGACGGTGTCGCCGCTTGCCGCCGGCGGCTCCCGCCTCGTGCTCGGCGCCATCCGCTTCGTCGCCGAGCCGTCCGGCGCCACCCGGATCGAGACGAGCGCGGTGATCGACGGCAGCTTCGACGGCGGCCGCGTCCAGGGCCTCTCCATCCCCATCCGAGGCCGCCTGGCCGGCGGCGGCTTTGCGTTCGGCGAGACCTGCGCCCCGGCGAGCTTCCGGCGCCTGCAGGTGGAGACGCTCGTCATCGGCCCCTCGCGCCTCGCGCTCTGCCCCACCGGCCGCGCGCTGGTCTGGCGCGCGCCGGGCGGCGCCGTCCAGGCGGGCTCGGAGATCCGCAACGTCCGCCTTGCCGGCACGCTCGGCCGCTCGCCCATCGCGCTCGATGCGGCGCGGCTGCGCCTCGGCCTCGGCGAGCGCGCCTTTACCGGGTCCGGAGTCACCGTCCGCCTCGGCCGCGACACCGGCCTGCACCGGCTCCAGGTCGCCGACCTTGCCGGGCGCTTCGTCGGGCGCGACGTCGAAGGCACCTTCCGCGGCCTTTCCGGCAAGCTCGCCGCCGTGCCCCTGCTGCTGAGCGAAGGCGCCGGGCGCTGGTCGGTGCGGGGCGGCGACCTCAACCTGGGCGGCCGCGTCCAGGTCGCCGACGAGCGCGACCCCGACCGCTTCTACCCGATGGTCAGCGACGATTTCCGCCTCACCCTGGCCGAGAACCGCATCCGCGCCACCGGCGCGTTCAGGCATCCCGAAAGCGGCACCCACATCCTCGACGTCGCCATGGCGCACGACCTCCGGAACGGCGCCGGCGGCGCCGACCTCGCCGTGCCCGGCATTGCCTTTTCGCTGGACGGGCTCCAGCCCGAGGACCTGACCCGCCTCACCGTCGGCGCCGTCGCCCTCGTCGAAGGCACGCTGCGCGGCACCGGCCGGATCGACTGGCGCCCGGGCGTGACGACGAGCAGCGGCACTTTCTCGACGGAAAACACGAACCTAGCCGCCGCCTTCGGCCCGATCGAGGGGCTGACGACGACCGTCCACTTCACCGATCTCCTCCGCCTGGAAAGCGCCCCCGGACAGGTGGCGAAGATCGACATGATCCGCGCCGGCATCGACGTCGCCAACGGCACCCTGCGCTACCAGCTCCGGCCCGGCAGCCTCGTCCAGGTCGAAGGCGGGCAGTGGCCGCTCTGGGGCGGCGAATTGCTCCTCCAGCCTACCCTTCTCGATTTCAGCCGGCCGACGACCAAGTATCTCGCCTTCCAAGTCGTCGGTATCGACGCGGCGCAGGTGGTCGACAGCTCCGGCCTGACCTCGATCGAGCTCACCGGCATCTTCGACGGCGTCCTGCCGATGGAATTCGACGTGCGCGGCGGACGGATCGTCGGCGGGCGGCTTGAGGCGCGGCCGGGCGGGGGCACGCTCTCCTACGTGGCGCCCGTCGACCGGGCGAACATGCCGCTCGGCACCCGCGTCGCCTTCGATGCGCTCCGCTCGATCCGCTACAACCGTCTGGAGATCCAGCTCGACGGCAATCTCGCCGGCGAGTTCCTGAGCCGCATCCGGCTCGACGGCCTGACACTCGCGACCCGGCAGAACTGGCTGGTTCGGCGCTTCGCCAACCTGCCGTTCCGTTTCAACATCACGGTGCGCGGACCGCTGCGCGCCGTCATCGGCATCACGCGGGACATGAAGGATCCGAGCATCCTCATACAGCCCGTTCTCCCGGAAGCGCTCCAGGGCCTTCCCACCACCGTCACCACGATCACCGAAGAAGAAAGCGAGGTCCAGCCATGACAGCGACCACCATGAGAGGCGCCGCCGCGAAAGGCGCGCGCGCCGCCGCACTGCTCGCCGGCTGTGCCATTCTCGGCGGCTGCGTCCAGGTGGCGGCGCCCGACCGCCCGATCGAAGTCAACCTCAACATCAACATCCGGCAGGAGGTCGTCGTGCGCCTCCAGCAGGACGCGCGCGAGCTGATCGAGCGTGAGCAGCGGGATTATTGATGACTCGCTTCCTCACCCTCGCCGCCGCACTGGCGCTTACCGCCGCCTCCGGCATAGCCATCGCCGCCGCCCAGGAGAGCGCCGCGGAGCTGCGCGCCACCGGCCTGGTCGGCGAGCGCTATGACGGCTTTCTCGGCGTGGTCGGCTCCGCTCCGCCCCGGCTCCGAGCGGAAGTGGACGCGGTCAACATCCGCCGCCGCGCGCATTATACGGGGCTCGCCCGGGTGCGCGGCGTCGTGATCGAGGAAGCCGCCGCCGCCACGGCCTGCGAAATCTTCGCCGCCCGCGTCGCGCCGGGACAATATTATATGCTCCCCGACAATGTCTGGCGCCGCCGCGAGGGGAACGCGCCGGTGCCGCGGCCGGGTTACTGCCGGTAGGTCCCCAAGCGCGCCCGCGATTGCTCGTCCTGCCGAGCGAAGCCGTGGCGAAGGGAGACGAAGGGTCCTCGGCTTCGCTCGATCGCGCCCTCGACTTCGCTCGGGACGAACGGCTAACGCGACCACGACCAGAGCCTGACTGCGGAGACGCCAGCCATGACCAGCCAAGCCTTCATCTGCGACGCGGTGCGCACACCCATCGGGCGCTATGCGGGTGCGCTCGCCCATGTTCGCGCCGACGATCTCGCCGCCATCCCGATCAAGGCGCTGATGGACCGCAATGCGGGCGTCGACTGGGACGAGATCGACGACGTCATCCTCGGCTGCGCCAACCAGGCGGGCGAGGACAACAGGAACCTCGCCCGCATGGCGGGCCTGCTTGCGGGCTTGCCCCACAAGTCCGGCGGGGTGACTCTGAACCGCCTCTGCGGCTCGGGCATGGACGCGGTGACCATGGCGGCGCGCGTCATCCGCGGCTCCGAGGCGGACCTCGTCATCGCCGGCGGCTCGGAAAGCATGAGCCGCGCGCCGTTCGTGATGGCCAAGGCGACATCGGCCTTCGATCGCAACGCCGAGATGTACGACACGACGATCGGCTGGCGCTTCGTCAATCCCAAGATGAAGGGTGCGTACGGGGACGACACCATGCCCTCGACGGCCGAGAACGTCGCGCAGGAATGGCAGGTTTCTCGCGAGGACCAGGACGCCTTCGCCGTGCGCAGCCAGGACAAGGCCGCCGCCGCGCAGGAGAACGGCCGCTTCGCCGCCGAGATCGTCGCCGTCTCGATCCCGCAGCGCAAGGGCGACCCGACGATCGTCGATCGGGACGAGCATCCGCGCAAGACCAGCGTCGAAGCGCTGGCGAAGCTCCGCCCCATCGTCCGTTCGGACGGCACCGTCACCGCCGGCAATGCGTCCGGCGTCAACGACGGCGCCGCCGCCATGATCGTCGCTTCGGAAGAGGCCGCGCGCCGCAACGGCCTCACGCCGCGCGCCCGCATCGTCGGCGGCGCCGTCGCCGGCGTCGAGCCGCGCATCATGGGCATCGGCCCGGCGCCCGCTTCGCAGAAGCTGCTCGCCCGCCTCGGCCTGACGATCGCAGACATGGACGTCATCGAGATCAACGAGGCCTTCGCCGCCCAGGCCCTGCCCGTGCTGCGCGAGCTCGGCCTCCCCGACGATGCGCCGCATGTGAACCCGAACGGCGGCGCCATCGCGCTCGGCCACCCGCTCGGCATGTCCGGCGCCCGCCTCGCCATGACCGCGACGGAAGAGCTCCACCGGCGGGGCGGCCGCTATGCGCTTTGTGCGATGTGCATCGGCGTGGGGCAGGGGATCGCGCTGGTGATCGAGCGGGTTTGAAGCCTTGACGGACCCCGCTGGTTCACTATATGTTCTCAGTGCTCTTTGACACGTGATCCGCCCGTTCCAACCTGTTGCTCCGGCGCCAGCTTCACGAATTCGCGCGAGATCATGAACATCGTGAACTTCACCCTGCGGGACCCCCGCGGCGTTCGTGCGTTGGTTGCTGCAAAAGGCGCCTCCTGTTAGGGCGCGCGCAGGAGAAACAGATGTACACGACCGAGCTCCAGAAGCAGCCGCAAGGCAAAGTCCAGGCGATCGAGGATCCGGAAAAGCTCGCCGCCTTCGAGGCGCGCGTGGCCGCCGACGAGTTCATCGAGCCCAAGGACTGGATGCCCGAAGCCTATCGCCGGACGCTGACGCGCCAGATCTCGCAGCACGCGCATAGCGAGATCGTCGGCATGCTCCCGGAAGGGAACTGGATCGGCCGCGCGCCTTCGCTGCGGCGCAAGGCGATCCTGCTCGCCAAGGTGCAGGACGAGGCGGGGCACGGCCTGTACCTCTATTCGGCGGCCGAGACGCTCGGCACGAGCCGGGAGGAGATGATCGAGGCGCTCCACTCGGGCAAGGCGAAATACTCGACCATCTTCAACTATCCGACGCTGACCTGGGCCGATATCGGCGCGATCGGCTGGCTGGTCGACGGCGCCGCGATCATGAACCAGGTGCCGCTCCAGCGGACCAGCTACGGCCCCTATGCCCGCGCCATGGTTCGCGTCTGCAAGGAGGAGAGCTTCCACCAGCGCCAGGGCTATGAGATTTCGATGGCGATGATGGCGGGCACGCCCGATCAGCAGCGGATGATGCAGGACGCGTTCAACCGCTGGTGGTGGCCGTCGCTGATGATGTTCGGCCCGCCCGACGAGAACAGCCCCAACACCGCCCAGTCGATGCGCTGGAAGATCAAGCGCGAGACGAACGACGAGCTCAGGCAGAAATTCGTCGACATCACCGTGCCCCAGGCCGAGGCGATCGGCCTCACGGTGCCCGATCCGGCGCTCCGCTGGAACGACGAACGCGGCGCCTACGATTTCGGCGAGATCGATTGGGAGGAATTCTACGCCGTCGTGCGCGGCGAAGGACCGGTCGCGAAAGAGCGGATGAAGGCGCGGCGCGATGCGTGGGAGGAGAACGCCTGGGTCCGCGAAGCGGCCGCGGCCTATGCGCGGAAGCGGGCGCGCAAAGCGGAGGCGGCGTGATGAGGCTCGGTGACGGACCTACACAGCCGCTAGCCCTGAGCCTGTCGAAGGGCGGTTTGCCGTGCTCCGAACCGGGCTTCGACAAGCTCAGCCCTGGCGGTCTTGGTGACGCCCAGACTCCCCGAGCCATGCGATGAGCGATTGGTCCCTATGGGAAGTCTTCGTCCGCTCAAAAGGCGGCCTCTCGCACCGCCACGTCGGATCGGTCCACGCGCCCGATCCGCAGATCGCGCTGCGCCACGCCCGCGACACCTACACGCGCCGGATGGAAGGCATCAGCCTCTGGGTGGTCCCCTCCGCCCAGATCGTCGCGTCGGATCCGGGCGACGACGCCCAGATGTTCGATCCCGCCGCCGACAAGGTCTACCGCCACCCGACCTTCTACAACATCCCCGACGACGTGAAGCATATATGAGGGGCGCCCACCGCCGCGGGATGAGAATGGAACTGGAAACACCGTTCGGGCTGAGCTTGTCGAAGCCCTGTCCTTCTTTCGGGCGTCCGAAGAAAGGAAGGGCAGCCCTTCGACAAGCTCAGGGCGAACGGAGTGGGGCCCGTAGTCCGCGCCTTCATCTGGGACTTCGCTGATGCCCAGCCTTCCTCCCATCCGCCCTGAAGACGAAGCGAACGCCGCCCGCGCCGGCACCCACGGCGCCTTCGACGCGCCGACGGCCGAGCACCAGCGCGCCCGCTTCGACTTCCTCCTGCGCCTCGGCGACGACAGCCTGGTCCTCGGCCAGCGCCTGTCCGAATGGACCGGCCACGCCCCGTCCGTCGAAGTCGACCTCAGCCTCGCCAACATGGCGCTCGACCTCGTCGGACAGGCGACCTTCTTCCTCGACTATGCCGGCGAAGTGGAAGGCAAGGGCCGCGACGGCGACGCGCTCGCCTTTCGCCGCGACGTGCTCGATTTCAGGAACTGCCTCCTCGTCGAGCAGCCGAACGGCGACTTCGCCCAGACGATGGCGCGGCAGTTCCTCTTCTCGACCTGGCAGAAGATGCTGTTCGACCGCCTCTCCGGCTCCTCCGACGAGCAGGTCGCGGCGATCGCGGCCAAGGCGGTCAAGGAAGTGAGCTACCACCAGGAGCTCAGCGCCGAGTGGGTGATCCGCCTGGGCGACGGCACGGAGGACAGCCGCCGCAGGATGATCGCCGGCTTGGACTGGATGTGGCGCTTCGTGCCGGAGCTTTTCGACACGGACGAGGTGACGGGCGAGATGTCCGCGCGCGGCATCGGCACCGACGTGACGCTCCTTCGCGAAGACTATCTCGCCGCAGTGCGGAGCGTCCTCGCCGAAGCCACGCTCGATTCGCCCGCCAACCAGCGACCGATCCTCGGCGGGCGCCGCGGGCACCATAGCGAGCATCTCGGCCATCTCCTGTGCACGATGCAGTTCCTCCCCCGCACCTACCCGGATGCGGTTTGGTGACGGCCGTGGTGCACGCGGGCGTAGAAGACGCGCAGGACCGGGAGACCCGTTCGGTTCGAGCGAAGTCGAGAACCGCCGTCGAGCGAAGCCGAGACGACGAAGCCGGTGCAGGCCTCGGCTTCGCTCGGCAGGGCGTCTCGACTTCGCTCGACGCGAACGGAGTTTGGGCGGTCCTTCGGGGCGTACCTGACCCGGAAATCCCTGCCGTCTCCGTGGTGGACCTCGGCATCGTACGCTCAGTGACGGTCGGAAGTGTCACCATTACCCCGACCTACACGGGCTGCCCCGCCACCCACGTCATCGAACGGGACATACGCGACGCGCTCGACGCCGCCGGCTACCGCGCCGTCCGCATCGAGACCGTCCTCTCGCCGCCCTGGACCACGGACTGGATCACCCCCGAAGGCCGCGAGAAGCTTCACGCCTACGGCATCGCACCGCCGCTTGCCGCCGGACAGCGCGCGCCGGCCTGCCCGCAATGCGGATCGGCCGAGACCGCTGAGATCAGCCGCTTCGGCTCCACGCCCTGCAAGTCGCTCTGGCGCTGCCTTACCTGCGCCGAGCCGTTCGACCTGTTCAAATGCCACTGAGGGCCGCGGGATGAGCGTCTCCTTCCATCGCCTCCGCGTCGCCGAAGTGATCGACGAGACCGCCGACGCGCGCTCGATCCGCTTCGACGTGCCCGAGGCGCTGCGCGAAACCTACCGCTTCCGCCCCGGCCAGCATCTGACGCTCCGCGCGGAGATCGGCGGCGAGGACGTGCGTCGCAACTATTCGCTGTGCGTCGCGCCGGAGGACGGCGAGCTCAAGGTGACTGTGAAGCGGATCGCCGGGGGCCTCTTCTCGAACTGGGCGAACGACAATTTGCTCCCGGGCATCGAGATCGACGTCATGCCGCCGCACGGCAGCTTCACCTGGGATTTCGACGCGGCGGCGGCGAACCATTATGTCGGATTCGCGGGCGGGTCCGGCATCACGCCCGTCATGTCGCTGCTGCGCACCGCGCTCCTCGCGGAGCCGCAGAGCCGATTCACCCTCATCTACGGCAATCGCGACAGCCAGTCGGTGATCTTCCTCGAGGAGCTTGCGCGGCTCAAGAACCGCTTCATGGGCCGCCTCGAAGTGCACCATTTCCTCGCCGAGGAGATGGAGGACATCGAACTGTTCAACGGCATGCTCGACCGCGCGAAGTGCGACGAGGTGCTGAGCCATCTCGTGGACGCCCAAGGCGCCGCCGGCTTCTTCATCTGCGGCCCCGGCCCGATGATGGACGCGGCGGAGGCAGCCCTGCTCGGCGCCGGGGTGCCGCGCGACAGGATCCACCTGGAGCGCTTCACGGCCGATCGGCCGCCGGAGGCGCTGCAGGCACAGCTCGAAGCGCTTTCGCGCGAGGCGGAGGGGCTGACGATGATGGTGACGCTGGACGGGCGCAAGCGCCGCATCGCATTCGATGCCGCGGCCGGCAACATCCTCGACAGTGCGAGGCTGTCCGGCCTTCCCGCCCCCTTCGCCTGCAAGGCCGGCGTCTGCGCCACCTGCCGGGCGCGGATCGTCTCCGGGGAGGTCGAGATGGCCGCCCGCTACGGCCTCACCGACGACGAAGTGGCGGCGGGCTACGTGCTGACGTGCCAGTCCGTGCCGAAGGGCGAGGGCGTGGAAGTCGATTACGACGCGTGACGAGGGTCACGCAGGCTCTTTGAAATCGTGAAGGTGTGGGCTCCGAACGGCGTGGGTGGCAGACGCAGTGTCCAATGCGCGGGCTGGATTCGCCTCAGCGCGCCGCCACGCTCCCGCCGCCGGCGCCGCCGCCGTGATAGTTGATCACGGCGCGCACCGTGTTCTGCATCAGCGCCATGCGCGCGCCGAGCGGGGCGCCGGTGCGGCGGATCATCACGGCGATCGCATAATGCCGCCCGTCCGGGGCGCTCACGATGCCGATGTCGTTATAGCCCGTTTGCGTGCCGCCGAGCACCTGCCCGGTGCCGGTCTTGTGGGCGAGGCGCCAGCCGGGCGCGAGGCCGCCCTTGAGGCGCTGGGCGCCGGTGCGGGTCTGCGACATGATGGAAAGCAGGCGATCGGTGGAGCGGGGCGAGAGGAGCTGCCCCTGCTGCAGCTTCGCCAAAGCGTCGACGATGCCGATCGGAGTGGCGCCGTCGACCGGATCGGCGACGTAGCGCTCGAACGCCGCCGAGCGGACCGAGATCGGCAGCCGCGACCGCGCGGCATAGAAGCCGGCGCCCTGATATTCCGGCCGCCAGCCGTCGAGCCCCGCGAGGCGGGTCTGGAGCAGGCGCTCGCCCGGGCCGAAGCGGATGCCTTCGATGCCCTTGCGCTCGAACATGGCGCGCACCGCTTCCGGCCCGCCGGCGCGGCGCAGGACGTAGTCGTTGCAGGTGTTGTCCGATTGGGTCATCGCCCGGAACATCAGGCTGGAGAGCGTCGTCGTGTAGCCGTTGGCGCCGACCTGGGCGGCGATCGGCTGGTGGAAGAGGGTGAGATCGGAACGGGTGAGCGTGACGCTCTGCTCCATGTTCAGCTCGCCGCGGTCCGCGCGGTCGAGCGCCGTGATCGCGACCCAGAATTTGGACACGCTCTGCTGCGGGAAGAAGGTGTTGCCGTCGAAGGCGGTCGTCCAGCCGGTCTGGATGTCGCGCACCGCGATGCCGACGTCTCCGTTGAAGGCGTCGCCGAGCTCGCGGATGCGGGCCTCCAGCGCGCGCTGGGCGCCGGTCTGCGCCGGCATGCTCATCTGGGCCGTTCGGACGCGAGCCGCCGGAGCGCTGCCCTGGGCGGCGGCGCTCGTCGCCGCGGCCGGGATCGTGGGCTGGGAGAGCGCCACCAGGCCGAAAGCCCCCGCGAGGGCCAGTGTGCGAAGCATCGGCTTCGTCCGACCAAGACCGTCCATGTTCATTATCCCTCCCTAAAGCCTTACAACCCCACCGTTATTTGCACCCTAGCGCGCGGTTCCCGTCTGTCAGCTTAACCGGCGTGAGATTTGGACGAGCCGTGGCCCCGGCACGGCGGGACGAGTCGGTGGGCGCCGTTCATCGTTGATACAGTATAACATGTGTCCTAAAGGCCGCGGCGCCGTCCCCGGAGATATTGATGAAGATTTCGACGTTCCTTCTCGCATCCACCATGCTTGCCGCCGGCGCCGCGCCCGCCGCCGCCGCGCAGCCCTCGGGCGGCGCCGCTGCCGAGGTCGAAGCGCAGGACCCCGCCGAGGCTGCCGAAGAGGCACTCAACCAGGGCGACCACGTCCATGAGCAGGTGGACAATGACATCGTCGTCACGGCGCCGTTCGTGCGCAACCTGAACGTGCTGGCGGGAACCCAGGTGCTGACAGGCGACGACCTCATTCGCGAGATGCGGCCGCAGCTCGGCGACACGCTGGCGCGCCTCCCGGGCGTCTCCGCCACATCGTTCAGCCCCGGTGCCTCGCGGCCGGTGCTGCGCGGCTTCCAGGGCGAGCGCGTCCGGGTCCTCGTCGACGGGATCGGCTCCATTGACGTTTCGAACACGTCGGCGGACCACGCCGTCACCATCGACCCGCTGACGGCGGACCGGATCGAAGTCCTCCAGGGGCCGGCCGTGCTCCTCTTCGGCAGCCAGGCGATCGGCGGCGCGGTCAACGTCTTCGACCGCCGCATCCCGCGCGAGATCCCCGAGGACGGTCTCCACTTCGACGCGCTCGGAACCTACAGCTCGGCCGCGAACGAGCGCAGCATCGGCACGGGGGTCGACCTCGCGCTGACCAGGAGCCTCGCTGTTCATCTCGACGCGAGCTACCGCAACACCGACGACGTCAGGATCGGCGGCTTCGTCCTTTCGCCGACAGCCCGAGCCGAACAGCTCGCCAGTGCGGAGGAGGAGGAAGCGGAAGGTCACACCGAGGAAGCCGACGAAGCGCGCGAATTTGCATCGCTGCGCGGACGCCTCCCGAACAGCTTCACCGAGACGCGCACCCTCGGCGCCGGCGCCGCGCTCATCCGCGAGAACGGCAGCCTCGGCTTTTCGGTCAGCTATTACGGCAGCCGCTACGGCGTGCCCGAACGTCCCGGCGCCGGCCACCATGGCGGCGATGGAGGCGGCGAGGGCGGTCATAGCGAGCATGCCGACGTCAGCATCGACCTCGACCAGATCCGGGCCGACCTCAGGAGCGAGATCAAGCTCGGCGGCGCGCTGATCGATCGCCTGCGCCTGCGCCTTGGATATGCCGATTACGAGCATACCGAGTTCGAAGGCGACGAGGTCGGCACGATCTTCCAGACGGACGGTGTCGAAGGCCGGCTCGAGCTCGGCCAGGCGGACCGCGGCGGCTGGAGCGGCGTCACCGGCGCCCAGTTCTTCAGCCGCAGCCTTTCGGCCGTCGGCGAAGAAGCGTTCCTGCCGCGCAACACGGTCGACCAGTTCGGCCTCTTCACCCTCCAGGAGCTGGAAAGCGGCCCCTTCGAGTTCGAAGTCGCGGCCCGCTACGAGCATGGCGGCGTCTCCGCGCCCGACGTCGGCATCGACCGGCGCTTCGATACGGTTTCGGTGGCGGCGGGGCTGAGCTTCGAAGTCGCGCCGCTGATCCGCGTCGGCGCCAACCTTTCGCGCGCCGAGCGTGCGCCATCGGCTGAGGAGCTTCTTTCGAACGGCCCGCACGCCGCGACGCAATCCTTCGAGATCGGCGATCCGGACCTGCGCCCGGAAAGCAGCGTCGGCGGCGAGCTCTACGTCCGCGCCCAGCGTGCCGGCCTCCAGTTCAACGCCAGCGTTTTCTACAACCGGTTCCAGAACTTCATCTTCCAGGCCGCGACCGGAGAGGAGCAGGACGAGCTTCCCGTCTTCCGCTACTTTCAGCAGGACGCGACCCATTTGGGTTTCGAGGCGGGCGCGTCGGCGACCGTCTACCGCCGCGGCGAGTTCCGATTCGTCGTCGACGGCGTGGCGGATTACGTGCGTGCGACGATCGAGAATGGCGGCGGTCCCATCCCGCGCATTCCGCCGCTCCGACTCCTCGGCGGCATCGAAGCGCAATCTGACAAGGTGAACGGCCGGCTCGAGGTCGAGCGCGTGTTCCGGCAGAACCGCGTGGCCGAGCTGGAAACTCCGACGCCCGGATTCACGCTCGTCAATGCGTCGCTCGCGTTCCGTCCATGGGGCCGCAGCAATCCGACGAGCATCGTCCTCGCCGCCAACAACATCTTCGACGTGGACGCTCGCCGGCACGCAAGCTTCACGCGCGAGTTCTCGCCGCTCGCGGGGCGCGACATCAGGCTCAGCGCGCGGGTGAGCTTCTGACCCTCCGAGGCGGGTGCGTTTAGGGCGCTGCAACCGGCCCTTCGACAGGCTCAGTGCTAGCGGTTTGAGTTCAAATACCCACCGCTAGGGCTGAGCTTTGTCGAAGCCCGGTTCGCCCGGTTGCGGGCAGACGTCACGCACCGGTTGTGCAGCCGCACTACACCGTAGAAGCTGTGTCTTTCATGCTGCAGCGTCAGCAAAATGCTGCGCAGCATTTCTTGGGCGACGCTGCGTTCAGCTAACCTAAATCAGGCTGTGGATAAATCATATAAACGGGTTGCGTGACGATTCCCGGCCAGAGTATCTAGGGCCGGGGACGGGAGGGTTAACATGAGTAAGTTCGTAAAAGAGTATATTGAGATCAAGGACTTCACCACCCTGGACGAGCTGATCGCCAGGCTGGACGCGCTGCGCGGGGAGCTCCCCGACTCGGCGCAGCCTGAAGTGAAGCTGCGCGGCGACGACGTGTTCGGACGCCAGCTCTGCATCTCCTACCTGCGCCAGCAGACGGCGCAGGAAGAAGAGTGCGAGGCCCGCTACGCCACCGCTTATCGCGAGAGCCGCGAGCGCGAGTTGCAGCGGCTGCAGCAGGAGCTCGGCGTCTCCACGCGAAGCCAGCGCGGCAAGAGCCGCCGGCTCAGGATCGTCGCCTGAACTTCAAGCGCGCCGGCGCTGCTTCAGCATGTGAAACGTGAACGCCGTCGCCGGCCTGGCGGCGGCGTTCGTGCATTCTCACCATTCGGCGAAATTGCCGTCCGCGGTGCGGAAGATCGGGTTGCGCCAGCGGTGCCGCTCCTTCGCCGCCTCGCGCACCGCCGCTTCGTCGATTTCGATGCCGAGGCCCGGCGCAGTGGGAATCGGCAGGTTGCCGGCGACGGGCGTCAGCGGTGCGGGATCCCTGAGGTAGGTGTAGAGGTCGGCGCCGACATTATAGTGGATGCCGAGCGACATCTCCTGGATGGCGAGGTTGGGCGTGCAGGCGGCGAGCTGCAGGCAGGACGCGAGCGCAAGCGGGCCGAGCGGACAGTGGGGCGCGACCGCGACGTCGAACGCTTCCGCCATCGCCGCGATCTTGCGGCCTTCGAGGATGCCGCCGCAATGGCTGATGTCGGGCTGGATGATGTCCACCGCGCCCGAGATCAGGAACGGCTTGAAGTCCCAGCGCGAATGGAGCCGCTCGCCCAGAGCGATCGGCGTCGAGACGAGCTGCGAGATTTGGAGGAGCCCTTCCGGATTCTCGGAAAGCAGAGGCTCCTCGATGAAGAGGAGCTGCATCGGCTCGAGCACCTTGGCGAGTTGCTTGGCGAGCGGCTTATGGACCCGCCCGTGAAAGTCGAGCCCGACATCGACGCCGGCGGCCTGCGCCGCTTCGACGCGGGCGATCACTTCGTCGAACGCCTTGGGGGTGCCGATCCAGTCCATCTCAGCCGTTGCGTTCATCTTGATCGCCGAAAAGTCCTGCCGCGCGCGCGCCGCGGCGGCTTCGCCAACGTCGTCCGGCCGATCGCCGCCGATCCAGGCATAAGCGCGGATATGCTCGCGCACCTTGCCGCCCAGCATCTCCCAGGCTGGCAGGCCGAGCACCTTGCCCTTCAAATCCCAGCAGGCCTGCTCGAGCCCGGCGAGCGCCGACATCAGGACCGGCCCGCCGCGGTAGAAGCCGCCGCGATAGCCGACCTGAAAGATGTCCTCGATCCGGAACGGGTCGGCGCCGATGAAGCGGTCGCGATAGGCTTCGAACGCGCCCTCGACGGACTCGGCCCAGCCTTCGAGGCTCGCCTCGCCCCAGCCGACCGCGCCGTCGTCGCTCTCGACGCGCACGAACAGCCAGCGCGGCGGCACCAGGAACGTCTCGATCCGCGCGATCTTCATGCCCGATACTCCGTCTCTGTGCTTATGCCGTCATGCCCGCGAAAGCGGGAATCCAGCGGACGCCTCCACCCGCTCAGCCTTGCGCGAACGCTCGCTGGATCCCCGCTTTCGCGGGGATGACGGTCACGCGTCATGTCATGTCTCCCGGAAGCTCCTTGCCCGGCACGAAGCGGCGCCCCGCGGCGTCCCGGTCGCTATATTCGTCGAGCTTCTTGATCGGCACGACGAGACAGACGCTGGAAGCCGGGAGCACGTTCCGCCAATCCTTGATGAGCTGCTTGTAGGCCCGCCCGACGTTGCGCATGTTTCTGTCCAGATCGTAGAGGCCGAGCGGGTTGACGCGGCCGTTCTGCTCGCGAAGGGCCGTGTCCCAATCGACCTGATCGGTGAGCGAATACCAGGTGAAGCCGACCGTCGGTATGCCGACGTTGCGCAGGCGCAGGACGTTCGCCCACTCCTTCCACAGCCACTTCACCGCCTCGTCGCCGTTCGGCCCCTCCCGAAGGTTGGTCTCAGTGTGCATGACGGGGAGGCGGTAGCGATCGTAATATTGCCGCGTGATCTCGGAATAGCCGAACGTCTCGCCCGCGGCGACGGTGTGGCCGTCGGCGAAAACGCGGTGCTCGTTCGTCCAGTAATAATCGTTGCCGAGGATGCAGTGCTGCTTCAGGCGGTGCGAGAGGAAGAAGTGGTACTCCTCCTTCGTCATCCCGTTTTCCATCAGATATTCGTACATCTCGCTATCGACCCGAAGCCCGTAATTGAGATCGAGCGTCAGGAAGCGCTGCGAGTTCAGGACCTCGGCGCGGTGGATGGCGGCCGGGCTGTCGGCGTGGAAATATTCCGAGCTTTCGGACTGGATGAAGATCGCGTCCGGACGGCGCTTCAGGATCTCGATCATGGCGAGGACGTTCGCCTTGACGATGTTCTTGAGAGCGGTGACGAAGGAGCGGTCGTCCTTCTTCTGCTCGTTCCACCAGCCGTATTTGGCGGAGAAGGTCGCGCAGATGAACATCTCGTTCACCGGCGTGTAGAGCTGAATCCACGGAAACCGGTCGGCGAAGGCTCCGGCATAGCGGGCGAAGAGCTGCGGGAAATCGGTGTTCTGGAAGTTGCCGATCCAGTCCGGCACGCCGAAATGGCAGAGGTCGACGATCGGCGTGATCTCGCGCCGCTTGAGCTCGGCGAACGTCTCGTCGGCGAAGGTCCAATCGTATTTGCCGGGGCCGAGGAAGGTGCGGTGCAGCGGCGGACCGTAGCGCAGATATTGGAGCCCCACTTCCTCCACGCAGTCGAAATCGTCCATCCAGCGATCGTAGTGGAAGCAGGCCGCCATCTGGTCGACCCGGGTGCGGCCGTCGTGGATCGTGGGGATGCTGTTCTCGATCCCGGTCGCGAACATGAAATTTGCGATCGTTCCGCTCCTTGAGTGTCTGTCGCTGCTTCGCGGCGCGGTTTAGCGGCTCAGCGGCAGGCCCGCCAAGACCCATTTGTACGATAAATGCGTCGGCTCACCGCGAAGGCTCACCGCGAAGGCTTCATCTTCTCGAGCAGGTCTCGATGCCCGCTCGGCTGCGAACGCAGATATTGCGGCGGTGCCGGGACGCTTGCGCCGAAATGTGCCGCCGCGTGCCAGGGCCAGCGGGGATCGTAGAGGATGCCGCGGGCGAGCGCGACGAGGTCCGCGTCGCCGCGCTGCAGGATCGCCTCGGCCTGGTCGAAGCCGGTGATGAGGCCGACTGCGACGACGGGCATGGACACGGCCTGCTTGACGGCGCGGGCGAGCGGCACCTGGTAATCGGGGCCGACGGGGATCTGCTGCATGGGCGTCAGGCCGCCGCTCGACACGTGGATGCCGTCGCAGCCGCGCGCTTCCAGCGCCCGTGCGAAGGCGACCGTCTGCTCCACGTCCCAGCCGCCCTCCGCCCAGTCGGTGCCGGAGACGCGCATCGTGACGCTTTTCCCGGCGGGGAAGGCGGCGCGCACCGCATCGTAGATTTCGAGCGGGAAGCGCATCCGGTTTTCGAGGCTGCCGCCGTAATCGTCCTCGCGCCGGTTCGAGAGCGGCGAGAGGAATTCGTGGAGGAGATAGCCGTGGGCACCGTGGATCTGGATCGCGTCGATGCCGAGACGTGAGGCGCGGCGAGCGGCCTCTGCGAAGGCTTGGCGCAGCGCCTCCATGCGCTCGGCGTCGACCTCGGTTGGCGCGTTCTCGCCCGTGTCGAAAGCGAGCGGCGAGGGCGCCTCGGTCTGCCAGCCGTTCGGATGATCGGGAGCGAGCTGCGCGCCGCCTTTCCAGGGCAGCTCGGTCGAAGCCTTGCGCCCGGCATGGCCGAGCTGGATCGCGATCGGCATGTCGGACCAGCGCCGCACGCTCTCCAGCACGCGCGCCATCGCCTCTTCGGTCTCGTCCGACCAGAGGCCGACGTCGGCGTAGGTGATCCGCCCTTCCGGGACGACTGCCGTCGCCTCGATGGTAAGGAGGGCGGCACCGGACAAAGCGAGATGGCCGAGGTGGATGGTGTGCCAGTCGGTCATGCGCCCGTCCTCGGCCGAATATTGGCACATGGGCGCGATCACGATGCGGTTGCGCAGCGCCAGCGGGCCGACCGAAAATGGTGTGAAGAGTAGGGAGGTCATGGCTCCCCAATGGCTGACGAGCCGGGTGGTTGCGCGCGAACCTTAGCGTCAGTCGCCGCCGCCGCCGCCGCAATCTCCGCCACCGCTGTCGCCGCCGCTGTCGCTGTCGCAGGAGGAGGAGGAGGAGGAGGAGCTGTCCGAGGTGTCGGCGAAGACGAAGGCGCCTGCGCCCGCGCCGTCACGGTCGTGCGATCCGCGCCCGCGCCGGCCGCTGCGCCGCGACGCCCAGACGATGAGCAGCACCATTGCGGCGATGACCGCGAAGCCGATGACCGTATCAGAGTCCATTTCCCGCCCTCCTCAAGAAGCTTTTTGCTAGCCTTCGCGGCCGGGATGGTCAAACAGCCGCGCGGGCGCGTTGTTGCGCGCATGACGAGGATGGACATGGGCTGGAGCGAGGGCTTCATCGCGGTCGACTGGGGCACGACGAACCGCCGCGCCTGGCGGATCGGCGCCGGCGGACGCCGAGGCGAGGAGTTCGAGGACGACAAGGGTATCCTCGGGGTCGAGGCCGGCGGCTTCCCAGCCGGCGTCGCCGAGATCCGCGCGCGGCTCGGCGACCTGCCGATGCTGATGGGCGGCATGGTCGGCTCGAACCGCGGCTGGATCGAGGCGCCCTACGTGCCCTGCCCGGCAAGCGCCGAAGAACTCGCGGCGCACATCATCTGGGCGGAGGAGGGGCGCACCGCCATCGTGCCCGGCCTCTCCTTTCTGAACGACCGCCGCGCCGACGTGATGCGCGGCGAGGAGGTGCAGATGTTCGGGGCGCTGGGCGCCGGGCTGATGCCCGAGGACGGCCTCGTCTGCCATCCGGGCACGCACAACAAATGGGTGACGATGGAAGGCGGGCGCGTCACCCGCTTCCGGACCGTCATGACCGGCGAGATGTTCAGCCTCCTCAAAGGCCACAGCATCCTTTCCGACCTGCTCCAGACCGACGCCGAGCCGGGCGCCGCCTTCGAAGCGGGGGTCCTGCACGGCCTGTCCGACGAGGATTTGACCGCCGAGCTGTTCTCGGTCCGCGCCCGCGTGCTGCTCGGGCAGGCGGCGCGCGAGGACGCGTCCTCATATACGAGCGGGCTCCTGATCGGCACGGACCTGCGCACGGGACTGCGCCATGCCTCGGAAGGGGAGATCGTGGTCATGGGCCGGCAGGAGCTCACCGCGCTCTATTCGGCGGCGCTGAAGTGCGCCGGCTACAGGAGCCGCGAAGTGGACGGAGAGGAAGCGTTCCTCGCCGGAGCGAAGGCGCTGGCGGAGGCGATGCAATGAGCGCGATCGAGCAGTTCCGTTTCTTCTTCGGCCAGTGCCCGCTGGTGGCGATCATCCGCGGGGTGACGCCGGAAGAAGCGGCGGACGTCGGCGACGCTCTCTTCGACGCGGGCATCCGGATCATCGAAGTGCCTTTGAACTCGCCCGATCCGATCGCCAGCGTCGAGCGGCTGGCGGCCCGTTTCGGCGACCGCGCGCTGATCGGCGCCGGGACGGTGCTCGCGCCCGAGGACGTGGCCCGAGTGGCCGACGCCGGCGGGCGCCTCATCGTCTCGCCCAGCACCTATGTGCCGGTGATCGAAGCGACGGTTGCTGCTGGCATGGTCTCGGCGCCGGGCTTCTTCACGCCGTCCGAGGCTTTCACCGCGCTCCGGGCCGGCGCGACCGCGCTCAAATTCTTCCCTGCGGAAGCGGCGGGGCCTCGGGTGGTGAAGGCGCAAAGGGCGGTGCTTCCCCCGGACGTGCCGTTCCTGGTGGTCGGAGGAGTCTCGCCGGACAACATTCCAGGCTGGCTCGCGGCGGGCGCGAACGGCTTCGGGCTTGGCTCCGGCGTCTACCGGCCCGGCCAGGACGCGGAGACGGTGGGGCGCCAGGCCGCCGCGTTCGTTGCCGCCGTTCGGGGCGCGCGGGCGTGAAGCCGCTGCGCATCGCCATCATCGGCTACGGCAAGATCGCCGAGGACGAGCATGTGCCGTCCATCGCCGGCAACGACCGTTTCGAGCTTGCCGCGAACGTCGGCTCCAAGGTGCCGCGTGCGGGCGCCGTTCCCGGCTTTGCGCGCCACCCGGAGATGTTCGACGCCGTCGCCGACCTTGACGCCGTCGCGATCTGCACGCCGCCTTCGGTGCGCTACGACATTGCCCGCGAGTGCATCGAGCGGGGCCTCCATGTCCTGCTCGAAAAGCCGCCGGCGACGACGCTGTCGGAAATCGAGGACCTCGCCTGCCTCGCGGAAGGCAGGCAGGTGACGCTCTTCACCACCTGGCATTCGCAGTACAATCCGACGGTCGACGCCGCGGCCCAGGCGCTGGCGGGAAAGCGCATCGCGCGGATGCGGATCGACTGGCGCGAGAGCGTGCGCAAGTGGCATCCGGGGCAGCAGTGGATCTGGGAAGTGGGCGGCTTCGGGGTCTTCGATCCCGGCATCAACGCGCTGTCGATCGCGTCCACGATTTTCCCGGGTCCGCTCTTCGTGCGGGAGGCCGAGCTGTCGATCCCCGCAAACCTCCAGATGCCGATCGCAGCGAGCATCGGCTTCTCGAGCCCCGTCGTGGACGGCGAAGTCTCCGCCGGGTTCGACTGGCGGGAGGAGACGGACGAGATCTGGACGATCGAAGCCGAGACTTCGGACGGCCTGAAGCTCCGCCTTTCGGGCGGAGGCGCGCGTCTCGAGATCGAGGGCGGCGAGACGGTGGAAGCGGCGCGCGAGGAATATCCGCGCATCTACCGCCGCTTCGCGGACTTGATCGACGAGCGGCGTTCCCTGGTGGATGTCACGCCCCTGCGCCTGACGGCCGATGCGTTCCTTGTGGGGAAGCGGGTGAGCGTCGAGGCCTTCGAAGAGTAGAGGCCCGCCCCGCCGCTAGCCCTGAGCCTGTCGAAGGGCGGGTTGCAGCGCACCGGTGCGGGTGAGTCGGGCTTCGACAGGCTCAGCCCTAGCGGGGTGGGTTGGCCGGGCTGGGAACCTCTCGACCGCTAGCCCTGATCCTATCGAAGGGCGGGTTGCAGCGTGCCGACGCGGGGCGAACTGGGCTTCGACAGGCTCAGCCCTGGCGGGGGGTTGAGAAGCGCTTTGCAGATTTGCATCCGCTAGCCCTGAGCCTGTCGAAGGGCGGGTTACAGCGCGGCGGCGCGGGGCGAACCCGGCTTCGACAGGCTCAGCCCTGGCGGGTGTGGGGGCGATGCGTGCAACGTTCCCTGCCGCGCCTCCGCGTGAGGCCAAGCCGCGTCAGCGTTGAACGCTTGGGCCTGTGATGCCGTCATGGTCCGACGAGGCGCCGATGAGCTCTTCCGGGAGCACGTCGCCGACCAGGGTCAGGGGACCGTGCGGAAGCATCGGCGTGTCGCGCCATTGGTGGATCAGGGTCTTGTAGGCCTTGCCGGCGGCGCGGATGTTGCGGTCGAGATCGTAGAGGCCGACCGTGTGCAGATTCTGGTTGTTCTCGCGAAGCGCCGTGTCCCAGTCGATCTGGTCGGTCAGCGAATACCAGGTCATGCCGCAGACCGGCACGCCGTGGTGGCGGAGAAGCTGGATGTTCGCCCAGGTCTTCCACAGCCAGTCGACCGCGCGCCCGTCCCGCTCGTTCGTCTCGGTATGCATGATCGGCAGGTGATAGCGGTCGTGATAGGCGCGGGCGAGGACGTAATAGCCGAAAATCTCGCCGCTCGCGTGGCGAATCTCGTCGTCGACGAGGAGATGCTCGTTGGTCACGTAATAATCGTGGCCGATGATGAAATGCTCGCGAAGGTCCTGCCCGAGGAAGTAGGTGTACTCCTCGTTGGTCATGCCGTTGTCCATCAGATAGACGTACATGCCCGAATTGACGCGGCGGCCGACGGTGAGGTCGAGCGTCAGGTACCGCCGTTCGTTGAACATCTGCGCCTTGCGGACCAGCTCCGGCCGCCCGGCATGGGTGTGCTCGGAGGATTCGCACAGGATGAAGAGCGCATCGCGCCGCACGGTGAGGATGGCGAGCATCGCTTCCATGTTCGCCTTTACGATGTTCTTGACCGCCGTGACGAAGCCGCGGTGGCTGCTCAGGCGCTCGTTCCACCAGCCGTAATAAGCCGAGAATTCCGCCGTGATGTACATCTCGTTGACCGGCGTATAGAGCCTGACCCACGGATAGCGCTCGGCGAAGGCGCGGGCGTAATCGGCGAAGAGCCGCGGGAAATCGGGGTTCTGGAAGTTCCCGATCCAGTCCGGAACGCCGAAATGGCACAGATCGATGACGGGCACGATGCCGCGGGATTTGAGCTCCGGCAGCACTTCGTCGCAGAAGCTCCAATCGTATTTGTCGGGCCCGAGATGCGTCAAATAGTAAGGCGGGCCGTAGCGAAGGACGCGGCAGCCGGTCTCGCGCACCAGGTCGAAATCCTCGCGCCAGCGGTCGTAATGACCGCATTCGCGCATCTGGTCGCGGCGGTGGTCGCCGTCCGGAGTGGAGATGACGGGATAGCTTCCCTCGATCCCGGTCGCGAACAGGAAGCGCGCCGTGGTCGGGTTCGACACCTTGCGGGGGACGTAGAAACGGAAGGCGTCGGGATCGTCGCTCATATCTGGTCTTTCTCTTCCGGGAAGCTGACGCTGACGCGGGTCCCCGGCGGCCCCGCCCACTGGATGGTGCCGTCGAGCTGGGCGACGAGGGCGCGCAGCATGCGCTGGCCGACGGAGCCGCTACGCGCTTCGCTCCGGAAGCCGCGCCCGTCGTCGATTACTTCGAGGGAGAAGCCGGCGCCGGCGCGGCGGAAGAAGACGAGAATATTGCCGGGCTCGTCCTCGGCAAAGGCGAAACGGACGGCGTTGGTGACGAGCTCGTTGATCATCAGGCCGATGGTCACGGCGCGGCCCGAGCTCAGCTCCGCATCTTCGGCTTCGGCGCGCAGCACGATCGGGCGCAGGCCGACGAGGCCGGGCTGGAGATCGTTCACCATCTCCTCGATGAAGCCGCGCGCGCCGACGCTTGTCGTCTCACGCTTCAATTGCAGCCGGTCGTAGACGCGGGCGAGGACGCGAAGACGGTTGGCGGCGGTGCCGAGCACTTCGGCGGCGCGCTCGTCCGCGACGTCGCGCTGGCCGAGCGTCATGTAGCCGGCAACGACCTGCAGCTGGTTCTTGAAGCGGTGGTTGATGTCGTGGAGGAGCAGTTCCTTCTGCGCGTCGGAGGCTTCAAGCGCGCGGGCGTGGGCG
>DASWMS010000014.1:0-96318 GCA_036399655.1 Allosphingosinicella sp. | reverse complement strand
CCGACTCGGAACGGGCGGTAGAGTTCGTTCAAGGTCGGCAGGCGCCAGCCGAGATAGGCGGCGGCGCGCAGCGTCAGCGCATCGGCGGGGCGCCATGCGGCGCCGGCGCGGCCGGTCGGCTCCCAGCCGGAGCGGTCGGCGAAGGCCGTGTCGGTGAGGAGGGCGTTGGTGGCGCGGACTCGTTCGCGCAGGGACCCGTCCTCGATGGTCCAGCGGTCGAGGCGCCCGCCCGCCGTGGCGGTGACGGGGCCGCTTTCCCAACTCGCTTCGGCGAAGGCGCCGAGCGTCCGGGTGCGGCCTCCGGCGAGGCGCTGGCGCGTGCCCTGCCCGGCGACGAACTGGAAGAATTCCTGCGTGCGCCCGGACGTTTCCCGCCAGTCGGCGCCGAGGCGGAGATCGAGCGCGCCGAGGCTAGGCCGCCATTCCGCCCGCGCGCCTAGCCCGGTCGCCGGGACCGCATATTGATCGGCGGTGCGGGTGACGACCGTCCGCGCCGCGTTGACGCTGCCGAAGCTGGTCGCGAAGTCGCGCGTCTGGACATAGGCGAGGGCGGTCCAGCTCCGCCCAACGAGGCGCACCGAAGCGTCCGCGCCTTCGCTCCTGATGTCGCTGAGCGCGGTGCCGCGCTCACGCTTGTCGTCGAAGACGAGGGCGCTTGCCTGAAGCTCGACGCCGGTCGCGAGCGGCGCGACGGCGCGCAGGGACAGGCTGCGCTGCTCGTAGGGAGCGCGGCGGTCCACGGGGCCGCGCTGCTCCTCGACCACGGGAATGAAGCCGTCGCCGCGCGCATAGGAGGCGCTGACGCTGAGGAAGCCGCTCTCGGCGGCGAGGCCCGCGCTGGCGAACGCATCGATCGAGTCGCGGCTGCCGTAGGACAGGCTCCCGGCCAGGCCGGCGAGATCGGCGGCGGCGGCGCTTTCGAGCTCGATCGTGCCGGCGAGCGCGCCATGGCCGTTGGCGCCGCTGCCGCCGCCGCGGATCACCCGGGCCGAGCCGAGCCGGCGCGGATCGTAGGCGGGCCATGCCACCCAGCCGCCGAACGGGTCGGTCCGGGGCACGCCGTCGAGGACGAGGAGGGCTCGGCTCGACGCGTTGCCGCCCAGCGCACGCAGCGTCGCGCCCTGGCTGGTCGGGTTGGCGGAGCGGGAGTCGGAGCGGCGGAAGAGCTGGAAGCCGGGCACATCGCGGAGGATGTCTTCGAGGCGGTTGCTGGCGCTGTTCGTGAGGCGGTCTCGGTTGATCTCGACGACGTCGAACACCGACTCGCCGGCAGGCGCGCGCAGGCCCTGGCCGGTGACGACGATGTCGGCGGGCTGGGCGGCCGCGGCTGCGGGCGCGGCAACGGTGAAAGCAATGAGAAAAGGGCGCATCGCGAGGCGCTTAGCGCAGTCTGGCAGATTTGGCTGCAAACGTTTCGGGGGGACGGTTTCGCGTCCCCCCGAGAAAGGCTTAGCGGCCGCCGCGACCGCCGCCGTAGCCGCCGCCCGCACCGGCACGGCGCTTGGGACGGTCGCCCCACGGCGTCGCCTTGGCGGCGGGACGGCGCCCGCGGCGCTGCTGGGGCTGGCGCTGCTCGCGCTCTTCCGGAACCACGACCGGCGAAGCGGCGCGCTGGCGGCGGATCTTCTCGGCCTCGCCGAGGAAGTTGGCCGGAAGCGGCGTCACTTCGATCTTCTGCCGCGTGAGCTTCTCGATCCCGCGCAGGTAAGGACGCTCGTCCTCGGCACAGAAGGCGATCGCGATGCCCGTCGCCCCGGCGCGCGCGGTGCGGCCGATGCGGTGAACATATTGCTCCGATACGTTCGGCAGGTCGAAGTTCACGACGTGCGAGACGCCGGAGACGTCGATGCCGCGCGCCGCGATGTCGGTCGCGATCAGGATCTTGACCCGGCCTGACTTGAACTCGGCCAGGGCGCGCTCGCGCTGCGGCTGGCTCTTGTTGCCGTGGATGGCGGCGGCCGGGATGCTGGCGGCGGCGAGCTGCTTCACGATCCGGTCGGCGCCGTGCTTGGTGCGGCTGAAGATCAGGACGCGGTCCATCGAGCCCTTCTCGCCGAAGCCGACGCGCAGCATCATGGTGAGAAGCGCGGGCTTCTCAGACTGCTGGACGAAGGTCACGAACTGCTCGACGCGCTCCGCGGTGGTGGCGGCGGGCGCGACCGACACCTGGGCGGGGTTCGACAGGAAGCGATCGGCGAGATCCTTGATCGCCGGCGGCATGGTCGCCGAGAAGAAGAGCGTCTGGCGCTTCGCCGGGAGCATGCGGACGATCTTCTTCAGATCGTGGATGAAGCCGAGGTCGAGCATCTGGTCGGCCTCGTCGAGGACGAGGATCTCGACGGAGCGCAGGTCGAGATGGCCCTGCTCGCACAGGTCGAGGAGACGGCCGGGCGTGGCGACGAGGATGTCGACGCCGCGCTGCACGTCCTGGCGGTTCTTGTTGACCGAGGTGCCGCCGAAGACGGTCACGACCGACATGTGGCTGAAGCGGCTGTAGGCGCGCGCGCTCTCGGCGATCTGCGAGGCGAGCTCACGGGTCGGCGCGAGGATGAGCATGCGGCACGAGCGCGGGAAGGGACGCTTCGTCGACTGCGAGAGGCGGTCGATCGAGGGCAGCATGAAGGCCGCCGTCTTGCCGGTGCCGGTCTGCGCGATGCCGAGGAGGTCGCGGCCCTCGAGGAGGAGCGGGATGGCCTGCTCCTGGATCGGGGTCGAGACGGTATACTCCTTGAGCGCGAGCGCCTGGAGCAGGGGCTGCGACAGCCCGAGATTTTCAAAAGACATTTGTTAGACTCACATACGTGCGGCGCCCGCGCAGCCGGAATGGCGCGCGGAAACGCAGCGGGTTCTGGTGACCCGCGTGAAAAGGGAAACCTTGGGGTTCGACGAAGCGGAGCCGGTCCCGTGGGGACGTTCACGCTGCAATGGCGCTTCGATACGGGCCATGTGGGCGCTTTCCCTCGAAAAGTCAACTTTGCCGCCCCGGCAGGGTGGAGACAAAGCGCGCGAACATGCGTTAAGCGGCCGACTTTCGCGGTTCTCTCCCCGTAACGATGGGAAGCCGCCGTTCAGACGAGGGGCAATGGATGAGCGCTGACGACGCGCCGGCGGACCGGGAGGCACAGCGCCTGCGCGACCTGTTCGAGGAGGCGCCCGGCCTGATCTCGGTCGTTCGCGGTTCCGACCACGTCTACGAATTCGTCAACCGCGCCTATCGCCGGCTGGTCGGCGAGCGCGACTATATCGGCCGCCCGGCGCGCGAGGTGCTGCCCGAGCTCGACGAACAGGGCTATTTCACGCTGCTCGACCAGGTCTACCGGACCGGCGAGCCCTATGTCGCCGAGCGGGCGCCTTCGGTCCTGACCGGACCCGACGGGATCAGGCGCGAGCGCTTCATCAACTTCGTCTACCAGCCGATCCGCGGTCCGGACGGCGAGGTGACCGGCATCTTCGCCGAAGGGATCGACGTCACCGACGCGGTGCAGGCGGAAGCGTCGCGGCGCGCGGCGGAGCGGCGGCTCGACGCGGTGCTGAACAATGCCAGCGTCTCCATCTTCCTGATGGATGACAAGCAGCAGTGCAGCTACATGAACGCGGCCGCCGAGCGCCTCACCGGCTACCGGTTCGAGGAAACGCAGGGGCGGCGGCTCCACGACGTCATTCATCATACGCGCCCGGACGGCTCCCACTTCCCGTTCGAGGAATGCGAGATCGACCGCGCCTTTCCGACCAACAACAATGTCCAGGGCGAAGAGACGTTCGTCCACAAGGAGGGGCATTTCTATCCTGTCGCCTTTACCGCGAGCCCGGTCCGCGACGAAGAATCGAAAACGGTCGGCACGATCATCGAAGTGCGCGACATATCGGCCGAGAAAGGGGCCGAGCGGGCCCTCGACGAGGCGCGCCAGCAGGCCGAGGCGATCGCGGCGGAGCAGCAGGCGGTGGTCCACCAGCTCGCCGAGGGCGTGATCGTCGCCGATGCCGAGGGGCGGATCACCTTCATCAACAAGGCCGCGGCCGAGCTCCACGGCATCGACCGGACGGGTGTGCTCCCCGCGGACTATGGCCAGGTGTACAGCCTCTACACGGAAGAGGGTGAGCCCTACCCGTCCCAAGACCTGCCGCTCACCCGCGCGGCGCTGCGCGGCGAGACGGTGAACGACGCGCGGTGGCGGATCCGCCGGCCCGACGGGAGCGAAGTGCTCGCGATCGGCGGCGCCCGCCCGATCGTCGCCGACGGCGGCACCCGGATCGGCGCCGTCCTGACCCTTCGCGACGACACCGAACGGCGGCGGGCGGAAGCGGCGCTGGAGGAAGAGCAGCGCATCCTCGATACGCTGAACCGCACCGGCGCCGCGGTCGCGGGCGAGCTCGATCTCCAGAAGGTCGTGCAGCTCGTCATCGACGCGGGTGTGGAGATCACCGGGGCGGAATTCGGCGCCTTCTTCTACAACACGATCCGCGCCGACGGCGAAGCCTACATGCTGTACGCCTTGTCGGGCGCCGATCCGGAGGCATTCTCGCGCTACCCGATGCCCCGCGCGACGCAGGTCTTCCAGCCTACCTTCCAGGGCGACGGGGTCATCCGCTCCGACGACATCACCAAGGACCGGCGCTACGGCCATATGGGCCCCTATCACGGCATGCCGGAGGGGCACCTTCCGGTCCATTCCTACCTCGCGGTGCCGGTGATCTCGCGCTCGGGGGAAGTGATCGGCGGCCTGTTCTTCGGGCACAAGCAAACGGGCGTCTTCGCCGAGCGGCACGAGCGCATGCTGGTCGGCATCGCGGCTCAGGCGGCGATCGCGATCGATAACGCCCGCCTGTTCGAAGCGGCGCAGCGCGAGCTGGAGGAAAGGCGCCGCGCCGAGCAGGCGCTGCGCGACTTGAACCAGACGCTCGAGGACCGCGTCGCACACGCGATCGCCGAGCGCGAGCGCGTGGAAGAGGCGCTGCGCCAGGCGCAGAAAATGGAGGCGGTCGGGCAGCTCACCGGCGGCATCGCGCACGACTTCAACAATCTGCTGACCGTGGTCTCCGGCAACATCGACATGGCGCGCCGCAGCCTCGGCGAGAACGGGGACCCGCGGGCGCTTCGGGCGATCGGCAATGCGATGAAGGGTGCGGAACGCGCCGCATCGCTGACCCAGCGCCTGCTCGCTTTCTCGCGCCGGCAGCCGCTCCAGCCCAAGCAGGTCGACGTCAACCGGATCATGTCCGGCATGTCCGAGCTGCTCGACCGGGCGCTCGGCGAGACCGTTTCGCTGGAGGTCGTCGCGGCGGCGGGCGTGTGGCGGGTCGAGGTCGATCCCAACCAGCTCGAAAGCGCGATCCTGAACCTCGCCGTCAACGCGCGCGACGCGATGCCCGAGGGCGGCAAGCTCACCGTCGAAACGTCGAACTGCCGGATCGACGAAAGCTATGCCGCGGGCCACGCGGACGTCGCGCCCGGCCAATATGTTCTGATCGCGGTGACGGACACCGGCACCGGCATGACTCCGGACGTGGTCGCGAAGGCCTGGGATCCGTTCTTCTCGACGAAGGAGGTGGGCAAGGGCACCGGCCTCGGCCTCAGCCAGGTCTACGGCTACGTCAAGCAGTCCGGCGGGCACGTGAAGATCTATTCGGAACCGGGACACGGCACGACCGTGAAAATCTACCTCCCGCGCCTGATGGCCGACGTGCACGCCGACGAGGAGACTCGCGACGACGTGCCCGAAGCGGTGCCGGGCGAGGAGAACATCCTGGTCGTCGAGGATGACGACGACGTGCGCATCTACACCGTCGAGAGCCTGCGCGAGCTGGGATACCGGGTGATCGAGGCGCATGACGGCGCCTCGGCGCTGCGGCTGCTGGAGCGGCAGGAGACGCCCTTGAGCCTGCTCCTCACCGACGTGGTGATGCCCGGAATGTCCGGGCGCGAGCTTGCCGACGAGGCGCGGGCGCTGCAGCCGGATTTGAAAGTGCTGTTCACGACCGGCTATGCCCGCAACGCCATCGTCCATGGCGGGCGGCTCGATCCCGGCGTGGAGCTGCTTCCCAAACCTTTCACCTTCGAAGCGCTCGCCGCCAAGGTCCGCGACGTGCTCGAAAAGGGGACGAGCGAGCGGGTGCTCGCGGTCGCGGCCGACGACGAGGCGCGCGCGCGGTTCGCGGCGACGCTGGACGTCGTCGGCTTTGCCGCTGACGTGGCGGCGACGCGGGTGGAAGCGCTCGGGCGGCTCCGTGCGATGTCCGGGCGCTACGCCGCCGTGCTGGTCGCCGGCGACGCGGAGGCCGAGGCGTTGATCGCCGAGCTTCGTGCCGAGCAGCAGGACCTCCCCATCGTCATCGAAGCGGAAGGCGACCCCGAGCCGCTGCGCCAGCACCATGCGGCCGATCGGTGCATCGCCGTGATCGCGTCGCCTGCGAACGGCGAGGAGCTGCGGCTGTGCCTGCGTGACCTGAGGGTGCGGTGCGAGGTCGGGGATTAGCGTTCGTCGGAGCGCTGCAACCCGCCCTTCGACAGGCTCAGGGCTAGCGGCCTTTTGCCAACGTCCACCGCCGGTCTCCCACCCCGTTCGTCCCGAGCGAAGTCGAGGGGCGCTTGACGGCAGCGGTGCAGCGCGCCTCGACTTCGCTCGGCACGAACGAGGTTGGTTGGTTTGTACCCGTGAGCCTCGACGTCTCGCGGGCGTTACCGCCGCGCGGCGCCGCCGGTGCGGAAGGTGTAGGAGAGGCCGAGCCCGGCGCTGAACTGGTCCCGCGAGCCGAAGCTCCTCACGATCGGGCTGTCCGCGGCGTCGCCGACGAGCCGGTCGTAGCGGGCGTAGCCGTGGACGCCCCATTTGCCGTCCGCGCCGAAATGGTGGCGGATGCTCGCCGCGCCGCCGGCCGCGTAGACGCCGCTCTCCGGCGTGAAGGCCGCAAGACCCGTGGTGACGGCGGTGGCCGGGGAGACGCCGAAGTAGGCATTCATATATTTGTCGTCGGCAAGGCGGACGCGCGGGCCGATGCCGAAGACGGTCGTGTCGCCGCCTCTGGCGATGAAATCGACGCCGACGTCGCCGACCCACGCCTCGTGGCCGCCGATGCCGCGGCGCCCTTCGGCGCGGATCCGGAAGCTGTCCGACAGATAGGCTTCGACGAACGCGCCGGCTTCGACCGTGAAGCCGACATTGCCGACTGCGGCGCCGACATCGTCCTCGTCGCGCTTGCCCTGGAACTGGATGGCCGGGCCGACATTGAAGCGCGCTTCGCGGCCGAGGAGGCCGAAGCCCCAGCCTTCGTCGGCCGCTTCGAACGCGATGCGCTGGTCCGGGCGGCGCACGTCGATGATCGGCATCGGCGTGATCGCATAGCTGTCGGCGCCCGGGAATTCAGGTCCGAACTGCGCGCCGGCCCCGATCGTGATGAGGCGGCCGCGCGGGCGCTCCTCGCGCTCGCGATCCGCATTCTCCTGGGCCGCGGCAGGCACGGCCGCGAAGGCGAAGAGCGCCGCGCCGGCAAGCGCCGAAGCACGCAGGAAGACGCTGTTCGTTCGGCTGAGGTTCATCTCGCTACGCCCCCGTCATGACTAGCTTAAGTTGGGCACGGTCTATCGACAAACGGGAACCCTCGCAATGCGGCGCCTGTTCTCCTCTCGACATTCTCCATGGGAGTTTTCTGTATGCGTAAGCTTCTCCTTCTTGCGGGCGCCGCGGCGCTGGCGACGACGATGCCCGCCCTCGCTCAGGGCAAGGGCGGCGGCCAGGGCAAGGGGGGCGGCAACCCCCATGCGGCCCATGCCGGCCACGGCGGCGGCGGGCAGGCGCGCGGCAACGGACGTGCGGAGCGCGAGGCCCAGGCGCGGCCGCAGCGGGCGGAACGCGGCGGCGAGGCTCGCGGCAACGGACGGGCGCAGCAGGTGCGCGAAGTGCGGGTGGAGCGCGGCAACGGCAACGTGCGCGGCCAGGTGCGTCAGGCGGAGCGGCAGGTCGAGCGCCACGTTCAGCGGACCGAGCGCGCCGCCGATCGCAATGTCCGGATCGTAGAGCGCGCGGTCCGTCGCGCTGAAGGCCGGGATTGGAGCGGCTGGGCGACGCGCGAGACGCGCGGCGGCGGCGGCTTCCAGGACCGGCTGCGCTATTTCCGCGAGGGCCGTTCGCTCCCGGTGCGCGCTGCATCGCAGGCACAGGGCTGCCCTCCCGGCCTCGCGAAGCAGAACGCCTTCTGCATGCCGCCCGGGCAGCTTCGCCGCGCGCGGATGATGGGGCAGCGTGTCGACGCCGCTCGCTACGGCGCGGTGCCGCAGGACTGGCAGTATCGCTTCCGCGACGATGCCCGGTATTATTATCGCTACGACGACCAGGGCGCCGTCTACCGGATCGGCCGCGGCGACAATCTCGTCTCGTCGATCTTCCCGCTTTTCTCGAGCGGCCTTTCGATGGGCGAGCCGCTGCCGCTCGGCTACGACGTCTACAATGTGCCCTATCAGTATCGCGACAATTACGTGGACGGCGGAGACTATCTCTACCGCTACGACGACAACGCCATCTACCGGGTCAACCAGGAGACGAACCTGATCGACAGCGTCGTCGCGCTGCTCGCCGGGAGCGGCCTCAACATCGGACAGCAGCTTCCGTCCGGCTACGATGCGTACAACCTGCCCTACGACTATCGCGACGAATATGCGGACGACGCCGATTCGATGTACCGCTATTCGGATGGCGGCATCTACGAAGTCGATCCGACGACCCAGATCGTCGAAGCGCTGGTGGAGATGATCGGCTGAGACGCCGTGCGCCGTACATGGAGCAAGCAGGGAGTGTTCGAATGATCCGACGTTTGCTGACGGTGGCGCTCGGCGCCATCGCGCTGGCCGGGTGCCAGGGTGCCGAAGAGGCGGGGAACGAGGCGGCGGCGCCGGCCAACGGGAGCGCGGACAGTGCGGGCGGCGGCGGCAATCGCGCCACCTCGAGCATCGGCCAGACCGCCGGCCAGCCGGCGGAGCTCAGCCAGTTTGCGCAGGCGGTGCAGGCGGCGGGGCTCGGCGCCACCTTCGGCGGCTCCATTCCCTACACGGTGTTCGCGCCCGTCAATTCGGCGTTCGAGGCCGTACCGGCCGAGACGCGCACCCGGCTCATGGCCGCAGAAGGCCGAGAGCAGCTGACCCAGCTCCTCACCCACCATGTCGTGCCGGGCGTCATCACGTCGCAGGACCTCGCCGCGGCGATGGAGCGCGGGCAGGGGCGGGCCGTGCTGGCGACCATCGCGGGGCCGAACCTTATCGTGACGCGAGAGGGCGACGGCCTGATCGTCACGGACGGCGCGGGCGGCCGGGCGCGCATCGTACAGGCGGACCGGAGGCAGTCGAATGGTGTGATCCATCACGTGGACGCAGTGTTGATGCCCGGCGCCGGCGCCGGCGGCAGCGGCGGCGGCGGCGAGGCGGCCACCGGCAACAGCCAGTAGGACGAAGCCGCTCGACAGCGGCGCCAACCCCGACGATAGTGCGATCCTCGACTGGGGGGATCGACCATGGGGCGTTTGCCGATAATCACCGCGTGCGCGGCTTCGCTCGCGCTTTCGGCTTGCGCGGCGGCGCCGCGGGCCCCAGCGACGAGCCTGTCGCAGGCCGGGGTGCAGGCGAGCGGGGCTTTCGCCACCGATGTGCGCTCTGTTGCCAGCCAGCTCGCCTATCTCGACGCCGTCGACGCCTTTTCGGCGACGATGGATTATTGCCAGAACACCAACATACCCTGCGAAGCGCAGGCGCCCAGCGCGCAGGTGTCGCTCCGCCGCCGGCAGCTCGCCGAAGCGGTGACGGCGCGGGCGAATGCCCTCGACGCACTGAGCGCAGCCTATACTGCGCTCGGCCAGGAGGCGGCGGAAGACGGAAGCGCGGACCTCGCCGGCGCCGCCGACCGCCTGGTCGCGGGCGTGAACCGCTATGCCGGCGCAGTGTCGGCGCTTGGCGGCGCGCCGGTGGCGTCGCTGGTGACGGGTCCGGTCGGCGAGGTGGTGCACGGCATCGCTTCCGAAATCGGCGAACGGCGGCAGCGGCACCGCATCATAGCCGCGAGCCGCGCCATCGCCTCGGCAGTGCAGGCGCTTCGCAACGGCCTCGCCGAAGAAGCGCGCGTGTTCGACACGATCGCCGACTACCTCGTGCTGCAGCGCACCGCGGCGAAGCTGGCGATGATGCGCGCCGGCCTTGTCTCGCGCGACGACGTCTTCGCCGCGTTGGCGACGAATCTCGGCGTCACCCCGACAGGCGGTGCGGACGGGATCATCGGTTCCTCCGTGCCGGTGCAGACCGCGCTCGACGCCACGGTGCGGGCGACCTCGCAGGCCGAAGTGATCGCGACCCAGCAGCGCTACCGTGCCTCGCTTCAGGCGCTGGACGCGCTGCTCGCCGCGCACCGCCAGCTCGAGCAGCACCGCGCGGTCTCGCTGGATGGCATCAACCGGGCGCTGGGGCAGCTCGAAACGGTGATCGAAACGGCGCGGCAGGGCACGACCGCGCCGGGTGGCGGCACACAGCATTGAGGGGGCGACGATGGCGAGCACGAACGAAGACCGGCAGGCACTCGTCTACCAATCGTACAAGGATGCCTTCGAGCATCGGAGCGCGGACCTGATGGCCGCGACGTCCGGGGACCAGGCGAAGGCGGTGATGGCGAACATCTCCGCGCTCGAGGCCGAGTGGCTGAAGGCGGCGAACGAGGCGCTGGATGCGACCGGGCCGGCGATCGAGGGTGCATATCAGCAGGCGGTTGCGGCGAAGGGGAAGGTGGATGCGGCCTATGCAGCCAACCAGGCGCTGACCGCGAAGATCGGCGCGGTGGGCGATCTCGTCGGCAAGGTCGGGGATCTGGTGACGGCGGCGAGCGGCAAGGGCGGCACCGGCACGGCCTGAGCGGCCACCCGGGCTTCGACAGGCTCAGCCCTAGCGGTTGTGGGTCGTCCGAGACCTCCCTCGCGCGAGCGCGCCCCCGCTAGCCCTGAGCCTGTCGAAGGGCGAGGTGCAGGTCTCCGACCTACTCAAACTCCAAAATTACAGCATCCACGGCGAGGCTGTCGCCCGGCTTGGCAGCGACGCTTTTCACAATGCCGGATTTCTCGGCGCGCAGGATATTCTCCATCTTCATCGCTTCCACAACGGCGAGCGGCTGGCCCGCTTCGACGCGCTCGCCCGCGGCGACGTTCAAGGCGGTGAGGAGGCCGGGCATCGGGCAGATGAGGAACCTGGAAAGATCCGGCGGCACCTTTTCGATCATGTGCCGGCTGAGCGCGGCGACATGGGCCGGCAGGACGGAGACGATGTGGCTCGCGCCCCGGGTGGTGAGGCGCCATTCGCGGCCGCGGCGGGCGACCTGCACCGTACGGGCGCAATCGTCGATCCGACCCTTGAAGAGCGGCTGTCCCGGCTGCCAATGGCCGATCAGCTCGCGGCCCTCCCCTTCATCGACATAAGCGATGAGGCCGCCTTCGAAGCCGTCGAACAGGATGCGGTGCTCGGCGCCGGCGATGCGGACGACGCGCTCCCAGGAAGGGATGAGGCGGTCGCCGAGCTGGCCGCTGACGGAAGCGGAGCGGAAATCGGCTTCGCTCGCGAGGTAGGCGGCGACGACGGCAAGGTCTTCCACGAGGCGCGCGTCCGCCGGCGCGCCCTGGAAGCCGTCCGGATATTCCTCGGCGATGAAGCCGGTTGTGATGTTGCCGCTGCGGAAGCGCGGATGCTGCATCAAGGCGGAGAGGAAATCGACATTGTGGCCAATGCCTTCGATGCGAAAGCCGTCGAGCGCGTCCACCTGCCGGTCGATCGCCTCCTCGCGCGTCGGGCCCCAGGTGACGAGCTTGGCGATCATCGGATCGTAGAACATCGAAACCTCGCCGCCCTCGAACACGCCGTCGTCGACGCGGGTGACGCCCATGCCGTGCTCCGGCGAAGGCCGGAGCGCTGGGACGCGGGCACTGCGCGGGTCATCCAGGGCTCCGGCCTGCTCCGGAGCAGGAGTGGTGGTTTGAGGCGGCTGGTAGCGGACGAGGCGGCCGGTGGACGGCAGGAAGCCGCGATACGGGTCCTCGGCATAGACGCGGTTCTCAATCGCCCAGCCTTCGATCTTCACCTCGTCCTGGGTGAGTGGCAGGGCTTCTCCCGCCGCGACGCGGATCATCAGTTCGACAAGGTCGAGGCCGGTCACTTCCTCGGTCACAGGATGCTCGACCTGGAGCCGGGTGTTCATTTCGAGGAAGTAGAAGCTCTTGCCGCTCGTGTCGGCGCCCGAGACGATGAGCTCGACGGTGCCGGCGCTGTAATAGCCGACGGCGCGGGCGAGGGCGACGGCCTGCTCGCCCATGGCGCGGCGCATTTTGGGCGTGACGAAGGGGGAGGGCGCTTCCTCGACCACCTTCTGGTGGCGGCGCTGGATCGAGCATTCGCGCTCGCCGAGATAGAGAATGTTGCCGTGCTGGTCGCCGATCAGCTGGATTTCGATGTGGCGCGGGCTCTCGATGAATTTCTCGATGAAGACCCGGTCGTCGCCGAAGCTCGAAAGCCCCTCTCGCTTGGTCGCTTCAAAGCCTTCGCGGACGTCCTTTTCGGACCAGGCAAGCCGCATGCCCTTGCCGCCGCCGCCGGCCGAGGCCTTCATCATCACCGGATAGCCGATCTCGCCGGCGATCCGCACCGCATCGTCCGTCGTCGCGATGTCGCCGAGGAAGCCGGGGACGACGTTGACCCCGGCCGCCTTGGCGAGCTTCTTCGATTCGATCTTGTCGCCCATCGCCGCGATGGCGTTCGGCGGCGGGCCGATGAAGGCGATGCCAGCGGCCGCAAGCGCGCGGGCGAAGCTCTCGCGCTCGGACAGGAAGCCGTAGCCGGGGTGGACGGCCTCGGCGCCCGTTTCCTTGCAGGCGAGGATGATCAGCTCGGCGTTGAGGTAGCTCTCCGCGGCGGGCGGCGGGCCGAGCCGCACCGCCTCGTCCGCCATGCGCACGTGCGGCGCCCGGGCGTCGGCGTCCGAATAGACTGCGACGGTGGCGATGCCCATCTTCTTCGCCGTGCGGATGACCCGGCAGGCGATCTCGCCGCGATTGGCGATCAGGATCTTCTTGAACATCAATGCTCCATCGCGAAGTCGGCGAGTTGCCTCGTGCGCTCTTCGGTCAATCGGGTGCGGCAATATATATTCAGCGTGTAGTCCAGCGAGGCGCCAATCGTGCCGAAATGAGCGGAGTCGCAATGGGCGTCGCGGAAGGCGCTCCACGCCCGCTGCGCTGCGCGGAGGCGGGCGGCGCGGGGCGCGTCGTCCTGGCTGCGAACGGCCTGGAGCGTCGCCGCCCATTGCCGGTTCAGCGCAGCATCGGCGTGGCGGAAGGCCGCGAGTGCGCAGGCGTTGAACTCGGGCTGGGTCGCCGCGCGTTCGCAATCTGGCTGCGGAGCCGCAGCAAGCAAAGTCAGAACGAGCAGGCTCACTCCGCCGCTACCCGCGCCGGTTCCTCGGCCGTCATCGGGACGAGGCCGAGCTTCTCGAAGAGGCTTGCGTCGGCGCCTGCGCCGGCATTGCCGGTCGTCAGGAGCTTGTCGCCCGTGAAGATCGAGTTGGCGCCGGCGAGGAAGCAGAGGGCCTGGGTGCTTTCGCTCATGCTCTCGCGGCCGGCGGACAGGCGGACCATCGAGCGCGGCATCAGGATGCGGGCGGCCGCGACCGTGCGGACGAATTCGATGTCGTCGATCTTGGCGTGGTCGCCCGCCAGCATCGAGTCGCCCCGCGCGGTGCCCCGCACGGGGACGAGGGCGTTGATCGGCACGCTTTCGGGATGGGCGGGGAGGGTGGCGAGGGCGTGGAGGAATCCGACCCGGTCCTCCCTCGTCTCGCCCATGCCGACGATGCCGCCGCAGCACACCGCCATGCCCGAGGCGCGGACGTTCTCCAGCGTGTCGAGCCGCTCCTGGTAGGTCCGCGTCGTGATGATCTCGCCATAATGTTCGGGCGAGGTGTCGAGATTGTGATTGTAATAATCGAGGCCCGATTGGGCGAGGCGGTCCGCTTGCTCGGGCGACAGCATGCCCAATGTCATGCAGGTCTCGAGACCCATCGATTTGACGCCCCCGACCATGGCGCACAGCGCGTCCATGTCGCGCTCCTTGGGCTCGCGCCAGGCCGCGCCCATGCAGAAGCGGCCCGAGCCCGCCGCCTTCGCTTCGGCCGCGGCGGCGAGGACCGAAGCGACGTTCATCAGCTTTTCGGCCTTGAGACCGGACTCCGCGAAGGCGGACTGCGAGCAATAGCCGCAATCCTCAGGGCAGCCGCCGGTCTTGATCGACAGGAGGGTGGAGAGCTGGACTTCGTTCACGGCGTGAAAGCGGCGGTGGACGCGCTGCGCCTCGTAGATGAGGTCGAGGAAGGGCAGGGCGAAGAGGTCCGCGATCTCGGTGCGGGTCCAGTCTGTGCGAAGCTCGGTCATCGCCGCGCGTCTAGTACATCGCGCGGAAGAAAAGCGAGAGAAAGCCGCCGACGCCGATGCCGAACGCGGCCTGGCAGAAGGCGCGGTAGCGGCGGACGCGGCCCGGCGGGTCCTCGCCCTCGAAGCGCGCCTTGACGATCTCGTCCATGCCGACGAAGCCGCTCACGCCGCCGGCGGTGAGGCAGATGACGACCATGGCGAGCGAGAAGGGCTTGAGCTCGATGCCGCGCGTCTGAGAGAGGGTGAGGACGCCGCCGAGCGTGATCAGCGACAGCGACGTCATGTGTTTGAAATAATCGTAGAGGAGCTCGCTTCCGTCGCGCGGCCGGGTGGGGACGGGGTCGCCTGCATCGCTCATTCCGCGGCCTCCTCGATGGGGGGCAGGTTGTGCCCCAGAAGCTTCAGCACTTCGCCCGCGGCGTCGACGAGGTTGGTGCCAGGGCCGAAGATCGCCTGCACACCGGCTTCGCGCAGCATCTCGTAATCCTTGGACGGAATGACGCCGCCGACCACGACCTTGATGTCGGCGCGGCCCAGTTCCTTCAGGCGCTCGATCAGCTCGGGGACCAAAGTCTTGTGCCCGGCGGCGAGGCTGGAGGCGCCGACCACGTCGACGTCCTTTTCGACGGCCAGGCGCGCGCTTTCCTCCGGTGTCTGAAAGAGCGGGCCGGGAACGACGTCGAAGCCCAGGTCCGCGAATGCCGAAGCGACGAGATTGGCGCCGCGGTCGTGCCCGTCCTGGCCCATCTTGGCGACGAGCATGCGCGGACGGCGGCCGAGGCGGCGCTCGATCGCGTCCACCCCGTCCTGCGCCCGGGTCCAGCGCGGATCGCCTTCGTAGGCGCCGCCGTAAATGCCGCGCACCGGCTCCGGCACCGTGTCGTAGCGGCCCCACGCCTCTTCGAGCGCCGCGCTGATCTCGCCGAGCGTGGCGCGCGCGCGCGCCGCCTCGACGGCGAGGGCGAGGAGGTTCGCCGCCTCAGGTGCGGCGCCTCCATCTTCGACCCGTTCGGGCTGAGCTTGTCGAAGCCCTGCCTTTTCTTCTCCCTCGGTTCCTGAAGAGGAGGGCAGCCCTTCGACAGGCTCAGGGCGAGCGGAGTAGGTGGCCGCGGCGGTGAGCGCTTCCAGCGCTGCCCGTACGGCCCCTTCATCGCGCTCCCTGCGGAGACGCTCGAGGCGATCGACCTGGCCGGCGCGGACCTTCGCATTGTCGATCTCGAGCGTTTCGATGGGCGCGTCGTCGGCCGGGCGGTAGCGGTTGACGCCGACGATCACCGTCTCGCCGCGGTCGACCTTGGCGGCGCGCTCGGCCGAGGCCTGTTCGATCCGTCGCTTGGGCATGCCTTCGGCGACGGCGGCGGTCATGCCGCCGACCGCTTCCACTTCCTCGATCAAGGCCCAGGCGCGGTCGGCGAGCTCCTTCGTCAGCGCTTCAACATAGTAGGAGCCGCCCAAGGGATCCGCGACGTTGGTGATGCCGCTCTCTTCGGCGAGGATGAGCTGGGTGTTGCGCGCGATCCGGGCGGAGAAGTCGGTCGGAAGCGCGATCGCTTCGTCGAAGCTGTTGGTGTGGAGCGACTGGGTGCCGCCGAGCACCGCCGCCATCGCCTCGATCGTGGTGCGCACGATATTGTTGTACGGGTCCTGCTCGGTGAGCGAGACGCCGGACGTTTGGCAGTGCGTGCGCAGCATCAGCGACTTGGGGTTCTTCGCGCCGAACTCGCTCATGATCCGGTGCCAGAGCGTGCGCGCGGCGCGCAGCTTCGCCACTTCCATGAAGAAGTTCATGCCGATGCCGAAGAAGAAGGAGAGGCGCGGCGCGAAGGCGTCAACGGGGAGGCCCTTGGCCTGCGCGGCGCGGACATATTCCATGCCGTCGGCGAGCGTGAAGGCAAGCTCCTGAACCGCCGTCGCGCCGGCTTCCAGCATGTGGTAGCCGGAGATTGAAATCGAGTTGAAACGCGGCATTTCCGCGGACGTGTAGGCGATGATGTCTGCCACGATCCGCATCGAAGGCGCGGGCGGGTAGATGTAGGTGTTGCGGACCGCAAACTCCTTCAGAATGTCGTTCTGGATCGTGCCCGAAAGCTGCGCGCGTGAGACGCCCTGCTCCTCGGCGGCGACGATGTAGAAGGCCATGACGGGCAGGACGGCGCCGTTCATGGTCATCGAGACCGACATGGTGCCCAGCGGAATGCCGTCGAATAGGATCTTCATGTCCTCGACGCTGTCGATCGCGACGCCCGCTTTCCCGACGTCGCCGACGACGCGGGGATGATCGCTGTCGTAGCCGCGATGGGTGGCGAGATCGAAGGCCACCGAGAGCCCCTTCTGACCCGCGGCGAGGTTGCGGCGGTAAAAGGCGTTCGATTCCTCGGCGGTGGAGAAGCCCGCATATTGGCGGATCGTCCAGGGACGCCCGGTGTACATGGAGGCATAGGGGCCGCGGGTGAAGGGCGCGAAGCCGGGGAGGCCCGGGTCGATGCCGGCTGTGTCGTCCGCCGTGTAGAGCGGCTGGACGGCTATGCCCTCCACCGTGTTCCAGGTGAGGTCCTTGCCTTTTACTTCCTTCGCGGCGGCGGCGTCCCAATGGGCGCGCGTTGGAGAGGCGGCGGCGGGCGCGTCGCTCCGCGGTGCCGGGGCGGCGCCGGAATCTTCGCCGGTGTTGGTTTCGATGGTGGGCTTGTCACTCATGGCGTCTGCTAAACCCGTTCGTGTCGAGTAGGCTTCGAGCGAAGTCGAGAAGCCGTATCGAGACAGCTGGACCCGCGTCCCTCGATACGCCGTCTCGACAGGCTCGACGGCTACTCGGGACGAACGGAAGAGTATCGCAGCCCAATCCGCTTCCAGCCCAATGCTGTCAATGCGCCTCCTTCGGCGTCTCCATAATCTCGGTCAGCATGCCGCCCATGTCCTTCGGGTGCAGGAAGAAGATCGGGGTCCCGTGCGCCCCGATGCGCGGCTCGCCGAGCAAACGCGCGCCCTTTCCCTCGAACCAGGCTTTGGCTTCCTCGATGTCGGGCACTTCGAAGCACAGATGGTGCTGCCCGCCGGCCGGGTTCTTCTCGAGGAACTTCAGAAGCGGCGAGGCGTCCCCGAGCGGCTCGATCAGCTCGATCTGGCTGTTCGGCGTATCCACGAAGCAGACGCGCACGCCCTGCGCGGGAAGATCGAAGGGCTCGTGGATCTTCGTCGCGCCAAGAATGTCTTTGTAGAGGGCGACGCTGTTCTCGATCGAAGGGGTGGCGACCCCGACATGGTTCAGGCGGCCAAGCTCCACGCGACGCTCCTTTTCATGGGTTCGGACGCGCCTATAGCGCGGCGCTCAGCATTGCGGCACCCGCGTCTCGCCGCCTTCCTTCTCGAAGCGACCGCCGCGCCAGCGATAGCTTTCGGTGAAGCTTTCATAACCGGAATAGACGACGTCGAAGGATCGGCCGGGGCGCAGGTTCGCGATCCGGCCGGCAAGGTCAAAGCCGCCTTCCTCGCCTTCGTTCGTGTAGCCGGTCTGGACGCGGGCGAGTTCGGACGGGCGGCCGCCGGACAGATCGTACCAGGTCGAGAAGTTGCAGAAGATGCCTTGGTTGCCGCCGCCGTTGTCGACGCGCAGTGCCGGCCGGCCGGTGAGCTCGGTGGAGATGCGCCACTCGGGTGGCCGGCCATAATCGTCGGTCGCCACGCGCAGCCACGCGCCGTCGACCTTGAAGCCGTCGCCCTCGGGCAGGAGGTGGTGGACGGCCACCGCGCCCGCGCAGACGTGGCATTCCTCGGCATTGCTGCCGTTCGAGATCAGCACCGCGCGCTCGCCGACCCAGAGCAAGCGTGCCGCCCGGTAAGTAATCTCGCCGTCGTCCGCATCGCGCACCGGCTGCCCGCCAAAGGCGGCCCGAAAGGCGGCGGCGAGCTGCTCGGCCTCTGGGCGGGTGCGGATGCCGACGGGCTCCGGCGCGGACGCGGTCGCATTGGCGGGAGGATCGGCGACGACATTTGCAGGCGGGATGCTGCCGGCATCGAACGTCTCGCGCCCGCCGCCTCCACGCAGGAGGAACATCGCGCCGACGACAACGGCGATGAGCAGGATTGCGCCCGCGGCCATCATCCACAGTGGCGGACCGCGCCTACCCGGCGGTGCGTAGATTTGCGCGGCAGCGTCGGCGGCGCCGCCTTCGGCAATGGCGGCGGTCGGCGGTCCCGGCAAGGGCGCATCGCCGCCCCCGAGCAGAGCGGCCTTCTCCTGGCGGAACTCCTCGTCGCTGAGTGCGCCGCTTTCGCGCAGCCGCTGCAGGCGCTCGAGCGCCTCGATCCTGTCAGTCATCGCACCCCTCCCGTACCGATGCACGAAACCTACAACAGGAGGGCCGCCCCCTCAAAGAGCATCGCGCAGGCCCAGCCCGAGCAGCAGGTCCGCCGCGATGACCGCGATGAGGACGAGGCTCAGCGCATGGAGCGTGAGGAGCACGGCGAACTTGGCGCCATTCTCCTCGCGGCTGAGATACGTCTTGTAGACCGGCATGCGCCCCTCGCGCAGCCCCCGTGCGATGCGCATCGCGATGAGCGGCACCAGCGCAAGCGCGAACAGGCCGACGATCAGGTCTTCTGGCGTGCGGCTCATCGGGCGAGCGCAGGACCCACGAGCGCGAAGAGGCCGCCGACCGCCTCGATCGCGGCCACCGCTGCCCAGAGCGCGATGAAGGCGAGGTAGATCCAGTAGCGGACGGGTTCGCGCTCGCGCAGGAAATCCCAGAACAGGCCGACGGCGGCACCGCTGCGCAGCGCTCCGCGCAGGAAGCCAATCAGCGCCACTGCGACCACTATGTGGAAGAGGATGTCGATCGCGCCGGTCACAGCGGGATGTTGTCGTGCTTCTTCCACGGATTCTCGAGCTGCTTGTCGCGCAGCTTGCGGAGACCGAGGGCGATGCGGCGGCGGGTGGAGTGCGGCATGATGACTTCGTCGATGAAGCCCATCGAGGCGGCGACGAAGGGGTTGGCGAAGCGCGCTTCATATTCTGCCGTGCGCTCGGCGATTTCTTCCGGGGTCTTGCCGCGGAAGATGATCTCGACCGCGCCCTTGGCGCCCATCACCGCGATCTCGGCGGAGGGCCAGGCGTAGTTCAAGTCGCCGCGCAAATGCTTTGACGCCATGACGTCGTAGGCGCCGCCATAGGCCTTGCGGGTGATGACGGTGATCTTGGGGACGGTTGCTTCGGCATAGGCGAAGAGCAGCTTCGCGCCGTTCTTGATGATGCCGTTATGCTCCTGCGCGACGCCGGGAAGGAAGCCGGGGACGTCGACGAAGGTAAGGATCGGAATGTCGAAGGCGTCGCAGAAGCGCACGAACCGCCCGGCTTTCTTCGAGCTGTTGATGTCGAGCACGCCGGCGAGCACCATCGGCTGGTTGGCGACGATGCCGACGGTGCGGCCTTCGATGCGGCCGAAGCCGACGATGATGTTCGCCGCATGGTTCGGCTGGATTTCGAAGAAATCGCCCTCGTCCACGACTTTGCGGATGAGCTCGTGCATGTCGTACGGCTTGTTCGAGCTGTCCGGGATGAGCGTGTCGAGGCTGTCCTCGCGCCGGTCCCAGGCGTCGGTGCATTCGCGCTCGGGCAGATCGTGCCGGTTCGACAGCGGCAGGAGATCGAAGAAGTCGCGGACCGCGAGGAGGGCGTCGATGTCGTTCTCGAAGGCGACGTCGGCGACGCCGGACTTGGTCGTGTGGGTGACGGCGCCGCCGAGCTCCTCCTGCGTGACGACTTCGTTGGTGACGGTCTTCACGACGTCCGGGCCGGTGACGAACATGTAGGAGCTGTCCTTCACCATGAAGATGAAGTCGGTCATGGCCGGCGAGTAGACCGCGCCGCCCGCGCACGGCCCCATGATGACGCTGATCTGGGGGATGACGCCGGAGGCGAGGACGTTGCGCTGGAAGACCTCGGCGTAGCCGGCGAGGCTGGCGACGCCTTCCTGGATGCGGGCACCGCCCGAGTCGTTTAGGCCGATGACCGGCGCTCCGACCTTCATCGCCATGTCCATGATCTTGCAGATCTTCTGGGCGTGGCGCTCGGACAGCGACCCGCCGAAGACGGTGAAATCCTGGGCGAAGACGTAGACGAGGCGGCCGTTGATCGTGCCCGAGCCGGTGACGACGCCGTCGCCGGGCACCTTCTGCCGCTCCATGCCGAACTCGGTGCAATTATGCTCGACGAACATGTCATATTCTTCGAAGCTCTCGGGATCGAGGAGGACTTCGAGCCGCTCGCGGGCGGTGAGGCGGCCCTTGGCGTGCTGGGCGTCGATCCGCCTTTCGCCGCCGCCGAGCCGCGCGGCGCCGCGCCTTTTCTCGAGCTCCTCGATCGTCGTTGCCATGGCGGGGCACCCTCTCGCGCGTGTTCGTCGTCGGCGCTCCTTTTCCAGAGCCGGCGCGAGAAGGCAAATGGTGGGTGGCCATGCTCGGCACGTCATCCCGGCGAACGCCGGGATCTCAGCGGGTGAAAGGCTCGGCGCGCGTGCAGGCGGCTCCCGAGTGCGCTGCACATTCGCCAAGGCCCTTCACCCGCTGAGGTCCCGGCCTCCGCCGCGACGACGTGTCTCGCTCGCACCCGCCGCCTCCACTGGCTCCAATTCAGCGCGCGCCCGCTGGCGCCCGTTAACGGGATCGGAAGTCCTGTGCCGTAGCGGGACGGGGTGAAATGAAGGCGCGCGGCGGGGGAGAAAAGCCCTTAATTGAGCCGCTTGGCCCGCGAACGGCAGGCGTGACACCGAGCATATGAACGTGAAGGCATGGATCCGGAGCATCCGGCCGCTGGCGAAGCGGCACCGGCTGATCGCGTGCGCCTGCCCGGTCATGATGCTCGCGGTTTCTTCCTGCGTCCCGACCGACGGCTATAACGCACCGTTCGGGGCGGCCGCCGCGGCTTTTGCGGCCACGCTGCCGGCGCCGCCGGCGGAAGTCATCGACCAGTCGGGCGTGCAGGCGATCACCGGCGAGACGGCGCTCGCCGCCAATGCCGCGCTGCCGGCATTCGAGGGGCTGATTCCCGCCGCTTCTGCCTTCGTCGTTCGCGGGCGGACCCCGCTCGACGGACTGCGCTCCCTCGATTGTCTGTCGCAGGCGATTTACTACGAGGCGGCGAACGAGAGTGAGGAAGGGCAGCGCGCCGTCGGCCAGGTGGTGCTGAACCGGGTGCGGCATCCCGCCTGGCCGAACACGGTGTGCGGCGTCGTCTACCAGGGGCCGATGCGGCCCGGCGGCGGCTGCCAGTTCACCTTCACCTGCGACGGTTCGCTGATGCGCCGCGCCGGCGGCTTCAAGTGGCTGCGCGCGCGCCAGCTCGCGTCGGAAGCGCTCGCCGGCGGCACCTTCGCGCCGGTCGGGCTTTCGACCCATTATCATGCGAATTACGTCTTCCCGTCCTGGGCGCCTCGGCTCGCCAAGACGACGCAGATCGGGGCGCACATCTTCTACGCATTGCCCGGGCCATGGGGGCAGAGGCGCGCGTTCAGCGACGTTTATGCGGGGGGCGAGCCCTTGCCGCGCCCTGCAATGACGATGCCGCGCCAGGCGCTGGTGCCCGCCTTCGCCTCGAACCTGCCGCCGGGGAGCTTCGCGCCCGAAACGGCGGCGGCGACGGCCGCGGCGCAGCCGGTGCGGCGGCCTGAGGCGCCGCGCATCGAGGCCGAGGAGGTCGATACCTTGCTGCCCCAGACCCAGGTCCGCGAGGAATATCGCAACTCGGGCCAGTGGCGGACGGACTCGCCCGTCGCGCCGCCTGCGGCTCCCTCGGCGGCGCGCTAAAAACGACCGCTAGGGCTGAGCCTATCGAAGCCCGGGTTCGGAGCACTGCAAACCGCCCTTCGACAGGCTCAGGGCTGGCGGTTTTCCTTGGCCGGCAACGCTCTCACCCACCCGTTCGGGCTGAGCTTGTCGAAGCCCTGTCCTTCTTTCGAATCAGCGAAGAAGGAAGGGCAGGCCTTCGACAGGCTCAGGCCGAACGGTGGTGGGGTGCTGGGCCCGGGCGGGGATCGGTCAGGCCGCGCTCAGCGCGCCATCAGCCACGCGAGCGCCGCGACGCCGACGACGATGCGGTACCAGGCGAAGGGGGCGAAGCCGTGGCGGGTGACGATCGCCATGAACAGGCGAATGACGACGATCGCCACCACGAACGAGACCAGGAAGCCGATCGCGATCGTGCCCCAGGCGCCGCTGTCGAGCGCTGCGCCGTTCTTCAGGAGGTCGTAGCTGCTCGCCGCGAGCATGGTCGGGACGGCTAGGAAGAAGCTGAATTCGGCGGCGGTCTTGCGCTCCACGCCCAGCGAAAGCGCGCCCATGATCGTCGCGCCCGAGCGGCTGACGCCCGGGATCATCGACAGGCACTGGATGAAGCCGATGCCGAGCGCCGTCTTCCAGCTCATCGCCTCGACGGTCTCGGTGTGCGGATTGCGCACCACCCGCTCGAGAACGAGGATGACCACGCCGCCGACGATCAGCGCGACCGCGACCAGCTCCGGGCTCTCCATCATCGCCTTGATCGAATTGTAGGCGAAGGCGCCGATCAGGACGGACGGAAGAAAGCCCAGGATCACGTTGCGGGTGAAAGCGACCGGGCCTTCCTTCCAGCCGAACAGGCCGATGAAGACGTCGAAGAAGCGCCGCCAGTAGAGGACGATGACGGCGAGGATCGCGCCCAATTGGATGACGATCTCGAACGTCCCCTCCGCCTCGCTTTCGAAGCCGAGAAGCTCGGCGGCGAGGATGAGGTGGCCCGTGGAGGAGACCGGGATGAACTCTGTCACCCCTTCGACAATGCCGAGCAGGATGATGGTGAGAAGGGCTGCGTACATGAAGCGGTGCTGCTCGGCCGGAGTTTTAGTAGTTGGACTTGGCGGCGAAGCGGCCGGAGCGGCGGTAGGCGGTGAGCCAGCCTTCCGCGACCGCCGCGAGCGGCGAAGGCGAAATGCCGAACGCTTCGAAGCCGGGTGCCCCTTCCGCGGCGACGCTGTCCGTCTGCATCATCAGCCACTGGTCGTGTGTGACCGGCGCGCCGGGCAGCCACCCGCTGCCCTTGGCGATCATCCGGCCGATGCTGTCGGGAATGTCGACGATCGGCTTGCCGCCGCGGCCGGTGCGGTCCGCGATGTAGCTGTTCAATTCCAGCATCGTCATCGTCTGCGGCCCGCCGAGCTCGTAGGTCCTGCCGCCGTGGCTGCGCGGATCGAGCGCGGCGAGCGCGATCGCGCGGCCGACGTCGGCGGCGTGGACCGGCTGTAGCCGCCACTTGCCGCGGATGACCGGAACGACGGGAAGCAGCCGCGCCATGGTGGCGAAGCGGTTCACGAAATTGTCTTCCTGGCCGAAGGCGACCGAGGGCCGCACGATCGTTGCCGAAGGGAAGGCGGCGCGCACGGCCTGCTCCCCTTCGCCCTTGGAGCGGCCGTAGCGCGACGGGCTCTCCGGGTCGGCGCCGATGGCCGAAACCTGGACGAGCGATTGGGCGCCGGCGGCCGCCGCGGCCTGGGCGATATTGCCGGCGCCGGCGCGGTGGATGTTGTCGAAGTTGCCGCGAAGGATGCCGACCAGATTGATGACGGCGTCGCTGCCCTTGACGCAGCGCTCGACCATTTCCATCCGGGTAATATCCGCGGCGGCGAACTGGACCTGGCCGAGGCTGGCGAGCGGCTTCAGGAAGAAAGCGGCGCGGGCGTCGCGCTGGACGACGCGCACGCGCATGCCGCGGGCGAACAGCGCCTGGGCGACGTAGCGGCCGATAAAGCCGCCGCCGCCGAACAACGTAACCAGCCGATCCTTCTTCTGAACCATGAAGCCTGCCCGTGGAAAGTGCGCCCCCATTGCCCGCTCGACCGTTCATTGACAAGCGCTTGCGCTCCCCCTAACTCGCGCCCCCTACCCCGTGCCCAGATGGCGGAATTGGTAGACGCACCAGCTTCAGGTGCTGGCGCTCGCAAGGGCGTGGAGGTTCGAGTCCTCTTCTGGGCACCATTTTCCCGACCCCCTGCGCGATCGGTCCGTTTCCGGATCTTTCTCCGTCTCGACTCCCGCCCCGCCGCCTCTACCTTGCGCTGCACAGGGGGGTGTCCGAATGCCGGTTTGCGTCGTCAGCCACGACTTGAGCAAAGGGCAGGCGCAGGACCGTGAAGCCTCGGCTGACTGAAATCGTGCCTGCAATGCGCCGGCGCGCGCCGTGAGCGCCGAGCCGCAGCAGCCGCTGTTCCGGGAAGAGGTCCTCGAAGCGCGGCGAACGCGTCTCGAAGGCGAGATCGTGCTGACGCAGCCGCTGCGCGTGCGGGGCATGGTGCTGCTGCTGTTCGCGCTGATCGCCGTCACCGGCGTCTGGATTTCCACCGGCCATTATGCGCGGACGGAGATCGCCCGTGGCATCCTCGTCGCCGACGAAAGCTCCGCCAACATCGTCGCGATGCGACCTGGGCAGGTGACGCAGCTTCTCGTCAAGGAGGGCGATCTGGTTCGGCCGGGGCAGCGGCTCGCATCGATCAGGGTGGAGCAGGCGGGCGAGACCGGCGTGAGCGCGGTGGGCGAAAGCCTCGCGGCCGTCGAGGCGCAACAGGGCCTCGTCCGCGAGCAGGTGCGACTGGCGGGGAGCAAGGCCGAAAGCGACCGGTCCCGGATCTCGGCGACGCTGGCCGGAATTCGGCAACAGCGCAGCGACCTCGCCGGCCAGAGCGAATTGCAGCAGCAAGTGGTCGCCTCCTACCGGGACACGTTCGAGCGGGTCCAGAGCGTCGTCGAAAAGGGCTTCATCAGCCGGATCGAGGTCGAGCGCCGGCGGCAGGCCTGGTTCGCCGCGCGCCAGGAGCTCGCGCGGCTCCAGCAGCAATCCAATGCCCTTCTGGCGGAAGAGCGGCGCGCCGCGGCCGAGCTGCAGCGCATCGCCGCCGACAACGGCAGCGAGGTCGCCGCGGCGCTTTCATCCGCGGAAAGCCTCGTTCAGCAGCGGGCCCGGCTCGGCGGCGAGCGGGCCTATACGATCACGGCGCCAATCGCCGGTCGGGTGACGGCGATCCAGACGGGGACGGGGCGCTCGGTCGATTCCAGCAGGCCGCTCATGGCGATCGTTCCCGAACGCTCGCAGCTGCACGCCGACGTCTACGCCCCCACCCGGGCCATCGGCTTCGTCAAGGCGGGGCAGGAAGTCAGGCTGCTCTACGACGCCTTTCCCTATCAGCGCTTCGGCAGCTTCAGAGGCCGGATCACCGCCGTGTCGCGGGTCGTGCTCGACCCGCGCGAGCTTTCGGCGCCGCTGCAGATCGAGGAGCCGGTCTACCGTATCGTGGTGACGCCGGACCGGCAGACGGCGGAGGCCTATGGCGACGACCTGCCGCTCCAGCCCGGAATGACGCTCACCGCAAATCTCGTTCTCGATCGGCAGTCCTTCCTGGACTGGCTGCTCAAGCCGCTCAACGCCGTCATGCGGAGGAGCGAATCCGGATGAGTTCAGCCGATGACGACGGCGAGGCCGCGTCATCGGGTGGAAAGCGGGGGCAGGTGGCGCACGTCCGCGTTCGATCAACAATGCGCCAGGAGTAGGATGACGATGAGCAATACAAATCGAGCGGAGCCTTCCGCCCTCTGACCGACGCCGAGATGACGATGGTCGCCGGCGGCGACTTTCCGTCCGACGACTCCGGCAGCATCGGCGGCCCCGACACGCGCGGCGTCAACGAGCTCGCCGACTTCGCGGAGGGCGCGTTCAATACCAGCGACGGGATGTACCGCACGAAGGACGGCTACCTCGCTGCCGATTACAACGGCGACGGCGTGTGGGACAAGGCGTGGATGGCGGAGGGTAGCAACTGGAAAACGACGACGGATGGTCACACCTGGACGTCGAGCCCGAACCCGGCCAGCGAGTATCTCGCATGGGAATTTAGCCAGAATCGTTAATTCGATGATCTGAACCGAGGGGGAAAGGGCATGCCCTTTCCCCTTTTCATCTGTAAGGACTCCATCGTGAAGCTTTTAAGCGCTTTGTTGGTCGCGGCGCTGCTGCCTGCCCCGTCTCCGCCCCTGGAAGTCGAAGGCCGCGAAGTTTCCGTGAGCGTATCGACCGACCCTTCCGAGTGCCGGGACAACCGGTTACTGCCCGATCCCTCCTCCTCGCGCATGGTCTTGTGGGAGGCGCCGCGGGACTTCAGGGGTCCGATCCGGGTCACGATGCCGAGTGGCATGTCCGTGGCCGAACCGCCGCAGGACGACCAGGCGGACGCCCCGATGCTGGTGACGCGGGTGAGCGGATGGGCTCGTGTGGAGCCCCTGCGCTGGAGTGCAGGCGGCGACAGGCTGCTGTTTCGGGTCGGCAGCGATTCAGCCGTCCTCTATGAGCCCGCCACGCGCGCGTTGAGCGCCGCTGCGCCGCTGGACCCGATCTGGCGAACGAAGCGGGTCGAGGCGATGGATCATGGAGACACGCAATTCTATCTGCGTCCCGGGCTGCTCCAGAGTTTGCGGAGCATGGAAGCCGAAGGGGCGCCGGTCAGGACGATCGTGACCTTGCAGGGCAACGAGGCGACCTTCCTGGCGTTTAGGAGTGGCAACGGGTTCCGTTTCACCGCCTACGATGGCGCCCGGCGCTGGGAGACGGGGGTGCCGATCGCCTTCGCTTCGGCCCCGATGCTCCCTCCTGGCGCCGCGCGGCCGCTCTTCCTCGGCGACCAGGCGGGCTACTCCGCCGTCCTGCCTTACGCGCTGCCGCTGGTCGATCGAACGAGCGGACGGGTCGTCGGCCGCTTCGGCTGGGAGCGGATCGAGGTGCAGGGAGGCCGCACCGTCGACCTCCTCCCGCATTTCAACCAGCTGATGACCATCCAGGACGCATCGGCCAACGGCGATACGATCCTCGCTCTCGTCGATCTCGAACGTGAAAAGCGCATCGTGCGGATAAGGGGCGGAGAGGTGCGCAGCTGGCGGCTTTGTGTGAAGCGAGGGTTGCGGGTGGGCACCCCCGCTGCACCCGGGCCGAACGGCGCCGCCGTGAGCGCGCCCGCGGCGCCGCCCCGCTACACCACCAGGCCGGAGAACTCGCTTCCTGCAGACGCACCGACGGTTCGCTCACTCGTCCGGTTCGGGGGGAGAGGCGCGCCAAGGGCGGGTGAGGCTTTCGGGTTTCTTTATCGGCCCTTACGCGCGGACGGCCGGCTGATCGTCTATTTCCACGGCGGGCCGACGTCGACCCTGGCAGACAGGACCGTGCCGGAAGTGGTGATGCAGTTCGCGCGCCACGGCATCTCGGTGCTCGCCGTGGAGCAATCCGGGATGATCGGCGGCGGCCTGGCCTTGTCGGAGCGCCTGCCGCGCCTCGGGCTGCGTGCGCTGCGGCGCGACATCGCCGCGGTCACCCGCTGGGCGGAGCGGAGCGGCTTCGGCCGGCGTTACCTGATCGGCGACAGCTTCGGCGGCGCATCGGGAGCCATTGCGGCCGTGGAGCATGCCGGCACCTACGAGCACATCTTCCTGCGCGCTCCGTTGCTGGCGCTGCGCGAGCCGGAGCGGACGGTCGATCGCCGCCAGATGCTCGGCAACAATGTGCTGCCGAGCAGTCAGCTGGAGTTCGAGGAGACGGTCTACGGCGGCGCCAGCGGACGCCGCCAATTCAGTGCGGATCTCCAGGCCTATGCCCGCCGGCTGAGTCCGTCCCCGCGCCTTTCCTTCTACTTCGGAACGAGAGATCCGATTTCATCCATTACGGACTTGCCGCCGGCCTTTGCCGGGCATGCGTCGGTACGGATAGAGCGTGCGTCGCATGCGGACGTTGGATCTGTCACGAATGTCCTGCGGGACATCTTCTCGAAGCTCGGAATCGAGCCAAGCAGGAGGGATTTGGGGCTGTTCGAGCAGCCTTTCGAGGAAGAAAGCCAGTGAGGCCGATCGACCTGCTCGATCCGGGAGGGTCGCGCAGGACGCCGGTCATCCGGCAGAGTGAAGCCGCAGAGTGCGGCCTCGCCTGCGTGGCCATGGTGGCGGGCCACCATGGCCTGCAGATCGACATGCCGACATTGAGACGGCGGTTCAGCCTCTCCCTCAAGGGCGCGACGCTCAAGAGCCTCGCGCAGATCGCCGAGCAATGCGGATTCAACACGCGCCCGCTCCGCGGCGAGATCGACGATCTCGACAAGCTGGCGCTCCCCGCGATGCTCCACTGGGACCTCAACCATTTCGTCGTGCTGACCAAGGTGAGCCGCGGCCTGCGCGGCCGCCGCTATACCGTCCACGATCCGGCACGGGGCGCGCGCGTGCTGCGGGTGGAGGAGATGTCGCGGCACTTTACGGGCGTGGTGCTGGAGCTCAGCCGGTCGGAGACTTTCCGGCGCAAGGCGGAGCGTTCCCGGCTGCGGATCACGCAATTGTGGTCGCGCATATGGGGGCTGTGGCCCTCCCTGCGCGACATCATGCTCCTGTCGATCGTGCTGCAGGTGATCGCCCTGGCTGGGCCTTTCTACCTGCAGCTCGCCGTGGACACCGTCTTCCCGAGCTTCGACAAAGACCTGCTGCTCATGCTCGCGATCGGCTTCGGCGGGCTGGCCCTGATCAGCATGCTCACGACCTGGCTGCGATCGCTGGTGCTCGTCTCGCTCGGCAGCGCCATGTCGTACCAGGTGATCGTCAACCTCTATCGCCATCTGCTGCGACTGCCGCTTCCCTGGTTCGAGAAGCGCCATGTCGGCGACATCATGTCGCGGTTCGGATCCACGAGACCGATCGCCGACCTCCTCAGCCGGGGCCTCATCGCGGCGCTGATCGACGGCGTCATGGCCTTCGTGACCCTGCTCCTGATGTTCGTCTATTCGCCGCTGCTCGCGTCGCTGGCGCTGGGCGCCTGGCTCCTGTTCGCCCTGCTGAAGATATCCTTTCTGCACGCGCTCCGGATGCGAAACGTGGACGTGATCAGCACGGCTGCGAAGGAGAGCAGTTCGTTCATCGAATCCCTGCGAGGGATCGCGGCGATCAAGGCTTTCGGGCAGGAAGGCAATCGCCAGCGCCTCTGGCAGCAAAAGAAGGCCGATGCGGTCAATGCCGAGATAAAGCTGGGAAGGCTTTCGGCCGGGTTCGGAGCCGGCGGCCAATTCATCCTGGGCATCGAACGCGTGCTGTTCGTCTACGTGGCCATCTCGATGGCGATGGACGGCACCTTCACGATCGGAATGATCTTCGCGTTTCAGGCCTACAAGCAGCAATTCACGGAGGCGGCGACGCGGCTCGTCGAGCAAGGCATCGAATACAAGCTGCTCGACCTCCACTTGGATCGCATCTCCGACATTGCGCTCAGCGCGCCGGAGCGCGGGGAACCGGCCGGCTCGAACGAGCGGATCAAGGGCGCGCTGGCGCTGCGCGACGTCGGCTTCCGCTACGGCGTTGGCGAGCCCGAGGTCTTGCGCGGCATAAACCTCACGGTCGAGCCCGGCGAGATGGTGGCACTGGTGGGGCCGTCCGGGGGCGGCAAGACGACCTTGCTCAAGATCTTGATGGGCCTGTTCGCGCCGAGCCACGGTCAGGTGCTGGTGGACGGGGTGCCGCTCGGCACGGCCGCGCTCGGCGGCTGGCGCCGGCAGATCGGGTCCGTCGCCCAGGACGACCAGCTCTACGCCGGTTCGCTGGCCGAGAACATCGCCTTCTTCGATCCGGAGATCGACATGGCGCGGGTGGCTGAGGTGGCCCGGATGGCGGCCGTGCACGACGAGATCGCCGCGATGCCGATGGGTTACGAAACGCTGGTCGGCGACATGGGATCGGTGCTGTCGGGAGGGCAGAAGCAGCGCGTCCTCCTCGCCAGGGCGCTGTATCCCAACCCGGCCGTGTTGTTCATCGACGAAGGGACGGCGCACCTCGATCCGGACTCGGAGCGGAAGGTGATGGAGGTGCTCGCACGGTTGCCGATGACGCGCATCGTCAGCGCGCACCGGCCGGCCGCCACCGAGCGGGCAAGCCGGCTTTTTCTGGTGAAGGGTGGGTCCGTTGCGCCGGTCCCTCGACCGGCGGTCGTGGGCCCGATCGCCGGCGCAGCTTGACGCGAAGCCTTGGGTCTGCCGTGCGCCGCTCGGCAACCGCAGAGGTGAACGGCTGCTCTTTCGGCTACGACCCGCTCAGATCGTAAGATCGAGTTCCGCCGCGGCCATGGCGGTCGCCGTCGCCGTGCTTGCGCGGCTGTTCGCATAATCCTCGCAGCCGGCGCGGAATTCGGGGGAGACGCTTCGGCATTCGGCCGGGCGCGCGATGCCGCGCTGGGCGGCGACGGCGAAGCCGTGGGCGTGGGTCAGGGCCGGGTCCTGCGGTTCGGCTTGCGGCGGCGTCGAGGGAGCGGCCGGCTCGGCCGCGTAGGTGGCGGACCACGGGGAGGCGATGCGGCCTTCGCGGTAGCTCGCCTTGATGTCGCCGGTGGCGGCGAGGCCGGCGGCGGCGCCTGCGAACATGGCGAGGGCGGCGAGGCGGACCGCGCGGGCGGGGCGGCTGGTGACTGTCATGCCCGCGAAAACGCCGGCGGGGCGCCGCGGGTCCGCCCCCTAGAAGCTTTCCTCGGCGTAGATGCGCGTCAGGTCGCCGGCCCATTCGCCTTCGTAGCGGGCGAGGAGGCGCTCGGCTGGGGTGCGGCCGCTGGCGAGGATCTCACGCAGGGGGTCGAGGAAGCCGCTTTCGCTGTCGCCGGCGGCGTTGAGGCGGGCGCGGGCGACGAGGCCGCGTTCGGCGATGGCGAGGATTCGGCGGCCGAGCTCCAGGAGCGGCTCGCCGTCGGGGGTGCGGGCGGAGAGGCCGAGCTTCGGGACTTCGTCGCGGAGGCGCTGGCGCTCGTCGAGGCCCCAATGCTTCACTTCGTCCCAGGCCGCGTCGAGCGCGCCCTGGTCGTAGAGGAGGCCGACCCAGAGGGCGGGAAGCGCGCAGATGCGGCTCCACGGGCCGCCGTCGGCGCCGCGCATCTCGAGAAAGCTCTTGAGCCGCACTTCGGGAAAGGCGGTCGAGAGGTGGTCGACCCAGTCGGAGAGAAGCGGCTTCTCGCCGGGGAGTGCCGGGAGCCTGCCTTCGAGGAAGTCGCGGAAGGACATGCCGGCGGCGTCGATGTAGCGGCCGTCGCGGAAGACGAAGTACATCGGCACGTCGAGCGCGTAATCGAGATAGCGTTCGTAGCCGAAGCCGTCCTCGAACACGAAGGGGAGCATGCCGGTGCGCGCCGGATCGGTGTCCGACCAGATGTGGCTCCGGTAGGAAAGGAGGCCGTTCGCCTTCCCTTCCGTGAAGGGCGAATTGGCGAACAGCGCGGTGGCGAGCGGCTGGAGGGCGAGGCCGACGCGGAACTTCCGGGCCATGTCGGCTTCGGAGCTGTAATCGAGATTGACCTGGATGGTGCAGGTCCGGAGCATCATGTCGAGGCCGAGCGTGCCGACGCGCGGCATGTGGCGCAGCATGATCTCGTAGCGGCCCTTGGGCATGACCGGGAGCTCGGCGCGCGTCTTGTCCGGCCACATGCCAAGGCCGAGGAAGCCGACGCCCAGCTCCTCGCCGATCTCCTTGACCTGGCGGAGGTGCCGCCCCGCTTCGGCGCAGGTGGCGTGGAGATGCTTGAGCGGGGCGCCGGAGAGTTCGAGCTGGCCGGCGGGCTCGAGGCTGATCGTGCCGTCGCTGCCGGCGAGCGCGATGACCTTTCCGTTCTCCTCGACGGGTACCCAGCCGAAGCGGGTCATCGCCATCAGGAGGTCCCGGATGCCGCCGGGCTGGTCGTAGGAGGGGGCGCGGTGGTCTTGGAAGCGGTAGACGAACTTTTCGTGCTCGGTGCCGATGCGCCAGGCCTCAGCCGGCTTCTCGCCTTTCGAGAAGACGCCGAGGAGATCGGCGCGCGATTCGATCGGCGGGTCGAAGCGGTCGCTTTCGGTACGGGTCGTCATGGCCGTGCCTCTAGTCGCGGGCGGCGCGCGCCGCCAGACGGTTTCAACGCGCGACCCTTTCGTTCCAGTCGCCGGCCGCGGCCATCCACAGGGAGAGGGCGGCGATCGCGGCCGTGTCGGCGCGCAGGATGCGGGGGCCGAGCGACACGGGGCGGGCCTGGGGCAGGGCGCGGACGGCGGCGCGCTCGGCGTCGGTGAAGCCGCCTTCGGGGCCGATCAGGATGGCGGCGGCGCCGGGAGCGGGGGCGAAGGGATCGCCCCCCGCTTCGTCGGCGAAGAAGAGGGTGCGGTCGGCGGGCCAGGCGCTGAGGAGCCGGTCGAGCTTCTGCGGTTCGGCGAGTTCGGGCAGGGCGGTGCGCTCGCATTGCTCGGCGGCTTCGACGGCGTGGGCGCGCAGACGGTCGAGGTTCAGGCGGTCCACGATCGTGCGCTGGGTGATGACGGGGACGAGCCGGGCGGCGCCGAGTTCGGTCGCTTTCTCGATCAGCCAGTCGATGCGGCCGCGCTTGATCGGGGCGAAGAGGAGCCAGAGATCGGGGACGGGCTCTCGGGGGCGCAGGTGCCGGGTGACGGCGAGTGTCACGCGCTTGCGGCCGGCCTCCGTGATTTCGGCGAGCCATTCGCCGGTGCGGTCGTCGAACAGCTTGACCTGCGCGCCGGGGGCGAGACGCAGGACGTTGGCGAGGTAGTTGGCGGGGGAACCGTCGAGGGTGATGGATGCGCCTTCGGAAAGCGCCTGCTCGACGAACAGGCGCGGAAGGCTCGACGGCGGCCAGGCGGGGGTGGCGGGCATATCTTCCCATACCGTTCGGGCTGAGCTTGTCGAAGCCCTGTCCTTCTTTGCGGCTGAAAGAGGAAGGGCAGGGCTTCGACAGGCTCAGCGCGAACATTTTGGTGGAAGGCAACGTCCGAGACTGTCATCCCGGCGGAGGCCGGGATCTCTGGGGGTGAAGGGTGCCAGCGTTGATGGAGCGCTGCAGTGGCTCCGGTGCTTTTCACCCGCTGAGATCCCGGCCTTCGCCGGGCTGACGTGTTTGGCACAGGGGCTTCCTAGTCCCGGACAGGAAGGGTTAGTGCGGTGCCGTGACCGGCGATTCCTTCATGCCACGCGACGACCACATCGTCCCCGATTCGGAGCGGCGGGGGTTGATCGGGGCCTTGCCGCGGGCGGCGCGGCCTTACGCATCGCTGATCCGGCTCGACCGGCCGATCGGGGCGTGGCTGCTCTACTGGCCGGGGGCGTGGAGCATGGTGCTGGCAGGACCGCGCGGCGGGGAGTGGTGGCTGCTCGCGTGGCTGGCGCTCGGCGCCTGGGCGATGCGGAGTGCCGGCTGCGTCTACAACGACATCGTCGACCGGGACCTCGATGCGAAGGTGGAGCGGACCCGGCTGCGGCCGCTGGCGAGCGGGCGGGCGTCGCTGAAAGGGGCGTGGGCGCTGCTGGTCGCGATGAGCCTGGTCGGTCTCATCGTGCTGCTGCAGCTCGATCGGACCGCGCAGATCGTGGCGCTCGCCAGCCTTGCGCCGGTCGCGGCCTATCCATTCATGAAGCGGATCACATGGTGGCCGCAGGCGTGGCTGGGGCTGGTCTTCTCCTGGGCGGCGCTGGTCGGCTGGCCGGCGGTGACGGGCCGCATCGAGCTTCCGGCCCTGCTCCTCTACGCCGGCTCGATCTTCTGGGTGATCGGCTACGACACGATCTACGCGCTCCAGGACAAGGAGGACGATGCGCTGGTCGGGGTGAAATCCTCCGCCCTGGCGCTCGGCGCCAAGGCGCGGCTCGGCATCGCCGCCTGCTACGCCCTTTCCCTCTCGCTCTGGGCTGTGTCGCTCTGGACCGTGCGGCCCGAAGCGATCGCCATTTTAGCGCTGGGCCCGCTGGCCCTTCACCTCTTCTGGCAGGTGGCGACGCTTCGGCAGGAGGACGGGGGGGACGCGCTCGCCAAGTTCCGTGCGAACCGGTTCTCGGGGCTGCTCATGTTCCTCGCCTGCCTCGTCGTCGGCAATAGCTGAGGCTTTGCTTTTCCCGGCGGCGGCTTTAAGCGGCGGGCCATGCTGACAGTGGAAAAAGCAGAGGCGCGCGCCGCCGCTCTCGTGGAGCTTGCGCGCAAGGCGGGTGCCGACGCCGCCGACGCGATGTACGGCGGCGAGGCCTCGACCGGCATTCAGGTGCGGCTCGGCACGCTCGAGGATGTGGGCCGCTCCGAAGGCGAGGAGATCGGGCTTCGCTTCTTCGTCGGGCAGCGTTCGGCGAGCGTGTCCTCCTCCGACCTTTCGGACGAGGCCATGCGGGCGCTGGTCGATCGGGCCGCCGCCATGGCGCGGGAAGCGCCGGAGGACCCCTATGCCGGACTGGCGCCGGAGGACCGTCTGCTGCGCGACGGCGGCGTGGACGTCGACGGCGACGACGGCGGCGACCCCTCGCCGTCCGCGCTGAAGGAGCTCGCGCTGGCCATCGAGGATGCGGCTCGGGGCGTATCGGGTGTGACCAACAGCGAAGGCGCCGGAGTCAGCGCCGGCCGGAGCGTCGTTGCGCTCGCGACCAGCCACGGCTTCTGCCGCGGCTATGCGACGACCGGCTACAGCGGCATGGCGAGCGTCATCGCGGGCGCCGGCGGCGGCATGCAGCGCGATTATGCCTATCACAGCGTCCGCCACTTCGCAGATCTGGAGGGGCCGGAAACGCTCGGCCGCCGCGCCGGCGAGCGGGCCGTGGCGCGGCTCGATCCCGGCAAGCTCGCAAGCGGGCGGATGACCGTCTTCTTCAGCCCGCGAGTCTCGGCCGGCCTCATCGGGCACCTGACCGGCGCAATCACCGGTTCCGCGATCACGCGGCGCACCAGCTTCCTGATCGGCAAGGATGGGGAGCAAATCTTCGCGCCGGGCACCGTCATCCGCGACGACCCGCACCGGGCGCGGGGCCTCGCCTCCAAGCCGTTCGACGGAGAGGGCCTGCCGACGCGGCCGAGCGAAATCATAGCGGACGGGCGGCTCACCGGCTGGCTTCTCGACAGCGCGTCGGCTCGCCAGCTCGGCCTCGAGCCGACCGGCCATGCGACCCGCGCCTCCGGCGCGCCGGGCGCGGGGACGACCAACGTCCACATGGAGCCGGGACCGCTCTCCCCCGCCGAGCTGATGGCGGACGTGGGCCGCGGCCTCTACGTCACGGAGCTGATCGGGCAGGGCGTCAACCCCGTCACCGGCGACTACAGCCGCGGCGCCTCCGGTTTCATGATCGAGAATGGTGAGATCGCAGGCCCGGTCGCGGAGATCACCATCGCGGGCAACCTCCTCGACATGTTCCGTGAGCTGACGCCGGCGAGCGACCTGGAGTTCCGGCGCAGCGTAAATGCGCCGACGATCCGCATCGAAGGGATGATGATCGCCGGTGCTTGAGGACGTCGCCCGCATCGCCGAGGAAGCAGGCCGCATCGCCGACCGCCGCTCGCACACCGCCTTCAACCAATGGGAGAAGAAGCCGGGCGAGCTCGTCTGCGACATCGACCTCGAGGTCGACGCCTTCCTGCGCGAGCAATTGGGCAGGCTCGATCCCGAGGCGGGCTGGCTGTCCGAGGAGACGGTAGACGATTCCGACCGCTACGAGCGGCGGCGCGTCTGGGTTGTCGACCCGATCGACGGCACGCGCGATTATCTGAGGCGGCGGCCGGGCTGGTCGGTGTCGATCGCGTTGGTGGAGGACCGGGTGCCGGAGATCGGCGTGCTTTCCGCGCCGCAGCGGGGCGAGCTGTGGACGGCGGTGCGCGGGCGCGGCGCCTTCCGCAACGGCGTGCGGCTGAAGGCGAGCGGGCGCACGCAGCTTGCCGGCGCGCGGGTGCCGGCGGACCAGCTTCCCGAAGCCGACGCCGATCTCGCGATGGTGCCGAAGCCCAATTCGATTGCGCTCCGCATAGCGCTGGTCGCGGCCGGAGAGGCGGATCTGGTGGCGACGCTGAAATGGGGCTTCGAGTGGGACATCGCCGCGGCCGCGCTCATCGCCGAGGAGGCGGGGGCGAGGATCACCGGCGCATTGGGACAGCCGCTCGCCTTCAACACGTCGGACGGCAAGGCATTCGGGATTCTCGTCACCGCGCCGGGTATCCACGCCGCCGCGGTCGAACGCCTGCGCGAACGGGCGCTCGCGGTCGTCTAGTCTGCCGGCGTGACGCGCGGCACGCGGAGGCGCGGGATGTCGATCCTAAGGTCACAAACCTCAGAGGGTCGATTCGATTAATTTCGACTTTGGCCCTCAGGATTCGATATCTGGAGGGCGCTATGACGCAACCAACCTATTCCGGAGTTCTCCTCTACGCCCGCTTTTCGGACCCCACTCAGGGCAAGGGCACGTCGATCCAACGCCAAGTCGAAGAGGGCACCGAGGAACTCGCCCGCCTCGGTCTCGCCCCGACCCGCATCGAGAAAGACAAGGGCAAGTCAGGCTATCACGGGCACCACCGCTCAAGCGGCAAGCTCGGCTTGATCGAGGCCGAGGTCGAACAAGGCGAGCTTCACGGGTGGCTCTTCTATTGCGAAAAGATAGACCGCTTGAGCCGTGAGGGTCGCGACCCCGGCATGGACCTCATCAAAAAGCTCATCACCCACGGCGTCTCGGTGCGAACGAAAGACGGCGACTTCTTCCCGGCGGGCCAGCCCATCACCCTCGAACAGGACATCACCGTTCGGGTGCGGTTTGACCTCGCCCGCAAGGAGTCCGAGGGGAAGGCGCAGCGCACCTCCTCGAACTGGCATATCAAGGCGGAGAAGGCACGGCGCGAGGGCGTCGTGATGAGTCGCCTCACGAAGGCGTGGTGCCGGGTCGGCGCGAACGGTCGGCTTGAGGCGAAACCGGGCGCAGCCGAGCTTCTGATGCGCATCTTCACGCTCGTAGACGAGAAGGCCGAGGGCTCGCTCAAGATTGCCCGGACGCTCAACGATGAGGGTGTTGAGCCGTGGGCGACGTGGGAGAAAGAGGACGGCACGAAGCGGCAGCCTAAGGCGTGGCGGCGGCAGTATATCGCGAGCCTCTTGTCGGATCGTGCCGTGACCGGTGAGTTTCAACCGAGGAAGACCGTCGGCGGGCAGCTTGTGCCGGACGGCGACCCCATCCCCGACTACTTCCCGCAAATCGTCCCGATGGACCTCTTCGAGCGGGTGTCATCCGAGGCGGCTCGCCGCGCGCGGAAAGAGCATTCGGGCGGGCGCAACTCGGGCGAGCACGTGCCGAACCTCTTCGGCGGTCTCGTCCGGTGCGCCGAGTGCGGGAACGCCCTCATCTACAAGCGGTGGAACAAGGCCGGTCGCAACAGCCGGGGCGAGAGCTACCGCCGCGACCAAGGGTCGCTTGTTTGCCAGACTGCCTATGAGGGCGGGTGCAGCAACCGGAAGTATCTCGCCTACCTCACCTTCGAAGAGGCCGTCCTCAACCTCGTCCTTCATGTGGCGATGGATGATGCGGCATTCAGCCGAAAGGATGAGGTCGCCCGTCTCAACGTGACCGTTGCGGAGCGGAGCCGGGCGGTCGAACTGGCGAAGGCGAAGGCGGAGAAGCTTTGGGAGGCTTGGGCCGAGAGCGAGAGCGACATGCGCAAGCGGCTTGCCGAGAAGGCGGAGACCGACGCGGCGGCGCTCGCCGAGAACCTCGTAGCTCTTCAAGAGCAACTCGCCCGGGCGAGGGGCTCGGCGTCGTCTGCCGAACACCTTGCCCGCGTCGCCGACGTGCGGCGTAACCTCTACTGCGAAGACTTGGCGCAGCGGGCAGCGCTTCGGAACAAGGTGGCGGTCGCGTTGAAGCAAGTCCTCAGCGGCATCACCATCGACCACGACATGAACGCGAGGATCGAGGTCGCTCGCGGGCTGATGGTCTACCACATCGACCGCAAGGGTCGCCTCTTCAACGCCGACCCGTGCGTAGACCGGGCCGTGCACGCGCTCGACGAGTATCGCCGCATCCGGGGCATCGAGGGGAATGGTCACGCAGTCGATGAGGTCGTGCGGCGCACCGGAGACAGGGAGATCAAAGCAGTCGCTGAGGCGGCGAGGGCGCGCGTAGGGGCAGGGAAGCCCGCAAGGGCTACCATCCTAGCCGAGACGCTGAGGCGGCTTCCTAGGGTGCCCTAGTGCCCTAGGAAGCGGGGCGACCCCACCGCATGTAGGCGAGGCCTGAGGTTGCTGACTGAGGCAGCTTCGGCGCGGGCACGTCGATCAACGGCGAGTTCCACGTGAGCCGGTTCATGTCGTCGCGAGACGCGTCGTCGGGGCGAAAGCGCTTCTCCACAAAACCGAACTGCCGTGCGTCCGGGGCAATGACGAGGTGCCGCGCTTGCCTCACAACCGCATCATTAAAGGCAAGCTCAAGGGCACGGTTCGTCTGAGTGCGAAACGCGTTGATCGTCTCGGCGCGATTGGCCGCGATGAAGAAGGTGGTTGGCGAAGTCGGCAGGGCGACGAACCCGTCTTTGTGCCCGATGCCGTTGCTCACCATCACAGGCGAATCGCTCGTCATCAGGCCGAACCGTGTCTCCCCGAGACGGGCGAAGCCCCAGTGCATGCGGGCGAGGGCGCTCCCGATCATCTCAGAGTCCATCATATCTGTAAGGAGCTTGGCGAGGTTCTCATCGACGAGCGTCTTCGCGTGAGGCGTCGCCATATACTCTTCGAAGGTCGCCGGGTCGCCCGGTCCCCGCACCTCGTTCCACCGCGTCTTGATGTCGGCGAGCACCTCAACCTCGTGCTCGGCGAGTTGTCGCCGCATCCAATCCACACGCCACGGGGCGCGGTGCAGAAGTGACATGATGAAGCGAACCCATCCGTCGCGGAGCCGGTCGTCGGTAGGTGTCGAGCGGTGCTCTTCGAGAAAGGCGAGCGCTTGGGCGGCGTCGTTATCGACCTTCCTCAGGAAGCCGGTTTCGAGTTCCTGCCTCGCGGCCTCGTCCTCGCGCGTCTTGATCGAGTAGAGTTCGCGCTCGAAGCCGGTCTCGGAGGGGAACTTGCGCCGCTCGACGAGCGCCTTGTGCGGGCGGCGGAACTCGGTCAGCCGGTCGTCGGCTCCAACCCATCGGCGGAGATAGAACTCAGGTAGATAGTGGTGCTTCCGGGGATGCGTCATGCTGCACCGTGGAAATCTCAATATAGGGGGGAAAACCCGCCATCACCGGGGTTTTCCTTTGCTCGGCGCGAACAAACGCGTAAGTTGATAGTGCGGATAGGTCGGCGGTGCCTCGCTGCCCTTGTGGAGGGGGCCGCGTCTCGATTCGGTCGCCGACCTATCCGCTCCCACCGAAGCTCGTCACCGTTTGGACTGACAACGACATCTTCAGCGGTCGCCCAACTATACGGACGCGAATCGCGCTATGTAAGGGGAAGGGCCGCTTTTCCACAAAAACCCGACACGTTTGTTGTGGAGAGACTGCGCTTCCCTGTGGAGCGATCCGCATTTTGTTGAGGTCGAGGTCGATCACGCGTCGAGGACGACCTCGACGCTCGCGATGGAGATGACTTGCACGCAGGCGATGACTCTGGCTCGCGAAGCTGCCGAGTCGCGGCTTGCCTCTCGGCATCCGGACTCGTCATAAGGCGAAGCGGAGACGGGGGTCTAGAGAATGCCGGAATACAATCCACTCACGTTGCTGCGGCAAGGGATGCGCGCGGTTCCGGCGGTGCGCTATGCGACCGGGCTGGTTGGCATCGCGGCGGCGGCAGTGATAATCCGAAGCCTCTTCGGCGACCTCTCCTTCGAGCGTATTCTGCCGATCCTCCTCGGCAGCATTCTCTGCATGGCCATTCTGGTCATCCTATCCGCTGCCGTGGAAGGCCCAAAGGCAGGCCGCCAGCCGATTGCAAAGGTGTTTCTCTGGGCAGCATGCCTCTTCATGATGGCATTCATGCTACTCACGGTGACAGCGGTTTCGGTTGGGTGGCCAACGATTTGGGCGCGCTTGATCCTCCCGGAACACGCCATCGAAGCTCAACCCCGACCCATCTCTCAAGCGCCCGTGCCGCAACCGAAATCTGCAAATTCCACAGCAGCATTGCCTAGCGATGGCGCTGCCTCTGCCTCTGTTTTCGATGAAACACCGGTTGCCGCACCGATAAGCACAGCAAGGTCCGGGCAGGTAGAGCGGCTAAGCGGGCCGGGCCGATCCGCCCGGAGCGATGTAGCGCCAGAAGTCCGGAGCAGCGCGCCACTAGTCGGTGGGCAGGCCCCCTCGGTCGCTCCGCCCGCTGCCATCACAGTGCCGCCTCACACAACCCTTACCGTGGAGTCCCACGATACTGGAACGAGCGCTACTCCCAGTGAGACAAATGACTCATCATCGGCAAGACGCAGGATTACCGTCATCAACTCCACGAATCGAGAGGTCGTCTTCATAACCTCTTGCCCGGTGCCGGATAGTTGTTTTGGGACCGATATGATTCCATACGATACTTTAGAGCCGGGTGAGCAGATTGACCTTTCATTCCAACAAAACAAATGTCAATTCGCCGTGTTCGTTCAATTCGCGACTGGTCAGCGTATATCTGGTGAGGTGGATGTTTGTAGGAATAACAGACTGAGGATTGGCGAAGAACGCGTTCGCGGGGCTAGATAGGCTGAGATAAGCCTCGGAGCCTGTGCCGCCTTGTCAGCAGCACGCGAGCCGGAAGTGAACCTCGGCGGCCTCGCTTACAAACCGCAGACCGCCCTTGATGACCTCGATCTCGAACTCAGGATGGTCGAGAGCGAAGACGACGCGCCGGTAGCCGAGTAGCCGAGCCTCTTCCCGGTCAATGCAGGCCGTGCGGGTGCTCGTCATGATCGCCGCGACCATAGGCCCGGCCTTGGGAGACGGGCGCGTAGCGTCGCCCGCCCAATAGAAGAGGATTGTCTCGCTTTGCTCGATGAGGCGTTCGAACACCTGCCGGGTCATGGGAGAGCGGTCGAGCGACTGCCATACCGGTTCCTCACTCATCGCCACGCCCCATAGTTGCGGATTGCATAGACGGCATGGTCGGGCACGCCGAGGACGGCTGCGATATCGGGTGCCGCTTCGCCATAGTGTAGCAACCATCGCACGTGCTCGGCCTTTGCAGCGTCGAGGCGGGTGTTGCCCCGGTTTCGTTGTTGCTCAGAGATGGTAACCCACCGACAGTTCTGGGGTTCGTAGTTCCCATCGTTGTCGATGCGGTCGAGGCTCAACCCGGCGCGAAAGCCGTTCGCCAGAGACCACGAGACAAACGCCTCGGGGTCGCCTCGCCACTCGGCGCAGATGCTGATGCCACGACCACCATATCGGGAGTAGCTGCGAGTCTCAGTGTTGGCGCAGCGCCTGAGCATGCCCGAACGGATTGATGAAAGGCGGGCTCGGTCGGACCTCGGGCGTGATTGCCGCGTCCTCTTTGGACGAGGTTTACATGCGCCGCACGAGAGGCGCATTCCTCGCTTAATGTGCTCGGTGAGGATGAACGTGCGCCCGCCGCAGGTGCACTCGGCCTCCCACTTTGCTTTGCGTCCGTGAAAGCCGATGTGTGCGAGAACGATCAGCTTGCCGTGCACCCGCCCCGTGAGATCGATCATGCTGCCCATGCGAGCACCTCAAGCCGTCGAGTGGGCGAAAAACAGATATGCGCGCGAATATCGTCGCGCATCGTGCGGGTGTGGTAGGTAGTCATGATGCCTCCGTAAATGTTACGGAGTTATTTATCTTTCACGCAAACCCCTGCGGACCTAAGTTTACGCGATGAAACAGGAAAGGACTTTATTGCGCCTACTTGGACGGGTTTGATAAATATGGTCTCACTCACCGGAGACCTAACGTGCCCGAACTTCTCACGACCAAAGACCTTACGCATTATTTCAAATGCAGCCGACAGACCCTCTATGTGATGCGCAAGCTGCCCGGGTTTCCGAAGCCGGTCGATAAGCCCGGTGACCTCCAGTGGCGCGCGACCGACATCGCCGCATGGGTCGCCGCGCGGTGACCGACCGGCTTGGCTTCAAAGAGATCGATGCCGCCATCCTGCGGATGGGTGAGATGGTCGATCTCGATCCAGTCACGATGAAGGCTGCGTTCAAGGCCCGGCTCTTGGCGGCTGGAGTCTTCACGCCCGAAGACTTTGCCGCGACAAGCGGAGCCGAGAAGGTGTCGCCGTGCCCGCTACCGAGCGACATGACCGCGCTCGAAACCACGATCTTCGATAACTGGCCTCAGGGTCGGAAAGTGAAGAGCAAGCCCATCCGCTACGCCATGACCTTCAAGGCGTGGACGTGCGACGCCCGCTCGGTGAACTTCGCGAGCCGCAACGCGCTCGCATTTCGGGGCATGGCAGACCTCGTGACAGCCGACCGGCTCAAGAGCGAAGCCGAGCGGCTCCAAAGCACGAAGCTCCTCAATCCCATCAGCGCCAGCTATGCGAAGTTCCTCGTCGCCCTTGCCGACGCCTACCCGGCAAAGGGGCTCTTCGGCATGCTCAAGAGTAAGAACCCCGGCACGCTCTATCACGACGGGCAGGTCGTGCACGTCGGCCTCACGAACGGTGCCGTCACCTTCACCGACCTCTACTTGACCACGGCGAGGATGGACCTCACCGACTTCCGCGCCACGGATGCCTCAGGCAAGCCCCTCACCGGCAACGCCAAATTGCAGACCCGTTTCAGCACGAGTCCCGTCCTTCACGGGTGGGCTTCTCAAAAGACCCTTGCGGTCGATTACGTGTAGGTTTCTCCGACAGGTCGCGGAGGCGAAATCTCTATTAATACCGTCAGAGAGATAGAATCTTAGAAAAAGGTATTAATAGAGATTTCGGGAAATCTCCGCACGAATACCGGCTTTCAGCCGCGTCTACGTGGACCGAGACCGCTCGTGGTCGCATTCGCTCCGTAGATTTGAAACTCCTCGTCTCGGCTCCGCCTCGTGGGATTCGATAACTTGGGGCAGGGCCTCGTGTGGAAAAGTTCTATAAAAAGACCGCTGACAGGTGAGCGCAGCGGCGTGTGCCGAAAACGCGGCGTAAGTCACGTTGGTTTTCGGCGCGTGACTTTGCCTCACGGTATAAATACGGCAATGAACAAGTGTCGTCACTGCAATGTCGATCTCGTCGTCGGGGTCAATTGGTATAAGAGCTTCTGCACTCCAAAGTGGGTCAACCGGCTTTGTCGGAAGTGCGCCGACAAGAAGGCGGCAGAATACCGCCCCGCCCACGAAGCTCGCTATCCCGAAAAGGTGAAGGCTGCACGAGCCGCACGCCACAAGCGGCGATACGCCGACCCCGAGAAGCGCGAGCGCTTACGTCGCCAGACCCGCGAAAATTATCGTCGCCGCAAGGCGGCGCGGCTCGCCACCCCAACTTTACCCCCGCCCAAGGAACCCTGATGCCACCGCAACCCGACCACCGTTACAGCCTCATCAACATCGATCGCGTCATAGCCGAGGGTCGAGTCTCAAACATGGCTAAGCAAGCGGGTCTCGAAGACCTCGGCGTCATCCCACCTGAGGTGTTCGAGCACGCTCTCTCGGTCGCCCTAGAGGCCCTCTACAGCCTCCGTGAGGCGCGTCCCGTCACGCTAAGGGTCTGGCTCCCCAGCTTGCGCATACGGCTCCTCTCGGGGGTTGTATGACCGATATTCGAGACCTCCGCGACGCCCTCATCCTTTGGGGGCTCGCCACGCTTCTCCTCGTGGCAGCGGGTGCCCTAGTGACGGACTGGGGTGCTCCGCTGCCCATCAGGGTCGGAATGATCGCTATGGGCGCACTCGGCTACGGGGCAGCCTTCGTGACCTCGATCCTAGGCGCAGTCTCGGCCCGTGCCGGGCTGAGGAAGCTTCGAGGTGCCGTCGATGATTGAGCCGAGCCGCGACGATGTGGTCGCCCTCATCTGTGCCGAGATCATGAAGTGGCAGCCCGCCACGTGCACCGACCCCAAGGTGAGGGAGCGGGAGCTATACGGCTTCGCCGACGCGCTCATCCGGTTCTTCGGCGTGCACTACGCCGCGAGGCCCTTGCCGAAGCTGAGTGGGCTCCCCGGTCTGCCCGGTGGTCCCTCGCTTTAGCTGTGCCGGGGGCTAGTGCCGGTTTCAAGTCAACGGCTTGAGGGCTTGGACCATTGGCAGAGACCCTAATCTTTCGAGGTCCGCCATAGCGGCTCTTTCTAATTCTAAAGCACCGATGTAGTCGCCGAAGCACGCTAGAAGGCTGCTATACGAAAGCGCCACTGCCATCAACACGTTATTTCGATGCTCATGCATCAACTGAACAGCGTCATGCTCTGAGAACGGCTCGTCTTGATTCGTGAGCTTAAGTCCCCAGAAGAACAAAGCTCCATAGTAGCTTCCGTGGATAACTTCAGACGATGACCGGTATATGGCAAAGGCCGCATGGTTAAGCGGGTCAACGCTTTGGTAGATGAAAACATCTCCAATGGCGTCGATTTTTTGCCTGAGGTTGTCGTCAGTCCAGTCGATGTCTCGTCCTTTCCGAGTTGTGAACTCTTCGGCGAGGACCTCAAGTCTTTGGATTTCATCAGGAGGTAGAACTTCTCCACTCGTTATCGTGATGCTAACACCGCCTGCATCCCAATGCCGCTTGAGGTCTCTGTATGCCTTCACTTCAGCATGCCTCATCGCCTTTTCGGCGGTCTCTCTGCCCTTTGCCATAATGTAGCAGACGTTCACTGTTCCTTCAATGATAGCTCTCGTAATCGGGTATGCGTCCTTAGCCCCCAAATCGGCTTCGGTTGTCAGTTTTAGAACCGACTCTCCACTGATACCAATCATGTGGATCATTGTCGCAATTACGTAGAATACGGCAGGGTCGCCCTGCGGCAACGTGATTTCACCGAGCCGCCGTCGTGAAAGAAGATCAAGGCACTTTTCTATGTCGCTTATCTGCCTCCGAATAATATCACGCATTCCATCACCGGTGATTTTGAAGTCGGCAAGGACGTCTTCTTCGGACATTGGCCTCTCCCACAATGGGCTCGGTATAAGTATCAGCGATGAGGCATCGAGACTACCGCTCCGCTGAGGCTGCGGAATACCGGAAGCTTTACGGCAGGAAGGCATGGAAGGAGAGGAGGCTTGCCCAGCTCACGGCGGAGCCCCTGTGTCGCTTCTGCCTTGCCGAGGGACGCCCTGTGTCTGCCAACGTCGCCGACCATATCGTGCCTCACCGAGGCAACCTCGATCTCTTCTGGGAAGGGGAGCTACAGTCCCTGTGCGAGCCCTGCCACGCCATTACTAAGCAGAGGAGGGAGACCGTTGGCTACGACTGTGCAGCGGGGCTCGACGGCTACCCGCTCGACCCCCACCACCCGGCTAATCGCACCGAGGAGTTGAGCTAACCTTACCCTTGTCAGGGAGCGCGTTTCTTAAGAAGGTGGAGAATTGAGAGGGTGAGGGATAAGCCGTGGCCATGCCGACAGACGCGAAAGTGCAATGCGCCGCATGTGGCCGGACAGTTGCTCGCCAACAGGCTCGCCGCGAGCACATCGTGCCGATATCGCAGGGCGGCACAATCGACGAGAGCAACATAAGAATTATTTGCAACACATGTTCCTTGCTGAAGACAGCGGGAGCCCTCAACATAGCCAGTAACGCAGCAGCATCCTTGGTGCAGCGATGGTGGCGCTTGATCGGAGATGAGCAATACAGGCGGTTTTATTCCGAGCTAGCGTCAATACTTGTTGGTGGTGCAGGTGCAACGGTCATCTTCATTATGTCCGTTGGACAAGACCAGCCTAAGGAATCGCAAGCCTCTTCATTTGAACAGCAACTTGCGTCGCTCGACGCTACGCAACGTAGTTTGAACCAGCTAGAGCAATTCGTTGTCCAACAGCGCGAGCAGATGAAGGTTGATCGGCAAGCACTGGCAGACTTGCGGCAACGTCGCGCCTCTTTGGAACCGGTGGTGCAAGCGGACCAGCGAACAGTGGATGCGCTCTTGCGCATGCAAGAGGAACGCAATCGCGCCAACGCTGTCCGAGAACGATGGATCGGTGCCGGTATTGGAGTGGGTGGCTCGCTCGTCGCGTCAGCTTTACTAGCCCTCGCAGCCCTGATGCTCAAAAGATGGGCGCTACGAAAAGCTAAACGAGCGCAAGAAGACTGAGGCCAGATTGAGTCGCGTTTCTGCCGCCGAGGGGAGGCAGCGTCACGCGACGGGGGGTGGGTCAAGGACGAGAGCCTTCGGACCTCCACACCGGCGTTCCCTCAACCACGCGACGCCGCAGAAATAGGGCTTGTTTTTAGTGCGGGCCTCGGTCCGGCCTTTCCTTCTCAGGGAGCCTCGGACCTCCGGAGTCTCCGTAACTCTCAGGGTCTGGGCGCTCGCGGTCTTCTTGCGCCTGCGCGTCTTCAATCTCTCGCTGGGTCGCTTCAACACTGTCGTCAATCTCGCGAAGCCTTTCGACCCGCTCCCGCTCCCGGTTATCATCGGCGCGCTCGCGCTCACGCACTCCGCGCCCCGCGTCGTTGTAATCCGCGTCGCGCTGCCGTTCGCGATCCCGTTCAGCTTGTTCCCGTCGGTCGGCCGCGTGGTCTCCAGCGCGGTCGCCGGGCTCTGCGATGACAGGCGTGGCAAGTAATATGGCAAGCGTGCCAAACAAAGAAATCTTCGAGACGTTCATGCCAATCCTCCCTTGATTGCCTCGGGTGCCTCGGCTCTTATCGGCCGTCACGGAAGAACTGAGCCGAGTCGGATGACCCGATCATTAACGGATTATCCCTAGGTAGGACGGCTCCCATGTCTACACGATACACGCGCCACCTGAGCCGGTCGTTTATGCGTTAACGCTGTCACTGCTAAGTTTGAGGAAGAACCTACGCGAAGCTTCGGTGAGCGCCTCCCAGCGCAAGAAAGCCTCCTTCCTGCGAAAGTCGAGGCAAAACGTTCTAAAACTCAGTAGATAGTATGGCTGCAATTCAAACTGCACCACGTGAACTTCAATCTGCACTGTATCACTCGAAGCGACCTCATCCTTCAGCCCCTGCGCCAAGCGCTCTCCGAGTGCGGTCACGTCAGCCAGCGTATTTTTTTCCCATTCTTGGTATGAGAAATCCACGTATCCACCACAGCACCATTTGCTCTCAAGGCTAGGACGCGTAATCATCCATGCGCAGCCGGTGGTCTTAAATTCACGTCTGCCATTGACATCGGTTAGCAGTGCTCGAAGTCGGTTTCGACCGCCATATCTCGCACTCGCCTGTTTCAGACCGACTACCTCGGGAAGCGTCCGCACAAGGTCAATTTGATCGTGGAGCGGAATATACGGCTTCCGCTCCTTCCCTTCTTCCACGAGGAAGGGGACGTATGTTATCTTTGTGGTCACTTCTATTTGGATGCGACCATCGCGACGTTGACTGTTCTCAAAGGGTCTAAGAAAGATGGTGGAACCGTTCGGCCCAGCATCGGCAGTCGCAAGAAAGATGTCATTCCCAGAGCATGCGGGGCATGCAAATACGCCTCGCGTTAGGGCAACCTCTATCGGTGCAGCGCCGAGTCCGCGTGAGCGCTCGGGGTCGAGGTCGATCCAATCGGATGTTCTACACTCGAAGCACGTCCGACGTATCCGCCACCCCGCTTGTGACGCTTCATCTATGGTGGCGCTCCCGAGGTAAGACCGTTCGCCGTCTTTCATGGTGCTAGAATTGCACCCGCTTCATTATGAGGCAAGCGTGCTTCCGGCCTCGTCTTACCCCACCCCAAAATAAATAGGGGATGCCGCGAGGTCGTCCCGCCACCCCTAGTCGAATGAAAGACCTTGCCGGAAACCCCGGAAAGCGTCCGCTCAACGATAACGAGCCCAAGTGCACGTCTAAGCCGACACCGCCTGAGGTGCTCTCACTGGGGGCTCGTGCCGCGTGGGATAGGACGCTCGCGGGCATGCCGCGCGGCGTCTACACCTCCCTCGATAGCGCGCTCCTCGCCGCCTTCTGTGTCGCCGTCGCGAACTGGGAAGCCGCGACCCTCGCGTTGAAGTCGGAGCCTCAGACGGTCACCGGCTCGACCGGGCAGCCGGTCCTAAACCCGCTCTTCAAGCATCAGTCGGAGCAAGCCCGATTGATCGAGAGCCTCGGTGCCCGCCTCGGCCTCAACCCCGTCGCGCGGCAGTCCCTCACGGTCGGCGAGTCCGGCCCGAGCGGGGGCAAGTTCGGCATTCACTGATGGCAGCGCGGAAGAAGAAACCGTCGCGTGCCGATGTCGTCATCGAGTTCATCGAGAACCTCACGATCACCATCGGCGAGGACGCCGGGAAGCCGTTCAAGCTCCGCCCGTGGCAGGCCCGTTTCATCCGCGATGTCTACGGCCCCGTAGACAAGAAGGGCCGCCGCACAGTCCGACGAGCCGTGCTCTCGGTGGCCCGGAAGAACGGCAAGACCGAACTCGCGGCAGCCCTCGTGCTCGTGCACCTCATCGGCCCAGAGGCCGAGCTTAACGGTGAGATTTACTCGGCGGCGAACGACCGCGAGCAAGCCGCTATCGTCTACAACGCCGTGAAGCGCATGATCGAGGCAGAGCCCGAGCTACAGCGGCACCTCACGGTCGTCCCTTCGACGAAGGTCATCTACGTGAAGACCTCGGGCATCCGCGCCGAGGGCTCGAAGTTTCGCGCGCTCTCCGCCGACGCGGGCACGAAGCACGGCTTGAACCCCTCGTTCATCATCTACGACGAACTCGCACAGGCAAAATCTCGAGAACTTTTCGACACGCTCACGACCTCTCAGGGCGCGCGGGCCGAGCCGCTCTTCCTCACGATCTCGACGCAAAGTCACCGCGACGATCACGTTCTCACCGAGATGATCGAGGACGCCCTCAGCGGCGAAGACCCGACGACCGTGTGCCACCTCTACGCCGCCGATGCCGGGTGCGACGTGATGGATGAGGCGCAGTGGGCCAAGGCGAACCCGGCGCTCGGCGACTTCCGCTCGTTCGAGGACGTGCGGGTTAAGGCAGCCGAGGCGAAACGCCTCCCCAGTTGCGAGCCCTCGTTCCGCCTCCTCTTCCTAAATCAGCGCGTCTCAACGAAAGCGACGCTCATCAGGCCGGGCGACTGGAAGGCTTGCGCGGGCGAGGTGGAGTTCGAGCCCGGCGAGCCCATCTACCTCGGCCTCGACCTTTCCGACCGAGTAGACCTCACCGCGCTCGTCGCGGTGTCGGCGCAGGACGGCTCGCGCGTGAAGGCGTTCTTCTGGAAACCCGAGGCTGAGCTTATCGAGCACGCTCGGCGCGACCGCACCCCCTATGATGCCTACCACGAGCACGGGTGGCTCTCGCTCTCGCCGGGCCGCTCGATTAACCCGAAGTTCGTGGCTCTCAAGGTCGCGGAGCTTTTCAGCGAATATGAGGTGCGGGGCCTCGCCTACGACCGTTGGCGTATCGACGAGTTCCTTCGTCACCTCGACGACACCGGCCTTCATGCCCACGAAGGGCAGGGGTCCGGCCTCCGTATCGTGCCGTGGGGGCAGGGCTACCGCGACATGGCACCGGCGGTCGATGCCTTCGAGACCTCGGTGCTCGAAGAAGAGCTTCGCCACGACGGCAATCCGCTCCTCACCTTCTGTGTGATGAATGCACAGGTCACGTCGGACGGCCCGAACCGGAAGTTGAACAAGGAAGAGAGCCGGTTCCGCATCGACGGTGCAGTTGCACTCGCGATGGCGCTCGGCTTGAAAGCACGAGATCGCAGCACGCCCACGCCTCAAAGCCCGTGGGAAGACCCTGAGTTCGACCTCACCGTCGTCTGATTACGCGCCCTAAAGTAAATAGGGGATGCTATTCAATCTCTTCGGCGAACATCGCTCAAACCCCATCGAGAACCCCTCCGTTCCGTTGAGCGCTGCCTCTTCGTATTTGTTCGGCGACTTCGCGTCCTACTCGGGAGAGACTGTCACCGAAGAGACCGCGATGGGCGTTCCCGCCATCGCGGCAGCCGTCAACATTCAGGCGGGCACCATCGCCTCGCTCCCGCTGCACCTCTACCGCTACGATAACGGCATGTCGGTGAGGGCGGAGACCGACCCGCTCTATCGCATCCTTCACGACCGCCCGAACGCGACGATGACCTCATTCTCCCTGAGGAAGTGGATGGTCTCGCGCCTTCTCCTCGGCGGTCGTTCCCTCACGCTCATCGTGCGGAACCGGGCCGGACGCGTGATGGGCCTCTACGGGCTCAACCCGGACGGCACCCGGATCGAGCAATTCATGTCCGACGGCGTGCCGGACCTCCGCTACATCTACACCGACACGACCGGGCGCACCTTCCCCTACGCGTCGAGCCAAATCATCGACCTCGCCCTCTCCGTGAAGGCCGATGGCTTCACCCACGTCAGCCCCATCGAAGCACACCGCAACGCCATCGGGGGCATCATCGCGGTCGAGAAGTATGCGGCGCAGCTCTTCGCCGGTGGCGGCGTGCCCCCGGTCGTCTTGAACTCGCCGAGTGCTCTCTCGCCCGAGGCGGCGACGCGCGCCTCGAAGGGTATCGAGGAAGCGCTCAAGCGCCTTCGTGAAGACAAGCGCAGCATCCTAATCGCACCGGCGGGCCATCGGCTCGAAACGGTCGCCTTCGACCCGATGAAGCAACAGATGATCGAGCTTCGGCAGTTCCAGATTGCCGAGGTCGCCCGCATCTTCAACATTGCTCCGGCGATGCTGCACGACTTGACGCGCGGCACCTACTCGAACGTCGAACAACAGAATCTCCACTACACGCAACACACGATTGCGCCGCTCGTGAAGCTCATCGAGCAAGAGCTTAACGCCAAGCTCTTCACCGACAGAAATCGCGTGAACTTCGTCGAGTTCAACCTCGACGGGCTGATGCGCGGCGACTTCGCAACGCGGATGGAAGGTCTCTCGAAGGCCGTGAGCACCGCGCTCCTCACCCCGAACGAGGCTCGTGCCCTCGACAACAGGCAGCCGCTCCCCGGCGGCGACGACCTCCTCATTCAGGGCGCGACCATCCCGCTCCACAAGGCGGGCGAGACCCCGGTCGTCGCACCGCCCCCGACACCGGAGCCCACCCCGGCCCCCGAAGACGAAAGCAACCCCAACGAAGACCCCACCGAGGGCGAGGACGACTGATGACCAATATCGAAAAGCGCTTCTATGCGATGACTTCCGTCGAGGTCCGGGCAAAGCCCGCCGCCACCGAGGGTGAAACCCGTGAGGGCATCGCCCACGGCTATGCCGCCGTCTTCAACTCGGACTCCGAAGACCTCGGTTGCTTCGTCGAGCGCATCCGGCCCGGCGCGTTTGCGAAGTCCCTCTCCGAGGGCCGCAACGTCTACGCCCTGTGGTCGCACGATGTCGCGATGCCGCTCGGTTCCACGGCGTCGGGCAAGCTCAAGCTCGAAGAGGACGAGCGCGGCCTCCGCTTCGAACTCGACACGATCCGGATGACCCCGGCGCAGCTTTCGGCTCTCGAAGACGGCGACCTCCGCATGTCCTTCGGTTTCAGCGTCCGCGAACAGCTATGGGCCGAGCACGACGACGGCACGGTCGAGCGCGAGCTTATCGAGGTCGATCTCTTCGAAGTGAGCTTCGTCATCAGCCCGGCCTACCCCGAAACCGAGGCCGCGCTTCGCAGCCTCGAAGCTTGGCAGGCGACCCGTAGCGACGACACCACTCCTGAGGCCGCTGCCAATGCTACCGCACGTATTGAGCGCCTAAAGGAAGTCCTCGCGCGCGAGATCGACCGACGCTTGAGCTAAAAGGGCTAAGAACAGCCCGACCGACCTCGCTGAATAAATAGTCTCCGAGACCCTCTAATCTCGGAGACATTCATGAACATTCTCGAAATTCGTCAGAAGGCGCAGCGTCTAGCCCACGAAGCCCGCGACCTTCTCAACACCATTACCGATGACGGCTCGAACGAAGCCGAAGTCACCTCTCAGTTCGACACCATGATCGCTGAGCACGACCGCCTCGAAGCCCGTGCGAAGCGCATGGAAGAGGCCGAAGAGCGCGCCAAGGCGTTCGAGGCTGCCGACACCCTCATTCCGGGCGACACCCGCTCGGTTGAAGGCAACCGCGAGAAGGCGTCCGACGCTTTCGTCGATTACCTCCGTGGCAACATCGACGACCGTGAGCTTCGTGCTCAGGCGGTCGGCACGAACGCCGCCGGTGGCTTCACCGTCCCGACGACCCTCTCGAACAACCTCATCCTCGCGCTCAAGGGCTACGGCCCGATGAACGAGGGTGGCGGCGCTTCGTGGCTCATCACTGCCGAAGGCAACCTCATCAACATCCCGACGCTGGATGACACCTCGAACAAGGGTGCCCTCCTCGCCGAGAACACCGATGCGGCTGATGCCGACCTCACGTTCGGTCAGAAGAGCCTCCCGGTCTACAAGTATACGAGCGGCACCTTCAAGGTCAGCAACGAGCTTCTGATGGACTCGGGTGTTGACGTTGCGCGCATCGTGACGGACGCGATGGCCGAGCGCCTCGGTCGCGCCATCAACGAGCATTGCACGGTCGGCACCGGTTCGGCTCAGCCTCAGGGCATTGTCACCGGCGCTTCGGCTGGCATCACTGCCGCTTCGGCGACCGCAATTGCCGCCGACGAGCTTATCGACCTCATCCACTCGGTCGATATGGCTTACCGCCCGCGCGGCACCTTCATGTTCAACGACGGCACCCTCAAGGTGCTTCGTAAGCTGAAGAACAGTGACGGCGACTACATCTGGCGTCCGGGCATGGATGCCAGCGCGCCGGGCACGCTCTTCGGCTACGCTTATGCCGTCAACAACGACATGGCGACGATTGCGGCTTCCGCAAAGTCCGTCCTCTTCGGCGATATGGCCAAGTATCAGGGCCGTCGGGCCGGTGGGTTCGCTCTCCGTCGTCTCGACGAGCGCTTCGCCACCTCGGATCAGGTCGGCTTCGTCGGCTTCGCCCGCATCGGCGGTGTCGTGGTCGATAGCCGCGCCCTCAAGGTGCTCACTCAGGCCGCTTCCTAATGCGGGCTAAGTTGATCGTAATGCTCGCCGGGGAACCCATGCGGAACCCCGGCGAGGAAGTCTCCGGTGAGGAAGCCGTCAGGCTTTGTGCAGCCGGTCTTGCAATCCCTCTTCGTGACGAAGTGGAGATCGAGACCGCCGAGACTTCACCGAAGCGCGAGACGGCGACAACCCGTCGCAAGCGAACGAGGTAGGTCCGCGAGACTGCCTCTCGAACGGCTCCGAGACCCCGGTCTCGGGGCCGTTCTTCCTAAATATGGGATGGCCTATTGGGATAGATTGAAGCGCTCCGTCGCACCCGCCGAGACCATCGTCGCGCTTGCCGAGGCGAAGGCTCACCTCAACGTGTCGCACGCCGACGACGACGAGCTCATCGAAACCCTTATCGCCGCCGCGACCGGCGCAATCGACGGCCCCAACGGCATCGGCATCGCGCTCATCACGCAAGAGTGGCGCATGTCGCTCGATAGCCTTCCGGCGAGCTTCACTCTCCCGCTCGGCCCGGTGCAGACGCTCGACGAGATCACCTACAGCGACGCGGCGGGTAACGAGCACACGCTCGCCCCGGCCTCTTATCGGCTCGACGCCGACTCCAGCCCCGCTCGGGTCTTTTGCGAGACGCCGATCTCCCCGGCCTCCGTGCAGCCCGGCACCGTCAAAGTCGCCTTCACGTGCGGCTATGGCGACCTTGCCGAGGACGTGCCGATCGATCTCCGCCATGCCGTGTTGATGCTCGTCGCTCACTTCTACGAGAACCGCGAGGCAGCGACCGCACAGGGCCTAGTGGCGGTGCCGTTCGGCGTCTCGTGCATCCTCGACCGGTATCGGAGCCTCGCGGTCGGCTGATGTCCCTCGTCGGGTAAATAGTCGATGCCGCAGATTGTCCATTTCACGAGCGACTTCGACTACACGCCATCGAACGATCCTTACATGACCATCGCCTACCGCGCCGGTTTCACCGTCGAGGTCGATGACGAGTGTGCCGAGAAGGCCGTGCTCCTCGGTCGAGCCCAGTTCGCCGACTACGCCGAAGACGACCTCTTTCAGATTCCCGACGATTCCTCGCTCGATCTCAGCGATGAGGAAGACTGATGGCCTACGTGCCGCCGCGCCCCTCTCAGCTCCGTGAGCTTGTCCGCTTCGAGCGTCGCACCGTCGTGAGCGACGGCATGGGCGGCTCTTCCGGCGCGTGGGGCACCGTCGTCGCCACTGTGCCCGCTCGCATCGCTCCGCAGCGCGGAGGCGAGGAGGTGCGCTCTCAGCGGCTCTCAGGCATCGCTACGTTCGATGTCGTCGTTCGCAGCGACTCCGACACGGCCTCAATCACGACGAGCGACCGCATCGTCGATGTCCGCTCGGGCCGGACCTTCAACATCCGTTGGCGCGGCAGCCTCGATGAGAAGGGCCGCTTCATCCACTTCGCTTGCGAGAGCGGAGGGCCGTCCGATGGTTAATTGGCGCACCCGCACCGAGGGGCTCGACCGCTATAACGCCAAGGTGGGCGCAATGCCTGCCGCAGTCCGTGAGGCCATTGCTAAGACGCAAGCGAAGACTGCCGACGACTTTATTGCACGCCTCCGCACGAACACGCCCATGCACGAGAAAGCGCCGCACCTCCGCGACACGATCCGGAAGGAAGTCGTCGCCGGGCAGTCGCTCGCGGTCGGCATCAGCATCGGCAATGACGACCTACCTTACGCGGCCCCGCTGGAGTTCGGTCACCTCACGAAAGGCGGGAAGCACGTTCCGGCGCAGCCTTTCTTCTTCCCCGTCGTGCGCATCATGAACCGGCGCTACCGCAACCGCGTCCGCTACGCGGTGAAGAAGGCGCTCCGTAAGCTGATGGGGCTCGACTGATGTCGGACCCGTCCTACGCCATTCAGAAGGCCGTCTACGACGCGCTCATCGCTGCCGGGGCCGCGAACAGCCGCGTCTACCATCGTGTGCCTGATGGGGCTCCGCTGCCCTACGTGCATATCGGGCAAGACCAAATCTTCGCCGCCTACGAGGCCGGGGAGTTCTCCGAATGCCACGTCGTCGTGCACGGGTTCGCCGAGACCATGCCGGGTCTCAAGCTCCTCGTGGGCACGATCCGAGATGCCCTCGACAAGCCGCTCACCCTCGTCGGGTTCGACTGCCACGAAGCGACCTACGAAAGCACCCGCTACATGACCGACTCCAGCGGTTTGACTGAGCATGCGGTAGTCGAGTTCGTCTACATGGTGCAGCCGAAGCCGTAAGACCCGGCAACTGCCCACCCTCGATAAATAGTCTTCGAGACCCTCTAATCTCGGAGACATTTCACATGGCATACATTTCACCGGTCCTCGGCGACCAGCTTCTCGTAAAGATTGGCGACGGCGCAGCTACCGAGGTCTTCACTCACCCGGCGCTCATCAACACTTCGCGCGGTGTCAGCTTCTCGACCAACGTCGAGTCCGACGAACTCGTCGATCTCGCCGACCAGTCCGCCCCGGCGCAGACGGTGCGGCGCGTTCGCTCCACCGACTGCAAAATCGACGGCGCGGGCATGCTCCACGCCCCCGACACGAAGGAATGGCTCGATTGGGCGCAGGGCGGCGAGATCAAGAACATCAAGGTCACGGATGGCAACTGGGTCATCACCGGCCCCTTCGTCCTCACCTCGTTTCAGGTGACCGGCGAGCGCCTCAAGTCCTCGACTTGCCAGATCACGCTTGAGCAGGCTGGCGCGGTCACGATCACGGCGGCGGTCTAATGCTCAGCACCCCACGCTCGCGGTCGGCGAAGATTGAAAATGTCTTCGTCGGGGAGGGGTATTACGATCTCTGCCTTCGCATCGGAGAGCTAATCGCTCTTCAAGAAAAGCTCGGCGTTGGGCCGTTCATCGCGGCCCAGCGCTTAGCTTCCGGCGAGTGGTTTGTCTCGGACATCACCGAGACGATCCGGCTCGCGCTCATCGGCGGCGGCATGGCGCAGAAGGAAGCCTTCGACCTCGTGAAGCGCAACATCGTCGAGGGTCACCTCATCGACTACTCCGCCACGGCGGCGCAGTGCCTCTACGCGGCGCTTACCGGCGTCGAAGAGGAGCCACTAACGGGGGAAGCCGAAGCCCCGACGAGCACGACGAACTTCACCTTATTCGATGGGGAAGTTTCTTCGAGTTCGGAGGGGCTGCCGGATTCACCCCCGACCAAATAAAAGCGATGTCCGTTTGGGAGTTCCGCTTCCTGCAAGACGGATGGATGAAGGCGAATATCACCGAAGACGAGCGTGAAGCAACGCCACCGTCTGAGGATGAGTTCTTCGCGGCAGTAGAACGGCTCGGATGACGCCACTCGGGTAAATACCGTGTGGCAAGAGAAGACACCCTAACTACTCGCTTCGAAGCGAACATTCAGCAGTTCGAGAACGAACTTCGTAAACTCCAGCGATTGAACGCTCGCTCAACGTCGCGCGTCGCTTCCGAACACGAGCGCGCGGCTCGACAGTCGGAGGCGGCGTGGAAGCGCGCCGACCTCGGCGGCGCAATGACGCGTAGCATGGGCAACATCGGGCCGATGGTCGCCCGATACGCGACCATGATCGCGGGGATGTTCGCGGGTCGCGAGGCCATCCAAGCCGCCGACACCTACACCCGGTTCACAAACTCGCTTCGCGTCGCCGGGCTCGCGGGCATCCAGCTTGAGCAAGTTCAGGGCCGTCTCTTCGAAATGGCGCAGAAGAACGGCATTGCGCTCGAACCGCTCGGTCAACTCTACGGTCGCCTCGCCCAATCTCAGCGCGAGTTGGGAGCGAACTCGCAACAGCTTCTCCGCTTCACCGGCGGCGTCGCCTCGGCCCTTCGCGTCGCAGGCACCGACGCCACTGCCGCACAGGGCGCGCTCCTACAGCTTTCACAAGCGATGGGCGCGGGCATCGTCCGGGCCGAAGAATATAACTCGATCAACGAAGGCGCTCGCCCCATCCTCGAAGCCGTAGCGCGCGGCACGACTGCCTATGGCGGCTCCGTGGCGAAGCTCCGCGAGGACATCCTCAAGGGCAACGTCACTTCTCGAGAATTTTTTGACGGCTTCCTTCGCGGCAGCGCCGCGCTCGAAGCACAAGCCGCACAGGCCCCGCTCACCGTCGCACAGTCGATGACGGTCCTACAGAACGCCCTCACGCAATACATCGGCCAGACCGATCAAGGCTACTCGATCACCGAGCGCCTCGGCATGGCAATCCGCTCGCTCGCAACGAACATCGACTCCGTTATCAACGCGGTCACGATCCTCGGCACCCTCTACGCAGCGACCTTCCTCCCCGCCATTGGCCGAGCCTCAGCGGCCATCGCGCTCCAAAGCACCGCCTTCATCCAAGGCGCTATTGCGGCTCGCGGCATCGCCGCCGGGCTGTCCGGTGTCGCTGCCTCCTCTGGTGTCGCTTCGGTCGCGATGATGGGTCTCCGTGGCGCTATGGCGTTCCTCGGTGGCCCCATCGGCATCGCGGTCATCGGTATCACGGCAGCCGTCGCCTACCTCGGCGTCACCTCGGCGACCGCCGCGATGGAAGCCGAGGAGCTAAAGCGCCGGATCGAGGCGCAAAATCAGGCTCTTCACGCAAATCAGCGCGCGAGCGTCGCGGCACGCGCCGAGACCGGCGAACTCACTCAGGCCGAATACAACGCCGCCGTCGCGGCAGCGAACCTCACCGGCGAGGCGGGAAAGCTCTCGAACCGGCTCTACCTCGTCGCGGCTGCCGCCAAGTCCGCGCGGGTCGAAGTCGCTCGCCTCGGTCTTGAGCGCGCGAGGTCCGACCGACAAGCCGCCGAGCAAGCCTATCAGCGCCGAGTGGACGGCTCGTCCGCATGGCGTCGCGCCGAACGCCCGTTCGCCGAGCGCGGCCTCGCCCGTGATGCTCTCCCCGTAGATCGTGAGGGTGCAAGCCGGGCAGCGCATGCTGAGGTTGCGAGGACGCCCGAGGCGACGACACTTCGGCAAGCTCGCGAGAACGAGGCGGGTGCTCAGCGTGAGCTTGAGCGCGTGCGGCGAGACGGCCTCGATTCCTATCGACCGGCCCCAGTGGCGGCACCGAGGCCAGCCGCCGCCGCTCGGCCTAATCGGAGCGGCGGGCGCAGCAACAACAACGCCGCCGAAGAGGCGGAGCGTCGCCGCGAGGCGTCTGAAGATCTAGTCATTCAGGCGCAGCGCGAGCTTGCCGAGGCAACCCGCGCCGAAGCTCGGACCTCGCAGGACCGGCACGACGCCGCCGTCGCGCGCCTCGTCGAGGAGCGTGACGAACGGCTCCGCGACATCACCCGCCGCCGCGAAGACAACCAGATCACGGAGGAGTCGGCAAACCTCGCGACTGCGCTCGTCAACCAGACGTTCGAAGTGAAGCGCGCTTCCGAGGTGCAGCGGAGCGCGACCGAAGTCGCGGATCGTCAGCGCGAGATTGCCCAGCTTGAGGGGCAGCATGCCGCCGAGCAACTTCGTCTCGACGCCGATGTCATCGAGGATCAAGCGCGAGCGGCTCGCACGATCCGTGAGCGGCACCAGCTTGAGCGCGAGGCGCTTGAGCGTCGGCAGCAGTCCGACGACGCGCTCTTCGCCCTTGAGCAAGACCGCCTCGCCCTTGAGCGGCAGCGCAACAGCTACACCGCCGAGGAGATTGCACGGCTTCGGCAGCAGGCCGAAGACAATCGCGCACGGACGCGTGCGAACGAGACAAACGACCTCCGCCGCACTCAGGAGGGCGAGGGACCGAAGTCGTGGGGCGATTGGGCGAGCGAGCAAGCCGAGGGCTTTGGCGACCTCAACACTCAGCTTCAAGGCATCGCGAGCGACGGCCTCGACAGTCTCACGAAGGGGCTCACTGCCGCCCTGATGGGCACGAAGAGCCTCAAGGAAGCCTTCTCCGACATGGCGAAGTCGATGATCTCGCAGCTTATCGAGATGGCAATCCGCTTCGCCATCTTCGAAGCCATCGGCATGGCCCTCGGTGTGCCCGGCCTCGGCAAGGCTGCCGTGGGTATCGGTCGCAACGCGGCGGGCACGGATAATTGGCGCGGAGGTCTCTCGCTCGTCGGCGAGGCCGGACCGGAACTCGTCTACATGCCCAAGGGCGCACAGGTGCTCCCGAACAACCTACTTCGCAACGCGGTCTCTACGCCGCGCGGGGCGGCGTCGGGAGGCGTGAGCGTCTTCATCAACACCCATGTGAATGCGAGCGATGCCGTGCTCTCACAGACTGTGAAGCAATGGATTTTCGAGGCGAACACTCAGGCGGTGCAGCAAGCGCAGCGCATGACGATGAAGACGATGCAGCGGGGGCAGCAAAACAGCCTCCTCCGCTGAGGAGAGTGGCCACTCGGGTAAATATCCGATGGCCATCAACCTCCCCACAATTCCCCTCGGAGCATCGACCGCTCTCAAGCTCCTAAGCTCCGCTACCGACCTTCGTCCCTACCTCGGCGGCCCCGTGCAGCGGGTCTCCCGCCTCGGCGACCGATGGCGTCTCGACGTGCAGTGCCGCCCCATGAAGTTCGCGCAGGCGATGTGGTTTTGCGCGTCCCTCATCCAAGGTCTCTCGGAGAAGGTTGTCTGTGCCATCCCGCAACCGGGGCTCGATCTCACCGGCATCAGCGACACGACCGCCGTTGCGGCGGGCAGCGGGGGCAAGACCCTCGTCGTCGCGGGCGGCGGCACGAAAATCGTGGGGCAGTATCTCTCACTCGTAAGCGGCGGCGTCCGTTACCTTCACATGGTGACCGCCGTCGCGGGGAACACCCTCTCGATCTACCCGATGCTCAAGGTGCCCATCGCGGGCGGCGAGACGGTCGAGCTTCTCTCTCCGAAGATTGAGGGCTTCCTCGACGGAAACGAACAGGGCTGGACCCTCGGCCTCGTCGAAAACATCGGCCTCACCTTCGTCATCGTCGAGGCGCAGTAATGCTAAACCTCGCGATGAACGCCGCGCTCGCGGCACCCTCCCTCCGAGCCTTCACGGCAGTCCGAATCGAACTCTCGACCGGGCCAATCAACCTCATCGACGGGTCGGGCTTCGTTACCTTTGCGGTCGCCGGGGTGAGCACCGTCTTCGACGGAAGCGACCCGACGTTCGGAGCGCTCGCGGGTGTCTCGTCCGCTGAGGAGCGTGTCGCGACCACGGCACCGCGTCTCCGCGTCTCCCTGATGCCGCCGACCGCGACGGCAGTCGGTGCCCTCAGCGACCCCGAAAACCAAAACGCCCTCGTCTACGTGTGGTGGGGCGTCGTGAACGACACGACCGGCACCGTCATCGGCTCGCCCGAGCTTCTGTGGCTCGGTCGCCTCGACACGGTGACGACCCGCACCGACGAGAACATGCGCGTCTGTGAGATCGACACGATTTCGGCATTCGACCGACTCTTCGCCGCCGAAGAGGGAGCCCGCCTTACCGGCACGTGGCACAAAGCCATTTGGCCCGGCGAGACCGGCCTCGACTTCAATATCGCGGCAACACACGACCCCTTCTGGGGGGCGGAAGGCCCGCCGCGCCCGGCGGTCACTCCGACCGGTGGCGGCGTCGGTGGCGGCTCCTCGGGAGGTAGCAGCGGCGGCAGCGCGGCGAGCACCGCGAATGCCCTCCTCAAGCGGCTCTTCTAGGCCGCCCGATAAATATCCGCATGAATCTTCTCGCGCGTGTCGCTGCCGCTCAATCCACCATCGACCGTTTTCTCTTCACTCCTTTCGAGTGGGGGAAGGCGGATTGCGCCCACCTCGTCGGGCACCTCCTCATTGAACTCGGGCTCGATGACCCGAACGCCAAGGCCCGCAACTACTCGACCGAGCTAGGTGCTCGCCGGGCGATGCGGCACCTCGGCTACGCCGACATGACCGACGCAATCGATGCCCTCGGCTTCGAGCGCATCCCGCCCGCTGCCGCGCTCCCCGGCGACATCGTGGGCTACCCCGGCGGCGAAGACGGCAAAGAGTGGACGGCGCTCGGCGTCGCCCTCGGACAAGACCGCATCCTCGGCTTCGCGAACGGTCGCGGCGAGTGGGGGCCGGTGAGCGTCTGCACCGTCGCTTGGAGGGTCGCCTAATGCCTATGGCGCTTCCCCTCATCGGTGCGGCCTTCATGGCAGCCGGAACAATCGCGGGCGCTATCGGCGTCGGCGTTGCAATCGCGGGCATCTCGCTCGCGACCGTGCTCACCGTCGTCGGCGTTGGTCTCACCGGTGTCGGTCTCTTCATGCTCAGCAAGAAGATGTCAAAGCCGGGCAGCACGCAAAATCAGCTAAACCTTAAGCTCGACACGCAAGCGCCGGTGCCCGTCGCCTACGGTCGCACCGCGAGCGGCGGCTACCTCACCTACCGAGACACCTACGGCGCGAAGAACAAGTATCTCGCGATGGTCGCCGTGCTCTCGGCGGGTGGCCCCATCGACGCCATCGAGAGCTTCTACGCGTCCGACTACCTCGTCAATTTCAGCGGCACCCCGACGACGGCTGCCGCCACTGCAACGGGCATCTCGCCCGACAACGGCAAGTCGAAGCTCTACAAGAACAAGCTCCGCATGCGGTATCAGCTCGGCGACGCGCCCGCGTCGCTCACGCCGAGCACCGCTATCGGCGACACGCTGCCCGGCAACCCCGGCAAGCTCTCGGGCCTCGCGCATGCGGTAATGCGGCTCGAACACGATCAGGATGCCTTTCCTCAGGGCGTCCCGAAGCCGCTTTGGGTCATCCGTGGCGTGCGGCTCTACGACCCCCGCCTCGATAGCACTTACCCCGGCGGCAGCGGTTCCCACCGCGTCAACGACCCGACCACGTGGGCGTATAGCGAGAACCCCTACCTCGCGGCGCTCAACTGGACCCTCGGGCGCTACGCGAACGGCAAGCGCGTCTACGGCATCGGTGCGAATTGGGATGAGGTCGATGTCGCGGCCTTCGTCACCGGCGCGAACGTAGCCGACGCGAACAATTGGAAGGTCGGCGGCGTCGTCACGACGAACGACGACAAGTTCGCCGTCCTCGGCACCATCCTTCAAACCGGCGGCGGCGTTCCGATTACTCGCGGCGCTCAAATCTCGTGTGTCGTCAACACACCGCTCACGAGCGTCTTCACGGTCGAAGAGGCCGATGTCGTCGGCGAGATCGAGGTCGTCAACACGACCTCGTGGCGCGACCGCATCAACACGGTCACGCCCCAGTATCGCGAGCCCTCGCAATTCTGGAACATCATCTCGGGGGAGATCGTCACTTCGGCGACCTACGTCGCCGAGGACGGCGGCGAACAGAAGTCGCAAGAGGTCGAGTTCCCGCTCGTGCAGAGTGCGGCGCAAGCCCATCAGCTTGCCGCCTACGAGCTTTGCAACACCCGCGAGTTTCTCACTTTCAACCTCGTCGGGAAGCCCAAGCTCCTCAACCTTCGCGTTGGCGATAGCGCGACCGTGAACATCCCCGAGGTCGCCTCGTCCTCGGTGAAGTGCCTCGTCTTGCACCGCGAGTTCAACCCGTCCGACCAAACGGTTTCGCTCACCCTCAAAAGCGAGACGGACGCGAAGCACGCGTTCGCGCTCGGGCAGTCTCAGACGGCTCCGCCGTCGGCATCGCTCAACACCTACGACCCGACCAGCCCGGACGCGCCGGGCGCGACCGCGTGGGCAATCTCGGCGACCTCGATCACGAACTCGGCGGGCGTCACCATCCCGGCTCTCGTCGTGACCGGCACGAGTGACGACCCTTACGCGACCGTCGTCATCACCGAGTATCGTCCGTTCGGCTCGACCGAGTGGATTCAGTGGTCGGAGACGCCGCGCACGACGACCAAGGTCGAGATCACCGCCGTCACGCCCGGCACGCAATACGAGGTGGCGGTCTCCTACCGGACGAACCGCAACATCCTTTCCGAACGCCGCGTCCTCGGGCCGGTCACGGCGGGCGTCCTCAGCGTTGCCTATTCGCACATCACGGGCGGGCCGAACGCCACGCAAGGCATCCTCACGAACGAGGCACACACGGTCGCCGCCGATAGCTCGGGAACGGTCTCTTCGTTCGCCGGGGCAGGGGGCACCTTCCGCGTCTACAACGGCACCACCGAGGTAACGACCGGCGGCTCCGTCACCTACTCGGTGCCGTCCTCGACCGGCGTCACCGTCTCGATCAATTCCAACGGTGTCTACTCGGTCACGGCGATGTCGGCAGACTCGGGCACGGCAACGCTTCGTGCCGTTTACGCGGGGACGACCATCGATCTCGTTTACTCGATTGCGAAGGCTCGTGCCGGTGCAGCGGGCACGAGCGGCACGAGCGGTGCAAGCGCAAAGATGGTCGCCGTATCGGCGTCACATCAGACGTTCAGCTATAACAGTGCGGGGACGATTCAGACACAGACGACGACGATCTCAGCCGCTCGCCAGAACGCGGGCGCGGAGACGACTCAGTGGCGCGTCTTGAGAGCAAACGGAACGGTCTACAGCGACTGGATGACCGCTGCCGCGACCGTCTCGAACATGGGCGGTGCATCCTACATGTCCGCGCCGGACAACGACACGCTCACAATCAATCACACCGGCTTTCAAGCCAACCTCGCGGCAGCCGCGACAACGGGCCTCATTTTCGAGGCGCGTCTCAACACGACCACCACCGTCGGGGACCGCATCTCAATCGTGAAGGTGCAGGACGGCGCGGTCGGCGCGACCGGCGCAGCGGGCGCAACGGGTGCAACGGGTGCAGCCGGGCAGAACGCGGTCGTCGGCCTCCTCTCAAACGAGGCTCACTCTGTAGCGGCAGACGCGGCAGGCACGGTGTCGAGCTTCACCGGCGCAGGTGGCACTTTCCGGGTGTTCGACGGCACGACTGACAAGACGACAAGCGGTTCGGTTACCTACTCCGTCGCCGCGTCGGCGGGCGTGTCGATCTCGATCAATTCCAACGGTGTCTACTCGGTCACGGCGATGTCGGCAGACACCGGCACCGCGACCCTCCGTGCCGTCTACGGCAGCGTCACCATCGATAAAGAATATGGGATTGCGAAGTCGAAGGCGGGCGCAGCCGGGTCGAACGGAGCAGCCGGTGCTACCGGCGCTACCGGGCCGGGCGGTGCAGTCATCGCGCTTGCGCCGAGCCACGAAGCCTTCACCTACACGGATGGGGTTCTCGATGTGTCGAGCCCATCGAGCATCACGTTCACAGCGACGAAGCAAAACACCTCAGAGACGGTGAACTTCACCACTTCGCCGAGTGTGACGCTCACCGGCACCGGCGATAGCCGAACGCTTTCCTCCGCCAATTTCGGCACGAACCGCCAAGTCGTCGTGACCGCGACCGGTGCTACCTCGGGCGCGAGCGACACCGTGACCGTCGTGCGTCTCGAAAAGAGCACGGCGGCGGCGAACGCTTCTGCGAACGTCACCTTCACGACGACCGGCACGGCATCAGTCACCGGCAACAGCGTGACGTTCAATGCGAGCGGCTCGACCTTCTCCGTGAAGGAAGTCGTGCGGGGGCCGTTCGCGGCTTCGTTCAAGCTCCCGTCTGCGGGCACGAACGGCTACGTCGCCGTTCAAATCAACGGGCAAAGCTACGGCTTCGTTTTCACGGGCGCTCAGATTTCAGCGTTCGCAAACGCGACCGTCGGCTATGTCGCGCTCGACACCGCCGCGACCTACCAATTCGTCTTCGACGGCAAGGCGGTCACTTTCTGGAAAGACGCCACGCAAATCGGCTCCGACTATGCGGTGTCGGTGACGGGCTCGCCCATCTTCGCCCTCACGGGTGGAACGCAAGGCGGCACCATGACCGTCACAAACATCCAGTTCCGCCCGAACTACGATCTTAATTTCGGCAATCTCGCGGGGCCGTCGCGTCCGGACCTCTACGCCACGACGGGCGACAATCTCGTCAAGAATCACAACCTCACCGACACGACCGGTGGTCTCGTCGATGGCTATTACGTGACCGGCTACGGCGGGAACCTCAACCGCTACGCGGCGGTCACCGGCGACCCCGCTCCGTTCTACTGGCGCTTCAACGACGTTGTGGCTTCGGGAAGCTCCCGCTTCGTGCCGAACGGCGGCACGAACAATGACAAAATGCAGGGTCGCCCCGGCGCGAAGCTCTACTGGGCACACTACATCCGGCCCGGCACCACGGGCGGCACCGTCTACATCACTATCCGTCAGTGGAGGCACGACGGCTCGACCGAGATTGGCACCGGGTCAATTCTGCACTTCGACAACACCCTCGCGGGTGGCGTTTGGCATGACTGCAAGGGCAGCTTCACGCTCGACGCGAACTGTGCCTATTTTCAAGTCATATATCAGGGCTACCACATTGGCGGCGTTGGTCAGGACATCACCGGCATCCGTCTCGGCTGGAACGAGATGGGAGCGACGCGCAATGCCGTTCGCGGCGCATGGCTCGCCTCGACGGCCTATGTGGTCGGTGACGTGGTTCAGTATGCAAACGGCTCGTGGCATTGCGCGACCGCGCACACGTCGAACGCGAGCTTCCCGCCCGGCCATGCCTCGAACACTCAGTTCATCAGCCTCGCGATTCAGGGCAACTATCGCGACACGAAGTTCATCCGCTCGTCGGCTCAACCGGCGACCCCGACGGGCACGGACCCGAGCGGGTGGTCGGACGCCGTTCCGGGTGGCACCGACGCGCTTTGGCAGTCGTGGGCGCTAAAGCGCTACGACGGTGCGCTCGTCTCGGACTGGACCGTGCCGGGCCGCATAACCGGCCTCACGAACCGTGGAGCCTACACTACCTCGACGACCTACTATCAGGGCGATTGGGTCACGTTTGGCGGCGGCTCCTACACTGCCATCACGACCACCGTAGGTAACAGCCCGACCGGCACCGCACAGGCTAACGCCTACTGGGATGTTCTCGCCGCACCGGGTGCAACCGGCGCACCGGCGACCCCGGCGAGTGCCTTCACCGCGACGCTCAATGTCTCGGCGACAACCGGCACGGTGAACCTCCGCACGCTTGCCGACGTGGCGGGCTACACCGGCGCATCTGATGCGACGATCACGTTCAACATCAACGGCAATGTGACCGGGCTCTCGGGCGGCGGTCGCGGCATCGACACGGGCGTTTGGCCGTCCTCGACCTATGCCATCGCCCTCACGGTCAACGTGGCCTCAGGTGTCACCGTGGCGGGCGGCGGCGGCTACGGCGGTTTCGGCGGTTACTCGGGCGCGGGTGGCCCCGGCTCGAACGGTGGCGACGCCATCTATTGTTCGGAGAATCTCACCATCACGAACGCGGGTGCAATCCGTGGCGGTGGTGGTGGTGGCAATGGTGGCTCCGCGTCCTCGAACTGGAACGCGGGTGAACCCCTCTACGGTGCGGGCGGCGGCGGCGGCGGCGGCTATCCGAACGGCAGCGGTGGCGGTGGTGCGACCGGCGATTACGGCAGCGCGGGCAATGGCGCGAGCGGCACGACCTCGGGCGGCGGTGCGGGCGGTGCGGGCACCTCCTACGGCAATGCGGGTGGCACCGGCGGCGGCGCGGGAGCGGCTTCGACGAGCGGCGTCGCGGGCGGCTACGCGGTGCGGAAGAACGGCAAGACGGTCACGAACGCGACCGGCACCTACTCGGGAACGTGGGGGTAAATAACCGCGTGCCCGACTTTAAAACGATCTACGACACCGGCGTCGTCGGAACCTTCTACACGCTCACCGACCAGTTCGGGCGCAACGTAGTGACCGGCACTCTCGCCTCGAAGAGTGCGGGGCCTCCGAAGTCGCTCTCGATCACGGTGACGCTCGCGAACGGTTCGGCGACGCACACCTACCGCGAGACGAAGCTCGATAGCATTGAGAGCGGTGCAGACGTGACGGCGGTCTCGACCCATCGGCAAGAGGCGGCGTCCTCGGCCCTCTTCTATTGCACCTACACGGGCGCGGTGAAGTCGGGGGAGGTCACCCGCACGATCAAGGTGACCCGCTTCAAGGGCACCACCGACGTAAGCTCGTCCGCGACGTGGAGCGTCACCGCTGCCAACTGCACGGCGACAGTGGGCGCAGACGGCACCGTGTCGGTGACGGCCTTCACCTCGACCGGATGGCTCGCCGTGGCGAGCACCTACGGCGGCGTCACCCTCACGAGCACCCTCATCACCATCGCCCAACTTGACCCGGCTCCGCCTCCGCCCGCGTCGGGCACGACGATCACGTCGACGCAGTGCTCGACGTTCTCGCTCATCACTTCGATCTCGTCGGGCTCACCGACCACTATTGCACCGGTCTACAGGTGACCGGGCCGACCTCGCCGAAGTATCTCTCGCTCACATTCCCGCTCACCTATCAGGTGCACACAAGCGCGGCGGATAAGGTCGGCGACGCGGCCATCAGCTTCAAAATCCAATACCGCAACATCACGACGAGCGGCGCTTGGACGGACCTCACCGCGACCATTCCGGGCGGTGTTGCACAGGTGTTGAGCAACGGCACCAGCTACGACGGCTCGATCAACTATTCGACCACTTGGAGCGGCTCGGTCGCCGGGCAGACTTACGAATTTCAGCTTCTCGCTTGGCGAGCGGGCGGGGCGACGATGGGCGACGTGTTCTACGTCAAGAGCGGCACCCTCACGGTGCAGTGGGCTCCGTGATGCTGAGGCCGTCTTACCTTATCCCCGGCATCGACGGGGCACCCGACACGCTATGGATTCCGGTCGAGGGCGACGCCTTGCCCGACGGCGCGGTCGCGCTCCCCGAGGGCTACTGGGATGCGCACGATCTCGAAGTCGCGCGAGCGAACAAGCGGCACCTCATCAACGCGAAGAAGGTAGCCGTCGAGGAAGCGGGGGCCGATACGCCGTTCGGTCGGATGGATAGTGACCCGGACAGTCAGCGGAAGGTGACCGGTGCCTTCTCGATAGCGTTCATGGCGACGACGCTCGGGCAGCCCTTTTCCGAAAGCTGGACGATGGCAGATAATTCGGTCGTCGTGCTCAATGGCGAGGACATGGTGACCGCTGCGCTCGCGGTTAAGCAGCACGTCTCGACCGCCCATGCGATTGCTCGCGCTTTGAAGGATCAACTCGAAGCGGCTGCCACGCTTGCCGAGATCGAGGCCGTCGATGTCGATGGTGCTCCGTGGCCTTGAGCCGGGGCAGGGGTGCCCATCGGGTAAATAGTGGAGAGCGGAAACCTCCGCCCGAAGGCGAGAAGATGTCCGGCACCGACGATAGCACACAAATCGCGCTCCTACGCGCGACCATCCAATCTAACCACGATGCCACGAACCTCAGGCTCGATGGGATTCAGACGCTCCTCACGAGCAAGCTCACGAACATCGAAGAGCGGCACGAGGAGCACCGTGAGGCGCTCGACCAGAAGTTCCGGCACGAGCGGAACAACCGTGAGACCGCCGAGACGGCGCTCAAGGCCGAGATCGACAAGAAGCCCGATACCGATGTCGTCGAGACCCGGATCAAGCATCTCGAAGAGAAGCTCGCGAAGAAGGTCGATCTCGCCGACTTTAGCCCGGTGAAGGCAGTCGTCTACGGTATCGTGAGCATCTTCCTCACTGCCGTCGCGGTGGGGCTCCTCGCTCTAGTCATCACTCGCCCGGCCTAGGTTTAGTCAACCACTATAGTCGATTTCCGTTGACGGATTCGGAGTCTCGTGAGACTTCCGGCCTTGTCATCGAATCACGGCCCCCTCGGGGGAGACGGGTTCCCAGACGGCGAGGATGAACCGCACGGCGCGGCCCATCCTCTTCAGTCTAGGGAGCCCGTGTTGCGTCTCGGGCTCCCGTTCAACCGGGGAGTCCGACGTTGCGCATCACCACACCCGTCTATCCGACCACAGTCGAAGCCTACGGTGAGACCCGAGTCGCCTCCGCGCTCGATCTCGATGACGGCGGGCTCTACGCTCGGATTGCCGACGCCTACTGGCACGACCGGCTCATTCCGGACGAAGCGTTCCTCGACGGCTCTCACGCTTTCTTCGACTTCGTGAGCGAGGCGCACGATGAGATCGTCTGCCGCGTTCGAGCGAGCGGCGACACGACCGTCGTGTTCACGAACGCCGACGACCTCGCTGACTTCCTTCAAGGCTTTGGCTCGGACCCTGAGGTCTACCTCACGAGGGTCTTGCTCGGGCGTCTGCCATGAAGCTCGACGCGGTGCTCGCGCACGTCGGCAAGAGCCGACCTACCGTCTTCCGATGGATCAAGACCCGAGGCTTCCCTCGCCCGCTCAACGGCGAGTGGAACGACGCCGAGGTCGAGCGGTGGTGGGCCGAAAACTCAAACAAGGTGGGCCGGTGGCCCGTAGATGAAAGGAGAGCAACGTGAAGGCGTGGAACGGGAAACTCGATACCTTTGGGCAGCGTGGAGCCACCCTCGCGCTTCTCACGAAGAACGAAGCGTATGTCCTTACGGCTGATGAAATCGTCGCGGCGTTCAACGGGAACATGTCGCGGCGAACCGTCTACAAACGGCTAGCCGAGCTTGTAGAGAAGGGGTGGGTCGAACGGCTTTGGTTTGGCAGCATGCCGCACCCTCGGTTCGGGCTCTCCGACGAGTTTGAGGAAGTGGTGCGAAAGATGCTCCGTCGCATCGTCTTCCTTGCCGGAAAGCGGGGCATTACCGAGGAAGAGGCAAACGAGCTTCTGTGGCAACGCGTCTACGATGTGGCGGCAGGCTTGTTCTACGTCAGCGATTACGAACCCGGTGGGATCGAAAGTGAGGGTGTCGCGTGAACCAGTGGCAGCAATACGAACACGTTCTAGCGACGCTCCGTCTACTAACGGCGGCAGACACCACCGGCGACCCGATGTTCGACGAGAGAGAGCTTATCGCGGGCACCGGGCTTGCATCTTTCCCGCTTCGGCTCCGCCTTGGGGAGCTTGTCGAGGATGGTCTCGTCGCTAAAGATGTGTGGGTAGATCGCATGCACTACAGGCTACGCGATAACGGGGATGCAGCATGAAGGCAGTCATAGCGGCAGCGCTCGGGCTTATCGCGGCAGTGACGCCCGCGTCGGCTCAGCGAACGTGGGGCGAGAGCCGAGGTTGGACCGTCTTCGAACGCGCGAGCGAATGTGTGATGGGTCGCGACTTCGAGGGCGATGGCGCGACCATGATGGCGATTTCCGAAGACGCCGACGGTCTCGTCGTTCTCCACGTTGCGAACATGGGCTGGAGTATCGAGCGGGATGCCGAGTTCACACTCGTCATTCGCCTCGGAGATCGAGTGTTCGACGGCCCGGCGACGGGCTACCGGAACGGAGCCTACCGGGGGTTCAATGGCGTCCTCACCTCCGAAATCGTTCGCCTCATAGGGGCAAGCGGCGGGATCGAGTTCTACCGGAAGGACGGCGAGACGCACACACTCATCGACGACCTCGCACTCGACGGCACGGGCGTCGGGCTTGGAATACTTCGACGATGCGTCGCCGCGCTCCGTGTGCGGGTCGCGCGGGAGCGTGCCGACGAGGAGAGGCTATCGCATATCCCGCCCGACCCCTTTGCTCGTCCTACGCCACCGGCGGCATCGGCTACGCCTAGCACCGACGCTCGGCGACCAGTCGTGACGGTGCCCGCAACTGCCCCGGTTCGCCGTCGTGTGGTGCCGCAGCCGGTTCAGCCGCCGGTCGTTCGACGCGTCGTGCCCCAGCCTCAGCCGGTGCCGCCTGCGCCGACTCCCTCAACTTCCCGGTAGGAGCGACGATGAAAGAAGCGGGATGGGCGCTCGTCGCCATTGCGGCGCTAGCGCTGATGGGCGGGCTGATGATCGATGTGAGCGTTACGACCGCCTACGTGCCGGGGACGGCTTACACGCCCTCGATACCGTCTCAGGAAATCGCGAACATCCACAAGCTGCACATTCAGTCACTTGTCGTGCACGGATCGTTCTTCGCCTTCCTCGCGGGCATCGTGCTCGTCGGATGCGGCACCATCGCGGAGCGGCTCGGGGAACCTCACGCAGCCGAAGCCGGTGCAGCTACTGGCGTCGGCGGGGGCGGCGTCACGGAGCCGCGCTCCTCACCGACCGAACCCGAGACGCCGCCTGAGCCGAACGCCGCCGAGGCAGCGTCCTCGAACGAGGTCGCTGGCATAGTGATGTTCCTCGTGGCGCTCTTCGTCGTCATCGGCATCATCGTCGTCTTTGCGAACATTTCTACGGGTGGCTCGGGCACTTCCTCCGACGCGAACAACGTCGCCGATCTGAACGTCATGGGCACCGACGTTTTCAACACGACCGATCTTAACTCGGTCATCCAAGAGGCCGAGCAAGCGGAGCGCGACGCGGCGAACGCCCTTCGCTAAGGAAGGCGCATGGGGCGTCGGTGGCACATTCAAGAGCGGAACCGGCGGCGCTTTGAGGGCCGTCATGGTCGCGGCATGACCGGGGGAGGTGGCGGAGGTGGCGGCGGGTGGCACCGGCGGGTCCGGATTCACCCTGAGAGCCAGTTTCACCGGCGGGGCCGGTCTCACCTTGTGGCCCGGCTGGGCCAATAGCCCCGGCTGCACCCTGAGGCCCAGTCGCGCCCGGCGCTCCCCGAGGACCAGTCGCCCCGTGGGGTCCGGTCGCTCCCGCTTCGCCGGGCACGCCCTGAGGCCCGGCGGGGCCGGTCTTACCCTGAGGCCCCAGAGGGCCGGTCGCTCCGCGACCCGCGCTCGTGACGCGAATAGTGGTCTCGGTCGGCTGCACAAGGATGGGCGAGGTAACTTTGTTGATTCGGATCGTCGTCACGCGAACCCCCTCCGCGAGACCTTGCCCTCGATGAGGAGTTCGCCGGTCGTCATGTTCTTCACGAAGAAGGGGGTGCCCCGCGTCGGGAGGCGAGCGATGTCGCTCGGTGTGAGGACAAGGCGAATGCCGAGCGGGTTGTCGGGGTCGGGCTCGAACTCGATGTCGAGGAGGCCCTTCACCCGGAAAACGACGACATTCGCCGAGGCGTCCCGGTCGATGTCGTTCTCTGCTAGTTCGAGGTGGATGATATCGGAACCTGAGGCGTGAAAGCTCCACACGGAGCCATCGGGGGATACGTTGTTTGGCATCCGATATTTATCGGGACGCTAGAGCCGCTTGTGATGCGGGCGCTCAGCGGTCACCTTCCATGGCATGACCGGCTTTCCCGAACCGCCACCGAACGGCCCTGCTCTATACGCCTACGGTGCCTGTATGGCGGCTGCCGCTCGGCTTGAGCTTGTGCTGCGAATCGTCAACGTAGACACGAAGGGGAAACAGATACTCGCGAGCGGCGGCACTCCCGCCAACATCGAGGCCCGGGTCGCGAAGGAAAAAGCGAACGCAACAAAGGGGACGTATGGGCAGGTCGTGAATCGCTTCCTCTCGCTTCACGAGGGGAAGGTTGAGCCCGATGTCGAGGCGTATCTCCGGGACTCCATCGGGTTCCGAAACCACATGGCTCACACGTTTTTCCAAAGCCACATCCTCAACTTCATGACCGCTGAGGGGCTCGAACTCATCCGGATCGAGTGCGAGCACTTCATCGGCTATTTTCACGAGCTTGAAGAGTGCATCATCGAGAATGCCGAAGCCGACTTCGAAGCCTTCATGGCTGGCGTCTTGCAAACCGTTGCTGAAGCGGGGCCGCACCCCTTTGCGCACTTAGTGAAGCCTACGGGTGGCGCGGCAGACGGGCAGGGTGTGGCTAGCGAAGGGGGAGGGGTGCAATGGCGTCTTTAAGGCTGAGGCTGGAGCAGCCCTACGCGTCGCTTGCAGTGGGCGAGTCGTTCGTGACGGGCACCGAGGGGTGGATTCTTCGATGGGAGACTACGTTCGCCGACCGATGGGATAGGGTGAAGCTCTCGAACGGGCAGCGTATGGAGAAGATGCCGGGGAACCTCATCCTCCGCGTCGGCGGGCGAGACCGCGCGCCCGAGCCGGAAGAGGGAGAACGCAGCTTCAACCGGTGCGGTCCCATCATGGGAGGTCTCACCTACATCCCGGCCTACGAGGGCTCGTCGGACGGCGTGATTCGACCGGCCCCGGATAGCTACTCGATCTCGGCGAACTTGCCTGAGGAGGTCTTGAGGACGCTCATCGACAAGGTTCTAGCCGGGCAAGGCCCTGCCGAGGTCACTCTCTCGGTGCCGAAGCTCGACTACGGTGTGCTCCCCGATGGCAGCGACAAGGTATGGCACCTAGACGGGGCGCGGAATTGGCTTGCCGTCGATGGCGTGACCTTCGTCTTCCCCTCTCCGCCAGTCGAAGAGGCAGAGGAGTTCGAGCCCCTCTACGAACCCGAGCCTCCGCCGCCGAGCGCCGAGGTGGTTGCGCTCCGCGAGTTCACAAAGCGATTCGATGATCGCATGACGTGGGTCTACGCGCTCCTCGCGGCGCTCATCGCTGCGGTGGTGTTCAGCCTTTAACCAAAGAGCCGCGCGAAGAACCCCTTTTTACGAGGCTCGGGCGTGCGACTGTCCCCACCGTTGAGGAGGCAGTCGATCACGACGCCTTTGTTCGATGTGCCGGGCTGCCCGCAGATTTCACGAATTAGAGCCCGAACGTGGTCACCTCGATCCATACGACCGGCAAGCCAAGACGCATTGTCCCGCGAGATCATCCCGATTGCCTTCCCACGCGTGGTCTCGCACCGGATGGCGCTCGGATCGTGCGGATTGCTAGGCTCTCGCACAAGCCGAACCTCGTCCCCCTCGCGGCACCTACGAATCTCAGATTGCCGATCACCGAAGGACTCCCCGGCAAGACCGAGGGTGTAGGTGCTTCCGGAGGGTTGAGGTGCTCGCGTCTGCCTCGGCTGGAAAGGGCGCTCGGCCTTCGGCTCCGAAGCGCGAGCACTTTGCTCCAGATGATATTGATGAGTCTTCGAACCCACGCCGAAGAAATCCGGATACGCAGCGTAGGCGGTGGTGTGTTGGACGGGTGGGCTCCACGCTTCCGTCATCCACTTACGGTCGGAGGCCGTTAGCAGCGGTAGCTCATCCCATCCGAGTGAACTCGGAGTGAGGTCGAGTGCCGTCACCTTGGTATAGGCGGTTGCGTCGAGATCGTCGTAGACGCCTAGAGAGGCGATGGCGGCGAGGAAGTGCAACTCGCTCAGTTGCGACTCAACCGGGCTCTTCGATTTCCGACGCGTTCGGATGATGCTCCGCAAAGCAATGGCCGCTTCCCGAAAAGCAGCCGGAAGCGGAAGGTGCCGCTTCGCAAAAGAGAGCCGCTTCTCAGGATCGTCGCGCATCTCTTTGATGGCATCCGCCCAGAAGACGCCGCCCTCATACAGGCCCTCACCTCCGGCCCTACTTGTGAGTTCGCCCTCTGGACCCTCCTGAGTGACGAGGCCCCACATCGCGTTCCGGCGCTTTGTCGCCTCTGCCGCCGTTCGTGTATCGATCCAATCCACGAGGATGCTCCGTTAGCTAAACCCGTCGGGAGTCGCCTACTTCTTCTTCCTGCGCTTCACCCGCTCGTCAATGAAAGGCGGGGCAGGCGGCTTCGGCGCGGGAGGCAACGGCGGTGGCGTCGGCGGCTTGTCGATGAGGGGGGTGCCTTTCGACGGCGGCGCTGATTCGTTGGTTCTTTTGGTCATGCCCTCATCATAGCCGCACCAGCGCCGCACCGCATTATTCGTCATGTAGGCTGATACGACATGCTCCCCCAACCCCGCTCCATGAGGCGCGGCTCGCCGAGGGGGAGTTTCGCCGGTAAGGAGAGCCTAGCGCTCTCGCCCCTCTAAGCGAGCCCTATCCCGAGGTGTCACGGCGAAACCTTTCGCTTGTGCACGGGGAATGTCGATGGCGGGGCAGCGGTCCATCACCACCTTGAGGCCTGCGGCTTCGGCGCGGGCGGCGGCTTCGTGGTTGATGACGCCGAGCTGCATCCAGACGGATTTGGCGCCGGCGGCGATCGCTTCGTCGACCGCTTCGCCCGCGGCCTGGGGGCGGCGGAAGATATCGACCATGTCGATCGGCTCGCCGATCTGGGCGAGCTCGCGCCAGACATATTCGCCGTGAACGTGCTCGCCGGTGATCTGCGGGTTGACCGGAATCACCCGGTAGCCGTGCTCCTGGAGCATGCGCATGACGCCCCAGCTCGGCCGCGTCGGCCGGTCGGACGCGCCGACGAGCGCAATGGTGCGGGTCTCGGTGAGGAGCCGGCGGATGTCGTCGTCGGAGGTGAGGGGCATGTTTTTCTCCGTCGTCCGCCACCTTCGTCATCCCCGCGAAAGCGGGAATCCAGCGGCGATCCTGCCGGGCGGAGAAGCCGCCTGGATTTCCGCTTTCGCGGGAATGACAGGAAAACAGTCAGGACTGGATTGAGTTCACTTGCTCGAGGAGGCGCCCGGCAATGGCATGGAAGATCGCCGCCTCCTCGCCGTCGCCGGCTGCAGGCGGGCGGCCCGCATCGGAGGCCTGGCGGATGGGGAGCGTGAGCGGGATGCGGCCGAGGAACGGAATCGACATTACCTTCGCCGCCGCCTCCGCGCCCCCGCTGCCGAACGGGTCCGACACCTCGCCGCAATGCGGGCACGCATAGCCGGCCATATTCTCGACGAGGCCGAGGAGGGGCACGCCCATCTTGCGGAACAGGTCGATGGCGCGGGTCGCGTCGATGAGCGCCAGGTCCTGCGGCGTCGAGACGATCACCGCGCCGGCCGGCTTCCACTTCTGCATCAAGGTCATCTGGACGTCGCCGGTGCCGGGCGGGAGATCGACGACGAGGATTTCCGTGTCGCCCCAGTCGCCCTCCATCAGATTGCCGAGCGCGCTCCCCGTCATCGGCCCGCGCCAGGCGACCGCGGTGCCTGGCTCGATGAGCTGTCCGATGGAGAGCATGCGGATGCCCCAGGCGCGGACCGGCACGATCTGCTTGTCGGCAAGCTCGGGCCGGTCGTCATTGCCCATGATCCGGGTCTGGGAGGGGCCATAGATGTCGGCGTCGACGAGCCCGACCTTCCGGCCGAGGCGGGCGAGGGAGATTGCGAGATTGGCCGACACGGTCGATTTGCCGACACCCCCCTTGCCGCTGCCGACGGCGATGATCGTGCGCTGCGCCTTCTCCGCGGTCATGGCGATGCGGACGTCGGCAACACCCGGGACGGCAACCAGGGCCGCGCGAATGCGGCGCTCGGCGGCGGCGCGTCCGGCGGCGTCCATTCCGGTTGCGTCGAAGATCATGCTCGCGACCCCGTCGCGCAGGCGCGGCGCCGAGGCTCGCGGTGCGAGATCGCCCAATGCGTTCAGGATCTTGGCGTCGTCTTCGGTCATCGCCGACGGCAGATAGGCAAGAGCAGGCGGCTTGGCACTGTTTTTCCGCGGGTGGCCTTCCTATAAAGAGCCCATGTGGAATATTTTCCGGCGGGGCTGGCGTTCCGGCGCTTTGATGAACGAGAATCGCGGCAGCCCCTGGGGAGGGGGCGGCGGCGCTTCGGGCGGTAGCGGCGGCTCCGGAGGCGGAGACGGCGGGGATGGCGGCGGAGACGGCGGCAACGATGGCGGCAGCGGCGGTGGAAACGGCGGCGGCCCGCGAACGCCCTGGGGGCAGGCCCCGGGCCCGCGCAAGCCCGGCCGCGGCGCCGGCAACGTCACCTCGTTCGACGATTTCCTGAAGAAGAGCCGCGACCGCTTCGGCGGCCGCTTCCCCTCGGGCGACGGGCGGCCCTACTGGCTCTACGGGCTGATCGCCTTTCTCCTCATCTGGGTGCTCTTCACCAGCATCCACCGCATCGGCCCGCGCGAACGCGGCGTGGTGACGGTGTTCGGCATCTATTCGGGGACGCTCCAGCCGGGCGCGCGCCTCAGCTGGCCGGCGCCGATCGCCAAGGTCGAGAAGATCGACGTCGACAATATCCGGGAATTCACGATTCCGGGCGGCGACGGCGAGAACCTCATCCTCACCGGCGACCAGAACGTCATCGACCTTACTTATTCGGTGCGCTGGCGGGTCCAGCGGGATCGGGCGCAATTCTACGCCTTCCAGCTCACCGATCCCGACGACACGATCCGCGAGCTCGCCGAAAGCGCGATGCGCGCCGTGGTCTCGCGCATGACGCTGGAGGAAGCGATCGGTTCGGGCCGCAGCGACATCGAGAACCGGGTCCAGGTGATGATGCAGGACCTGCTGAACGATTACCGCGCCGGCGTCGAAATCCGGGGCGTCGCGGTGAACCGCTCGGCGCCGCCGGGGCCGGTCAACCCGGCGTTCCTCGAAGTGTCGGCCGCCCAGCAGCAGGCCCAATCCTACATCAACGACGCGCGCGCCTATGCGCTTCAGCTCACCGCCCGCGCCGAGGGCGAAGCCGCCGCGTTCGAGAAGGTCTACGCCGAATATAAGGCCGCCCCGGAAGTGACGCGGCGGCGCATGTATTACGAGACGATGGAGAGAATCCTGTCGAGGATCGATTCGACGATCATCGAAGCGCCGGGCGTGACGCCCTATCTGCCGCTGCCCGAAGTGCAGAGGCGCAGCCAGGCGGCCCCGCCCGCGCCGTCCGCGGCGCCGCCCGCGCAGGCCGCGCCCGCGCAGGGAGGCCGCTGATGCGCCGCTACGCCAGGAACCCGATCGCGCTCGCGGTCATCGCGATCCTCGTCCTCTTCCTGATCGGCAGCACGGTCTCGATCGTTCCCGAGACCAAGCAGGCGATCATCGTCCGCTTCGGCGAGCCGCAGCGCATCCTCAACAAATATCGGCCCGGCGACGATTTCGGAAAGGCGGGCGCCGGCCTCGTCGCACGCATCCCGTTCGTCGAGCAGATCGTCTGGATCGAGCGGCGCATCCTCAGCGTCGAGCTTCAGAACCAGCCGGTCCTATCGACCGATCAGCTCCGCCTGCAGGTGGATGCCTTTGCGCGGTTCCGGATCGTCGATCCCCTGCTCATGTACAGGTCGGCGGGGAGCGAGGAGCGCGTCGTCGCACAGCTCAGCCCGATCCTCGGCTCGGCCCTCCGCAACGAGCTCGGCCGGCGGCCCTCGGAGGCCCTGCTCAGCCCCGAGCGCGGCCGGATGATGGAGAATATCGAGGACGCGCTGAACCGCGTCGCCGGTCAATATGGCGCGCAGATCGTGGACGTCCGCATCAAGCGTGCCGATCTTCCGGAGGGCTCGCCCCTCGAGAGCGCCTATGAAAGGATGCGCAGCGCCCGCCGTCAGGAGGCGCGCTCCATTCAGGCGCAGGGCGAGAAGCAGGCGCAGATCATCCGCGCCGAGGCCGACGCCGAAGCGGCCGCGACCTACGCCGGCGCCTTCAACCAGGATCCGGATTTCTACGATTTCTACCGCGCCATGCAGTCCTACCAGGCGAGCTTTCTCTCGCAAGGGAGGGAGGCGCAGTCGAGCATCATCCTTTCGCCCGACAACGATTATCTGCGTCAGTTCAGGGGGCGCAATCCGCAGGGCCGCTAGCGCCGACATATTCAATTCCGGTTCAGGCGCATCATCTAGCCTGAGACAGAAGTGGGCTCGTCCGGGCCTCATGGCCGCCCGGGGCCGAAATCTTAGGAGGGAATGGACCAGTGCGTTACGTCTATGGAATCACCGCAGCGCTTCTCCTCGGTGGCACCGTTGCGACGCTGAGCAACCCGGTGGGTGCGCAGGTGGCGCAGAACGAGCCGGGTTCGATCAACGCCGCGGCGCCGCGCCCCGGCGCGCCGATGAGCTTCTCGGACCTCGTCGCCAGGCTGCAGCCGGCCGTCGTCAACATCTCGACCCGCCAGGCGATCACCATCCCGCGCAACCGCGCCGTACCGCCGGGATTCGAGGAATTCTTCCGCCGCTTCGGCGGCGAGGTTCCTCAGGGCGGCGGCGAGGGCGGCGAGGCCGTCCAGCGCGGCGGTTCGCTCGGCTCCGGCTTCATCATCTCGGCCGACGGCTATGTCGTCACCAACAACCACGTCGTCGCCCCGGCGCGCGACAATGCGGTCGTCGAGGCGGTCACCGTGACGCTCAGCGACGGGACGGAATATCCGGCCGAAGTCGTCGGGCGCGACCAGGCCTCCGACCTCGCCGTGCTCAAGATCCGCCCGCGCGCCGCGCTTCCGTTCGTCCGCTTCGGCGACAGCCGCCAGACCCGCGTCGGCGACTGGGTCCTCGCGATCGGCAATCCCTTCGCGCTCGGCGGCACGGTCACCGCCGGCATCGTCTCGGCACTCCACCGCAATCTTCCCGGGGGCGGCCAGTATGATCGCTTCATCCAGACCGATGCCTCGATCAACTCCGGCAATTCGGGCGGCCCGATGTTCGACATCCAGGGCAACGTCATCGGCATCAACACGGCGCTGATCTCGCCGACCGGCGGCAATGTCGGCATCGGCTTCGCCATCCCCGCCGAGCAGGCGTTCCCCATCGTCCAGACCCTGATGCGCGGCGAGCGCGTCCGGCGCGGCTATATGGGCGTCAGCCTGCAGTCGCTCCAGGAAGCGGGCGTCGCCCAGGCGCTCGGCATCGAACGCAACCGCGGCGAGCTCATCCGCGCCGTCACGCCGGGCGGACCCGCCGCCCGCGCGGGCATCCAGCAGGGCGACGTCGTGCTCTCCATCGCCGGCCAGCCGGTGACGCCGGAGCAGACCGCGTCCTACCTCATCTCCAACCAGGCCGTCGGCGCGCGCGTGCCGATGGAAATTCTTCGCGGCGGCCAGCGCCGGAGCGTGACCGTCGTCCTCGCCGAGCGTCCTTCGGACGAGGAGCTCGCGCGGATCAACGGCGGCGAGGAGGCCGAACCGGCGCCGAGCCCCGGCGGCGGCAAGGGCGAGGCGCAGTCGAGCGGCCAGCGCTCGACGCGGGAAGGCCTCGGTCTCACCGTCCAGACGCTGACGCCCGACGTCGCGCGGCAGCTTCGCCTGACGGACCCGAATCTGCGCGGCGTCGTCGTCGCGCAGGTCGACCAGAATAGCGACGCCGCTGTGAAGAGCATCCAGCCGGGCGACATCATCGTCTCGATCGACAACCGGGCGACGCGGACGCCCGAGGAAGCGGCGGCGGCGGTCGCGGCCGCCCGCCAGGCACGCCGCGGCACCGTCCTCCTCCTCATCCGCCGAGGCAACCAGCCGCCGGTCTACATCGGGGTCGACCTCGCCGGCCCGGCGACGGCGCCGGCGCGCTGACCTCGACATCCTCCCCATGCAGCGCATGGGGAGGTGGACCGTGCGAGTACCTTCTGCCGCGGCGTCCATACGGGCTGTTGCGAGGCCGATCGGCCGGTCGTGCTTCAGCGCTCAATGGCTACACGGGCTTCACCTGACACTTACTTGCATTCGCCTACACCTCCAGCTTCGCCGGACGAGCGACGGGTCGAGCGGTTTCGGCTTCGTGTCGCGCGACATGCACGTCACCGGCCCGGAGGCGCCATTCGAGAGTTCAGCCACACATGGATAAGCCGCCTTTCGTCAAACCGCGGATCATCGCCGCGCCGAAGGTGCGTAGCATCTACTGGTGTGAGTTTTGGCGGGATGCGCGCCTCCCTGAGATGTGGAAGACTCGGCCGGTTCTCGTGGTTTCGTACAAGAACACGCTCAGCGGGCCGATTTCCGTTTTGGCCATTTCGACAGACCCTCAGGAGGGATTAAGCGCTCAGTGGGCACACAAATTGTCAGTACCCGTCGAGGCGGGTAGAGACTCCTGGGTTGTCTGTAATCACATCTACACCGTATCCCCAAGCCGACTGGAGCAGGTTCGCGGCGCGGTACCGCGCTTGGATGAGGATGAGTTCCACACGGTCCTGGGCAAGCTGCTTACGTGGCTGCCGAAGCTTCGTGGTGATGGTACCGCATAAAGGTACTCCGATTGCAACCTTGCAATGTACCACGAGTTTTGCTACGTACAGATCACTAGCGGCCCCGAGAGGGTGTCCGTCGCCCGAAAGGGAGTGACTCGCGGCCCCTGCAAAGGGTGTCCGCTTTCCGTAAGGAACGGATTGGGGGGCCTAGTGCCCCCCTTTCTCGTTCCAGCGTGTGTTCGTACCAGCTTTTCAGGCGCGAGGTAATCGTATCGGCGGTTGCCCGGTTCGGTACCCTCGGGCGATCGCCAAGGCTGCCGCTCGGTACGGATTAACCCTTCCATCTTCGGTCCTGCTTGCCGTCTATGCCCGCTTCGGGAATAGAGGCTCCGGGCCCGCCGGAGAGACGGATTGGACGACACAGACAGCCTTCTGATCGGCGCCGCCGCGGGCGGTGCGCCGCAGCGCCTTCCTCTCGATCGCGCCAACCGGCACGGGCTGATCGCCGGCGCGACCGGCACCGGCAAGACGGTGACGCTGCAGGGGCTGGTCGAAGGCTTCTCCAACGCCGGCGTGCCCGTCTTCGTCGCCGACGTGAAGGGCGACCTTGCCGGGCTCGCCATGGCGGGCTCCGCGACCCACAGCGCGCATGAGGCGCTGAGCGCGCGGGCCGGGGAGCTCGGCATCGCCGATTATTCCTACCGTGATTTTCCCGTGACCTTCTGGGACCTGCTCGGGGAGCAGGGGCATCCGGTGCGTACCACCATTTCGGAGATGGGACCGCTGCTGCTCGCCCGGCTGATGGGCCTCAATGAGACTCAGGAGGGCGTGCTTTCGATCGCCTTCAAGGTGGCGGACGACGAGGGGCTGCTGCTCCTCGACCTGGAAGACCTTCAGGCGATGCTCGCCTGGTGCGCGGGCCATGCGGCGGCGCTTTCTGCCCAATATGGCAACGTCACCAAGGCTTCGGTGGGCGCGATCCAGCGCCAGCTCCTCCAGCTCGAGGCGGAGGGCGGCAGCCTGTTCTTCGGCGAACCCGCGCTCGATATCGCCGACCTGATGCAGACGGCCGAGGACGGGCGCGGTATCGTCAGCATCCTCGCCGCCGACAAGCTGATGCAGCGGCCGAAGCTGTATTCCACCTTCCTCCTCTGGCTCCTTTCCGAGCTGTTCGAGGCCCTGCCGGAAGCGGGCGACCCGCCCAAGCCGAAGCTCGTCTTCTTCTTCGACGAGGCGCACCTGCTGTTCGCCGACGCCCCGGCGGCGTTGGTCGAAAAGGTGGAGCAGGTGGTCCGCCTGATCCGCTCCAAGGGCGTCGGTGTCTATTTCGTGACCCAGAACCCCGCGGACATCCCCGAAGCGGTGGCCGGCCAGCTCGGCAACCGCATCCAGCATGCGCTGCGCGCCTTCACGCCCAAGGACCAGAAGGCGGTGAAGGGCGCGGCTGCGACCTTCCGCGCCAGCGAAGGCCTGGACGTCGAGAAGGCGATTACCGAGCTTCGGACCGGCGAGGCGTTGGTGTCGCTGCTCCAGCCGGACGGGGCGCCGTCTCCGGTGGCGCGGGCGCTGATCCGGCCTCCGAGCTCGCGGCTGGGACCGCTCAGCCCCAAGGAACGGGCGATCATCCAGTCTCTTTCGCCAGTCGCCGACAAATACGACACCCTCCTCGACCGCGAGAGCGCCGAGGAGATGCTGAAGGCGCGCGCAGACGAGGCGGCGGCCCAGGCTCTGCTCCTGAAAGAGGAGGCGCTTGCGGCCTTGCAGCGCGAGGCCGACGAAAAGGCTGCCGAGAAGGCACGAAAAGAGGCCGATCGGGAAGCGGCGCGAGCGGAGCGTGAGAGGCGGGCCAATCCGCCGCTGCATGAAGCGATGCTTCGGCAGGTCGGCCGGTCGATGCAGCGCCAGGTCGCGAATCGAGCCGCCAGCGCGATCCTGCGCGGCGTTATGGGCGGATTGTTCGGGGGGAGGAGACGATAATGGCTTCAACGGCGCAAGGTACGGGCGGCGCGGAGATGCGCGAGCTGACGATCCGCTCGATCGTGCTGGGCGGGGCGATCACGCTCGTCTTCACCGCGGCCAACGTCTATCTCGGGCTTCGGGTCGGGCTGACGTTCGCGACGTCGATCCCGGCCGCCGTCATCTCTATGGCGATCCTTCGCTATTTCGCCAGCTCGACCATACTCGAGAACAATATCGTCCAGACCGTGGCGTCCGCAGCGGGGACGCTGGCGGCGATCATCTTCGTGCTGCCCGGCCTCGTCATGGTCGGCGTGTGGCAGGGATTCCCGTTCTGGACGACGGCGGCGGTGACGGCCGTGGGCGGCATATTGGGCGTCATGTTCTCGGTGCCGCTGCGGCGCGCGCTCGTCGTCGATACGCCGCTCCCCTATCCGGAAGGCGTGGCGGCGGCCGAGGTGCTGAAGGTCGGCGCCGGCACGCGGGAGGGGAGCGACGAAGCGCAGAAGGGGCTGCGCGTCATCGTCTGGAGCTCGCTTACCGCGGCGGCGTTCGCGCTCGTCACCAAGACGCGGTTCATCGTCGAGGAAGCGAGCCTCTTCTTCCGCGCGGGACCGGCGGCCACCGGCATTTCCGGCACCTTGTCCTTCGCGCTCATCGGCGCGGGCCATCTCGTCGGCCTTTCGGTCGGCCTCGCCATGCTGACCGGGATGGTGCTCGGCTGGTGGGTCGTGCTGCCGATGCTGACGGCGGGCGTAGCGGGCGAAGCGGAGGAAGTGGCGCGCGCGGCTTTGCGCTCGGACGTGCGCTTCCTCGGCGCGGGCGTGATCGGCGTGGCGGCGATCTGGACGCTGCTCAAGATCATCGGCCCGATTGTGCGCGGCGTGACCGGCGCGATGGCGGCCTCGCGGCTGCGCGGATCGAGCGGCGAGCGACTACCGCTCGTCGAGCGCGACATCCCGATCGGCATCGTCGCGGCCGTGATACTCGCCTCGCTCGTGCCGATCGCGTTTCTCCTCTGGCGCTTCATCGCCGGCGGGCCGCTCGAGGACGTGGCGGTGCCGCTGATCGCCGGGACCCTGGTCTGGGTGCTGGTCGCAGGGATCGTGATCGCGTCGGTCTGCGGCTATATGGCAGGCCTCATCGGCGCGTCGAATAGCCCGATCTCAGGCATCGGCATCCTGGCGATCCTGTCCGCCGCCCTGCTGCTCGCCATCGGCTTTTCGGGCGACGATCCGGCCGAAGTCCCGGCCCTCATCGCTTACGCCCTGTTCGCCACCGCGATCGTGTTCGGCATTGCGACGATCTCCAACGACAATTTGCAGGACCTCAAGACCGGCCAACTCGTCGGCGCCACGCCGTGGCGGCAGCAGGTGGCGCTGATCTTCGGGGTCATCTTCGGATCGCTGGTCATTCCGCCGGTGCTCGATCTCCTGAACCAGGCCTACGGCTTCGCGGGGACGCCGGGAGCGGGCGAGAATGCGCTCGCCGCGCCCCAGGCGGCGCTGATCTCCGCGCTTGCCAGCGGCGCGCTGGGCGGCGACCTCAACTGGCGGATGATCTTCATCGGCGCCGGGATCGGCGTCGTGGCGGTCGTCCTCGACGCGCTTCTCGGCCGGACGGGCAAGCTCCGGCTTCCGCCGCTCGCCATCGGCATCGGCGTCTACCTGCCGATGGGCGTGACGCTCCCGGTCGTAATCGGCGCGGTGCTCGGCTGGCTTTACGACAAGCGGGCGGAAACGACTCGCGATCCCGAAGCGACCAAGCGGATGGGCGTCCTCATGGCGACCGGCCTCATCGTCGGCGACAGCCTGCTCAACGTCGCCTTCGCCGGCCTCGTCTACGCGACGGACAGCGGCGAGCCGCTGGCGCTGGCGCCGGAATGGTTCGGTCCGTTCGCGCTGGTCGGCGGGACCATCGTCTTCGCCCTGGTCACGGCCATGCTGTACCGCAAGGCCCGCGCGGCGGCCTAGAACCTTAAGCGCCGCCCTTCATGACGTAATCGTGGAGCTCCTTGCCGCCCCACTTCTTCTCGACGCCCGCTTCGGCCTGCTTGACGAGGGCGACGATGGTCTCGTTGATCCGGGCACGCAGCCTGAGCGAGCGGGCGAGAGTGACGACCTCGCCGTTCAGATAGTCGATCTCGGTGCGGCGGCCGGCGGCGAGGTCGTCGGCCATGGACGAGCGGGCGTGCGGATCGATGCGCTGGGCCTTGAGGATCGTGTTGCGGAACAGCAGGTCCGGCGCGGCGATGGCGTGGGGGAGGAGATCGGGCGGGATCGGGCCCAGCTTGGCGGGCTTGATGCCAGCCTCCTTCAAGACCTCCAGCGTCTCGACCATCGTCGCGGCGACGACCCGCCGGTAGTCGCGGTCGGAGAGCTGCTCGAGGAGGCTCCTTCCGGAGAGCGCGTTCACGGCGTTGTTGAGGTTGATGAGGAGCTTGCCCCAGGCAAGGCCATCCGCGTCCTGCGTGAGGCGGAGCTGCCCGAGCCGGCGGCCCAGCTTGTCCGCAATGGCCTGGGTCAGTGGGCGCGCTTCGGCCACGAGCTCGCCGGCGACGCCTTTGTGCCAGCGGCCGGTGCCCATATAGGCGATGTTGAAGGGCACCATGCCCTGGATGACGTCGAAGCCGGGGAGCTTTTCCTTGAGGCGGTAGACGTTGGAGACGCCGTTCTGGAAGCTGATCACGGGCGTGCCCGGCCGTGCGTGCCCGGCTATGTCACGGGCGGCGGCCTCGGTGTCGTAGCTCTTGACGCACAGCGCGATGGCCCCCGCTCCCGCGAGTGCATCCGGCCTGGCGTGGAAGGCGACGGAGCCGGGCGGGAGATGGAGGCGGGTGCCGTCCATGTCCGTGATCGTCATGCCGTGCGCGTCGACGTCCTTCTTCGTCCGCTCGCGGCCGATGAAGGAGACGGGGAGCCCCGCCGCCTGCCAGGCGCCGCCGACGAAGCAGCCGACAGATCCGGCGCCGAAGATCGCGATGTGCGGGATCCCGGTCACGCGCTCAGCCCCGGCCCCGGTAGGAGGCGACGCCCTGGTCGGGGACCCAGAGTCCCTCCGGCGGCGCTTCACTCTGCCAGAAGACGTCGATCGGAATGCCGCCGCGCGGATACCAATAGCCGCCGATCCGGATCCAGCGAGGCTTCATCTCCTCGGCGAGGCGCTGGCCGATGCCGACCGTGACATCCTCGTGGAAGCCGCAATGATTGCGGAACGAGCCGAGGAACAGCTTCAGCGACTTGGATTCGACGATGGTCTCGCCCGGTGCGTAGTCGAGGACGAGGTGGGCGAAGTCGGGCTGGCCGGTGACCGGGCAGAGCGAGGTGAATTCGGGCGCGGCGAAGCGGACGAGATAGAGCGTGCCCGGCCGCGGATTGGGCACGTAGTCGAGCTGCGCCTCCTCGGGTGAGGAGGGCAGGCGCGACGGCTGGCCGAGGTGGGTGACGTCCATGCGCGCCCGTTAGCGCCTCGCGCGCGCCCTGTCATTCCCGGCGCGACTTCGCTACGGCACGGCGCCATGGCCGCCCTGCCGCCCAGCCCCGCCCTCCGCAGCCGCGCCGCGGCCTATCTGTCGCTCGTCTTCGGCGCGGCGGCGGCCGTTGTCGTGCTGTGGTTCCTCTACAAGGTGATGACGGCGGTCCTGATCCTGTTCTTCGCGCTTGTCGTGACCATCGCGCTGGGGGCGCCGGTGCGCTGGTTCGTCAAACGGGGGATGAAGCGCAAGCTCGCCGCAGCGCTCACCTTCACCTTGTTCCTCGGCACGGTCGTCACCTTGAGCGCGCTCATCATTCCGAAGATGGCGAGCCAGATCGTGCTGCTCGCCAAGCGGCTCCCCAGTTTCATCGTGGACCTCAATGAGCAGATGGCGGCGCTCTTCGTCCGCTATCCCGAGCTCCAGGGGGTGATGGCGGCCGATGCCACCGCGCTCGACGGGGTCGTGCCGCCCGTCGGAGAGCTGTTCGGCGGCGCGCTCGGCGTGTCTCTGTCGCTGCTCGCCTTCGTCGCCCTGCTGGTCGTGTTCCTGAGCTTCGTACTCTACACTCTGCTCGATCCGATGCCGGTGCTGCGCGGCTATCTCGGCAGCCTGCCCAGCGACCATCGCCGGCCGGGCGCGCGAGCGCTCTCGAGGGCGAGCCGCGCCGTGGTCGGCTGGACCAAGGCGAGCCTGATCCTCGGCATGATCGAGAGCGTCGCGGTTTTCATCTTCCTGACCTGGATGGATGTGCCGGGGGCCTTGGTCTGGGCGGCGCTCGCCTTTTTCGCGGAGTTCATCCCGCGCATCGGCGGCTATGTCATGGCGGCGCCGCCTGTCCTGATCTCGCTCGCGATCGGGCCGATGACGGCGCTCTGGGTCGGGCTCTTCTATCTCATATCGAACGAGATCCTGGGGAACGTGGTCGCGCCGCGTGTCAGGGGAGCGACGATGCAGATCCATCCGGTGCTGCTGCTTTTCTTCACCCTCGCCTTCGCCCTCGCCTTCGGACTGCTCGGCGCAGTCGTCGCGACGCCGGCCGCGGCATTCTTTTCCGCTTATTACGGCGAATTCTACTTGAAACGCGGGGCCGCGACCGCTTGAGCGGGCGCCATGCGCCTGATTCTCCTCGCCCTTTTCGCCCTCGCTTCCTGCACCACCGCCAGCGCGCCGCCGCTCAGCCGGGCCGAGCGCGCCGAACGGTGGTGGACCGACGTCTCCAATCTTTCGTCCGACGCGATGGAAGGGCGTGAGGCGGGAACGCCGGGCTACGACCGTGCCGCGGCTTACGTCGTCGAGAGGCTGCAGGCTCTCGGCCTGGAGCCCGCGGGGACGGACGGCTTCTACCAGCGCGTGGATTTCGAGGAGCAGACGCTCGACCCGGCCGACGCGCGCGTGTCGCTGGTGGCCGGCGGCGCCGAGACGCCGCTTCGTTCGCCGCAGGACATCATCGTCGGCCGCCGCTCGCCGCTGCCGGTGCGGGTCGACGCCCCGCTCGTCTTCGTCGGCTACGGGCTCCACATCCCGGAGGCGGGGCATGACGACCTCGCCGGCGTCGACCTGAGCGGCAGGATCGCCGTGTTCGTGAGCGGCGGGCCCGCCAGCATCTCGGGCGCCCTCAAGTCCCACGCGCGGGCGGAGCGGTCGCGGCTGCTCGCCGAGGGCGGTGCGGTGGGGGCGATTGCCATCACGACCCAGACGCAGTCGGAGGCGCCGTGGACGCGAGCGATGGCCGGCGCAGCGGCGGGCGGCCTGTATTTCGCGGACCCGGCGATCCGCACGACGCCGGGCACCTTCTTCGACGCGAGCCTCAATCCGGCCGAAGCGGAGCGGCTGTTCGCCGGGTCGGGGCGGACCTTCGCCGAAATGGCGCGGCTTGCCGACGCTTCGGCGGCGGTCCCGTCCTTTCCGCTCCGCCCGACGCTGCGGGCAAGCCTTGCGCCCACGACGCGGCGCCTGTCTTCGATGAATGTCGTCGCGCGCCTGCCGGGAACCGGCCCGGCGCTCAGCGCAGAGCATGTCGTGATGAGCGCCCATCTCGACGGCCTCGGCATCGCGGAGACCGGCTCGGGAGACCGGATCAACAACGGCGCGCTCGACAATGCGGCCGGAGTCGCCGCCCTGCTCGACATCGCCGCCGAGATGAAGCGTACCCGGGCGCGGCCTCGGCGCTCGCTCCTGTTCGTGTTCGTGACGGCCGAGGAGAAGGGGCTGCTCGGCGCCCGCTATTTCTCGCGCCGGCCGAGCGTGCCGCGCGCGTCGATCGTCGCAGACCTCAATTACGACATGGCGCTGCCGCTCTATCCGCTGACCGGCATCACCGTGATCGGCGCCGACGAGAGCAGCCTCGGCGCGGAAGCGGCGGCCGTGGCAGGGACGGTCGGACTGCCGCTCCAGCCCGATCCGTTCCCCAACCGCAACTCGTTCACCCGCTCGGACCAATATGCCTTCATCGAGCAGGGCATTCCCTCGGTCGCGTTCAAGTTCGGCTTCGTGGCGGGTACGCCGGAGGCGGACACCGAGCGGGGGTGGCGCGCGACGCACTACCATTCGCCGACGGACGACGGATCGCAGCCGGTGTTCCGCGAGGACGAGATCAGGCTCCACGACTTCATCGCCGCGCTCGCCATGCGCGTGGCGAATGCCGAAGCGCGGCCGCGCTGGAACGACACCAGCTTCTTCCGCCGCTTCGCGCGCTGATCTCTGCGGATTTGCGGGCGCGCGCCGATTGCCGCTAGAGGGGCGGCGATGGAATCGCTCGTTTCCACTCAGTGGCTGGCCGGAGAGATCGGCGCGCGCGACCTGCGCGTGATCGACGCCAGCGCATTCCTGCCGAACAGCGGCCGCGACGGCGCCGCCGAATATGAGGCGGAGCACATTCCGAGCGCCGTGTTCCTCGACCTCGAGGCGGCTGTCGATCCTTCGAACCCACTGCCGCACAGCTTTCCGCCCGCGCACGTCTTCGCGAGCAAGATGCGGGCGCTGGGGGTCGGCGACGTGGACCGGGTCGTCGTCTACGACAACAGCCCGCTCCACACCGCCGCGCGCGCCTGGTGGATGCTGAGGGTGTTCGGCGCGCGCAAGGTCGCCGTGCTCGACGGCGGATTGGAGAAGTGGAAGGCGGAAGGCCGGCCGCTGGAGGGCGGGCGGGCGCCGCGCGGGCACGGGCATTTCACCGCGGTCGCCGACGAGGGCGCCGTCGTCGGCAAGGACTTCGTGGCGAGGCTGGTAGGGTCGGGCGAAGTCGAGATTGTCGATGCGCGGCCGGGCACCCGCTTCCGCGGCGAGGATCCGGAGCCGCGGGCGGGGCTCGCCGCCGGGCACATACCGGGATCGAAGAGCCTTCCGCAAAGCGCGCTGTTCGAAGCCGACGGGACGTGGAAGAGGGGCGAGGCCCTGCGCGCCGCCTTCGATGCGGCGGGAGTGGACCTGTCGAAGCCGATGGTGACGACCTGCGGGTCGGGCGTCACGGCCTGCGTCCTGCTGCTCGGCGCCCACCTTCTCGGCAAGGAAGACGTGAAGCTTTACGACGGGAGCTGGACGGAGTGGGGCGGGGATCCCGCAACGCCCAAGGCGATGGGCGCGGCGTGAGCGGGGCCGGCGACAACACCAGGCTGGTCCATGGCGGGCGGCGGCGGGAATGGCGGGGGCGGATCGTCAATCCGCCGGTGCACCGTGCCTCCACCGTGCTGTTCGACAGCGTCGAGGAGATGCGCGCCGCGTTGCCGAGGTTCGGCGAGCCTTATTACGGCCTCCACGGCACGCCGACACAGTGGGCCCTCGCGGAAGCGCTGACCGCGCTCGAGCCGGGCGCCGGCGGGACGATGCTCTACGCCAACGGGCTAGCCGCAGTGACGGCGCCCTTGCTGGCGGTGCTGAAGAGCGGCGACGAACTGCTGATGACCGACAACGTCTACGGGCCGACGCGGCGCTTTTGCGACGGCTTCCTGAGGCAGAGCGGCATCTCGACCCGCTATTACGATCCGATGATCGGCGAAGGGATCGAGGCGCTGATCGGCCCCGCGACTCGCGCCGTGTTCCTGGAAAGCCCGGGCTCCGGAACGCTCGAGGTGCAGGACGTGCCGGCGATCTGCCGCGCCGCCAAGGCGCGGGGGCTCGTCACCTTGCTCGACAATACGTGGGCGACGCCGCTCTTCTTCCCGGCGGTGTCGCACGGCGTCGATCTTTCGATCCTCGCCGGCACCAAATATGTCGGCGGCCATGCGGACGTGATGCTGGGGTCGGTGACGGCGACGCCGGAGCTGTACCCGAAGCTGGAGCGGGTGAGCTGGGACCTTGGGCATTCCGTCAGCCCCGACGACGCCTGGCTAGGCTCGCGCGGGCTTCGGACAATGGGGCTGAGGCTCCGGCAGCATGGGGAAAGCGCGCTTCGGATCGCGCAGTGGCTGAAGGAGCGGGCGGAAGTCGCGCGGGTGCTGCACCCGGCGCTGCCGGATTGCCCCGGCCACGAGATATGGAAGCGGGACTTCAGGGGCGCGTCCGGGCTGTTCTCGTTCGTGCTCGCGGGTCGCGACGATGCAGCGCGGGTGCGGCTGATCGACGCGCTGGAGCTGTTCGGCATCGGCTATAGCTGGGGCGGCTTCGAAAGCCTCGCCGTGCCGGTCGATCCCGCGGCGCAGCGGACGGCGACACGCTGGGAAGCGGAGGGGCCGGTGGTGCGGCTGAGCATCGGCCTCGAGGATGCCGACGACCTGATCGGGGACCTGGAGCGCGGGCTGGCGAGTTGGGCGCGGCAGGCATGAGAAGCATCTTCGAAGGGCTGGGCTTTACCTGGCCGACCTATGCGGACTGGGTTTCGGCGGCGGCCGCGGCGGTCTTCGTCGGGATTGCCTGGCTCGCCGCCTGGCTGGCGGGGAGCAGAATCGGGCCGCGGCTGGCGCACTTCTGGGAGCATCGCGCCGGTGCGCGTGCCGAGGGGCTCGCGTCCCGCATGTGCGCGCTTTCTCGTTACCTCGTCTTCTCGGCGGTGGTCGCAATCGTCCTCTACTCGGATACGTGGCGGCCGCTCGCCGCCATCGTCCTCGGCCTGGCACTGGCGGCTTCCACCGGGCTTCTCGTGCACGGATTCCTGCGCGGCCTCCAGGTGCCGCGCTGGGTCGCGGCCCTGCTCGCCGGGGTGACCTTCGCGGCCATCGCCGCGCGCTCGGTGGGCGGCCTAGCGGCCACGTCGGATCTCCTGAACCGGATCGGATTCGACGCGGGGAGCACGCGCATTTCGCTCCTGACGATCCTTCAGGTGCTGATCACCGCGGGCGCGCTCTACGCCGTCGTGAAGCTCCTCAACCGGATCGTCGGCCATTCCATCCGCCGCGCCTCCGGGCTCGATGCCACGCAGCAGCTCCTCGCCCAGAAGCTTTCGGCGGTGGCGATCATCACCGTCGCCTTCTTCATCGGCATCGATCTCGTCGGGATCGATCTTACCGCGCTCGCGGTGTTCTCCGGCGCGTTCGGCCTCGCCATCGGCTTCGGGCTGCAGAAGACGTTCGGCAATCTGATCGCCGGGATCATCCTGCTGATGGATCGGTCGATCAAGCCGGGGGACGTGATCGTCGTCGGCGACAGCTTCGGCCATGTGACCAAGATCGGGGTGCGCGCCGTCTCGATCGTCACCCGGGACGGCAAGGAGCATCTGATCCCCAACGAGAATCTCATGACCCAGGAGGTCGAGAACTGGTCCTATTCGAGCCGCGACGTGCGCGTGCACATCCCGGTGGGCGTCGCCTACGATTGCGATCTCCCGAAGGCGCAGCAGCTGATGATCGAGGCGGCCAAGGCTTCCAAGCGGGTGCTGCAGTCGCCCGAGCCGCGGGTGTGGCTGCGGGCGTTCGGGGAGAGCTCCGTCGATCACGAGATCCTGGTATGGATCAGCGATCCGGAGGGCGGCGTCGGGAACGTCCAGTCGGAGATATTGAACCGCCTCTGGGTGCTCTTCCAGGAGAACAATATCTCCATCCCGTTCCCGCAGCGGGATATCAGGATCAAGGAAATGCCGGCGGGGGTGGCTGCTCCGCGCTCCGATTGAAACACCGTCATTCCCGCGAAAGCGGGAATCCAGTGTGACTCGCCACCCGCTCTACGTCTCTCAAACTCCCGCTGGATCCCCGCTTTCGCGGGGATGACGGGACGGGTCAGAGCTTCAGCATCTTGAGCAGATCCTCAATGGCGTGGTCCAGCTCGTCGGCGAGGCGTCCCGCCGCGGCGGGGTTGCCGCCGGCGCGGGTGAGGGCTTCGACGCCGGCCGCGGCCCAGGCGACGGTCTCGGCGACGAGCGCGTCGAAGCGGCGGCGGGTGACGGGGAGGGCGTCGCCATAGGCGCTGCCGGCGCGGGCGGCTTCGTCGAGCGCGGCGTCCCGAGAGAGGCACGATGCGGCGCGGCCGGCGATCTGCTCGACGAGCGCCTGCACCTGGCGGAGCTGGGCGAGCTGCGCGGCGGCGTCCGGCCGCTGGTCGGCTTCAAGGGCTGGCGCCTGGTGGGTCATCGGGCCCGGACGTTAGCCGGGTGCGGCTAAGGAAGCGCTAACGCGTTGCCGTCGCGGCGCGGCTCGGGCAGAGGGAAGCCTGTTCTCCGCCCGAAGGTTCCCCGCCATGAAAGCCCTCCTCTCCGCCGCCGCTGCAGCCGCCGCTCTCGGCTTGTCGACGCCCGCCTCGGCCGACGTGCCCGTGCCCGGCACCGGCCTGACGCTGAGCGGGGAGGCGGAGATCATGTCGGACTATCGCTTCCGCGGCATCTCGCGCTCCGACGAGGATCCGGCGCTGCAGGCCAATGCGACGCTGAACCACGACAGCGGCTTCTATGTGGGGACGAGAGCGACGACGCTGTCGGGCCTCGACAACTTCCGGTTGCGCGACCCTCAGCTGGACGATCTCGGCGACATCGAGTTCGACCTCTATGCAGGCTACAACCGCGATCTGGGCGGCGGGCTCACCGTCGACGGCGGGCTGATATATTATGTGTTCGCAGGCGCCGATGGGCGGGCGAACTATGCCGAGCCTTATGCGTCGCTCTCCTACATGCTCGGGCCGGTCGAGGCGACGGGCGGCGTCAAGTACGCGCCCAGCCAGGACGGCATCGGCAACGAGGACATGCTCTACGTCTTCGGCGAGCTCGAGGCGGGCATTCCGTTCACGCCCGTGACGCTCCGGGCGCATGCCGGGCGGCAGGATTGGGGCCGCTACGGGCGCTACACCAACTGGTCGCTCGGCGGCAGCTACACGCTTGGGCCGGCGGAGATCGGGCTGCGCTACGTGGACACGAACCTGCCGTCCGTGTCCGGGCAGGATCCGACGCTGGTGCTTTCCCTCGGGGTCGGGTTCTAGATCGGAAAGTCCGAAGGTCTCGGCTTCGCTCGACCGGGCGTCTCGACTTCGCTCGACGCGAACGGGTGAGGAGGGCGGCGCCCCTTATTCCGGCAATGAGAAAGAAAGGGGCGGCGCCTTTACGAGGAGGCGCCGTGTCCCCGGCCCTTATTGCTGCGGCGTCGTCGTGACGGTGGCTTCGCGGCCGGCGCCGGAGGGGAGGGCGACGATGGTCTGGACGAGCTGGCCGCGATCGACGACGACCGTGGCGGGATCGGCGGCGACCGAGCGGGCGCCGAGGGCGGCGCGGTCGGCATCGGCGCGCTGAAGGAGATTGCGCTCGGCGTCGCTGCGCGGCTGCGGACCGCCGAACAGGGCCTGGAGGGCCTGGCTGCGCGCGTCCGTGCCGGTGGAGGCCTCGCCGGGGCGGGGCGGGGTCAGCGTGAAATCGGGCGGAATGACCAGGGGTGCGGTGCGCGCCACCGCGAACTCGTCGGGCCGGTCGCGGCCGAGGACGCCGCTGGTGCCGCAGGCGGAGAGGGCAAGCGCCGAAGCGGCGACAAGGGAAATGGGCACGATACGCATGATCTTAGGATTCCTTCCGAGAGCCGCCCTTGTCGCGCATCAGGAGCGCGCGGACAAGGAGCAACAGGACGCCGATGGTAATGGCTGCGTCCGCGACATTGAAGACCAAAAAGGGCCGGATCTCGCCGAAATGCAGGTCGAGGAAGTCGACAACATAGCCGAACCGCACCCGATCGAGGATGTTGCCGACCGCGCCGCCGAGCACGAGCCCGAGGCCGATCACGTCGTCGCGCCGCTTCTCGCGCCACATCCAGACGCCGACGAACAAAGCGATCGCGCCGGTGAGCGCGACGAGGAGCCAGCGCATCAGCTCGGTATCGGCGTTGAGATAGCCCATCGAGACGCCGCGATTCTGCGTCCAGTTCAGGTCGAAGATCGGCAGCAGCTCGATCAGCCGCCGCTCCTGAAGCTGGAGCGGGACAGTCACGACATATTTCGAGACCTGATCGAGAATGAAGACGAAGAGGGCGACGCCGAGCCCGTAGGCGCGGATGCTCTGCGCCTTCGAGGGAGCCGCGGCGGCGCTGTCCCTCGACTTCGCTCGGGAGCGGTCCTCGACTTCGCTCGGACCGAACGGGGGGGTAGGGTCAGACATTCTGGACGACTTCCTCGCAGCGGCTGCAGAGCGCGCCGTCTTCGGGCACTTCGGGCCGGAGCCGCCAGCAGCGGCCGCATTTGCCGTAGCTGGACCGCGTGACTTCGACGCTGTCCGTGGCGCCTGGCTCGAGCTCGGAGACGATGTAGATTTCCTTCAGCGCCTCGGCGTCCGCGGCGAGCAGGTCGAGCTCGGCCTCGGGATAGAGGATCCTGGCTTCGAGGCTGGAGCCGATGGTCTTTTCCCGGCGCAGCGGCTCGATGCTTTCCGTCACCCGCTCGCGCGAGTGGCGGATGAGCGCCCAGCGATCGCCAAGCGCCTCGTCGGCCCAGGCGGAGTCGATCTCCGGCCATTCGAGGAGGTGGACGGAGCCGGCCTCCGGGAAGCGGCTCGCCCAGACTTCCTCGGTGGTGAAGCACAGGATCGGGCTCATCCAGCGTACGAGTGCGTGGAACACGGTGTCGAGCACGGTGCGATAGGCGCGGCGCTTGGGCGACGACGGCGCGTCGCAATAGAGGCTGTCTTTCCGGATATCGAAGAAGAAGGCCGAAAGGTCGTCCTGCGCGAAGGCGGTGAGGGCGCGGGCGTAGCGGTTGAACTCATAGCCTTCGGCCGCCTCGCGAAGCTCCTTGTCGAGGAGGGCGAGGCGGTGGAGGACCCAGCGTTCGAGCTCCGGCATGTCCGCAGGCGCGACGCGCTCGGCATCGCTGAAGTCGGCGAGCGCGCCCAAGAGGTAGCGGAAGGTGTTCCTGAGCTTGCGGTACGCATCGGAGGTGCCGGCGAGCACCTCCTTGCCGATGCGCACGTCCTCGAAATAGTCGGTCGAGGCGACCCAGAGGCGCAATATGTCGGCGCCGTTGTCGCGGATGATGGCGAGGGGATCGACGACGTTGCCGATCGACTTCGACATCTTGCGGCCGTTGCCGTCGAGGGCGAAGCCGTGGGTGAGGACTTCCTTGAAGGGCGCAACGCCGCGGGTGCCGGCGCTTTCGAGCAGCGAGGACTGGAACCAGCCGCGGTGCTGGTCGGAGCCTTCGACATAGATGTCGGCGCGCACGCCTTCGCCGTAGCGCGCCTCGACGACGTAGGAGTGGGTCGAGCCGCTGTCGAACCAGACGTCGAGGATGTCGGTGACGGGCTCATAGTCTTCGAGGGTGTAGCCGTTGCCGAGCATCTGCTGGTGATCGGCGGAGAACCAGGCGTCGGCGCCGCCCTCGTGAAAGGCGCGGATGATGCGGCTGTTGACCGCCGGGTCCTTGAGGTACTCGCCGGTCTTGCGGTTGACGTAGAGCGCGATGGGGACGCCCCAGGCGCGCTGGCGGCTGATCACCCAGTCGGGGCGGCCTTCCACCATGGAGCGAATGCGGTTCTTGGAGCGCGCGGGGACCCAGTTCGTGTCCTCGATGGCGGAAAGGGCGGTGTCGCGGAGCGTGGGGGAGGTGCCGGTGCTGCGCCCCTCGACTTCGCTCGGGACGAACGAGTCCTCCGCGCTGCCATCAATTCCATTGCCGCC
>DASWMS010000013.1:0-7547 GCA_036399655.1 Allosphingosinicella sp. | reverse complement strand
CCCCCGAGGGCATGGAGGTGCTCGATCCGTTCGGCTGGCCGCTGGTCAACACGCTGATCCTGCTCTGCTCGGGCACGACGGTCACCTGGGCGCACCATTCGCTGATCCACGGCGACCGCAAGGGCCTGATCAACGGCCTGTGGCTGACGATCGGCCTCGGCCTCCTGTTCACGGCCATCCAGGCCTATGAATATATGCACGCGCCCTTCATGTTCGTCGGCAACGTCGAGGACGGGGCGAATGTCTACGGTTCGACCTTCATGATGGCGACGGGATTCCACGGCGCCCACGTGATCATCGGCACGATCTTCCTGATCGTCTGCCTGGTCCGCGCCTATAAGGGCCACTTCACCCAGAAGCAGCATTTCGGCTTCGAAGCGGCGGCCTGGTACTGGCACTTCGTCGACGTCGTCTGGCTGTTCCTGTTCCTCGCCATCTACGTCTGGGGCGGCTGGGGCGCGGAGGTTCACTAAGGGCAGCGTGGCCGTTCGAGCGGGCCTTCAAGGTCCTTCGAGACGCCGTTTCGACAGGCAGTTTACCCTGAGCGCCTGCCTTGGCAGGCAGTCGAAGGGGCTCCTCAGGATGAGCGGAATGGATATTTTCCGCTCATCCTGACTAGGGACTGAGTAGGCGAAGCCGTATCGAAGGCCCGTATCGAAGGACCCCTGTGCCGAACGCCGAACCCACCGCCCTCGAAGTCTCGCTCGGCGGCCTTTGCCCCCGCTGCGGGGCGAAGACGCTGTTCGCCGGCTTCGCGCGCTTCGCGACCTCGTGCCGCGCCTGCGGCCTCGATTTCACCGCCTTCAACGTCGGCGACGGGCCGGCTGCCTTTCTGACGCTCGGCATCGGCGCGCTGATCACCGGGCTTGCCATCGCGCTCGAACTCGTCGCGACGCCGCCCTGGTGGGTCCACGTGCTCATCTGGCTGCCGCTCACGATCGCCATGGTCATGGGCTCGCTGCGTTATTCCAAGGGCGCGCTGCTCGCCCTCGAATATCGCCACCGGGCGCGCGAAGGCCGCGTCATGGACGGCGACGAGACGTGAAGCTTCCGCTCATCCCGACGATCGTCGTCGCCGCCGCGATCGCGACCATGATCGGCCTCGGCATCTGGCAGCTCGGCCGCGCGGGCGAAAAGCAGGACCTCATCGCCAGCTACCGCGCCGCTGCGAACCGGCCCCCCGTCGCCTGGCCTGCCGGCCCCGGCGACCGCGAAGCCTTGCTCTACCGCCGCGCCACCGGCTTTTGCGTCGAAGTCACCGGCTGGCGCGCCATTGCCGGGCGCAACCGGCAGGGGCAGACCGGCTGGAGCCACATCGCCGCCTGCCGCACAGGCGGCATGGAAGGGCCGGGCATGCAGGTCGACATGGGCTGGGGCCGCGACCACCGCCCGCCCGAAGGCTGGCGCGGCGGGACCGTCTCGGGGGTCATCGCGCCGGACCGGGAGAACCAGATCCGCCTCGTCTCCGACGCCGCCGCGCCGGGCCTCCAGCCGAGCGCCGCGCCCAATCCCGAGGACCTTCCCAACAACCACATGATGTATGCGTGGCAGTGGTTCTTCTTCGCCCTCACCGCGGGCATCATCTATTTCCTGGCGCTTCGGCGGCGGCAGCCGAAAGTTGCGGGCGAGGTCGCGAAGCCCTAACTCGGCCCGACATGATGAAGCTCACCACATTATCGAACGGCCTCCGGGTCGCCAGCCGGGCGATGCCGGGCGTCGAGACCGCCGCGGTCGGCCTTTATGCCGATGCGGGCTCGCGCAACGAGCCGGCGGCGTTGAACGGCATCGCCCACCTCTACGAGCATATGGTGTTCAAGGGCGCGGGCGGCCGCTCGGCGCGCGAGATCAGCGAAGCGATCGAGGATGTCGGCGGCGAGCTCAACGCCTGCACCGAGCGCGACGGGACGAGCTTCACCGCGACGGTGATGGCCGAGCACGTGCCCCTGGGCGTCGAGCTCATCGCCGACATGATCCGCCGCCCGCACTTCAAGGCCGACGAGCTGGAGCGGGAAAAGGACGTCGTCCTCCAGGAGCTGGGCGAAGCGCGCGACACGCCCAACGACATCATCTTCGACGAGCTGTGGGAAGCCGCCTTCGCGGACCAGCCGCTCGGCCGCTCGATCCTCGGCGACGAAGCCAGCGTCGGGCGCGTCACGGTCGACGACCTCCACGCCTGGCGCTCCGAACGCTACCGGGCCGGGAGCCTGATCCTGGTCGGTGCCGGCAAGGTCGAGCATGAAGACCTGGTCACGCTCGCCGAACGTCACTTCGAGGGCCTCCCCGAAGGCGAAATCGACGATCACGAGCCCGCGGCCTATACCGGCGGCGCGCGGGTCGGGCGCCTCAAGTCCGAGCAGGCTCACCTCGCCCTTGCCATGCCCGCGCCCGCGCAGAAGGCGCCGGATTATTACGCCGCCCGCCTTTTCTCCGACATCGTCGGCGGCGGCGCCTCGTCGCGGCTGTTCCAGCAGATCCGCGAGGATCGCGGCCTCGCATATTCGATCTACTCGCACCTCCAGCCCTATTCCGATGCGGGCCTCTTATACGTCTACGCGGCGACCGCCCGCCGCGAATCGGCGGCGGCCGCGGCGCTAATCGAGGAGGTGATCGCCAAGGCGGCCGAGGACGCGACGCAGCGGGAGCTGGAGCGGGTCAGGACTCAGGCGCGGGCGTCGCTCCTCATGTCGCTGGAGACGTCCTGGGGGCAAGCCCACTACGTGGCGCGCCAGCTCGGCGTCCACGGCCGGCTGGTGGAGCCTGCGGAGGTCGTGGAAGCGCTCGGCGCCGTCACGCTCGATGAGGTGCGCGCGGCGGGCGCGAAGATGCTCGCGGGGCCGCGAGCCCGGGCGACGATCGGCGTCCCCGCCGTCCGCGCCGCGTGAGCCTCCTCACCCTCGTCGCCGAGCCTTGGGCCGATTACGGGCTCATCGACTCCGGCCACGGCCGCAAGCTCGAGCGCTACGGTCCCTACCGCTTCGTCCGTCCGGAGCCGCAGGCGATGTGGGCGCCTTCGCTCGAGACTTGGGACGCGGACGCCGAGTTCATCCCGGGCTCCGACGAGGAAGGCGGCGGGCGCTGGGTCTTCGAACGGGACGTGCCGCGCGAGGGCTGGCCGCTCGGCTGGGAGGAGGTGCGGTTTCGCGCCCAGGCGACGCCGTTCCGCCACCTTGCCTTCTTCCCCGACATGTCGCCGCAATGGGCCTGGATGCGCGAGCGGCTGGGGGAGGGGACGGAGGCGCTCAACCTGTTCGGCTATACCGGCGTCGGCACGCTCGCCATGGCGGGGGCCGGCGCGAAGCTCGTCCATGTCGATGCCTCCAAGAAGTCGGTCGAGGCCGGCAAGGAGAATGCGGCGCTGTCCGGAATGTCCGAGCGGCCGATCCGCTGGCTGGTCGAGGATGCGGGCAAGTTCGTCGCGCGCGAAGTGAGGCGAGGGCGGCGCTACGACGGCATCATCCTCGATCCCCCGAAATACGGCCGGGGGCCCCAGGGCGAGATCTGGAAGCTGGAGGAGGGCCTTCCCGCCCTCATCGCCGATTGCCGCAAGCTCCTCGACGCCGACAGCCGCTTCCTGGTGCTGACCGTCTACGCGGTGCGCATGTCGGCGCTGGCGATCGGCGAGCTCCTCAAGCAGGCGATGGCGGACCTCGGCGGGCGCGTGGAGTGCGGCGACATGGCCGTGCGCGAAGAGGCGCGGGGCTTGCTGCTGCCCACTGCCATCTTCGCGAGGTGGTCGCACTAGAATCCTCCCCATGCTCGCATGGGGAGGGGGACCACCCGAAGGGTGGTGGAGGGGTAACTGGTGAGGCCTCGTCCCTTACCCCTGCACTATGCTTCGCATGGTTCCCCTCCCCATCTTCGATGGGGAGGATTTTAGTCCCGCCCCGCTCTTAGCGCCGCACCGGCCGCGAAGGGCGCCATGGCCACAAGGAGGAGCGACACCGCGGCGAGCAGCTTCAGCGCCCCGGTTTCCCCGCCCCGCTCGATTAGGCCGGCGCCGAAGATCAGGATCGGCGCGGCGACCGGCAGGACCAGCAGGCCGGCGAGGGCGCCGCCGCTCCTCAGCCCGGCGGTCAGGGCCGCGGCGATCAGCGACAGGGCCGCGAGGCCGGGCGTTCCCGCAAGCAGGCCCAGCTCCAGGCGCCAGAACACGTCCTGAGGCAGCTTCATCAGGGCCGCCGCCGGCACCACCGCAATCATCAACGGCGGCCCGAAGCCGAGCCAATGACCGATGAGCTTCGCCGCCGCCACCGTCTCGTCGGGCACGCCGCGGACCTTGAGCTGGTCGAGCACGCCCGCCTCCCGGTCCGGCTCCACGAGCCGGTCGACGGGCAGCAAGGCCGCGAGCAGGGCCGCCATCCACAGCGCGCCGCCGCCGGTGCGCGCGAGAAGGGGCGCATCCGGGCCGACGGCGAACGGGAACAGGGTCGCGACGAGGAGGAAGAAGACGAGCGGCAGGAACATCGCCCCGCCCGCCGCGCCGAGCCGGAGCTCGCGGAGGATCAGCGGTCCGATCACAGCCGCACCGCCTTCGCGTCCTCGAGGCCGACCGGTACATGGCTCGCGGCCAGGATCGCGCCGCCCGCCGCGCGGTGCGCCGCCATCGCCGCCGCGAGCCGCTCCAGCCCCTCGGCGTCGAGGCCGTTCGCCGGCTCGTCGAGCAGCCACAACGCCGCGCCGCTCGCCACGACGCGCGCCAGCGCCGCGCGCTTGCGCTGCCCGGTCGAAAGCATCCGGACGGGCACAGCGGCGAGGTGTGCAAGCCCCATCGCCGCCATCGCGGGCGCCGCTTCCCGCCCGTCGAGCCTGGCCCAGAAGCCGAGCGCCTTTGCCAGCGCCAGCCGCGGATCGAGCGCGAGCCCCTCGTCAGCCAGCGCCGCGCCGCCGCCTCGCGTCACAAGGCCCGCCGCAGCCGGAAGCAGGCCGCCCGCCAGGCGCAGCAGGCTCGACTTGCCCGCTCCGTTCGGGCCGGTCGCGAGCGCGGCTTCGCCAGGCGCGAGCGTCAGGCTCAGCGCTTCGAACAGCAGCCGCCCGCCGCGCAGGCACGCAACATCGTCGAGCGCCAGCACGGGCGCCGCGCTCACGCCTCCTCCGCCCCGGCTTCGATCGCGTGCATCTCCTCGTCCGAGAAGCCGAAATGGTGGCCGGCCTCGTGGACGATGACGTGGGTGACGAGATCCTCGAGGCTCACGCCCGTGTCCGCCCATTCGTCGAGCAGCGGGCGGCGGTAGAGGTGGATCATGGCCGGCAGCTCGCCCGAATGCATCGAGGACTGCTCGCCGATCGGTCGGCCGGTGTAGAGGCCGGTCAGGTCGAACGGATCCTCGATGCCGAGTTCGTCCAGCACCGCTTCGTCGGCGAACTCCTCGACACGAAGGACCACGCCGTCGAGGTGGCGGTGGAACGCTTCCGGCAGCCGCGCGATGGCGGCGTCGGCGAGCCGCTCGATCTCGGCCGCATCGGGCGCGAAGGTTTGACGCGTGGTCACGACAGGCGACATAGAGCGGCGCGAGGGCAGGAGGAAGAGCATGGCCGTTCTGGACGAAGGCGCGCGCGAGGAAGCGCTGAAGGCGCTCCCCGGCTGGCGCTACGATCCGGACGCCCGCGCCCTCCGCCGCACCTTCCGCTTCCGCGACTTTTCCGAAGCGTTCGGCTTCATGGCCCGCGCCGCGCTCGAAGCCGAAAAGGCGGACCACCACCCGGATTGGTCGAACAGCTACAATCGCGTCGAGGTCTCGCTCCAGACTCACAGCGCCGGAGGAGTCACCGCGCTCGATACGGCGCTCGCTGCCAAGATGGACAGGATCGCCTCTTCGCTTGCCGAACGCGGCCGGGCGGACTAGAGGAGCCTCGCCTCCAGGGCATGCGGAGCGGTGGCCGAGTGGTCGAAGGCGCTCGCCTGGAAAGTGAGTATACGGCAAAACCGTATCGAGGGTTCGAATCCCTCCCGCTCCGCCACTTCCCTCACGCAAAACTGCGGAAAAACCCCCAAAAAGCGCGGAAAACAGCCAATTATTAGGCTGGCGGTGGGGTGCTTTGCGTCCGCCATTGTGCGCCGTTGATTGCCCAAATTCACCCCCTCCTGTAACACCGCCTGTAACACCGGTTTCCGGCTAATTGTTAGGGAAAAGGCGGCTTTTATGGCGAGCGTGAACCTACTGAATGACCGCAAAGTAACATCGCTGAAGGCTGGCTCGAAACCCGGCCTCTATGCGGACGGCTCAAACCTGTATCTGCGGCTCACTGAGACCGGCGCGAAAAGCTGGATTTTCCGCTACTCGGCTAACGGCAAGGTCCGCCAGCTTGGGCTAGGTTCCTACCCGGCCCGTTCGCTGAAGGCGGCTCGCGAAGTGGCGGCGGATATGCGGGCGGCGCTCGCCAGTGGCGACGATCCGGCAACGATCCTGAAGCCCAAGCACGATCCGGCGGCTATGACGTTCCGGCTATATGCGGCTGACTTCATCGAAGCGAAGCGGCGCGAGTTTTCCAACGGCAAGCACGCGGCTCAGTGGCCTTCCACATTGGAGCGCTATGTTTATGCCCACATTGGCGACCTGAAGCCGAGTGAAGTCACCTACCGGCATATCGAAAAGATCATGTGCCAGCCGGACCTAGCCGGGAAGCGCGAGACGCTAAGCCGGGTGCGGCAAAGGGTCCAAGTGATCCTTGAATATGCGGCGCACCGGGAAGGCGAGCCGCACCGCTATAACCCGGCCCTTTCGTTCAAGCTGCCAAAGCGGAAGCCAACGGACGTGCGGCACCATGCGCACGCGCCTTGGCAGGAAGTCCCGGCGATCATGGCGGCTCTGCGGCTGAAGCGTGCCACTACCGCCATGCTGCTACGGTTCTCGATCCTGACGGCGGCTCGATCAATGGAAGCGCGGGGGGCGCTCTGGCAGGAGATAGACCTGGACCAAGCCGTTTGGCTTATCCCGGCGGAGCGCATGAAGGCTCGGCGTCCGCACCGGGTGCCGCTAAGCGAGGAAGCGGTTGCGCTTCTAACGATCATGGCAGAGCGCAAGGTTGAGGGGAGTGACCGGGTATTTCCCGGCGAGCGCGGCGGCTTGCTGTCTGATGTAGCGATCAACAAGACGCTTCATGCGATCAAGCAGGGCGTTACGGCGCATGGCTTCCGGGCAAGCTTCAGGGAATGGGCGGCTGAAGCCACAACGTTCGCTCGCGAAGCTGTTGAGCTATGTCTTGCCCACACTAACCCCAATAGGGTTGAAGCGGCTTACCAGCGCTCTGACTTGTTTGAGCCGCGAAAGGCTATCATGAAGAGTTGGGCTGACTTCTGCGCGGGCAAGAGCAATGTAATTGAGCTAGTACCGGCTGCAAACCTGGCTTAATACTCTAACTCAATAGGAAACAACCAAGGCGTTCTAGCTCCTTTCAGAGCGCTAGGGCGCTTTTTTGTGCATGGTGGGCAGAAAAGGGGTTGACGGGCGCAAATGCACGCTTCTACCTAGGCGCTGTTCAACGGACCGGGCGGTACTAGTTGGAGGACTGCCCATGACTATTGACGACACCCCCGCGCTTCCCCGCCT
>DASWMS010000012.1:0-13438 GCA_036399655.1 Allosphingosinicella sp. | reverse complement strand
AGAGCCTCCGCCCCTCGACTTCGCTCGGGACGAACGGAGTCTGACCTGCCACGGAAGGCAGCCGCGCCTCACGCCCGCCAAACTCCGGTTTCCTTCTGAAACCGGCCTGCCGCCCCTCCGCGCCTAAAGGGTAGCTTTTTGCCGCCTTTTGGGTTATAAGGCCCGCATCGCTGGCGGAACCATCACGCGTTCCGCTCCTGGTGGTTTCGAAAATCGCCGCAAACAAGGTCTGGGAGCGTCTCGAAGGGGCGATGCGGACTGGCACCGTTTTGCGGTTTCCAAAGGAAGGTCGATAAATGGCAGCGAAAGCGCTCAGCTTCGATGTTGGCGATTATGTGGTGTACCCGAAGCACGGCGTCGGCCGTGTCGTCGAGCTCCAGAGCACGGACATTGCGGGCATGCAGCTCGAACTCTACGTCCTGCGCTTCGAAAAGGAAAAGATGACGCTGCGCGTTCCGACCAACAAGGCGGAAAGCGTCGGCATGCGCAAGCTGTCGTCGGACAAGACGATGGCCGAGGCGATGGCGACGCTCAAGGGCAAGCCCAAGGTGAAGCGCACCATGTGGTCGCGCCGGGCGCAGGAATATGAAGCGAAGATCAATTCGGGCGACCTCGTGTCGATCGCCGAAGTGACCCGCGACCTGTTCCGCGCCGACGACCAGCCGGAGCAGAGCTATTCGGAGCGGCAGATCTTCGAAGCCGCCTCGAGCCGCCTCGCCCGCGAGCTTGCCGCCGTCGAGCAGGTCGACGAGCCGGCCGCGCTCGAGAAGATTCTCGAAATCCTGAACAAGGCCGCGGCCATCTACAACAAGGACAAGGTGCCCGCGTAAGCGCCGGCTCCGGGTTCCGGAAACAAGCGCCGGCGCCGAGGGACACCCCCTCGGCGCCGGCGTTTTTTTGTGCGCGTTCAGAACCGTCATCCCGGTGAAGGCCGGGATCTCAGGGGGCGAAGGGCTACGTGGCTTGCGGAGCGCGCTCCAGCGGCTTGTGGAGCGCTCCACATCCGCCTGCGCTCTTCACCCGCTGGGATCCCGGCCTTCGCCGGGATGACGTGTGAGGGATATGCCTCGCCTCCGCTCTCCGTCTTTCCGTTTGCATCGTTTCGCCTTGGCGTGTATTATCCCCGCAATACAGCGGGAGAGAAGACATGCGCGGTGCGGCGATCCTGACGGCTTCGATGCTGTGCCTGGCGGTGACCGGCTGCTCTGCAGGCGCCCAGGGCAACGACCAGGCCAGGCAGCAGGCGCGGCCCTCCGCGCGGCGCGACTTCCAGGTGGGGCAATTCCAGTCGCTCTCGCTGACCGGGCCTTCGGACGTCGTCGTGGTCGTCGGCGGCGCGCCTTCGGTGCGCGCCGAAGGCGATGCCGAGATGATCGAGCGGCTGGAGATCGCGGTCGTGAACGGCGACCTGCAAATCGGCTTCAAGGACGGTTCGTCCTTCCGTTCGGTGTTCAGGAGCGACCGGGGCGTGACCGTCCATGTGACCGTCCCGTCGCTCGCCGCCGCGAACCTCACGGGATCGGGCGATGTCCGGATCGACCGCGTGCAGGGGGAGCGTTTCGCCGGCAACCTCTCCGGATCGGGCGATATCGAAATCGGGCAGCTTCGCGTCGGCGAGGCGGCGTTCAACCTGGCGGGATCGGGCTCGATTCGCGCGGCCGGCGCCGCTCAGCGCGCCGCGCTCAGCCTTGCAGGGTCCGGGGATATGGATCTCAGCCGGCTTGAAAGCCGGAACCTGGCCGTATCCCTGATGGGCTCGGGCGACGTCAATGCGCGCGCCACCGAGACGGCGCAGGTGTCGCTGATGGGGCCGGGCGACGTCACCGTAGCGGGTCCGGCGCGCTGCCGGATCGAACATCGCGGTCCGGGCAACGTGCGCTGCAACGCCTGAGATGCGCGCGCTTCGCCATTGACCGTTAACCATTCTCAGCCATGCTCGCGGCCATGAACAGGATCATGGCCGCTCTGGCGCTCGCCGCCGCCTCCGCCTTTGTCGCCGCGGCCCCCGCAGGCGCGGCCGAGCGGCGCTTCACCGTCACGGAATTCGACCGCGTCGTCGTCGAAGGCCCCTTCCAGGTCCGCGTTTCGACCGGCCGCTCGCCGGGCGCGGCCGCGACCGGCAGCGAGCAGGCGCTCGACCGCGTCTCCATCGACGTCCAGGGCGGCACCCTTCGCGTGCGGCCGAACCGCTCCGCCTGGGGCGGCTATCCGGGCGGCGCAACCGGGCCGGTCACGATCGAGCTTTCGGCGCGAACCCTCCGCGCCGCCACCGTGAACGGCGCCGGCAGCCTCAGCCTCGGCCCGCTGCAGCGGCTCCTTCGCCTCGAACTCTCCGTCGAGGGCAGCGGGCGGATCGCGGCGCCGGACGTCGAGGCGGACACGCTCGTCGTCGGCCTGATCGGTTCGGGCCGCATCGAGGTCGCCGGCCGCGCCGCCCAGCTTCGCGCCAGCGTCCACGGCTGGGCGGAGCTCGACGCCTCGGCCCTGACCGCACAAGGCGCGACGATCGTGACGGATACGGCCGGCCGGGTCTCGGCCGTCGTCGCGCGCGAGGCGCGGGTCACCGCAAGCGGCATCGGCGACGTCGAAATCGCAGGCGCCGCCGCCTGCACCGTGACCGGCCTCAGCGCCGGCCAGGTGCGGTGCGGGAATGGGCGCGGGCGCTAAGCGAGGTGCGGGCGACCCGGGCCCTGACGAGCAGAACGTAAGATTCGTTCGTCCCGAGCGCAGTCGAGGGGCGGAGGCTCAGAACCGGAGCAGCGCCCCTCGACTGCGCTCGGGACGAACGAGTCTCTGCCATCCGATCGACGTTGTGGTGCGCGCCTCAGATCAGCGCGAGGCCGGCCAGCTTCATCGACAGCGCGGCAGGAAGCGCGGTGAGGCCGTCGTCGTCGCCGTCGAGATCCGGCGGCGCGTCTTCCCGCGCGAGGTAGCGCCAGCCCTGGTGGGCGCGCTTGGGCAGAGCGCGGACCGGAACCAGATCGGGCGAGAGACGGATCACGGTGCGGCGGTCCTCCGCGCGCGCCTCGAAGCCGAGGATGGTCTGGCGCGCCGTGATCCGGTGCTTGACGATCCAGTAGATCGAGCCGCCGACCAGCTCGTCCGCGCGCTTGGGCATGAAGCGGGTGACGATCGGGACGACGCCTTGCGCGAGGCGCAGGCGCTGGCGCTTCTCGAGCGCGTCGAAGCTGCCGCAGCCGACCGCCACCTTGCTGATGTTGAGAGGCCCCATGGCCATGCGCACTGCCGGTTTTCCCGCAAGGGATCAAGCGCTTAGCCGACGAGCCCCGAGGCGACGGCAAGGCCGAGAAAGGCGAGGAAGCCCATCGAATCGGTGATCATCGTCAGGAACACCGACGAGGCGACGGCGGGGTCCTGGCCGAAACGGTCGAGCAGGACCGGCAGCACGACGCCGGCCAGACCTGCGATCAGGATGTTGATCAGCATGGCCGCTGCGATCACGCCGCCAAGGGCCGGATTCATGAAGATCGTTCCCGCGACGATGCCAACCAGGGACGCGACCGTGAGTCCGTTGAGCAAAGCCAGGCGCATCTCGCGCCACACCGTGCGCATGGTATTCGAGCGTGTGAGCTGGTTCATTGCCAGGGCGCGGACGGCGACCGCCATCGTCTGGGTGCCCGCATTGCCGCCGATCGAGGCGACGATCGGCATCAGCGCCGCGAGCGCGAACATTTCCTCGATCGCGGCGCCGAAGTTCCAGATGATCGACGAGGCGACGACGGCGGTTGCAAGATTGGCGATCAGCCACCGCACGCGTGCGCGGTAGCTGTCGCGCAGCGGCTGGTTGATGTCCCCTTCGTCGCCCGCGCCGGACATGAGAAGGACGTCCTCGGACGCCTCTTCCTGGATGATGTGGACGATGTCGTCCACGGTGACCACGCCGACGAGACGGCCCGAAAGGTCGGTCACCGCCGCGGAGATGAGCGCGTATTTCTGGAAGCGGAGCGCCACCTCCTCCTGGTCCATGTCGACCGGGATCAGCGTCTGCTCGCGCCGCATGATCTCGGACACGCGGATGTGCCGCTGCGCGCGCAGGATCCAGGACAGGAGCATCGTGCCGACGGGGTGGTGTCGCTGATCGACGACGAACACTTCCCAGAAGTCGGTGGCGAGACCGTCTCCGGCGCGCAGGTAATCGATCACCTGCCCGACCGTCCAATGTTCGGGCACCGCGATCAGGTCGCGCTGCATCAGGCGGCCGGCGGATTCCTCGGGGTAGGACAGAGCCTGCTCGATGGCGGCGCGATCGTCGGGATCGAGCTGGCGGAGAACGGCGCGCTGCTCGTCCTCCTCCATGTCCTCGATCATCGCGACGGCGTCGTCCGTCTCCATCTCGCCGGCGATTTCGGCGACTTCGGACGGCTCGAGCGTGTCGACGATCTCCTCGCGGACCCAGTCGTTCATCTCCGCGATGACGTCGGCGTCGAGGAAATCGGCGAGCGCCGAAGCCAGGGCGACGCGCTGGTTATGATCGACGAGCTCGAACAGGTCGGCGACGTCGGCCGGGTGGAGCGGCTCGAGCGCGGCGCGCGCGGCATCGATGTTGCCGGCCTCGACGAGGTCCAGCATCATCTCGACGAATTCCGGCTTCAGCCGGTCGTCCTCGTCGAGGCGGTCCCCGGCGGTGGCGATCGCCCCGTCGGGCGCTTCGAGATTGCTGTCGCTCATCGCCCTTCCCCGCTGGAGCTTCGTGTCAGCGGCTCGATAGGCCGAGGGGGGCGCGCTGTCGATACGGGCTGGCACGGCGCGGGCGCGGCGTCTAAGCGCCACCCGTCATTCCCGCGAAAGCGGGAATCCAGGCTGACGTAAGCGCCTGGCACAGACTCCCGCTGGATCCCCGCTTTCGCGGGGATGACGTGAAAGGAAGATGCACCCATGTCCGACGAACTCAACACCCTGGTCCTCAATCTCGATAGCGGCGGCGACGTCGTCATCCGCCTCCGTCCCGATCTCGCCCCGGGCCATGTGACCCGGATCAAGGAGCTGGTCGAGGAGGGCTTCTACGACGGTGTCGTCTTCCACCGCGTCATCCCCGGCTTCATGGCGCAGGGCGGCGACCCGACCGGCACCGGCACGAGCGGCTCGAAGAAGCCCAACCTCAAGGCCGAATTCTCCAGCGAGCCGCACGTCCGCGGCGCCTGCTCGATGGCGCGGACCAGCGATCCCAACAGCGCCAACAGCCAGTTCTTCATCTGCTTCGGCGATGCGACCTTCCTCGACCGCCAGTACACCGTCTGGGGCAACGTCGTCGAAGGCATGGAGCATGTCGACGCGCTGCCGAAGGGCGAGCCGCCGCGCGCGCCCGGCAAGATCGTCAAGGCGAGCCTCAGGGCCTGAACGCGGTGCCGGAGCCCCGCCCGGCGACGCTCGTCACCGGCGCCTCGGCGGGGCTCGGCGCCCTGTTCGCGCGTGAATGCGCGCGCCGGGGCGACGCGGTGATCCTCGTCGCCCGCCGGCGCGACCGGCTGGAGGCGCTTGCGGCAGAGCTTGGCGGCAAGGCGCATGTTGTCGAGGCCGACCTTTCCGAGCCCGGCGCGGCGGAGGCCCTGTTTCGGGAGGTCCAGAGCCGCGGGCTAGGGGTCGAGACTTTGATCAACAATGCGGGCTTCGGCCTCGCCGGGCGGTTCGCCGCGCTTCCGGCCGCGCGTCAGGTCGAGATGATCGACCTCAACGTGCGGGCGCCCGCGCAGCTCTGCCGCCTTGCCCTCCCGACGATGCTGGCACGGCGGCGCGGCTTCATCCTCAACGTCGCGTCGACGGCCGCCTTCCAGGCCGGGCCGAACATGGCGGTCTATTACGCCACCAAGGCCTTCCTGCTGTCGCTCACCGAAGCGCTCCACCAAGAAGCGAAGGGCAGCGGCGTCCATATCACCGCCCTCTGCCCCGGCCCCACCGCAACCGAATTCTTCGAGGTCGCCGGCGCCGGCGACGGCCGCCTCGCCAGGATGGCCGTCGAGCCGCTCGGCGTGGTCCGCGCAGGCCTCGCCGGCCTCGCCCGCAACCGCGCGATCGTCGTTCCGGGCGCCGCGAACAAGATCGGCGCCCAGGCCAGCCGCTTCCTCCCCCGCGCCGCGATGCGCCGCATCATCGCGCGGATAAAGGCCTGAGCCTCAGCGATAGACCTCCCTCCGATGCGCCACGCGCACGACAAGGATCGTGATACGCTCATCTACGATGCTTGCGATCACGCGATAGTCACCGATCCGCCAGCGCCAATAACCTTCATGCTCGCCCTTCAACGCCGCTCCCAGCGTGCGCGGATCCTCCAGCGCGGCGATCCTCGTCTCTAAGGTCGTCAGAATCCGGGCAGCAGCCTTGCGGTCGAGCTTCTGCAGTTCCTTCGCCGCCTCGGGCAGGAATTCGATAGCCCAGAGCGGCGACGGTTCAGAGGCCGAGATCGGCCTTCACCATTGCCAGAGGAATGGCATCGCCATCCCGAAAGCCCTTCATCCGCTCCTCAGCGAGGTAGAAGTCCTCAAGGTCATCGAGATGAGCCTCGATGGCTTCGCGGGCATAGAAGGTCTTGGTCCGGCCCGTGCGCACGGCGAGTGCCTCGAGCCTCTTCTCAACCTCGGAACTCAGACGCAGGGCCAGCATCGGCTTCTCCATAGGCGCTATACATGTATAGCGCGTCCCCGCGATCAGGCAAGGTCGGGTCAATCCTTCAGCAAATGCTCGAACAGCCAGTCGTGGAAGATCCGCACCGGCCTGCGGGCGAGGGCGGAGCGGCGGCATGCGAACCAGTAACTGTACGGGCTCTCCACCTTGAGATCGAAGAGCTGGACGAGGCGGTCGTCACTGGAGCCGGTGAGATGGCTTTCGAGCATCAGGGCGACGCCGAGCCCCTGGGCGGCCGCGTCGAGGATGAGCTGGCCGGAATCGAACTGGTCGATCGCTGCGGGTTCGAGATCGGGAACGCCCGCGGCCTCGCGCCAGTAATCGAAAGCCTGGGCGAGGTCGCGATGGACGAGAATGGTGTGGGCGGCGAGGTCGCGCGGCGTCCGGAGCGGCTGCGCGCCGTCGCGAAGATGCCGCGCGCCGATCGCGACGACGCAATTCGAATCCATGCGCCGGGAATAAAGGCCGGGATCTACGTTTTCGGTGATGGCGATGGCGGCATCGAGGCCATCATCCAGCCGCGCGAGGCGGTTGGCGCCCGTGTCGAGATCGATGTGAAGTTCAGGATGCATGTCGCGCAACTGCGGGAGTGCCGGCATCAGCCGCTGCGCCGCGAACAGCGATGGGACGGCGAGGCGGAGGCGCATCATCTCGCGATTGCCCGAAGCCCGCTCCATCGCGGCGGCGAGGGCGTCGAGCGAGGGGCCGATCTCCGCCAGCAGCCGCTCGCCGTCGGGATTGAGGCTGACCGCCTGGTGGCCGCGGTCGAAGAGGGGGCGGCCGACGGAGCGCTCGAGCGCCTGGATGCGGCGGGTGAGCGCCGGCGAGGACAAGGCCAGCGCCTCGGCGGCGGCCTTGACGGAGCCCAGCCGCGCGGCCTGGACGAACGCCTCGATCGCGGTCAAAGGCGGCAGCCTCTTCATCGGGCGCAGCTCCTTTCCTGCTGCATCGCAGCACGGCCACAAGGCGTAACAAAGCCCGTTTTCAGCCGCGTCCTGAGTGCAACAAACGCACCTGTAGCACATTTCTTCGCACTTGCACAACGATCCTTCGCAGGCGCAGAAAGACCGTGCCTTTCAGGCATCCTCTCCTAAACTATTCAGGGTCGGTCCTCACGGGACCGGCCCTTTTTTTGGCATGGCCGGACCCGCCGTGCTGGACGCGCCGTTTCCCCTTCCTATCTGACGAGCGCAGCAGAACGGGACGGAGACGAAATGGCCGACGAGGAAAAGCAGCAGCCGACGCGGCTCCAGGTCGCGACGATGCGCCCCGACGACAGCGGCCGCGGCCTCGCCCGGCTGCCGCGGGCGTTGATGGCGACCATGGCGCTGAAGGATGGCGACGTCATCGAGCTGACCGGCAAGCGCGCCACTGCCGCGCGCGCCGTCGGCCCCTATCCCGAAGATGAAGGCCTCGACATCATTCGTCTCGACGGCCTCCAGCGTGCCAACGCCGAGATCGGCTCAGGCGACTTCGTGGAAGTGCGCAAGGCCGAATCCAAGGCGGCGCAGCGCGTCGTCTTCGCGCCGGCGCAGAAGAACCTCCGGCTCCAGGGCTCGGCCCAGGCGCTCAAGCGCAGCTTCGGGATGAAGCCGATCGTCGCCGGCGACGTCGTTTCGACCACGGGCCAGCAGCAGGTCCAGCGCGGCGACATTCCGCCCGAGCTCAGGCAGATGCTCGCCGCCCCGGCCTACGCTCTCCAGGAAATCCGCCTCACCGTCGTTTCGACCGTGCCCAAGGGCATCGTCCATATCGACGCCACCACCGAGGTCGAGCTTCTTCCCGAATATACGGAGCCCCGCGACACACGCCGCGCGGACGTCACCTACGACGACCTCGGCGGCATGGGGACGACGATCGACCAGCTTCGCGAGATGGTGGAGCTTCCGCTGCGCTATCCCGAAATCTTCGAACGCCTCGGCGTCGATCCGCCCAAGGGCGTGCTCCTCCACGGACCACCCGGCACCGGCAAGACCCGCCTCGCCCGCGCGGTGGCGAACGAAAGCGACGCCACCTTCTTCCACATTGCCGGCCCGGAAGTGATGGGCTCGGCCTATGGCGAGAGCGAGCGCAAGCTTCGCGAGATTTTCGAGGAAGCTACCAAGGCCGCGCCGTCGATCGTCTTCATCGACGAGATCGACTCGATCGCGCCCAAGCGCGGCCAGGTCCAGGGCGAGACGGAGAAGCGCCTCGTCGCGCAGCTCCTCACCTTGCTCGACGGGCTGGAGCCGCGGGCGAACCTCGTCGTCATCGCCGCCACCAATCGGCCCGAAGCGCTGGACGAGGCGCTGCGCCGCCCCGGCCGGTTCGACCGCGAGATCGTGATCGGCGTCCCGGACGAGGGCGGGCGGCGCGAAATTCTCGGCATCCACACCCGCGGCATGCCGCTCGACGGCGGCGTCGATCTCGTGACGCTGGCGCGGCGCACCTACGGCTTCGTGGGGGCGGATCTCGCCGCTTTGGTGCGCGAAGCAGCGATCGAGGCGGTGCGGCGCATCATGCCGCGCATCAACCTCGAGGAAGGGACGATCCCGCCGGAAGTTCTCGACAACCTTTCCGTGAAGGGCGCGGACTTCGAGGAGGCTTTGAAGCGCGTCCAGCCGTCCGCCATGCGCGAGGTGATGGTGCAGGCGCCGACCATCGGCTGGGACGATATCGGCGGCGTCGACGAAGCGCGCGAGCGGCTGCGCGAGGGTGTCGAGCTTCCGCTCAAGTTTCCGGAAGCCTTCCGCAGGCTCGGCATCCGGCCGGCCAAGGGCTTCCTGCTTTACGGCCCGCCCGGCACCGGCAAGACCCTGCTCGCCAAGGCGACGGCGCGCGAAGCGGAGGCGAACTTCATCGCCACCAAATCCTCCGACCTCCTTTCCAAATGGTATGGCGAAAGCGAGCAGCAGATCGCCCGCCTCTTCGCCCGCGCGCGCCAGGTGGCGCCGACCGTGATCTTCATCGACGAGCTGGACAGCCTCGTCCCCGCGCGCGGCGGCGGCCTCGGCGAGCCGCAGGTGACCGAGCGGGTCGTGAACACGATCCTCGCCGAAATGGACGGGCTCGAAGAGCTCGGCTCCGTGGTGGTGATCGGGGCGACGAACCGGCCGAACCTCATCGATCCTGCTCTGCTCCGACCGGGACGTTTCGACGAGCTGATCTACGTCTCCGTGCCCGACGAGGGCGGGCGGCGGCACATCCTGGGCATCCATACCAAGGACATGCCGCTTGCCGAGGGCGTCGACCTCGACCACCTCGCGGCCCGGACCGACCGCTTCACCGGCGCCGATCTCGAGGATCTCGTTCGCCGCGCCGGGCTTTTCGCGCTGCGCAACTCGATCGAAGCGACTCAGGTCACGATGGAGAATTTCGAAAAGGCGCTGCTCGAAACCCGCGCCTCGGTCACCGCCGAGATGGAGCGCGAATATGAGCAGATCCAGGACAAGCTCAAGCAGGATGCAATGTCCGCCACCTCCGGCGGCATCGGCTTCATCGGCCCCGGAATGCTCACACCGAGGGGTCCCAAGGGGTAAGGTCGTCCCCAGGCTCATCGGGCACCGCGTCGAAAGCCGCCTGGGGCCTGAAGGCGAGCCAGGTCCAGAGCGCCAGCGCCGCCATGACCGCGGCGGTGACGAGGAAGGGCAGCGGCTTCGACTGCGTGTAGAGCCAGACGCCGACGGCGGGCGCGGCGATATAGGCGACGCCGTTCACCGACGTCACCATGCCGGCCACGGCATTCTGCTCGCGCGGGCTCACCGCGAGCGATGCACCGCTGGTGAAGCCCGGCCGGAACAATGAAAAGCCGAGCGACGCCAGCGCGAAGGACATGACGAGCTCGTAGATGCCGCTCGCGACGCCGGTCGCGCCGGTGCCGGCGGCGGCGACGAGCGATCCCCAGCCGACGAGGCCGCGCGGGCTCAGGCCAAGGAGCGGGATCAGCATCCACTGCGCGATGAGGCTGGCGGCGGCGCCGGCGATGAGCACGATGGCGATCATGTGCTGCGCCTCCTCGATGCCGAGATCGAGCCGGTCGATGACGAGGAAGCCGACGACGCCGAGGAGAGCCGCCTGGCCGTGGCCGCCGACGATGCCGATGGCGTGCCAGGGAAAGACGCGGCGGTCGCGCCAGGTGAGCGGCGGCGCCTCCTCGTCCCGACGCGCGGCGCCCGCCGCAGCGCCGCCGATCGACGGGAAGTCGGCCGCCTGCGGCCGGACGCCCGCCGCGCCGGGCCGGTCGTCCGGCAGGTGGAAGATGACGGCGGCGAGCACGGCCGCGCCGATCAAGGCGAAGACGATGAGGGGTCCGGCGAGGCCGAGCGGCTCGAAAATGAAGAGCGGCGCGATGGCCGGGCCGATGATGGTGCCGAGGCCGAAGGAGGAGGCGATGGCGGCGAGCGCGTTGGTGCGCTTGTCGCCCGATGTCCGCGCGGCGACATAAGCTTGGACGGCGGGCGGCGAGGCCGAGCCCCATGCGCCGTAGATGGTCCGCCCGAGCATGAAGACGAAGAAGGCGGCCGCCGGTGCGACGATGCCATGGAGGCCGAGTGCCAGCATGGCGCCGCAGACCAGCATCGAGACGATGAAGCCGTACAATCCCAGCCGCATCAGTGCGCGCCGGCCCCTCTCGTCGGCGCGCCTGGCCCAATATGGGGCGGTCACCACCCACAGGACGGCGGAAAGGCTGAACGCGACCGCGACCCACACATCCGGCATGCCCAGCCCGCGGCCGATCGCCGGCATCAGCGACTGCATCGCGGTGTTGCCGGAGGCCGCGACGAGCATCACCGTGAAGAGCAGGAGGAAGCGTCCCCTCGGCAGCCCGTAATCCGGCATGGCGGCGGAGCCTTTCCCGTCTGTCGACCGTTGGGTGTGCCGAACTGAACTCGCGTGGCGGCGCTGCCGCAAACCCGCCCTTGCCATTGCGGCGGCGATTTGCCAACGCACCTCCTCGCCTCAAACATCGTGAGAATGCGGTATGTCAGCTTCCAACCACGCGCGCAGTGAGCGCAGCTCCAAGGCCGCAGCGGGCGGCGGTCCGCTCATGATGTTCCTGCGCGGGTTCATCAAGCATCCCGTGATGGTCGGGTCGGTCATCCCCTCGTCCAAGGCGCTGATCGACAAGATGCTGGAGCGGGTCGATTGGGCGAATTGCCGCCTGTTCGTCGAGTACGGCCCGGGCGTCGGCACCTTTACCGAGCATATCCTGCAGCGCATGTCGCCCGATGCGACCCTGATCGCGATCGACACCAACCCCGATTTCACCGACTATCTCAACCGCAAGTTCCGAGACAGCCGCCTGATCGCCGTCACCGGCTCGGCCGCCGACACGCGCAAGATCATGGCAGAGGCGGGCTTCGAGGAAGCCGATTACATCCTTTCGGGCCTTCCCTTCTCGACGCTTCCCCCCGGCATCGGTCCGAAGATCGCCGCCGAGACGCATGCCGCGCTGCGCAAGGACGGCGCCTTCCTGGTCTACCAATTCTCGCCCAAGGTCCGCGACTTCATCGCGCCGCACTTCACGCGGATCGACAAGGGCATGGAATGGAAGAACATTCCGCCCGCCCAGCTCTTCTGGGCCTGGAAGGACTGACGCTCGAAGAGCGTCGTCCCGCGACGGCGGGGATCCAGTGGGCTTCGACGATCGGGCGGCGCGGGTGGAGACTCCCGCTGGATTCCCGCTTTCGCGGGAATGACGTAAGGGGCGCGATGCTGAAATCCCTGATCCGGCGCGGGGTGCGGAGTCTCGGCTACGACATCCTGAAGGTGCCGCGGGCAGCCCCGCTCAGCACTGCGACCTCACCGCCGCCGATCGAGCCGATCTGGCCCCTTCCCCGCGCGGGTCGCGCGACATCGGACGCGTGGCTGCGGGACGCGTTCGCCGCTTTCCCGCACTGGCACTACGCTTATGCCTTCGAAGACGGCCTCACATTCTCCACCGCGCATGTGAACCCGGGTCCGGAGACGGACGACCCGGTCCGCCCGCTCCAGCGCTTCCGCCATTTCATCCCCCAGCTCGTCGCCGCCGCAGGAGGGTCGCTGCGCGGCAAGCGCGTGCTCGACATGGCGTGCAACTCGGGTTTCTGGTCGATCCAATGCGCGCTGATGGGCGCCGAGGTGGTCGGCTTCGATGCGCGGCCCGAACTCGTGGCGCAGGCGAACCTGCTCAAGGAGGCGACCCGCGCGGCCTCCGCCGAATTCCGGCGGCTCGACTTTGCCGACGCCAGCGCGGCGACGCTCGGCGGCACGTTCGACATCGTGCTCAACCTCGGGCTTCTCTACCACCTCCCGGAGCCGCTCTCCGCGCTGGAACGCACGGTGCGGCTGTCGCACGGCCATGTCCTCCTCGACACCGGGATCCACCCGGCCGACGATCATCTCGTCTATCTGAAGTGGGAGGAGCCGTTCGATATCCGGATGGCGGCTTCGCAAGGCATCGTCGCCGTGCCGACCGGCCGCGCGATCGATCTCATGCTCCGCCACCTCGGCGTCAGGAGCAGCCTTCGCGTCCCCGTGCGCAGCGCGGACATCCCAGATGTCTATCGCACCGAACGCCGCGCTTCGTGGCTGATCGAGGTGTAACCTCGCGGTCCCGTGAACGATGCACCCGGGCTTCGACAAGCTCAGCCCTAGCGGTTTTAGGGATATCAACCGTGAAAGATCGGGCATGCCCACCCCGCTAGGTCGGATCGACATTCAGGATTCCCAAGCGGTGTGATGTCTGATTCAGAGGGTTTCATGTTTTTCGGCATGGAGCTTTTCGATGGGGATCAGCCGTTACGAGTTGAGCGATGCGCAGTGGGAGCGGATCGCGCCG
>DASWMS010000011.1:0-2001 GCA_036399655.1 Allosphingosinicella sp. | reverse complement strand
CGCCGTGATCCTCTTCGATGCCCACCACCGCCTGGCCGTGGGACGGCGAGGCGTCCTTCTGGTCCATCTTGTGGGTGTCGGTGTCGATGGTCGCGTTCTCAGCCATTGGAAAGGGCCGCCTTCACTGCCTGCGCCGCGCTTTCGCGGCTCACCGAGACGCCGGCGAGCTTCGCCACCATCTCCTGCGCCGCCTCGGCGGCGACGGTCTCGATTTCCGCCGAAGCCGCTTCGCTTGCGGCGCGGATCTGCGCCTCCGCGGCCGCAGTGCGGGCGCCGATCTCGGCGTCGGCGGCGCGGTTGCGCTCCTCGGCTTCCTTCGCGCCCGCCTGCTTGGCGGCCTGGGTGACCTTCATCGCCTCCGCCCGGCTCTCGTCGGTGCGTGCGCGCCAGGCCGCCTCGGTCTCTTCCGCAGCAGCGCGGGCGCGCTCGGCGGCTTCGAGATCCTCGGCCACGCGGCGCTCGCGCATCTCCACAGTCGACTGGATCTTGGGCATCATGCCCCGTCCGATGACGAAGAAGATGAGGCCGAAGGTCAGCGCCAGCCAGAAGAGCTGCGACGCGTAGATTTCGGCGAGCTGGACGATCTGAGGCATGAAGGCCCTCGGGTCATGCTGCCGGGGACGGCGACGCCTTCGCGCCGCGTCCCCGAAAGCGGCTTAGATGGCGTAGAGGATGATCATCGCCACGGCGAAGGCGATGAGGCCCAGAAGCTCGGCGGCGGCGAAGCCGATGAACAGACGGCCCTGCTGGCTGTCCGCGGCGGCCGGGTTGCGCAGCGCGCTCTCGAGGAACGAGCCGAAGACGATGCCGACGCCGATGGCGGCGGTGCCGACGCCGATCGCGGCGAGGCCGGCGCCAATGACTTTTGCAGCTTCGAGATCCATGACTGACTCCTTGGGTGAAACGGGTGTGTGAAAAAGCGAACTAGTGAAGGTTGACGGCGTCGTTGATGTACAGCGACGTCAGAAGCGCGAACACATAGGCCTGGATGGCGCAGACCAGCAGCTCCAGCGCGGCGACGCCGACGATGAACAGGAAGCTGATGATGCTGATGGCGGGGCCCATCGCGCTCTCGGCGTTGAAGCCGTTGACGATGAAGCTGCCGAACACTTCCATCAGGATGTGGCCGGCGATCATGGCCACGAACAGCCGCAGCGCCAGGCTGAACGGCCGCACCATGAACGAGATGAACTCAATGGCGGCGATCAGCGGCACCATCACCGCCGGCGTGCCGTGCGGGATGAACAGGGAGAAGAAATGCAGGCCGTGGCGCCAGAAGCCGACGATGAGCACGATCGAAAAGCTGAGGATCGCGAGCGCGCCGGTGATCGAGAAATGGCTGGTCGCGGTAAAGGCGTGGAGCCCCGGGATGACGCTGATCGGGACGAGGCCGAGCAGGTTCGCGACGAGGATGAAGGTGAAGAGCGAGAAGATGAAGGGCGCGTATTTCCGCCCCTCCGGGCCGATGTTCACGTCCACCATATTGTGGATGAAGCCTGTGAGCCCCTCCACCATCACCTGCCAGCGGCCGGGGACGAGCTGGCGCTTCATCCCGCCGAGCATGAAGCCCCAGACGAGGAGGAGGGTGATCACCATCCACATCGCGCTGTTGGTGAAGCTGAGGTCCAGTCCCGCCACATGGAGCTCGGCGAGCGGCTCCACGGTGAACTGGTGCATCGGATCGATCTTGCCTTCGGCCGCCACGCGCCAAACCTCTATGAACTTGCCCCCGGGCCACGGCCGGGGGGCGTCTGTGAAATCCGAATGACGTTCCTGATGCCGACGCCGAACCCGAGGAACAGCATCGCCAAGAGGAGCCAGGGCGAAGTTCCCAGCCAGCGGTCGAGCAGCCAGCCGATGATCCCTCCGCCGAGCGGCGCCCCGATCAGCTCTCCGAGCACGCGCTGGCCGAGGCGAACATTCTCGTCCGGGCGCTTTCTCGTCGTCCTGACCGTCTCCTCGGCCTGCGCCTGCCGGAGCCGCTCGTCGAGGGCTGCCAAC
>DASWMS010000010.1:0-11609 GCA_036399655.1 Allosphingosinicella sp. | reverse complement strand
CCCCCCACGTCGCCCTCCCCCCGATGGACAATCGAGGCGAGTATGACCGAACATGCCCGCTCTGCCTAGTGCGTCCGCGCGCGATCTCGCCGAGCCTGCTTCACTCTACCGTCACGCTCTTCGCAAGGTTCCTCGGCTGGTCCACGTCCGTGCCTTTGCAGACGGCGACGTGATAGGCGAGGAGCTGGACCGGGATGGCATAGACGAGCGGGGCGATGAGGGGGTGGACCCTGGGCATTTCGATGGTGGCCACGGCGCCCTCGCCCGCCGAGGCGATGCCTTCGGCGTCGGAGATGAGGATGACCTGTCCCCCCCGCGCCTGGACCTCCTGCATGTTCGAGACGGTCTTTTCGAAAAGCGGCCCCGACGGCGCGAGGACGATGATCGGGACATGCTCGTCGATAAGCGCGATCGGCCCGTGCTTCATCTCGCCGGCGGCATAGCCTTCGGCGTGGATGTAGCTGATCTCCTTCAGCTTGAGCGCACCCTCCAGCGCCATCGGATAATCGGTGCCGCGGCCGAGATAGAGGACGTCGCGGGCCTTGGCGATGAGTGGGGCCAGGCGCTGGATGTCCTCGTCATGGTCGAGGGCCGCGTTCATTGCAGCAGGCGCTTCGCCGAGGTGAAGCACGATCTCGCGCTCCTCTTCCTCGGTCATCCGCCCCTTGTCGCGCGCCACCTTGGCGGCGAGCGCGGCGAGGACGGCGAGCTGGCAGGTGAACGCCTTGGTCGAGGCGACGCCTATCTCCGGCCCGGCGCGGGTGGGGAGGAGAAGGTCCGCCTCCCGCGCCATCGAGCTTGTCGGCACATTGACGACGACGGCGATCTTCTGGCCCTGGGCGCGGGCGTGGCGCAGCGCGGCCAGCGTGTCGGCGGTCTCTCCCGACTGGGAGATGAAGAGTGCGAGGCCGCCTTCCTCCAGAACCGGCTCGCGGTACCGGAATTCCGATGCGATATCGAGCTCGACGGGGACGCGCGCCCATTTCTCCAGCCAGTATTTGGCGACCATGCCGGCATAATAGGACGTGCCGCAGGCGACGATGGTGACGCGCGGAATCGGCGCGAAGGAGAAGTCCATGTCGGGAAGCGCGACCTGCTGCTCGTACGAGCGCAGGTATGACTGGAGCGTCTGGGCGACGACGAGCGGCTGCTCGAAAATCTCCTTTCGCATGTAATGGCGGTGATTGCCCTTCTCGACCGCCGCGGCGCTGGCGCCCGAGACGACGACGGGGCGCTGGACCTCGTTGTTCTCGCGGTCGAAGATGGTGGCGCCGTCGCGGGTGACCACCGCCCAGTCGCCCTCGTCCAGATAGGCGATGCGCTGGGTGAGGCCGGCGAGCGCGAGCGCGTCGGAACCGAGATAGGTCTCGCCCTCGCCATAGCCGACGGTGAGCGGCGCGCCCATGCGGGCGCCGATCAGGAGGTCCGGCCAGTCGCGGAACATGATGGTGATCGCAAAGGCGCCGTGGAGGCGCGGGAGCACGGCGGCGACGGCTTCGCGCGGGTCCTTGCCCTGCTTGAGCTGGTCGTCGATCAGATGCGCGACGACTTCGGAATCGGTGTCGGAGAGGAATTCGCGGCCGGCCGCCTGCATCTCTTCGCGCAGCGGCTTGAAATTCTCGATGATGCCGTTGTGGACGAGCGCGACGCCGTCGACGATGTGCGGGTGGGCGTTGCGGTGCGTCGGGGCGCCGTGGGTCGCCCAGCGGGTGTGGGCGATGCCCGCCGTGCCGGCGAGCGGCTCGTCGCCGAGCACCCGGGCGAGGTTCTCGAGCTTGCCCTCGGCGCGCCGCCGGGTGAGGCCGCCTTCGGAAATCGTGCAGATGCCGGCCGAGTCGTAGCCGCGATATTCGAGCCGCCTCAGGCCCTGCATCAACCGGTCGGAGACTTCGTCCTGGCCGAGAATGCCGATGATTCCGCACATACGCTTCTTACTCCGTCATCCCCGGCGCCTGGGGAGGAATGCCGACTCTGAGAACCGTTCGGGCTGAGCTTGTCGAAGCCCTGTCCTTCTTCGAACGCTGCGATAGAGAAAAGGACAGGCCTTCGACAAGCTCAGGCCGAACGGCGGTGGGGGTCTCCGATCCAGCGTGGTGGTTCTAAGCCTTGTTCCTGGCCGCCTTTTTCGCCGCCATGGCGTCCCGGAAGCGCAGCGCCCAGCCGGGGCGTTCCTTCTGCTCGCCGCGCGCCACCGCCAGCGCGTCGGGCGCGACGTCGCGGGTCACGACGGAGCCGGCGCCGACGATCGCGCCGTCCCCGATCGTCACCGGCGCGACCAGCGCGCTGTTCGATCCGATGAAGGCGCCCTCTCCGATCCGCGTCGGATATTTGAGGAAGCCGTCGTAATTGCAGGTGATGGTGCCGGCGCCGATATTGGCACGAGCCCCGATGTCGGCGTCGCCGATATAGGAGAGGTGGCTGGCCTTTGCGCCCGGGCCGAGCCGTGCCTTCTTCACCTCGACGAAATTGCCGACCTTGGCCTTCTCGCCGATGTCCGCGCCGGGGCGAAGGCGCGCATAGGGTCCGATCTCGGCGCCCGAGGCGACGCTCGCCCCTTCGAGGTGGGAGAAAGCGCGGATCGCGGCGCCGTCCGCAATCCGCACGCCGGGGCCGAACACCACGTTGGGCTCCACGAGAACGTCGCGGCCGATCTCGGTATCGTGGCTGAACCACACGGTCTCGGGCGCGACGAGGCTGGCCCCGTCGGCCATCGCGCGGGCGCGGCGGCGCTGCTGCCAGAGCGCTTCGACGGCCGCGAGCTCGGCCCGGCTGTTGATGCCCGCGACCTCGTGCCAATGCGTCTCGATCGCGGCCGAGCGGCGGCCGACCGCGGCGGCGAGCATGACGATGTCGGGCAGATAATACTCGGCCGCCGCATTGTCGTTCTCGACTCCGGAAAGAAGCGGCCACAGATCCGCCGAGCGGACCGCCATCAGCCCGGAATTGCACAGGTCGACCCGGCGCTCGTCGTCCGTCGCGTCCTTATATTCGACCATCTTGGCGATGACGCCCGCCTCATCCGCGATGATGCGGCCGTACTGAAGCGGATCGGCCGGGCGGGAGGCGAGGACGACGACGGCGGGATGATCTTCGGCGTGAAGGCGCTCGAGCATACGCTCCAGCGTTTCGCGCGAGACGAGCGGCGTGTCGCCGTAGAGGATGAGGACATCGCCTTCGAAGCCCGCCAGCGCGGGCTCCGCCTGCTGCACGGCGTGGGCGGTGCCGAGCTGCGGATCCTGCACCACCACCTCGCCGCCGTGCCTGGCGACGACCGGCTCGAGCTGCTCGCGGCCGCTCCCGACGACGACGACGCTGCGCTCCACCCCGAGCGCGGCGACGGCGGCGAAGAGATGCTCGATCATCGGCCGGCCGGCGATCGGGTGCAGCACCTTGTGGAGATCGGACTTCATCCGCGTCCCCTTGCCGGCGGCGAGGACGATTGCGGCGACGGGACGGCTGGGGCTTGGCATCGCGCCCACTTAGCGGGCGGACCTTGCTAATTCCATAGCGCGTGACCACGTGCCGCAGCGACACCGTCCCTCCGTGAAGGAACCTCCCAATGACCCTCCCCGCCCGCGCCTATGCCGTCCACTCCGCCGAAGACCGGTTCGCCCCCTTCAGCTTCGACCGACGCGACCCCCGGCCGAACGACGTGGCGATCGACATCCTCTTTTGCGGCATCTGCCATTCGGACCTCCACACGGCCCGAAGCGAATGGGGCGGGACGCGCTATCCGTGCGTCCCCGGGCACGAGATCGTCGGCCGGGTCTCGGCGGTGGGCTCGGACGTGACGAAGTTCGGCGAGGGGGATCTCGTCGGCGTCGGCTGCATGGTCGACAGCTGCATGGAATGCACGTCGTGCCGCGAGGGGCTGGAGCAATTCTGTGAAAAAGGCATGACCGGCACCTATAACGGGCCGACGCAGGACACCGGCGACAACACGTACGGCGGCTATTCGGACCGGATCGTGGTGCGCGAGGAGTTCGTGCTCAAGGTCACGCACCCCGAAGACCAGCTCGCCGCCGTCGCGCCCCTGCTCTGCGCGGGCATTACTACCTGGTCGCCGCTGCGCCACTGGAAGGTCGGCGAGGGCTCCAAGGTCGGCGTCGTCGGGATCGGCGGGCTCGGCCACATGGGGATCAAGCTCGCCCGCGCGCTCGGGGCGCATGTCGTCGCCTTCACCACGTCGCCTTCGAAGCGCGAGGACGCGAAGGCGCTCGGCGCGCACGAGGTCGTGGTGTCGCGGGAGAGGGAGGAGATGCGCGCACACGCCGAAAGCTTCGACTTCATCCTCAACACCGTCGCCGCGCCCCACAATCTCGATGCGTTCCTCGTGCTCCTGAAGCGCGACGGCGCCATGTGCCTCGTCGGCGTTCCGGCCGAGCCGCATCCCTCGCCCTCGGTCGGCGCGCTGGTGATGAAGCGCCGCACCCTCGCCGGCTCGCTGATCGGCGGCATCGCCGAGACGCAGGAGATGCTCGATTTCTGCGCCGAGCACGGCATCGTCTCGGAGATCGAAGGCGTCGGCGTCCGGCAGATCGACGAAGCCTATGAGCGCATGCTGAAGAGCGACGTCAAATACCGCTTCGTCATCGACATGGGAACGATGGCTGAGGTCGGCTGAAGCTGGCTGGTGCAACCGCCACCGCTAGTCCTGAGCCTGTCGAAGGACGGTTTGCACCGCTCCGATCCGGGCTTCGACAGGCTCAGCCCTAGCGGGGTTGGATGCCGTCGAACATTGGTACCGTATCCACCACCGCTAGTCCTGAGCCTGTCGAAGGACGGTTTGCACCGCGCCGATCCGGGCTTCGACAGGCTCAGCCCTAGCGGGTTGGTTGCTGCCAGAGACTTTGTTGCCCCCGCCCCTACCGTCCCGGCCGGTACCGCCGCTCGGTGTGCTCCCTGAGCTGGTCCGGGTAGAAATACACCTCGCGCAAGTTCCCCGTGGCGTAGCGCTCGGCCTGGTCGTTGAAGTGGCGCGAGCGCGGGTTGCCGCTCTGCCCCCCGGCGCTCACCGCCCGGGCGCGGACGCGCGGGCCGAATTCGACCACGGCGACGAAGCTGTTGCCCGACGTCCCGTACCAGCGGTTCGTCCCCGGATATTTGCGCGCGCCGAACGAGGCCAGCGAGCCCCACGTGCCGCCGGTGAAGCCGACGGGCACGCTCGGCGCCTGGTCCGAGAAAGGCTGGACGATGTCGCCGGTCAGGCGCTGGAAGCGGTTGATCTCGCCCCATGGCACCTGCCAGCGGCCGAATTCCCGCTCGAGCCGGTCGAGGGCGACGGTGAGCGCGGCCAGCTGCTGCACACCGCTCATGCGTTCAGCAAGATATTCGGGAAGCTGATTGCGCGCAGGGCGGGACTCCGCCGGCACCATCTCGGTGAGCGCTTCCGCCCAGAAGACGGCCAACGTCGTCGCGACCGAATCGGCTCTCCATCGATAGTCCCACCGGCGCAGCAACTCGATCGGCTCGGCCCATCGCGCATGTTCCGGAGGCCCGACCGCCTGCATGTCGAACGTGGTGACGAGCTTCGGAATCATCGTCGCGAAGGCAGGCTGGTACCGGTCGTAGGCCGCCGCTTGAAGGCCTTCCAGCGTCCACCGGCTGCTCCCCTGGAGGAGCAGCATGGCGTGCCGGCCGCGCGGATTTTCGCCGAACGTGTCCATGTAGCGCGGGAAGTCCGCCGCGCGCGGGCTGTCCGGGCCGGCGGCGGAATAGGGCCAGTTGTTGGTGTTCATCACCCAGCCGCTGGCCGGGTTGACGACCATTGGCGCTTCCGTGGCGGCGTGGACGGGACCCCAGTCGGCCGAAGGGTCGCTGCCGTCGACCGGCCTGGTGTAATCCAGCCTGTCGTTGCGGCGCGGAATGAACTGCGGGTGGAGATAGGCGATGGTGCCGTCCGCGTCGGCATAGAGCGTGTTGTTGGAGCTGTTGGCGGCGAATTCCAGCACGCCCAGATATTCGGAAAAGTTGCGCGCCTTGGTGCGCATCCAGGATTGGAAGAGGGCTTCCACCGGGCGGTGCATCAGGGCCGTCGCGATCCAGCGGCCGCCTTCCTCGCGGGTGATCGGGCCGTGATGGGTGCGATAGGTCTGGAAGGTGCGGGTCGCCTGGGCGCCGCCGGCGGTGCGGTACGCGATGGTGACGCTGCGTGCTTCGACCGGGCGCTGCGCGCTGCCGTGGCGGTAGGTGATGCGGCCGCCACTCTCGTCCACCCGCTCGGCGAACTCGTCGACGGCATCGAGGCCGCTCGTCGTGTGCATCCAGCCGACCCGGTCGTTGAAGCCCTGGTAGATGAAGAACTGCCCCCAGGTCGCTGCCCCATAGGCGTTCAGCCCCTCCCCGCTCGTCACCTGCATTTCGGAGCGGAAGAAGAAGCTGGTGTGCGGGTTGATGAGGAGGAGCGCGCGGCCGTTCTCCGAGATGCGCGGCGCGATGGCGATGCCGTTCGATCCGCGCGGCTCGTCGGCAACCGGCACCGGGGCGGCGGCCGCGAGGGCGCGGCCGCGGCCCGAGTAAAAGGCTTCGAGCGGCCGGAGCGGCACCTTCTCGAAATCGGCGCCGATGCTGCCTTCCGTGAAGCTCAGCGCCATCCACGGCTCGAAGCGGGTGAGCACGCGCGGGCGGGTCTCGGGATGCTCGGCGAGGTAGAAGTTGAGGCCATCCGCCCACGCGGTCATCAGGCGCTGCAGATAGATGGGCGCGCTGGCGTAGCGCGCTTTCAGATCGTCGTGATCGAGGAAGAGGCGGTAGCGCAGGTCCGACCAGATCGCGCTCTCGCCTTCCGCTTCGGCGAGCCGGCCGAGGTTGGTAAGGTAATTGGTCTCGATCCGGTTGAAGTCGTCTTCGGCCTGGGCGTAGATCATGCCGAAGACGGCGTCCGCGTCCGTCTCGCCCCGCACATGGGCGATGCCCCAATCGTCCCGAACGATCGTCACCGCCCGCCGGTGCTCGGACCATCGGGCGCGCTCGGGATCGGCAAGGTTGGTGGTCGCGCAGGCGCTTGCCAGCGCGAGCAGCAGGAGCGGGAGCAGGCGGCGGATCATGATCGCCGGACTGCGCCACCCGCGCGCCGGAGTCTAGCAGTCGTCTAGCGAGTCGCTTTGGTCCAGAGATGCCGCGCCAGCATCAGTGGCGGCATCCGCATCCAGTGCGAGCGGACGTAGAAAGCGAAGCGAAGTGCCCGGCGCGTGGGCTGGCCCCAGCCGTTGCGGGCGAGGAGGCGGGCTTCGAAGAGGGCGTCGCTGAAGTGGCGGCCCTCGAAAGCCGCGTCCACGGGCGTGCCGTAGAGGCTGTGCGTCAGGCGGAGCGCACGGGCGACGGCCCGGCCGAGCTGGTGCAGCTTCGCGCGCTGGGCCAGGCGATCCCAGAAGCTTGCGTCCCTGGCTGCGAACTCGCGCACGAGGCGGTCGATGTCCCACAGGTTCCTGAGCCCGCCCGCCATGTCGCCGTCCGCGAACAGGTGCGCGGCGGCGTGGACGATCATGTCCTCCGGAGAGAGCGTCCTCAGACCGTTCTCCAGCGGCACGCTGGCCGCGATCAGCGCCGCCGCATCCGGCGTGGGCCGCGCGGTCGGCGGGAGGATGGTGTGGTGGACGTCGATCATCCGGTCGCGGCTGCGGTGGATGAGCGGCGGGAGCTCGTGCATCCAGCGGCGGTAATAGACGTCGTCATACGCGTCCTCCTTCACCCATTCCCAGCCCGCGTGCAGGAGGGCCTGCTGGACGTCGTCGAGGCGTTCGAACGGGACGAGGATGTCGAGGTCGCCGATCGATCGGCCTTCGCCCGCCGAGAGCCCGGCGGCGGCGAAGGCGGTCCCCTTGAGGAGGATGACCTCTACGCCGGTGTCGGCGAGCGCGCGGCGGGCCATCTCCGCCTCCCAGAGCGCCTGGGTGCGCGCATAAGCGGCGTCGCGGCGCGCGTCTTCCAGGATTCGCCCGACGCGGGCGGGAAGGTCCTGCCCTGCAAGGCGGAAGGCGAGGCTGCCGAGGAGCGACTCGGCGCGCGCGGCGGTGATGAGCGCCGTCCACTGCGGCGCCGTCAGCGACGCGGCCGATGCGGAGTCCGCGAGGGTGCGGGCGAGCAGGCGGCTCATGCCGGAAGCTCCCGCCAAAGCTCGTCGACGAGGTCGAGTGCCGTCTCGGTATCCGGATAGTCGATGGCGAGCGCCGGACACCGGCCGACGAGGCCGGAGAGCGCATCGAACCCGCGATGTCCCAACGCCACATAGTTGGTCGAGGCCTGGGTCAGCCGCACGAACACTTCGGCGGGACCGACGGCGCGCATCGCCCGCGCCTCGCCGAAGCGCGGAAAGAGGATCAGCGCCGGCCGCGCCGGCTCGCGCATGCGGGCAATGGCGTCGGCGCGGGGTTTGAGGTGCCGGATGCGGCCCTTGGGCGTGTCCTCCATGACCGGTCCGAAGCGGCCCTCCCCCGCCACCTTTTCCATGACCGCGATGGCGCCGTTCTTGAGGCTGATCGCGCGCGGGAACGGGTGGAGGAGGCCGCTCTCGCAGTCGAGCAAAGCGAATTCGTCGCCCATCAGCCGCCAGCCGCTCTCGCCGAGCAATGCCGAGAGAGTCGATTTCCCCGCCCCGCTCTCGCCGGTGAGGATCAGCGCCTTCCCGTCCTTCTCCACGGTCGCGGCGTGAAGGAGGAGGAAGCTCTTCTGACCGAGCGCCATCTGGAGGTTCATGCCCATCTCGGCGGCGAGCAGCCCGTGAGCGAGGGACAGCGGCATGGCGTCGGGAAGCATGTAATCGCCGTGGATCGCGACGGAGGGCCGGAGCCACCGTCGCCATGGCTTTTCCGGCTCCAGCCGCACGGTGAAGTCGCAGACTTCGTCCTCGGGCGCGGGATAGCCGGCGTACAGGCCGGCGAGCGCCTCGACGGGTCCCTTCCAGGCCGAGCCGACTCGGAACGACACCGGACCGATGGCGAGGCTGACCTCGTGCCTCATGCCCGCCGCACCAGTCCCGCCGCTTCGAGCTCGGCGAGCCGCGCTTCGATGGCGCCGGCCGCTTCTCCCTCCTCGACGACATAGCGGGCGCGGATGCGCTCCAGGATCGCGCGGGCGTCGCCTGGACCCTCGCCCAGCGCTTCGAGGATCTGAGGCGCGGGCGGCGCGACGACGTGAGTCATGCCCGACGGCGCGTGGAACAGCGCGACGAGGCCGTCGAGCTCGACGCTCAGGACGTCAGCGGCGGCGTCGGCGATGTAGCGGGGGCCGGCCAAAACGGCGGCCCGGTTCAGCGCGGCATCTGCAGCGAGGCGTAGCAGGTGAAGCCGCTCATCCCCGACTGCAGACGGCGAATATAGTTCGCATAAGCCTGAGCGGATTGGCCGTCCATGCCGGCCGGAACCCGGCCCCCCTGGAGCAGGGCCCTGGCCTCTTCGCCGGTGATCGGCCGCGTGGCCGGGGCGAAGGAGCCGGGCGTGCCGGGGGCGACGAGGCTGCCGTCTGCAGCAATATACTGGCCGCCCGCCTGTGGGCCGGGCACCGGTATCTCGCAGTTGAGGACCGATCCCGCCGTCTGTGCCAGCGCCGGGCGGACGGTCACCACCGTCGTCGCCGCCGCCGCGCCGAGCGCGAGCACGGTGCGCCGGGTCGGGTTCGCCAGCAAATCAGGCTTGTCGCTCTTCTCGCTCATGATCTCGCCCATACGCGCACCGGCCTTACATAAGCGTAAAGCCCGCCTCCGGCGAGGCGCCCGGCCGCGCCGTCCCGGGCCGGGACGTTTCCGGTCCGGGACGTTCCGGGGAGACAAATCGTTTCGGCGGCGTTGGACGCACACGGCAGGCGTTGCTGCGTCCATGACGGGCACGGCGCGCGCCGACGATCCGATCCACAAGAAGAGGATGACGCCATGAAGAAATTTATCGTTCTCGCCGCAGCCCTGACGCTCGGCGGAACCGCATTCGCGCAGTCCGGCAACACGGTGAACGACCAGAGCCAGTCCTCCGGCCCGCAGGGCGTCACCCAGCAGGGCACCGATCCCGACGGCCAGGCCTGCACGCCTGCGGGCTTCAACGCCGGCACCAGCGCCTATCAGCCCTGCGGCGCAGGCGGCACAGCGACCTCGACCGGCGCCGGCGCCACGCCGCCCGCCTGCTCGCGCACCGTCACCGACGGCTGCGTCCAGACCTACGAGCGCGGCGTCCGCCGTCCGCGCTGAGCCGCAGCGCAACGCACGTCATCCCGGCCCACCGACTGCCTGCCAAGACAGGCGCTCAGGATAAACTTCGGCCGAAAGGCTGAAGGCCGGGATCTCAGGGGGTGAAGGGCACCGGCGGCGATGCAAGGCAGCCGGTGCTCTCCCTCGACTCCTGCGACCGCTGGTCCCGAGATTCCGGCCTTCGCCGGAATGACGGTCTCGGCCGGTTTACTTCCTCCCCCGCCGCTGGCATCCGCGCCGCGAAGCAGGACAGCGGGAGGCGGGTCGTGACCATCAGTTTCGAAGGCAAGGTGGCGATCGTCACCGGCGCAGGCGGCGGCCTCGGCCGCGCCTATGCGCTGGAGCTTGCACGGCGCGGCGCGAAGGTGGTCGTGAACGACCTCGGCGGCGCGCGCGACGGCTCCGGCACGTCGGATGCGGCGCAGAAGGTCGTCGACGAAATCGAGGCGGCGGGCGGCACCGCGCTCGCCAACGCCTCCTCCGTCACCGATTTCGAGCAGGTCGAGGCGATGGTCGCGCGGGCGAACGAAACCTGGGGCGGCGTCCACATCCTGATCAACAATGCGGGCATCCTTCGCGACAGGAGCTTCGCGAAGATGACGATGGAGGACTTCCGCCTCGTCGTCGACGTCCACCTGATCGGCTCGGCCAATTGCACCAAGGCGGTCTGGGACACGATGCGCGATCAGGCCTACGGCCGCATCCTGATGACCAGCTCGTCGACGGGCCTCTACGGCAATTTCGGCCAGGCCAATTATGGCGCCGCCAAGCTCGGCCTCGCCGGCTTCGCGAAGACGCTGAGCCTCGAAGGCGCCCGCTACAACGTCCGCGTCAATTCGATCGCGCCGACTGCCGCGACGCGAATGACGGAAGACATCTTCCCGCCCGGAATGCTCGCCGCCTTCAACCCCGACAACGTCGTCCCCGCCGCCCTCTTCCTCGTCTCGGAGGACGCGCCGACGAACGCGATCGTCGGCGCCGGCGCGGGGGTCGTGCAGGCGGCTTACGTGACGCTGACGCCCGGCGCCGCGCTGCCCGAAGGCGAGCGCACGCCCGAAGCCGTCGCGGCGCTCTGGGACCGGATCACCGACCGCACCGGCGAAACCGTGCCCCAATCCGGCGCCGAACAGGCGATGACGATCCTGAGGACCCTCCAGGCCGGCTGAGGGGGGCCGGAGCGCTGCAACCCGCCCTTCGACAGGCTCAGGGCTAGCGGATGCTCACAGCTCCGTGCTAGACCCACTCCGCTAGGGCTGAGCCTGTCGAAGCCCGGTTTGCAGCGCGCCGACCGAAGCAAGCCCGGCCGCCGACCTCGACGAACGGGGGCCGGAGCGCTGCAATCCGCCCTTCGACAGGCTCAGGGCTAGCGGGTGCTCACAGCTCCGTGCAAAACCCACTCCGCTCGGGCTGAGCCTGTCGAAGCCCGGTTTGCAGC
>DASWMS010000009.1:0-48996 GCA_036399655.1 Allosphingosinicella sp. | reverse complement strand
GGCGACGAGCATGCCGGTGATCGCGCCCGCGCGGAAGGCGGTGGTGAGGCCGCTCTGGAGCGAGACGCGGGCGGCTTCGGCGGTGCGCACGTTGGCGCGGACCGAGATGTTCATGCCGATATAGCCCGCCGCGCCCGAAAGCACCGCGCCGAGCACGAAGCCGACCGCCTGGGTGACGCCGAGCAGCACGCCGACGAGCACGGCCATGATCACGCCAACGACGGCGATGGCGGTATACTGGCGGCCGAGATAGGCCTGCGCGCCTTCCTGGATGGCTTCGGCGATCGCAACCATGCGTTCGTTGCCCGGCGACATGCGGAGCACCTGCATGCTGGTGAAGATGCCGTAGGCGACGGCGATGAAGCCGCAGGCTATGGCGATGAGCACGACGGTCATTGTCTTCCTTCCCGATTGTCCCGGTGTCGGAGCGGCCTCCGCCCGGTTTTCCCCTGTTCGCCGCGCATGGCGGCGCACCCGGCGCTGACGCGCCCGGTCGTGCCGCGCGGCTTAGCGGCCTTCCCGCGGCGATTCAACAGCGCAGGGCAAGAGCCCCAGGGAAAGGCGGGGCCTCAGCCATGTTCCCAGCCGAGCCGCGAAGGGAGCGGCACCGCCTCCCCGCCGTCGGACAGGCCGAGGCCGCTCCCCGACGCGGCGGCGCCGATCCGGGTGAGCGGCAGGCCGAGGAGGTCGGCCAGCGCCGACACGGTCGCCGCCCGCTCCGGCGGCACCGCGAACAGCAATTCGTAATCGTCCCCGGCCGTCGCCGCATCGAGCCTCGCCTCGCGCCCGGAGCCGAGGCAGGCGCGCAAATCCGCCGACAGCGGCACGCGCGCGAGGTCGATCTCGATCCGCACCCCGCTCGCCGCCGCCATCCGCCCCGCGTCGATCAGCAGCCCGTCGGACACGTCCATCATCGCCGAGACGAGCGGCGCCAGCGCCTCCCCGGCGGCGAGCCGCGGTTCCGGCCGCCGGTAGCGCGCGGCGAGTGCGGCGGACGCGGGAAGCGCGCCCCTCAGGACCCTGAGGCCCGCGCCTGCGTCCCCGATCGTCCCCGAGACGAACAGCACGTCCCCCGCCCGCACGCCCGCGCGCGAAGGCACCGCCCCCCGCGCCTCCCCCACCGCGGTCAGCCCCAGCACCCGCGCCGTTCCCACCGGCGCCCCCACCGTGTCCCCGCCAAACAGCGCCACCCCGAACCCCCGAAGCGCCGCCCCCAGCCCCTCGGCAAACGCCCGGTCCCACGCCGCATCGCCAAGCACATATCCCAGGAGCACCCCCACCGGCCGCGCGCCTTTTCCGGCGAGATCGGACAGGTTCACCGCCAGCAGCTTCCAGGCGACGTCCTCCGGCGGATCGGAGGGAAGATAATGCACCCCCTCGACGAGCATGTCGTGCGTGAGCACGAGCCGCGCGCCGCCCAGCTCGAGCACGGCCGCGTCGTCGAGAAGCCCACGCGCAGCCGGCGCTGTCGCGAGGGCGCGGATGGAGGCAATGAAGGCGGGCTCGCGGGGCACTCGCCGTTCCTACGCGAGCCGCGGGGCGAGCGCGACCCGGCACAAACCTAACAATCCGCTAGCCAAACTTCCCGCTTATGCACGCTGCGCTTTCCTCGCTTGGAGCCGAATGACCGTTCCCCAAAGTCCGCTTACGACCCATTGCGGACATGATCTCACCCTGCCAGCTTGGCGCCTCAGGTAAACATGGAAGCGGCGAACAGAATTCGGAGGAGCACGTACAAGGGTTCCTGGTTCCTTGGTGCCGCAGAGGAAGTGGCGATGATTACATTGATGCTCATGCTGGCAACGCCAGCCTACACCGTACCGCCCGGCTTGGCCGGAGTGGCCGGCTTGCAAGGTTGCTGGCGAGTAAGCGGGCAAGTTCTGGGCAAAGACTCGCCTGCGATTGCGCGGGGCCAGTGGCATCTAGGCCGACGCTATTTCACTCTGCAGTTACGAGCAATCGGGTCGGACCCATACGAAGCATCGATCACCTATGGCGCTGGCGAGCAGCCCCGAGCCATTGGGTCGGTCTTTCTCGATACGACGGGTGGTCTATACGAACCTTCGTTGGGTCTCGGTGAGATCGAGCAAGGCGGCTTCGTGCAACGCTACCGCTTTTCAGACGCGACTTACCTGAACCGATTCACGCGCACCGGCACCGGCTGGCGCTGGACTATCACCGAGCAAGCCAACGGCGGCCCTACGTCCGTATTCGCAGACTACCAGCTGCGCTCCGCTTCGTGCCGCGGAATGCGTTTCGACTATTAAGGGGGCTGCGGCGCGAGCGGCCGCATAGGCTGCTCCGCGCATCCCTCTCGGGCATGCTCGCCGAGTTTCCGTTTTCGACGCATTGCGGACATTCGCCTAGGGGTCCGCTTCCGACCTATTGCAGACATCGGCAGGCGGGCTCGGTGGCATTCGCCATTGGACCCGCGCCGTCCTCCATTCTCGACGTCCGGACAAATGCTGTGTGTTGACCCTTAACTCTACATATGTTTTAGTAAAGCATGGAACGGCGCCGGAACCCGTCGAAGCACATGCTCGCGCTGCTGCGGACGCTGTCGGCGCGGCCGCGCGAATGGCGGCATGGCTACGACATGATGAAGGAAACCGGCCTTCTGTCCGGCACGCTTTACCCCTTGCTGATGCGGATGACTGATCAGGGGCTGGTCGAGGCAGAATGGCGCCCGCCCGCGCATCCCGGCCGGCCGGCGCGGCACGCCTACCGGCTGACGGCAGCCGGTCTCGCTCTGGCACAGGGGGCGGACGTCGCAGAAGGCCCGCGCGGCCTCACGGCGACATTCGCATGAGAACAGTGGCGCGGGCGATGGTGACGTTGGCGACCCGCTGCCTCGGCCACCATCGGCGCGAATGGGCGCAGGCGATGCGTGAGGAGTTTGAGGCCGCCTGTGCCGATGGCAGGTCGCTGTCGTTCGCGTGGGGCTGCCTGACCGCGGCATGGCGCGAGCTGCCGAGGCACGCGGAAGGGCGGTACATGATCGCGAGTCACGGCATCGCCTTCGTCCTCGTCATTCCAACCGCGGCGCTCCTCGTAGCGAGCCTGATGTCGGGTTTTCCCTATTCCTATCTGACCGCTCTCGGCGGCGAGGAGCCGCTCCTCAGCGAGGGCAATCTTTTCGCGCTGCCGTCGCTGGCTCTGCTCCTGGTGGTGGTCGCGGCGGCGCATCTTAGCATCGCCTGGCTGCTGCTTGAGCGCGACTGGGCGGGCGTCCTCAGGGTCGGCGCCCTGCTCGCTGCGGTCAGCGTGACGCTGCTGCTCTTCACTGGTCTCGTCTTCGTCACCTTCATCTTTCCGCTCGCTCTGGCGGCCGCGCTGGCAATCGAGCTTGCAGCCATTTTCGCGCTCGCAGGCTGGCACGCCGAGGGCTTCGGCGGCGCGTCCGAATTGCTCGACTAGCCCCTCCTGCCCGCCGGCTCCCCGGTTGAGGGGCGGCGCGGGCGACAACAGCGGAGACACGCGATGCTCGCCAATCTGCAAGCGGTCCGGGCCCTCGCTGCGATGGGCGTCGTGTTGTTCCACTTCGGTCTCCTGCCGGCGACGCAATTGTCCTTTCGGGTGGGCGCGGCGGGCGTTGACCTTTTCTTCGTGCTGAGCGGGTTCATCATCGCCCACAGCGCGACGCGCAACTCTCGCCACTTTCTTGCTCACCGCCTGATCCGCGTCGTTCCGGCGTATTGGATCGTGACGTTGATCGCCGCTTTAACCACCTTGCGGCACATCGACGTCGCTGAGGCTTCCGGCTGGCTCCTTCAGTCCTTGTTCTATCTGCCCGGACCCGGTGGCAGGCCCGCCTTGATCTTCGTCGCCTGGACGCTGGTGTACGAGCTCGCTTTCTATCTGCTCTTCTGGCTAGCACTGCGCTTCGGCAGCCGGCTCGCACCCTGGATCGCCACGATAGCCCTTCTGGTCCTCGGGCTCGCGCCTTTGCCAGGAGAGGCCGGGCCTTGGCCGTTGCTGCTCGAATTTGCGCTCGGTATCGGCATATTCCTCCTTTCCGAACGACTCGGCGCCCTGCGCGCAATTCCGGCCGCGGCCGGCCTCGGCCTTGCCGGGCTCGGCGTCGTCCTGCTCCCGGCGATGCTGCTCCTGACCCGCCACAATCCCCACGACTATGACGGCCTCGATCGCGTCTTGTGCTGGGGCCTGCCGTCGGCCGCGATCATCCTCGGCGTCGTCATCGCCGAGCGGCAGGGGCTCGCGGTCAGGGGCCGTTTCATACTGCTTCTCGGTGCGGCATCTTACGCCCTCTATCTGGTGCACCCGATCGTGGTCGGCCAGTTGCTGCAGCTGCCGCCCGCTCAGCCGCCGATCACCTGGTTATCGATCCTTGCGGCCGCAATCGTCACCATCGGTTTGGCGCTCGCCTTCCACCGCTGGATCGAAGCGCCGCTGCTGCGCTGGATGCGCGGCCTGCTGCGGGATCGCACGCCGGTCGAGCAGCAGGTCTCGGCAGAAACGACGGTCGATGTGGTCCGGAGTCCTCACTGATTCCGGATGGTTCTTGGGGAGGGCAAGCCGTGCAGGGACCGTTGGTCCGGACGTGGGTAGATCGAATTCAGTCAATGTCCGCTTTCCACCCATTGCGGACATTCGCACAGCGGCCATTCCAGAAATGCGACGAGGTGTGAGAAACCGTAAGCTGCTGCGCCCGTAACGCTTTCCAGGGTTTGCACTACCGCATTGTACTGCAACATGAAGTGAGAGTGGGGGTCTCGACAAGCTCAGGCTGACGGACTTGGGGCAGCGGCGGAAACTAAGGTGCTATCCTGCCTTCCAAGGCACCCCACCGCAGGCCGTGAAACGAGAACCCTGCAAACGCGGGCCAAGCACCCAGCGGCGTGGCGAGGGCTCGCGCAGTCTCCATCATCCTTTCGTCGTTGCCGAGGAAGCTGATGCGTTCGGGGCGGGCGGTGGTGCGGCCGGCGGGGGCGTACATCTTGGCGCCCGGGATCGCGGCGACGGTGGCGAGGAGGGTCGCGCGCACTGTCCCGTCCTCGCCCGCGACCACGGCGAGGCGGCCGCTTGGCGCCTGGGCGAAGCTTTCTTCCGTCTCCTCCGCCACGGGCCCCGTCTCGAGCGCGACTCGGACCGGCTTGCCGGCGGCGGCGCCCCAGCTCAGCAGGGGCTCGGCGGCGGCGAAGATGCGGGGGGCGTCCGTCCGGTAGGCCATGATCGTGATGCCGCTCACCGCCGCCGCGATCTCGCGCAGGAAGGCCGGGCCTTCCTCCTCCTCGGCGATCCAGAAGGGGAGGACGAGGTGGACGGGTGCGCCGGCGCTGCGCGCGAGGGTGCGTACGGCATGGCTCCAGCCGTGGTAGCCGGCGGGCTCCCGCCCCCAGCCGGCGAGCGTGTAGGGCTCGATGTCGTACTGGATCCCGGCGAGGCGGGCGTCGGGCGCGGCGCTGCGCTGGTAGGCGGCGATGGCGCGGGCGCGGGCGGCGGCGGAGGCGAGGCCGCGGGGGAAGATCATGTCGGGATCGCCCTCCACCGCTTCGATCGCGATGCCCTGCCGCCCCGCCTCCCGGATGAAGGCGGCGAGGGCCCGGCGGTGCGCGATGCGGCCGTCCTGCACGGCGAGGGTGACGCTCAGGCGGCTGAGGCCGCGGCCCGCCGCGTCGCGCAGGAGGGCCGCCCCGCGGCGCTGCCAGAGGGCGGGCTCCCAGGCCCAGGCGCCGGCCGGGGCGGGCACCGTGCGCGGCGCGGCGGCGGCGGCGAGGGCGACGCGGTCGATTCGCAGGGTGCCGCCGCCGGGCGGGGCGAGGATGACGAGCTGGGCGGCGAGGCCGCTGCCGTCGCCGGGGAGCGGCAAGGCTTGCTCGCCGCCGGCCAACGCACGCGCGTCGTCCGCGTCGTCGCCGAGGCGGCCGAACTGCGCCCGGAAACCCGGGCCGCCGCGCGCGCCGATCGCGCCCGAGGCGGCGGCGCCGCGCGGGTAACGGGCATCGAAGCGGAGCAGCAGGCCCGCGCTGGACGTTCCTGCCGTGCAGATGAGATCGATCCCGCCTTCACGCGCCTCGACGCGGCAGCGCTCCTCGACCCCGAACGGGATCGCGGCGGCCGCCTCGGCGAGGAGGTTCGTGCCGAGCGGCAGGGCCGGCAGGCGCGGCGGTCCGGGCGGGCGGCGGATGGCGAGGCGGTCGCCGGCGGGGAGGCGGGTGAGGATGAGCCGGTCTCCTTCGCCGGGCATGCGGGGGAGATCGAAGCTCGCCATCGCGCGCGGCGGCGGCGCCGTCGTCGGCGTCGGCTCGGCCTGGCCGGCGGCGGGTCCCGGATTGAGCATAAAGCAGAGGATTGCCAACGCCTTGGTTGGCTGTACAGCACGCATCCGCCCTTGTGTTAACCGCCTTTGCGCCGATGCCAAGCCCCGGATCGGCCGCGCGGCGGCGGATCGGGGCATCGCCCGCGCCCGAGCCCGCCATGCCGTTCCATCGCCACAGCCAAGCAACGCCCGGGCGGCGGCGCGACTGACCCGCGGCCCCGCCCGATGACGAGCAGCCTCTTTCTCGCGGCGGCCGCCTCCGTGTGCCTCGCCGCGTTCGTCTGGTTCGGGCTGATCGCGGCGCGCGCCGGGCGCCACGCCGTTCTTCGCCGGAGCCGGAGCAGCCATGTCGCGGCGGCGGAGGCGCTGCTCCGCTTCCAGGGCGACCGCGATGCGGACGCACTCGGCGCGGCGTGGGACCGGGTGAAGCCGGACGCGCTCGCCGCCTTTCTCGCACGGGCCTTGCCGATGCTGTCGGAGGCGGATTTCGAGTCGGTCTGCGCGCTGCTCGGCCGGGGCCGCTTCGAAGCGCGGGTGGCGGCGGCCTTTTCAGGCGCAGGGGAAGGCGTGCGCCTGCTCTACTGCGAGCTTCTCGCCGAGACGGGCGGGGGAGAGGCGTTCGAGGCGCTGCAGCGGGCGCTGGCGGACCGCTCGCCGGCGGTGCGGATCGCGGCGGCGATCGGGCTTGCGCAGCGCGGCGCCGCGCCGGCGCTTGACGAATTGCTCCCCGCGCTGGGCGAAGAGGCGCACCGGTCGTCGCGGATGGTGCTATTGTTCGAGCTGCTGTTGCCGGGCGAGGAAACGGCGATCGTGCGGACCGCCGCCGACGAAGCCGCCGCGCCGCGCCTCCGGCTCAGCGCGCTGGGCGCACTGGAGCTTGCCGGCCGCGGCGTCCACCAGCGCCTGCTCGCGGCGCTCGCCGACGATCCGCAGGCGCCGATCGCCGCCGAGGTCGCGCGTTCGCTCGCAGCCGGCGGCATGCCGGGCGGGGCCGCGATCCTCGCCAGGCTGCTCGCCCACCCGGCGCCCGAGGTGCGGCGGGAAGCGGCGCGCGCGGCCGGTCGCGACGGCCCGCAGCTTCGCCGGCTCCTCGCCGATCGCGATCCCACCGTCGCCTCGGCGGCGGCGCGATCGATCTGGATGCTGAACCCCGGCCCGGCCCTCCCCGCGGCCCAGCCGCCCCCGCCGCGGCTCGCCCGCCATGGGTGACGCATCGGAGCCCTTCTGGATCGACGCGGCGGAAGTCCTGACGCTCGCCATCCTGGTCTCGGCGGGGCTGCAGAACCTGCTGCACATGATCCAGCTCGGCATCGCCGCCGCGGCCTTGCGCTCGCGCCCGCCGGTGGTCGATCCGGCGCTCATCTACGGGCGCTATGCCCGCATCGCGCCGGCGATCAGCGTCGTCGCGCCCGCCTTCAACGAGGAGCGCACCATCCTCGCCAGCGCGCGCTCGATGCTGGCGCTCCATTATCCCCGCTACGACGTCATCATCGTCAACGACGGCTCGACCGACTCGACGATGGCGGTCCTCGACGCGGAATACGGCCTCGATCCGGTGAGCGAGCAGCTCGAAATCCACCTGCCGCACAAGCCGGTCCATGCCGTCTACCGATCGCGCACCGACCCGAGACTGTTCGTCATCGACAAGGTGAACGGCGGCAAGGCGGACGCGCAGAATGCCGGCATCGCGCTCTCCCGCTCCACCCATTTCTGCATCGTCGACGGCGACACGATCCTGGAGCGCGGCGCCCTCATCCGCGCGATCGTGCCCTTCCTGGAGGATGCCGACCGGATGGTGGCGGTCGGCGGGACCCTGCGCGTCGCCAACGGAGTCGACATCCACAATGCGGCGGTGAGCCGGGTCCAGGTGTCGGACCGCTTCCTGCCGCGCGTCCAGATCGTCGAATATCTGCGCTCGTTCCTGATGGGCCGCCTCGCGTGGAGCCGGATCGATGCGCTGATGATCATCTCAGGCGCCTTCGGCCTCTTCCGGCGCGACGTGGTGATGGAGATCGGCGGCTATACGACGGGATCGCTGGGCGAGGATCTCGACATCGTCGTGCGCCTCCACCGCCACCTGATCGAGCAGGGGCGCGACTACCGGGTCGGCTTCGTGCCCGAGCCGGCCTGCTGGACCGAAGTGCCGGAGTCCCTGCGCGTCCTCGCCCGCCAGCGCGCGCGGTGGCAGAACGGCGCCCTCGAATGCTTCTTCCAGAACAAGCGCATGGCCCTCAACCCGCGCTACGGCCGCGTTGGAATCCTGGGCTTCGGCCACATGCTGCTGGTCGACCTGATCGGGCCGATCATGGAAGTGCTCGGCTATTTCGCGCTGCCGCTCTTCTGGTATTTCGGCGTGCTCTCGGTCGATCACCTGATCGCCTTCACCGCCCTCGTCTTCGGCCTCGGCACCTTCACGAGCATCGCCTCCCTGCTCCTCGCCGAATATCAGCTCCGTCCCTATCCGCGCGTCGGCGACCTGATGAAGCTCGGCTCGGCCGCGATCCTGGAGAATTTCGGGTACCGGCAGCTCCACAATTTCTGGCGGCTCTGGGGCTGGTGGCAATATCTCACCAAGCAGCACAGCTGGGGCGAGATGCCGCGGCAGGGCTTTCCTTCGACCTAGGTCCGGACGTCCTTTGCCACCGCGTCGAGGAGCCCGTTCACGAAGGCCGCTTCCTTCTTGTCGTAAAAGGCCTTCGCGACGTCGACATATTCCGAGATGATCGTGCCGGTCGCCACGTCCGCCCGGGCGGCGAGCTCGTAGGCCCCGGCGCGCAGGATCTGGCGCATCGGGCGATCGAGGCGCGACAGCGCCCAGCCTTCGGCCAGGCGCGCGGCGATCAGCCCGTCGATCTCGGCCGCCCGCGCATGGACGCCGCTCACCACGTCGTCGAAGAAATCGACCTCGGCGTCGGCATATTGGGCGCCCTCGATCGTGGCGCCGAGCCGGTGCTGGTGGAATTCGTGGAGCAGCACCGGGATCGGCGTCTCCTCCATCTCATGCTGGTAGAGCGCCTGCACGGCGGCGAGGCGCGCGGCGGAGCGCGAACGGGAACGGGCGGAAGCGGAAACCATCGGCGGGGCCATACAGAAGCGGGCGCCGGGGTGGGAAGCCCCCGCGTGCCCGGCCAGTCACTCAGGCGCCACTCAGGCGCCGCTCAGGCCCGCGTCGCGCCAAGGAAGTCGCGGATCGCCGACGTGACGGTGCCGGGCTCTTCCCACGTGATGAAGTGGCCGGCCGTCTCGCTGGTGACGATGCGCAGGTCCTCGACGAGATCGTGCAGCCCTTCGAGCTGGACGGGCAGCAGCGCCGCGTCCTTCATGCCCCAGACGACGAGGGTCGGCATGCGCAGCTTCGGGAAGGGCGCATGCATCCAGACCGGCAGCTTCGCTTCGACGCCAGGCGCCGGCACCTCGACCTTCGCGGCCCGGTACCAGTTCAGCATGGCGGTGAGCGCGCCGGGCTGCTTCCAGTCGTCCAGATAATGCTGCCTTTCCTCCTCCGGCAGCTTGGTCGCGTCGGAATGGCTGAGCAGCACCTTGTCGAGAAAGCCCTCCAGCCCCATCGCCGTGATCCCGGCCTCGGCGAGCGGGCTCCTGAAGAAGTTGATGTACTGAGACGCTTCGCGCTGCGCCTCGTCCTCGATCAGCGATCTCTGAAAGACGAGCGGATGCGGCGCGTTGACGATGACGAGCCTTTGTACGCGGATCGGATGCTGGAGCGCCGTCGTCCAGGCGACGGCTCCGCCCCAATCGTGTCCGACCAGGGTGAAATGCTCGATCCCGAGCGCGTCCATCAGCGCCATTGCGTCCTGGACGATCTTGCCGGTCTCATAATGCTCGACGCCCCCGGGCCGGTCCGACGCCGCGAAGCCGCGCTGGTCGGGCGCCACGACCCGGTAGTCGCGCGACAGGTCCTCAATCTGGTTGCGCCACGTCCGGTGCGATTCCGGAAAGCCGTGCAGGAAGAGGATCGCCGGCGCACCCTCGGGCCCGCCATGCTGCACGTTCAAGGTGATGCCGGTGGAGAGGGCGATCCGCTCGATCTTCAGTTCCGTCATGCCGAATAGCCTCCGTTCGTCCCGAGCGAAGTCGAGGGGCGACTGCACCCAGTCCGAGCGTGCGCCCCTCGACTGCGCTCGGGACGAACGAGGTCGGCGTCTTGCATGCCTTTCCGTGGGCCGCCTGCCATCATGGATAGCTCACCGTTTTCGGCACCTCGGGGATGGGGATCCACTCTTCGCGGTCGTCGGGCGGCAGGTCGAACCGCCCCGCCTTCCAGTCTTCGCGGGCCTGGCGAATTCGGTCGCGATTCGACGAGACGAAGTTCCACCAGACGTGGCGCGGACCGTCGAGCGGGGCACCGCCGCAGAGCATCACCCGGGCGCCGCGGCCTGAGCGCAGGGTCGCGGCGAGGCCGGGGCGCAGGACGTAGAGGGTGAGCGGCTGGAGGGCGAGGCCGTCCAGCGTCGCTTCGCCTTCCGCGAGGTAAATGGCGCGCTCGTCCGCGTCCGGGTCGACCGGCAGCGACCCGCCGGGGGCGAGCTGGACGTCGGCGTAGATGGTCTCGCTGTGGCAGGTGACGGGCGATGTCTCGCCCCACAGCGTCCCCATGACGATTCGGGCGCTGGCGCCGGAGCCGTGGACGAGCGGGAGGCGGTCGGCGGGCACATGCTCGAAGGCAGGGTCGATCTCCTCCTTGGCCTGCGGAAGGGCGAGCCACGTCTGGATGCCGCTCAGCTCCGGACCGGCAGGACGCAGGCCAGCCGGCGAGCGCTCCGAGTGGCTGATGCCGCGCCCCGCGGTCATCAGGTTCACCGCGCCCGGCTCGATGGTCTGGAAGGTGCCGAGCGAATCGCGGTGGTCGATGGCGCCGGCGAACAGATAGGTGACGGTGGCGAGGTTGATGTGTGGGTGCGAGCGCACGTCGATCCCGCCGCCGGGCGGGAGATGCGCGGGCCCCATCTGGTCGAAGAAGATGAAGGGGCCGACCGTCGTCCGCTCCTTGTGCGGAAGCGTGCGGTGGACCTTGAAGCCGCCGAGATCGTGGGTGACGGGCGCGAGGGTCTGGAGGATGAGGTCTTCGGTCATAGCCCGCCCTTAACGTCATTCCCGCGAAAGCGGGAATCCAGAACGGGTTCGCCTCCGGCGCCGGTGCCATTGGAGACTCCCGCTGGATTCCCGCTTTCGCGGGAATGACGATCAGGGCTCCCCCGGCGCCCGCGCTTCAATCGCCAGGGCATGGACGCGCTCCTTGAGCAAATCGGCCAGAGCCGCATTGACCGCGCGCTGGCGCCCAAGGCGGCTCATCCCCGCGAAGGCGGCGGCGACGATCCGCACCGTGAAGTGGCTTTCGCCGCTGCCGTCGTGGCCGGCATGCCCCCTGTGCTTCTCGCTGTCGTCGATGACGTCGAGGCGTTCGGGAGCGAGCGCGGCGCGCAGGCGTTGGTCGATTTCGGCCGCGACGGGGCCGGTGAAAGCATGGCTCATCAGGCCTATATAGGCCGCCTTGGACGAAAGGGCAGTTTTGGACGTGGCGAGTGCGGGGAAACGCGAAACCCGGTTTCACGGGCGGTCGGAAGCGAAGGGCCTGTGCTCGCATGCGGGCTGCGAAGGTCCCGGCGAGTTCCGTGCGCCCTCGGCACGCGGCTCGAGCTTCGACGGACCCGGCGAATGGCGCTGGATGTGCCTCGATCACATCCGCGCATTCAATTCCGGCTACAATTATTTCGAAGGCATGAGCGCGGAGGAGATCTCCGCCTCGCAGAATAGCTACGGCGGCTGGGACCGCGAGACCCGCGCCTTCGCGAGCGCCGGCGGCGACGCCCCGCCGCGCTGGGCCGAGTTCACCGATCCGCTGGACGCGATCGGCGCCCGCTTCCGCCGCGCGTCCGCCGAAGGCCCGCGCCACGACGGCCGGGAATTGAGCGAAAGCGACCGCAAGTCGCTCCGCGTCCTCGGCCTCGGCACCGACGCCGACCGGCGGGTTCTCAGGCGCCGCTACGCCGATCTGCTGCGCCGCTATCACCCCGATCACAACGGAGGGGACCGCGGTCATGAGAAAGCGTTGCAGGCCGTGATCGACGCCTATACGCAGCTCAAATCCCGCCCCGCCTTCGCTTGAAAACACGGAAAAGAGTGTGATGTCCGAACTCGCCAACGCCGATCCCGCCAGCCGCGGCGCCACGATCATGAGCACGCCCGATCGCATGGTGAAGGTGCGCGACGCCTTCGGCATCGACAGCGACATGGAAGTGCCCGCTTTCTCCGAAGCGGACGAGCGCGTGCCGGACCTCGATCCCGCCTACGTCTTTGATCCCGATACGACGCTCGCCGTTGCCGCCGGCTTCGCCAAGAACCGCCGCGTCATGGTCCAGGGCTATCACGGCACCGGCAAGTCCACGCACGTCGAGCAGGTCGCGGCGCGGCTCAACTGGCCGCTCATCCGCATCAACCTCGACGCGCATATCAGCCGCATCGATCTCATCGGCCGCGACGCCATCGTGCTTCGCGAAGGACAGCAGGTCACGGAATTCCGCGAAGGCCTCCTCCCCTGGGCGCTGCAGCACCCGGTCGCTTTGGTCTTCGACGAATATGACGCCGGCCGCCCGGACGTCATGTTCGTCATCCAGCGCGTGCTGGAAACGGAAGGAAAGCTCACCCTGCTCGATCAGAACCGGGTGATCCGCCCCAATCCCTGGTTCCGCCTGTTCGCGACCACCAACACGATCGGTCTCGGCGACACGACCGGGCTCTACCACGGCACCCAGCAGATCAATCAGGGCCAGATGGACCGCTGGAACATCGTCGTGACTTTGAACTACCTCCCGGCAGAGACCGAGGCGCGGATAGTCCTCGCCAAGTCGGGCGAGTACGACCATGTCGGCGGCCGCCAGGAAGTCGAGCGCATGGTGAAGGTCGCCGAGATGACTCGCTCGGGCTTCATCAACGGCGACATCTCGACGGTGATGAGCCCGCGCACGGTGATCAGCTGGGCCCAGAACGCCCTCATCTTCGACGACGTCGGCTTCGCCTTCCGCCTCACCTTCCTCAACAAGTGCGACGAGGCGGAGCGGACGATCGTCGCCGAATATTATCAGCGTGTCTTCGGCAAGGACCTGCCGGAGAGCGCCGCGGTAAGGGCGTGACGATGAACCCCTCTCCCCTTCAGGGAGAGGGAGGGGCCCGCCTGGCGCAGCCGGGTGGGAGGGTGAGGGCACGCACATTTGCGGCATTAGCTCCGATCCCGTGCCCTCACCCCCCCATTGCTGACGCAATGGGTCCCCCCCTCTCCCTAAATGGGAGAGGGTAGATGGCGACGGACAATCCCATAGACGCGTTCCGACAGGCGCTGGCCGGGGCGGCGCGGGCGATTGCGCGGGACCCGGACGTCGAGCTCGGGCTGACCGCCGAGGCGCCGGGGACGAACGGGAAGGCGATCAAGGCGCCGATGCCGGGGCGCTCGCTTCCAGAGCGCGAAGTGGCGGAAGCGCGCGGCTACGCGGACGCGGCGGCACTGAAGCTAAGGCACCACAATGCGGCGCTCCACGCCCGCGGCACGCCGGCGGACGAAGTCGCCCGCGCCGTGTTCAACGCAGCCGAGCAGGCGCGGGTCGAAGCGATCGGAGCGCGGACCATGGCCGGGGTTCGCGCCAATCTCGCCCGGCTCACCGAAATGCGGATGCGGACCGATCCGCTGACCCGCGCGCGGGTGGCGGAGGAAGTGCCGCTCTCGACCGCGCTCGGCCTCATCGTACGCGAGCGCCTCACCGGCGAAGCACCGCCGGAAGCGGCGCGCGCCGCCTTGTCGCTGGTCTCCGAGTGGATCGAGGAAAAAGCCGGCGCCGATCTCGACGCGCTGTCGCTTGTGCTCGACGATCAGGCCGCCTTCGCGCAGATGCTCGGCCGCGTCCTCCAGGATCTGGAGCTCGTCGAAGGCGACATGACGCCCGAGGACGACCCCGACAGCGGCGACGAAAATGCCGACGACGATCAGAACAAGGACGGCGAAGGCGACGAGGACGAGCAGGAGGACGATGCCTCCGGTCAGGGCCAGGCCGAGATGCGCCCGGAGCAGGGCGAGGGCGGCGACCAGGACACCGAGACCGACTGGGCCGAGGAGGATATGGATTCCTCCGAACAATCCATGGGCGACGATGGCGACGAAGGCATCGTCCCGACCCGCCCCAACCGCCCGCTTTCCGACCTTCCGCCCCAGTTCGACTACCGCATCTTCACCGGCCAGTACGACGAGGTCATCGAGGCCACCGAGCTGTGCGACGAGGAGGAGCTGGGGCGCCTGCGCGCCTATCTCGACCAGCAGCTCGTCCACCTCCAGTCGGCGGTGACCAAGCTCGCCAACCGCCTCCAGCGCCGCCTGATGGCGCAGCAGTCGCGTAGCTGGGACTTCGACCAGGAGGAGGGCATACTCGACGCCGCGCGGCTCGCCCGCGTGATCGTCAATCCCGCCCACTCGCTCTCCTACAAGGTCGAGCGGGACACGGACTTTCGCGATACGGTGGTCACCCTGCTCATCGACAATTCGGGATCGATGCGCGGCCGCCCGATCTCGATCGCCGCCATTTCGGCCGACATCCTGGCGCGCACGCTCGAGCGATGCGGCGTCAAGGTCGAGATCCTCGGCTTCACCACCCGCGCCTGGAAGGGCGGCCAAAGCCGCGAGCGCTGGCTGAGCGAGGGCCGCCCGCCCAATCCGGGCCGCCTCAACGACCTTCGCCACATCGTCTACAAGCAGGCCGACGACCCCTGGCGCCGGGCGCGTAAGAATCTCGGCCTGATGATGCGCGAAGGGCTGCTCAAGGAGAATATCGACGGCGAGGCCCTGCTCTGGGCGCACGGTAGGCTGATCGCGCGGTCCGAGGAACGCAAGATCCTGATGGTGATCTCGGACGGCGCGCCGGTCGACGATTCGACGCTGTCGGTGAACAGCGGCACCTACCTGGAGCGCCACCTGCGCCAGGTGATCGGCTGGATCGAGGAGCGCTCCCCGGTCGAACTCATCGCCATCGGCATCGGCCACGACGTCACCCGCTATTACGAGCGCGCCGTCACCATCATGGACGCGGAGCAGCTCGGCGGCACCATGATCGGCCAGCTCGCCGACCTGTTCGACACGCCGGGCGTGTAAAAGCCGACGTCCGCGCAGCACCCAAAGGGGGAGAGAGGACAGTCCACCACCTCGTTCGTCCCGAGCGAAGTCGAGGGGCGCAAGCTCAGGCTCACCGCGTGCGCCCCTCGACTATGCTCGGGACGAACGGAGGCCGACGGCTCAACCCGTCGAGCCGCGCCCCGCCACACATAATTCGGGGCTGCCACTCCCCAGAAGGAATGGCAGCCCCGCCCTCGTTACGCGACGCGAGGGATCTCGTAAGCTAGTTGCGGCAGGCGCTCCGGCCGATGGCCCGGCCGGTCACGGCGCCCAGGACGCCGCCGATCACCGCGCCGACTGTGCGGTCGCCGCGCCCGGCGACTTCGCGGCCGAGGAGGGCGCCGCCGGCGCCGCCGACGATCGTGCCGGTCGTGCCCGAGCAGCCGCGGTCGTAGCGGTCGTCATAGCGATCGTTGTAGCGATAATTGTTGTTGTAGCCGTAGCGGTCGCCGTAGCGCGCGTCGTAGGCAGTGCGCCCCTGGTAGCGGTTGCTGTAGCGCTGGTTCTGGTAGGCGCGGGCATGGGCGCTGTTGTTGTAATAGCCGCTGGCGCGGCCGTTCGGCGCGGCCTCGGCGGCAGCCGGAACGGCACTGACGGCAGCAATCGCGGCGGCGGCGCAAAGGGTGATCTTTTTCAACATGTTACTGCTCCTCGTCTTGAAGCCCTTATGCGCCGGTTCGCTTGAGGCCGCCCTGAATGGACTCGTAAGCGGCGGTTCATGCTGAAGCGGCGGAAAGGCCCGGACCGTCGCGCGCGGATCGCGACCCTGCTGGCGAGCGCGTTCCTGCTTGCGACCTTCGCCTGGCCCGATGAAACGCCGCCGTCGCCCCGGCCCGCGGACACCGTGATGCACGCAGAGCCGGTGCCGCTCGACCGCGCCGACCCCGGGCGGCGGCGGCTCGGCGCGCTCGTCTTCCTCGAAGGCTGGCGTCTCCGGAGCGACGACGTGCGGCTCGGTGGCATATCAGCAATGCACGTCGAGGACGGGCAGGTGCTCGCCCTGAGCGACGCCGGGAGCCTGTTCCGCTTTCCCGTGCCCCGCGCAGCGGGCACGCTGCCGCTCAACATCGGCCGGGTGGCGGGCGGGCCGGGGACGGGCCGCCGCAAGAGCGACCGCGACGGCGAATCGATGGTTGTGGCCGGCGCAGACCTGTGGGTCGCTTGGGAAGGTCGCAATGCGATCTGGCGCTACCGGCGCAGCGACTGGGCGCCCGTTGCGGCTTCGGTTCCGAAGGCGATGGAGCGCTGGCCCTCGATGCGCGGCCCCGAGGGGATGACGCGCCTGGCCGACGGTCGCTTCCTGGTCTTCGGCGAGGGCCGAACGGCGGCAGACGGGACCACTCCCCTGCTCCTCTTCGAAGGCGATCCCGCCGTGCCCGGCACCCGCATCGTCCCGCTGCGCTATCGGCCGCCGGCGGGCTACAGCCCCACGGACGCCGGCTTGCTTCCGGATGGGCGGATCCTCGTCCTCAACCGCCGCTTCCGCTGGCTGAGCGGCTTCGCGGCTATTCTCTCGGTGGCCGAGCTGCCGAGCCGGTCTCGCGCAGGGAGCGTCCTCGAACCCCGCGAGCTGGCCGCCTTTTCAGGCTCGATCACCAGCGACAATCTCGAGGCGCTCAGCGTCACGCGCGAAGGCAGCCGCACGATCGTCTGGATCGCGTCCGACGACAATTACACGCCGATCCTCCAATGGACGCTGCTCTTGAAGTTCGCGCTGGCGGAGTGAAAACGCAAACGCCCGCCGTCATTCCCGCGAAAGCGGGAGTCGGGCGGGCGGCTGAGTAGAGACGGGTAGAGAGAAGGAAGCGCTCAGGCCGCTTCGGCTTCGCTCGTCTGCTTCTTCGCGATTTCGCGCTTGAGGCGGCGGGCGCGCAGGCTCAGCAGGTCGTCCTTCGACTTGAGCAGCCAATTGTCGAGGCCGCCGACATGCTCGACCGAACGAAGGCCGTTCATCGAGACGCGGAGGCGCACCGAGCGGCCGAGCGCGTCGGACATGAGCGTCACGTCCTGCAGGTTCGGCAGGAAGGTGCGCTTGGTCTTGTTGTTGGCGTGGGAAACGTTGTTGCCCACCTGCCGGCCCTTGCCGGTCAGTTCGCAAATGCGCGACATGTCGATTCTCGTCCTGGATGAAGGCGCGGCAAGGCCCGCCGAAGCGGCCGCGAGATACCTCGGGAGGGGCGGCGCGTCAACCGCTTAGGCCCGCCGCCGGACTCGTTGCGGTGCTGCAACCAAGCCGGTAGGCCTTCGTTGTTCCAACAAAGGTTATACCGGAGGCACCCCATGTTGCGCAAACTCCTGCTCCTGCTCGCGTTCCTGATACTCGTGGCGATCGGGCTGGTGGTCGCCGGCATCGTCGATCTCGACTGGAGCGGCAACCGGAACGAGCCGGTAGAAGTCCGCATCAATCCCGTCGAGGTCGGCACGACGAATACGACGATGCCGGTGCCGGTGGTCGGCACCGAGCAGCGCCAGGTCCAGACGCCGACGCTCAGGGTCAATGACGGTTCGGGCCAGCCGCAGGCCCAGCCCGCGCCCCAGCCGCAGGGCAACGCGCAGTAAGGGCCGATCCCACGATTTTGCCTTTGGAGCGCGGCGCAGCTAGCGCCGCGCGATGAGCTTTCCATTGCCAGAGCCGATGCGCCTTGCGCTCGACGAAGCGCGCGCCGCGGCTGTCGCTGGGGAGGTTCCCGTGGCCGCGGTGGTGAGCCGGGGCGGCGCCGTGCTCGCGACGGGCCGCAATCGAATGCGCGAACTCAACGATCCCACCGCTCATGCCGAGATGGTCGCCATGCGCGCCGCCGCCGCCGCGCTGGGCGAGCCGCGGCTCGACGGCTGCGATCTCTGGGTGACGCTCGAGCCCTGCGCCATGTGCGCCGGCGCGATCGCCCTTGCGCGGGTGGAGCGCCTCTATTTCGCCGCCGCCGACCCGAAGGGCGGCGCCGTCCTCCACGGCCCTCGCCTGTTCGCCCAGCCCACCTGCCACCACGCCCCCGAAGTCTATCCCGGCATCGGCGAGGCGGAGGCGGCGGAGCAGCTGCGTACCTTCTTCCGCGATCGCCGCTAGCATCCTCCCCATCCGCGAAGCGGTTGGGGAGGGGGACCATGCGAAGCATGGTGGAGGGGTAGAAGGCGCAGTCCTCCGCCGTCCAGCGCACGAGTTCCCTAAGCCGAGCCAGCTACCCCTCCACCACCCTGCGGGTGGTCCCCCTCCCCATGCTGCGCATGGGGAGGATGCTAGCGGAGCCCCGGCGGGATCCAGTCGAAGACCGTGCTGACGATCGACGCCACCGGCTCGCCCGAGGCGCTCCGCGCCGGGCGGTAGCGGAAGCGCTGCTCGATGATTCGGCAGGTCGCGACGTCGAGGCGGGGATTGCCGCTCGATTGCGTCACGCGGCAGTCGCCGACGCTCCCCGACGCCGCGACGGTGAAGCGAACGCCGACCGATTCGACGCGCTCGGCGCGGCGCCCCGGATAGTCGCGATAGTCGAGCGAGCCGGCGATGCGCTGCGCCCGCGCCGGGGCTCCGCCGCCGCCCGTGCCGCTTCCGCCGCGTCCGGCACCCGCGCCGCTCCCCTCGCCCCCGGCACCGGTTCCGGTGCCCGGCATCGTCGAGGCGCCTGCGTCGCGGGCGCTGCCGGTGGGGAGGGGCTTCGGCTCCGGTGCGGCGCGGACGGGAGAGCGCGGCCCCTCGCGCGGCGCCACGACGGGTGAGGGGCGGGACTTGAGGCTCGGCGGCGCGGCGGCGCCCTCGGGCCTCTGGATGCGAACCGGCGCGGGCACCACGCGCTCCGGGGGCGGTGGCGGCGGGTCGGGTGTGATGGCGAAGACCTTGAGGCGCGTCTCGACGCCGCGCAGGAAATCCACGGCGAGGCCGCTCACCAGCCCCCACGCAAGCAGCGCATGGAGCGCGGCGACCAGAAGGACGGCGCGCGCCTGCGCGTTGCGCTCGGGAGGGGAGGCGGTGCCTGCCATATGGAAAAGGGGCGCCGGGTCTCCCCGGCGCCCCCTGTTCCTTTCAGCCGCTTGCGCGGATCAGGCGCCGGTGGTCGCCGGGACGATCCGGATCTCGACGCGGCGATTCGCCTGCCGGTCCGCCTCGGTCTGCTCCGGATTGACCAGCAGCTGGCTCTCGCCGTAGCCGCGCGCCGCGATGCGGACCTGCTGCACGCCGCGCATGCCGAGATAGGAGGAGACCGCCTGCGCGCGCCGCTCGGACAGGCCCTGATTGTACTCGGCCGTGCCGGTGCTGTCGGTGTGGCCGAGCACGTCGATGAGCGTCGACGGGTAAGCCGTCAGCGTCTGCGCGACCTGGTCGAGGACCGGCCGGAACTGCGCCTGCACGTCCGCCTGGTTGGTGGCGAAGGTGATGCCCGACGGCATGGTGAGGACGAGCTCGTCGCCCTGGCGCTCGACGACGACGCCGGTGCCGGCGGTGCGGCGCTTCAGCTCCTGCTCCTGCCGGTCCATATACTGGCCGACGGCGCCGCCGGCGATCGCGCCGATGCCGGCGCCGACGATCCGCTCGGTGCGGTCGCGCCGCCCGCCGATCAGGTCGCCCAGAAGATAGCCGCCGATGGCGCCGAGGCCGCCGCCGATCGCGGTGCGGACCGGGAACTCGCGCTCGCCGGTCTCCGGATTGGTGACGCAGGCGGCGGTGCCCGTAAGAAGAAGGGCGGCGAAGGCCGCGGTGATACGCTTGGACATACTCATTCCTTTCCCGAAGGTGGGGTGAACCGGGAGCTAACCGATGTCGCACAACCTATGTTCCACATCCGGTTTGAACCGGACCTGAGGAACAGGTTGTCGCGGCGAAAGCTAAAAGGCTAAACGGGCGCCACCGCACATGGCTCCCGTTCCCCCCAACCTCGCCCCCTTTCCTTGGCTCGACGCGCTGCTCATCCTGCTGCTCGTGGGGGTGAACGGCATGTTCGCCATGTCCGAGCTGGCGATCGTCTCGGCACGCCGGCCGCGCCTGAAAGCCATGGCGAAGCGCGGGCGCAGGGGCGCGCAGACGGCGCTCGATCTCGGCGCCGACCCCGGGCGCTTCCTGTCGACGGTGCAGATCGGCATCACCATGGTCGGGATCATCGCGGGCGCCTATTCCGGCGCGCGGCTCGGCGGGCCGGTCGGCCAGCGCCTCGAATGGCTCGGCCTCGATCCGGCGACCGCGCAGACGGCAGGCTTCGCGCTCGTGATCGTCCTCACCACTTATGCTTCGCTGGTGATCGGCGAGCTCGTGCCCAAGCAGTTCGCGCTTCGGGCGCCCGAGGGAATCGCGTCGGTAATGGCGCCGCCGATGCTGTGGCTCGCCCGCGCCACCGCGCCTTTCGTCTGGCTGCTCGACAAGACCAGCGCCGGCATCTTCCGCCTGCTGCGCCTCCAGCGCGACACCGACCACAGCGTCACGGCCGAAGAGCTCCACATGGTCGTCGCCGAAGCCCATCATGCCGGGGTTATCGAGGAGAGCGAGCGGGCGATCATCTCCGGCGTCGTGCGCCTCGCCGACCGCCCGACCCGCGAAGTGATGACGCCGAGAACCGACGTCGACTGGATCGACATCGACGCGGAAGGCGACGAGCTGCGCGAGACGCTGCGCGACACGCCGCACAGCCGGTTGCCGGTGGCGGAAGGGTCGGTCGACAAGATCGTGGGCGTCGTCCAGGCGCGCGACATCGTCGGCGCCCTGATCGACGGCCGGCCGCTCGACCTGCGCGCGCTGATGCGCTCGGCGCCGGTCATTCCCGATCAGATGGATGCGATGGACGCGCTCGTCGTGCTCCGCGATTCGGACGTGCCGATGGCCTTCGTTCACGACGAATACGGCCATTTCGACGGCCTGGTGACGCCCGCCGACCTGCTCGCCGCCCTTGCCGGCGCCTTCGCCTCCAATTCGGCGAGCGATGCCGATCCGCCGCTGGTCGAGCGCGAGGACGGAAGCTGGCTGGTCTCCGGCTCGCTCTCGGCCGACGCGCTGAGCGACCAGCTCGGCATCCCGATGCCCGAAGACCGCGACTATGCCACCGTGGCCGGCTTCGCGCTTTCGGTCCTGAAGCACCTTCCCGAGACGGGCGAGCGCTTCGACTATCGCGACTGGCGCTTCGAGATCGTCGACATGGACGGCCGCAAGATCGACAAGCTCATCGCCGAGCCGGTGGTCCGGGAGGATTGACGGAATCGCGTGCAGGTCACGTCATCCCGGCGAAGGCCGGGATCTCAGCGGGTGAAAAGCACGGGCGCTAGTGCAAGGCGCCCTGCACAAGCGACGGCGTCCTTCACCCCCTGAGGTCCCGGCCTCCGCCGGGACGACGTGTGTGACACTACCCGCCGAGCTTGCCGAACCGTTCCTCGAAGCCGTCCTTGTCGCCGCGCGCCAGGTAATCGGCCTGCTCGGCGAGGCGGTCGCGGGCGATGCGGCCGCGGAAGGGGCCGAGCTTGTCGTCGAGCATCGCGATCTCCGTCTCGCCGAGCCCGGCCAGCTGCGAGTAGCGCGTGATGCCGAGCTCGTTGAGCCGCGCCGCGAGCTTGGGGCCGCAGCCCTTCAGCTTCTGGAGATCGTCGCGCCCGTCGGGATCGTGGCCGTCGACGTTCAGGACATCGGCGACGACGTCGCGCGCGGCCGCCGACATCTCGTCCGCGACGCCGGCGCCCGGCGGAATCGTCTCGGCGGCCGCGGACGGAACGGGCAACGGCGCCCCGGCGGGCGGCGGGGCCTGGCGCAGGTACGGCCGCTCGTCCCGGGCGCGCTCGCTGAGGATCGGCGGGCGGCTCTTCCCCGCCCGCGAAGCGCGCACGAGAATGAAGGCGAGCACCGCTACGGCGAGCACCGCGACGACGATGGAGATGATGAAAACGGTGTCGGTGCCGTCGGTCATTGCGCGTCGGTTCCTGGTGTCTTGGCGGGGGCGGCGGCCGCGCGGCGGAAGGTCCAGCGCGCGGCGGCGAGGCCGATCAGCAGCGAGGCGAGGATCGGCAGGATATTGGCCCAGAGTAGCGTCGTCATCGGCTGGTCCTCAATCGAGATAGGAGGTGCGCTTGCGGCGCGTGAACAGGTAGCGGCCGAGCCCGAGTCCGATCGCGAAGGCGAGCGCGCAAAGCAGCAGCGTCTCGAGGAGCAGCGGCATCACCCGCTTGTTCTCGCCGTTCCAGCGGATGCCCGACACGCCGGGAATGCTCTCCATCCGCTGGTTGATGCCCGGATAATCCTGCAGCCCGTTCTTCTGGAAGCTGTCCGCCTGGCCGGAGAGCTGGACCACCCGGGCGAGGGGATCGCGCTGCATCGTCGCAGCGACGCCCGGCACCGGCGCGGCTTTGAGGCGAAGCTGCGCCCGCGCGTCGAGCGCCTTCACGAAGCGCTCCCCGCCGCCGTAAGGCCCATGATGCAGCCATCCTGCGAGCAGGGCGACGGCAAGGCCGACCAATATCTTCAACCAGGGTCGCATCGTTCCTCCTGAGCTTGCCTGCTCTTCTTAGCGAGGAAGGCGGGCGAGGTCAGCCCTCACGCGCGACTTCGCGCCAGCCGATGTCGCGGCGGCAGAAGCCGGACGGAAAATCGATCGCATCGACGGCCGCATAGGCTGTGCGCTGCGCCTCGGCGACGCTGGCGCCGCGGGCGGTGACGGAGAGGACCCGGCCGCCGCTTGCAACCAGAACGCCATCCGAGAGGCTGGTGCCGGCTTGGAAGACCAGGGCGCCCTCCACGCCGTCGAGGCCGGAGACTCGGCCGCGCGTCGCGGGGGCGTCGGGATAGCCCCGGGCGGCGAGCACGACGGTGAGCGCCGCCTCATTCGAGAAACGCGGCGGCTCCGCCGTCGCGAGGCGGCCTTCGGCGGCGGCGAGCATCAGGGCGAGGAGATCGCTTTCCAGCCTCATCATGAGCACCTGGCATTCGGGATCGCCGAAGCGCGCATTGTATTCGATGAGCTTGGGGCCCTCGGGCGTCAGCATCAGGCCGGCATAAAGCACGCCGTTATAGGGCGTGCCCTGACGCGCCATGGCGCGGATCGTCGGCAGGACGATCTCGTCCATCGTCCGCGCTTCGAGCTCGGGCGTGAAGATGGAGGCGGGGCTGTAGGCGCCCATGCCGCCGGTGTTCGGCCCCCTATCGCCGTCGCCGACGCGCTTGTGGTCCTGCGCCGAGCCGAAGGGGAGCACTGTCTCGCCGTCCGTCACCACGAAGAAGCTCACCTCCTCGCCTTCGAGGAACTCCTCGATGACGACCGAGCCGCCCCTTCCGGCGAAGATCGAGGCGAGCGCCGCGTTGGCTTCGGCAGCGTCGGCGGCGATGACGACGCCCTTGCCGGCGGCGAGCCCGTCCGCCTTGATCACGACCGGAAAGGAGAAGTCGCCGAGCGCCGCTTCGGCCGCGAGCCGGTCCGAAGCGCGGGCGTAGCGCGCCGTCGGGATGTTCTCGCGGCGGCACAGGTCCTTGGTGAAGCCCTTCGAGCCTTCGAGCTGGGCGGGGATCTTGTTCGGCCCGAAGACACGGAAGCCCATGGTGCGAAGGTTGTCGGCGAGGCCGTCGACGAGCGGCGCTTCGGGTCCGATGACGACGAGGCCGATCGAATGGCGGATGCAGAAGTCGGCCACGGCGCGGTGGTCGGCGGGATCGATCGCGACCAGTTCGGCATGTTCGGCGATGCCGGGATTGCCCGGCGCCGCATAGAGCTTGCCCAGCATCGGCGATTGCGCCAGCGCCCAGGCCAGCGCATGTTCGCGCGCGCCGGATCCGATGAGCAGTAGATTCATGACAGATTTCCCGAAGGCCGCCCCCAACGCTGACGGCGCGGGGCTGTTAGCAACCGAGGCGCCGGGCGACAACGCGCCCGCTTTCTCGGTGAGCGAACTCTCCGGCGCGCTCAAGCGCACGGTGGAGGACAATTTCTCCCACGTCCGCGTCCGAGGCGAGATTTCCGGCTTCAAGCGGCACAGCTCCGGCCATTGCTACCTGACGCTCAAGGACGAGAATGCCTGCATCGACGCGGTCGTGTGGCGGACCAGCGCGGCGTCGCTGCGCTTCCGGCCCGAGGACGGGGTCGAAGTGATCGCGACCGGGCGGCTCACCACCTACCCGGGACGGTCGAAATATCAGGTGGTGATCGAGCGGCTGGAGCTGGCCGGGCAGGGCGCGCTGATGGCGCTCCTCGACAAGCGCCGCCGCGCCCTCGCCGCGGAAGGCCTGTTCGACGAGGGGCGCAAGAAGAAGCTTCCGTTCAGCCCGAAGACGATCGGCGTCGTGACCTCGCCGACCGGCGCCGTGATCCGCGACATCCTCCACCGGCTGGCCGACCGCTGCCCGTGCCACGTCATCGTCTGGCCCGTGCCGGTGCAGGGCGAAGGCGCGGCGGCGCAGATCGCCGCGGCGGTCCGGGGCTTCGACGCGCTGGCGGAGGGCGGACCCGTGACCCGCCCGGACCTCGTCATCGTCGCGCGCGGCGGCGGCTCGATCGAGGATCTGTGGGCCTTCAACGAGGAGGAGGTGGTGCGCGCGGTCGCCGCCTGCTCGATTCCGATCGTCTCGGCCGTCGGCCACGAGACCGACACCACCCTCTGCGACTTCGCCGCCGACGTCCGCGCGCCCACGCCCACCGCCGCGGCCGAGATGGCCGTCCCCGTCCGCCGCGACATCCTCGGACAGTTGCGCGAACTCAGTCACCGGATGGAGCGTTGCGCCTCGCGGACCGTGGAGCGGGGCAATGAGCGCTATCGCGCCCTCGCGCTGCGCTGGCCGGAGCGCGACATGCTGCTCGCTCCGCAACGCCAGAAGCTCGACGATCTGGCCGATCGCCTGCCGCGCGCGCTGGGCGGACGGCTCGACCGGGCGCGCGGCGCCCTCGGACATGCGGCCGGGGGGCTGCGGCCAGGCCTCCTTGAAGGCGCGCACCGCCGGGCGGCGGAGCGGCTTCAGGCGCTTTGGCGAGTCGCCGAGCTCGCCCATCCCAACCGGCCGCTCGAGCGCGGCTATGCACGGGTGGAGGACCGGTCGGGCAAGACCCTCGTTTCCGCCGCGGCGGCGCGCGGCGCGGGGCTTCTCAAGCTTGTGTTCAGCGACGATGTGGTGGAGGCGAGCGTCGGCGACGGCGCTCCGCAACGCAGGCCCGCGAAACGCGCGGGCGGGCCGGAACGCACGCCCGAGCAACCGACCCTGCTCTGAAGAGGATGAGACGATGCTGATGTCGACCCGCGGCCGGCCGGCCAAGCTCCACTACCTCCCCGGCACCTTCCGGGTGCTTGCGAATGGGGACCATGTCACCTGCGCCGTTTCCGGCCAGCAGATCCCGCTGGACAAGCTGCGCTACTGGAGCGTCGAGCGGCAGGAACCCTATGCCACGGCGGAAGCCTCGCTGAAGGCGGAAGGACGCACATGAGGGACTGCCTGCTCGCCCTCGCCTTGCTCGCCGCGGCAGCACCCGCGGCCGGCGCGGCACGGGACATGACCCCCGTTCCAGAGGCGGCGCGAGGCGCGTTCGGCCTCGACGGTGCGGCGGTGCAGGGCGGCCTGCTGCGCGGACGGGCGCCGGCGGGCGCGGTGTCGGCGGCGCTGGGCGATCAGCCTGTGACGCTGGCGCCGGACGGGCGCTTCCTCGTCGCCTTCGACCGCGACCACGCCGCCTCCGCCGTCCTTACTGCCCGGATGGCCGACGGTCGCACGTTAAGCGACACGATCGCCGTCGCGCCGCGGACCTGGCGGATCGAGCATGTGAACATCTCTCAGCGGCCGCCGGCCGTTCCGGACGAGGCCTATCGCATCCGGCGGGAGCGCGAGATTGCCCGCATCCGCGAGGCGCGGGCGCAGCGTTCCGACACGAGCGGGTGGGCGCAGCGCTTCGCCTGGCCGTCGGTCGGCCGGATCAGCGGCCTGTTCGGATCCCAGCGCATCTTCCGCGGCGTGCCGGCGGCTTACCATTCGGGCGTCGATGTGGCGGCGGGAGCCGGAGCGCCCGTCGTGGCGCCGGCGGACGGCGTGGTCGTGCTCGCGGGTCCGCCGATGTTCAGCCTGGAAGGCAATCTCGTCATCCTGGATCATGGCATGGGCCTGAACAGCGCCTTCCTCCACCTCGCCACCAGCGACGTCGCGATCGGGCAACGGGTGCGGCAGGGACAGCGGATCGGGACCATCGGCGCGACCGGGCGCGCAACCGGACCGCATCTCCACTGGAGCCTGATGTGGAACGGGTCGCGGCTCGATCCGCAGCTCGCCGCCGGGCCGATGGGCTCCGCTGCCGCCGGTGCTTCGCCGAGATGATCTCCCTTCGCGGCCGCGAAATCTGCCGCCTCGCCAGCCAGGCAAGGCACCAGGGAAGGCTCGCCGCCGCGAGACAGTTGATCGAAGGGCTGATCGCACAGGAGCCGGACGCCGCCCCCGCCTGGAACATGCTGGGCCTCGTGCAGCTCGACGAGGGCGATCCCGCGGCCTGCCGGAGCCTCGAGAAAGCCGCGCAGCTCGATCCGAACCCGGCGGAAATCTGGTACAATCTGTCACGGGCCTTCGCGGCGGTCGGACAGCATGAGTCCGAGCTCGCCTGCCTCGACCAGGCGCTGGCGCGGCAGGCTTATTTCCTCCCGGCCCTGCTCAGCAAGGGCAAGTCGCTGACCCGCCTGGGGCGCGAGGGCGAGGCCATCCAGCTCATGCGGGCGTTCCTTGCCGGCATTCCCGACGACAGCGCCTTTCCGCCGGCCATTCGCACCCAGCTCGCCGAAGCGAGGGCCGCAGTGGCAGCGGATGCCGAGCGCCGCGCCGATCGCTTCTCGAGTGCCATGGAGGAGATCGCCGCGCTCCACCCCGGCGCCGATCTTCGCCGGGCGCGCGGCTATGCCGAGCACCGCGCCGGCCGCCGCAAGATCTACCACCAGCAGCCGACGGGCGGTCACTTCCCCTTTCTCCCCGCCCTCGAGTTCTTCGATCGGGCGCTCTTCCCCTGGTTCGAGGCCCTGGAAGCGGAGACAGGGGCGATCCGGAGCGAGCTGCTCTCGTTCTGGGCGGAGGACGATCCGTCCTTCCGTCCCTATGTCGCCTTCGACGCCGCGACGCCGGTCAACCAGTGGGCGGAGCTCAACCACAGCCCGCGTTGGAGCGCCTGGTTCCTTTGGGAGGACGGGGTCCGTAATGACGCCCACTGCGCCCGCTGCCCCGCGACCGCGGCGGCGCTTGCCAAGGTGCCGCTGCTCGACATCCCCGGCAAGGCGCCGTCGGTCATGTTCTCGGTGCTTCAGCCCGGGACGCGCATTCCGCCGCACACCGGCACGAGCAACGCGCGCACCACGGTACACCTGCCGCTCGTCGTGCCGGAGGGCTGCGGCTTCCGCGTCGGCGCCGAGACCCGCACGTGGCGCGAAGGCGAAGCCTGGGCATTCGACGACACGATCGAGCACGAAGCCTGGAACGACAGTCCCCATCCCCGCGCGATCCTGATCCTCGACGTCTGGAACCCGCTCCTCAGCGAGGCCGAGCGCGCGGCCGTACGGCTGGTCGGCTGACCCAGCCCTGCGCGTCTGGTTCCCGCGCCTAGTTCATCCGCCGCATGCGGATCGCCGTCTGGTTGTTCACGTTGGCGAGGTAGGAGCCCATCGCGGCGCGGCGGATGCGGATCGGCTGGCCGGGGCGCGGCCGGATGTTGAGGTTCATGCTGTCGATCTGGAGCCAGCGGGCGCCGTCGGCCAGCTCGATGACCCACTTGCCCATGGCGTTCTGCGTGGCCGAGCGGATCGTCGTCTCGATGCGCGACGCTTCCTCCTCGTCCTCATTGTCGTCGCCGAAGATGCCCAGGTTGGGAACGGTGAGGCCGAAGAGCGAGCGGCGGGTGCGGCGGACCTGGGAGCGGTCCATGGCGAGCAGCTCGCCGCTCGACTGCGCCTGGTCGAGGGCCGCCACCTCGCGGTCGAAGCAGGCGAGGCGCTCGGCTTCCGACGCGATGGAGCGGCACTGAACAACGCGGCCGAGGACCGCCGGCCGCTCCTCTCCGGGGCGCTGGCGCTGCGCGGGCGCGGCGGAGGCGAAGCCGGCGAGGAGCGCGGCGGCTGCGGCCACTCGTATCGGCGTGAGGCTGAAGGTCATGTTCCCGACTTTCCGTAAAGGGGCTGGAAGCAAGGTTAGGCGGGGAGCGGCGGGCGGCGCAAGGCGAGTCCGCGAGCCCCAAAGTCATTGTGACCTTTTTGCTACAGGGCCGTACCAACTTCTCTCGGGAAACGGGCCGCCATTGCCTTGAACTCCCCCTTCTGCCTACACGAGAGGGTGAAAGCGGCTTTTTGCGGCCGTTTTCGCTTTTCGGGGGAGGACCATCAGCAGGTGGCGCTCGCGAAGGCGGGATGAAAAAATCTTGAGATCCGACGGCCCTCACCGTCGTTTGCTAGGGGACTAAAAATGCGATCAACACTTCGTCAGCGCCTGATGGCGTCGACCCTGATTTTCGGAACGGCGACGTTTGCCAGCCCTGCATGGGCGCAGCCGGTCGACGACGAGACCCAGGAGAATGCGGTTTCCGCGGTTGCGGATCCGACGCAGGACGCCAACCAGCCGAACCAGAGCGAAGGCGACATTCTCGTCACCGGTTCGCGCATCGCGCGCCGCGATCTGACCTCGAGCAGCCCGCTCTCCGTCGTGCAGGACGAAGAGTTCACGCTCTCCGGCGCCGTCAACGTCGAGCAGGTGATCAACACCCTGCCGCAGGTCATTCCGGGCGCCACGTCCTTCTCGAACAACCCGGGCGGCGGCGTCGCGACGCTGAACCTTCGCGGTCTCGGCGCGCAGCGCAACCTCGTGCTGGTCAACGGCCGCCGCTACATCTTCTATGATCCCAACCAGATCACCGATCTGAACACGATCCCCCAGTTCCTGATCGACAGCGTGGACGTCGTCACCGGCGGTGCCTCGGCCGTTTACGGTTCCGACGCTCTCGTCGGCGTGGTGAACTTCCGCCTGCGCACCGATCTCGAAGGTGTCACCGCCGGCGCGCAGTACAACATCACCGAGGAAGGCGACGGGCGCCGCTACAACGCCTACGTCGCGATCGGCAGCCAGATGGCTGACGGCCGCGGTCACGTCGCCGCCTTCGCGGAATATTACAACCGCGGCTCGATCTTCCAGGGCGACCGCGCCTTCTCGCGCTTCGCGCTGCAGGACAATGCCACCGGCACCGCGCTCCAGCCGGGCGGTTCGGCCGGCGTTCCCGAGGGCCGCTTCACCGCGGCGACCAACCTCGCCATCGGCACGGGCGCGAGCTGCGTCAACGATCCGACGACGAACCCGCCGACGGTCATCAACAACTGCGTCAACATCGCGGGCGGCACGAACTTCACCGGTCTCGGTGCGTTCTTCTTCGGCCCGGGCAACCAGCGCGCCTACAACGGCGCGACCGACGCCTACAACTACGCGCCGTCCAACTACCTCATGGTCCCGCAGGAGCGTTGGACGCTCGGCGGCTACGCCGAATATGAGGTCGTCGAGAACGTCAACGCCTATACGGAAGTGACGTTCGTCAACAACCGCGTGCAGAACGAGCTCGCGCCGACGCCGATCACGCAGAACATCAACTTCAACATCGCCACCGCCTGTCAGCAGGTGGACGCGGCGACCTGCGCCACGCTCCAGCAGATCGGTGCGAACCAGCAGGCGGCCATCGCTCTCGCCGCTGCCCGCGGCGCGACCAATCCGTTCGGCGCGAACGGCACCGGCCCCGCTGCGATCGCGGCGCTCCAGCCCGGGCAGGTTCGTCTCGGCGTGAACACCCGTACGGCGGCCATCTCGAACCGCAACACCGCCGACGACCGCAATGCCTTCCGCGCCCTGTTCGGCGTCCGCGGCAACATCGCCGAGGACCTGACGTACGACGCTTACTACATGTTCGCCCGCACGCGGAATTCGAACATCCAGGAAGGCAACGTCTCGCGTTCGAACTTCATCACGAACGTCCAGAACGGCACCTGCAACGTCTTCGGCGCCAACCGTCTCAGCGACACCTGCATCGATAACATCTCCATTCTCGCGCAGAATACGGAGATTTCGCAGCTGCAGGTCGCTCAGGCGAGCATCGCCGGTTCGCTGTTCACGTCGCCCTGGGCCACCTCGTCGGTGGGCTTCGCGACGGGCGTGGAATGGCGCTCGATGAGCGCCAGCTTCATCCCCGACACGGCTCTCCAGTCGGGCGACGTCGTCGGCTTCAACGCCGGCCAGTCGACCGCGGGCGGCTACAACGTGAAGGAAGTGTTCGGCGAAGTTCGCATCCCGCTCATCGAGGACAGCTTCTTCAGCCGTCTCGAGCTGAACGGCGCGGCCCGCTACTCCGACTATTCGCTCGAAGCGGTGGGCGGTGTGTGGACCTATGCGGCAGGCGTCGAATTCGCGCCGATCCGCGACGTCACCTTCCGTGCCCAGTATCAGCGCGCCGTCCGCGCGCCGAACGTCCAGGAGCTCTTCGGCGGCAACTCCGTCGGCTTCCCGGCGGCGACCGATCCCTGCTCCAACAGGCAGCCGGTCGCGGGTCGTACGGAGATCGTTCGTCAGCTCTGCATCGCCACGGGCGTTCCGGCAGGTGCCGTGTTCACCCAGGCGATCCAGCCGAACGACCAGATCCAGGGCGCGTTCGGCGGCAACCCGAACCTTCAGGAGGAAACGGCCGACACCATCACTGCCGGTGTCGTGTTCCGTCCGCGGTTCATCCCGCGCCTGAACATCGCGATCGACTATTACGACATCGAGATCGACAACGCGATCGCCACCGCCGGCGGCGGCGTGAACAACATCCTGAGCCTCTGCTACAACACCATTCAGGATGCCAGCTCGGCCATCTGCCAGCTGATCTCGCGCGATGCCTCGGGCGTGATCTCCGGCCCGCCGAACGTCGTCTCGGCCAACAACGCCAACCTGTCGTCGCTGACGACCGAAGGTGTCGACTTCCAGGTCGATTACAGCATGCCGCTGTCCTTCAGCATGACCGGTGCCGGCGAGTCGCGTGTGAACTTCTTCTTCCTCGGCAACTACAGCTGGGAGAATAACTTCACGCCGCTGGTCGATCTTCCGGATGATGTCGTCGAGTGCGCCGGCAATTTCGGCCTCAACTGCGGCAACCCGACGGCCCGCTGGAAGTGGTCGAGCCGCCTGTCGCTCATCGACGGTCCGGTCACGGCGAGCCTTCGCTGGAGGCACATCGGCCGCACGACCGACGACGACGACGGGACGGACTACGTGGTCGAGACGATCGGCGCGTACGACCTCTTCGACCTCGCCTTCTCGGTCAACGCCGGCGATCACCTCACGCTGAACTTCGGTGTGAACAACCTGTTCGACAAGGATCCGCCGATCATCGGTTCGAACCAGGAGCAGGCGAACACCTACCCGGGTACGTTCGACGTCATCGGTCGCGATTTCTTCATCTCGGCCAACCTGCGCTTCTAAGCGCGGAAACGACTACGGAACGGGGGGTGGCGAAGAAATTCGCCGCCCCCTATTTCGTCCGCCTGCCCAGCGCCACGGAGGAGCGACCATGGCTGCCGCCGGCTACCGGCTGAACCCGGCCCTCGATGCCGACGCGCTCGCGCGCCGGTTCCGCGCCGCCGGCCGCATCAACATCCCTGGTTTCCTGCACGCTGAAGATGCGACGCGGCTCCACGCCTCGCTCCGCGCAAGCGAGGAGTGGCGGCTCGTCGTCAATCAGGGCGACAAGGTTTTCGATCTCGACCGCCGCGCCCAGGCCGCGCTCGATCCGGCGGCGAAGGCGAAGCTCGAAGCGGCCGTCCACGCGGCCGCGCGCTACGATTTCCAATATATGTTCGAATCGATCCGCCTTCCGGACGACGAGGAAGCGCGGCGCGCGCGAGGCGACGACCTTGCGGCATTTGCGAGCTTCCTCTCCTCCCCGGCGGTCCTCGATCTGCTGCGGCGGGTCACCGGTCGCGCCGCGATCGGGTTCGCCGACGCCCAGGCCACGGCCTACGGGCTCGGCCATTTCCTCAGCGCCCATGATGACGATGTCGAAGGCAAGAACCGCCACGCCGCCTATGTCTTCAGCCTCTCGCCTGCCTGGCGGCCGGAATGGGGCGGGCTCCTCCTGTTTCACGGCGAGGACGGTCACATCGCCGAAGCCTATGTGCCGACGTTCAACGCCCTCACCCTGTTCGCCGTCCCGCAGCCGCACAGCGTCAGCATGGTCGCGCCCTTCGCGGCGGCTCGCCGCTACTCGGTCACGGGCTGGCTCCGCTCGCGCGGCGGCTGATCGGACCGCGGGCGAGGAGCTTTCGTGATGCCGATGTTTCGCGCGCGCGCGCTTCCGCCTCTCGTCTCGCCCGGGCGGGCCTGCTAGGCGACGCAGGGTTCGGCGAGATTGGAGACGGTGTGAGCGGCGAGATTCCCCTTTTCGAGATCAATCCCGGCCTCGCGCGCACCGCGCTCGCCGAGGAGTTCGCCCGCACCGGGCGCGTCCAGATCCGCGACATCCTGAGCGAACCCGCGGCGCGGACCATCCACCGCGTGCTCTCCAGCGAGACGCCGTGGGGCCTCGCCTGGCAAGCCGGCGACGACGGACCCAATTCGCTGCGCCGCCATGAGCTCGCCACGCGGCAGGCGGAGCTGCAGGGGGTGACGGAGAAGATCCTTACGGCGATGCAGGCGCACGATTATGCCTTCGCCTATGCCCATTATCCGATCCTCACTGCATATCAGCAGAATTGGGGTGAGCATCAGGCGCTCGATCTCCTGATGGAGCATATCAACGCCGAGCCGCTCATGACGCTCGTGCGCGAGATCACGGGCGTCCCCGGCCTCGTCAAGGCGGACGCCCAGGCGACGCTCTACGCCCCGAACCACTTCCTCGCCGCCCATGACGACAGCCACGTCGAGGAGGGCTGGCAAGTCGCCTATGTGATGAACTTCTGCGCCGAGGACTGGCGGCCCGACTGGGGCGGCTACCTCATGTTCTACGACGACGACGGAGACGCGATCGGCGGCTTCAAGCCGCGCTTCAACGCGCTGAACCTCTTCCGCGTGCCGCAGAGGCACAACGTCACCTATGTGCCCTCCTTCGCCCCGGTCGCACGCTTCGCCATCACCGGCTGGTTCCGCGACAGGTGAGGCGGCTCAGCCGCGCCTGACGCCGGAGAGATACCAGGCGAAGGCGCGGCCCGAGGTCCGCTCCGAGATTGCGGCGGCCGCCTCCATGTCGAGCCCGGCGGCGTGCAGCTCTCCCGAGATCAACGCGATCCGCCCCGAGTCGCAGGCGGCGCGCTCCAGCGTCTCGATCCTGGCAATCTCGTTCGAAGCCTTCTTCTCCAGCGTCGTCAGAACCTCCAGCGACTCCTGAGCGGGCTTGCCGCGGCCCATCTCCAGCGTCTGGAGGATGGCGGTCAGGAATTCGTGGCCGACCGACTGGCCGGGAAAGAGCCGCTGCGCCTCCTCCGGCGCCATGCGGAAGGCGGGCGGAGTGGGAATGGCGGCGATGCGGCGCGCGGCGACCAGGCCGCGGGCCTTGGCGAGATAGCCGCCGGGCGCCAGCGCCCAGCGCAGCGCGTCGCGGCGGGGGAGGTTGTGGGCGACGATCGGGCCGTCGCTCCGGTGGATGAGGAGGCCGAGCAATCCGCGCGGCGCGAGCAGGCGTCCCACCTCGTGCGCAATTGCTGCGGTGTCGCCATATTCGTAGCCAAACTGGCTGACGACCGCGTCGTACGCGCCGTCCTCGAACGGCAGCGCCTCCATCGAGACGCCGGCGCGCAGCGTCATCCCGGGCGGGGAGGGCGGCAGAGTCGGCGCGGAATCGACGCCGGTCAGCACGAGATCGGTCCGCGCTTCGCGGATCTTCTTCAGGACGGCACCGTCGCCGGTGGCGAGATCGAGAATGCGGGCGCCCGGCGCCAGCGCGCGCGCGAAGCCCTGCCAGACCTCGCGTTGGGCGGCGTCGATCTCCTGCAGGGCGTTGGGCAGGCAGGCTGGCTGGCGCTCGCCCGATTTCTGGGCCCAGAAATCGGCCCAGGCCTTGCGATTGTCCGTGCCCGTCACTCTGCCACCACATCGAAAGCGACGGTGAGCCGTTCGCCGTCCGAGAATGGCCGCGTGCCATGGAAGAGATAGCTGGGGAAGAGCGCGATGCGGCCCGGCTCGGGTTCGATGCGGGCGAGCGGATCGAGCGCGAGGCCGAGCTCCGCCGGCGCGCCGCCGAGCTCCAGCCAGCCTTCCATCGGCGCGCGCGGCTCCGGAACGACGAAATAGCAGGCGGAGGAAAGCGCGCCTGCCGAGTGGAAATGGGCGACGTGGAAGCCGCCGCCGGTCAGCCGGACGGACCAGGAGCCGGCGATGCGCGGCCAACGGTCACGGTGGCGGAGGAGGGGGTGGGCAGCGTCGGCGGGCGGAAGGCGGTGCCAATAAGCGTGGACCGCGTCTTCAATGGCGGCGCGGAGCTGGACGATCTCCGGCTCTTCGCGGGCGAAGAGGGCGCCGCGGGTCTGGGTGCCGCCGCGCAGGGACTGGCCGATGGGATGGGCGCGGGTGCGGTGGAGGCTGCGGAGGCGTTCCGCCGTTCGGGCGAGGGCGGCTTCGTCGAGCGGGAGGGCCTGGGCTTTGGCGAGGCCGGGCTGTTCGAGGAGCCATGCGGCGCGGGGGTCGTCGGTCAGGCGCCAGAGAATGCCGGTCAGCGCCCAGGCGCCGACGTCCCAGGGGGACTCCGCACGGGCGCGGTCGGCGAGTGCAGCGGCGTGGGCGAAGTCGCCGGTGCGGGTGCGGTGGCGCGCTTCGACGAGGCTTCGGCCGGGGAGGTCCGGCATGGCCGCGAAGAGGCGGCCGGCGCGGTCGATCTCCCCGGCTTCGGAGGCACGTAGGGCCTCGACGAGCATGAGATCGGGGTCGTCGCCGCCGATGGCCGCGCGGGCGCGGGCGGCGGCGTCGGCAGCTTCGGCGTGGAGGTCCGCTTCGGCGAGGGCCGAGGCATAGGCAAGCCAGAGACCGCGCTCACCCGGGGCGGTGGCGAGCGCCTTTTCGAGGTCGCGGGTGAAGGCGCGGCCCTCGCCGGCTTCCCAGCGCATGCGGGCGAGCACCTTCTGGCCCTGCGCCCAGCCCGGCTCGGCGGCGACGGCGGCGGCAAGGGTGGGAACCGCCTCAGGGTCGCCCTGCATCTCCATCGCTTCGGCGAGGTCGAGCAGGACTTGGCGGTCGCCGGGTCGCAGCGCCGCGGCGCGGCGGTAGAGAGCGGGAGCCGCGTCCTCGCCCCGCTCCATCGCCACGCGGGCACGGCCGTAGGCGGCGATGGCGCGGTCCGGCTCGGTGGCGAGTGCGGCGTCGTAGGCGGCGGCGGCTTCGGCGAGCCGGCCGAGGTCGCGCAGCACGCTGCCGCGGGCGGACTGGACGCGCGCGTCGCCGGGGCGGGCGGCGGCAACCGCGTCGAGGTCGGCGAGCGCGTCCTCGGCGCGGCCGAGTTTCTGGAGGAGAAGGGCGCGGTTGTACCGGGCGTCGTCATGCCCGGGGGCGGCGGCCAGCGCCCTGGCATAGGCGGAGAGGGCGGCGTCGGTGTCGCCTGCGTCGGCGTGGAAGTTGGCGAAGTTGCCGTGGATCGTTGCGTCGTTCGGCGCGGCTTCGAGGGCGGATTCGAACGCCTTGCGGGCGGCGGCGGTGTCGCCGCGGCGGCGTTCGGTCAAAGCGAGGAGGTGCAGGATCGCCGGGTGCGGGCCGGTGATGCGTTGGGCGGCGAGGAGATCGGCGCGGGCCGCGTCGTAGCGGCCAGCGGCGAAGGCCTGCTGCGCGCGCGCATAGAGGGTGGCGGGATCGAGGGACGGCTGCATCGCCGCCCCTCGATGCCGCCTAGGCCGCGTCCTGTCCAGAAGCCGCGGGCGCCGACGACCCCTGGGGCGTCAGGCGCAAGGCGCCCTCCCCCTCGTCGACATGGACGACGCAGCCGTCCGGCACCTCGCCGCGCAGGATCGCGTCGGCGAGCGGGTCCTGGACGTATTTCTGCACCGCGCGCTTCAGCGGACGGGCGCCGTAGACCGGATCGTAGCCGACCCGGCCGAGCCAGGCGCGGGCGCCGTCGGTCAGCGCCAGCGTCACCTTGCGGTCGTCGAGCAGTTTCTGGACGCGGCCGACCTGGATGTCGACGATCGGGCCCATATGCTCGGCGTAGAGGCGGTGGAAGAGGATGATCTCGTCCAGCCGGTTGAGGAATTCCGGGCGGAAATGGCCGCGCACCACCTCCATCACTTGAGGCTCGACGTCTTCCACCTTCTGCCCGTCGACGAGGCCGGTCAGATACTGGCTGCCGAGGTTGGAGGTGAGGACGATGATCGTGTTGGTGAAGTCGACCGTCCGTCCCTGGCCGTCGGTGAGGCGGCCGTCGTCGAGCACCTGAAGGAGGATGTTGAAGACGTCGCCATGCGCCTTTTCGACCTCGTCGAAGAGCACGACCTGGTAGGGCCGCCGCCGCACCGCTTCGGTGAGCACGCCGCCTTCCTCATAGCCGACATAGCCCGGAGGCGCACCGATCAGCCGCGCGACCGAATGCTTCTCCATGAACTCCGACATGTCGATCCGCACCATCGCGTTCGGATCGTCGAACAGGAACTCGGCGAGTGCCTTGGTGAGCTCCGTCTTGCCGACGCCCGTCGGGCCGAGGAACAGAAAGGAGCCCAGCGGCCGGTTCGGGTCCTGCAGCCCCGCGCGCGAGCGGCGCACGGCGGTGGAGACGGCCTTCACCGCCTGGTCCTGGCCGATGACGCGCTTGCCGATCGTCGCTTCCATCTGGAGCAGTTTCTCGCGCTCGCCTTCGAGCATCCGCTCCATCGGAATGCCGGTCCAGCGCGCGACCACGCCGGCAATGTCCTCGCTCGTCACCTCCTCGCGCAGCATTGCGGTCGAGGTGGCGGCGGCGGCTTCGGCGAGCTGCTTTTCGAGGCTCGGAATGGTGCCGTATTGAAGCTCGCCCGCCTTGGCGAGGTCGCCGGCGCGCTGCGCCTGTTCGAGCTCGAGACGGGCGGCGTCGAGCTGCTCCTTCACCTTGGACTCGGCGGCGATCTTCTCCTTCTCCGCCTGCCAGCGCTGGGTGAGCTCGGCCGACTGCTGCTCCAGATTGGCGAGTTCGGTCTCGAGCGCCGTCAGCCGGTCCCTGGACGCGCGGTCGGTCTCCTTCTTGAGCGCCTCGCGCTCGATCTTGAGCTGGATGATGCGACGGTCGAGATTCTCGATCTCCTCGGGCTTGGACTCCACCTCCATGCGCAGGCGGCTCGCGGCCTCGTCCATCAGGTCGATCGCCTTGTCGGGGAGGAAGCGGTCGGAGATGTAACGGTTGGACAGGGTCGCCGACGCCACGATCGCGCCGTCGGTGATCCGGACGCCGTGGTGGAGTTCGTATTTCTCCTTCAGGCCGCGCAGGATCGATATCGTGTCCTCGACCGTCGGCTCGCCGACGAAGACCGGCTGGAAGCGCCGCTGCAGCGCGGGGTCCTTCTCGACATGCTTCCTGTATTCGTCGAGCGTCGTCGCGCCGATGCAGTGCAGCTCGCCGCGAGCGAGTGCGGGCTTCAGCAGGTTCGACGCGTCCATCGCGCCTTCCGACTTCCCGGCGCCGACGAGCGTGTGCATCTCGTCGATGAACAGGATGATGTCGCCCTCGCCCTGCTTCACCTCGTCCAGCACGCCCTTGAGGCGCTCTTCGAACTCGCCGCGATATTTCGCGCCGGCGATGAGCGAGCCCATGTCGAGCGCCATCAGCTTGCGGTCCTTCAAGCTGTCCGGCACGTCGCCGTTGGCGATGCGCAGCGCGAGGCCTTCGGCGATCGCCGTCTTGCCGACGCCCGGGTCGCCGATCAGGACGGGATTGTTCTTGGTCCGCCGGGCGAGGATCTGGACGGTGCGGCGGATCTCCTCGTCGCGGCCGATGACGGGATCGAGCTTCCCGTCCCGCGCCGCCTGCGTCAGGTCGCGCGCGAACTTCTTCAGCGCGTCGTAGCGGTCCTCCGCCGACTGCGTGTCCGCGGTCCGGCCCCCGCGCAGTTCGTTGATCGCCGCGTTGAGCGCCTCGGGCTTCACGCCCGCGTCGGTCAGCGCTTTCCCCGCATCGGTCTTCGACATGACGAGGGCGAGCAGCAGCCGCTCGACCGTGACGTAGCTGTCGCCCGCCTTTTGGGCGATCTGCTCGGCGCTATCGAGCACCCGCATGGTCTCGCCGTCCAGCCCCGGCGCCTGGCTCGCGCCCGATCCGGACACGGCCGGTATCTTGCCCAGCGCCTCGTCCGTCTCCCGCCGCGCCGCCTCGGCCGAGCCGCCGGCCCGCGCGATCAGGCCCGAAGCCATGCCCTGCTCATCTTCCAGCAGAGCCTTCGCTAGATGTGCCGGCGCGATCCGCTGGTGGTTCAGCCGGACCGCGACGGTCTGCGCGGCCTGCAAGAAGCCGCGCGCCCTTTCGGTGAATTTCTCGAGGTTCATGTTCAGCCCCTATGCCTATCGCCAAGCGATGTAGTGTTGCTGATCTGCAACACAAGAGGCGGTGTCGCGACGAGCGGCGGCGAAGCGAGAATCCTGTTGATTCGCAATGGCGTCCAGCTAGGACGGCGCGATAAGAAAATGAGAGGGATGACGATGCGGAAGCTTTTGACGGCACTCGCACTTTGCTCGGGTTTCGCGCTTTCGGCCTGCGCCACCAGCGGCGGCGGGCGCGCCACCGACGAGGCGGCCACGCTGCGCCCGGTGGCCGGTCCCGCGGCTCTGCTGCGCCGGGTCGACATCCCGCACGAAACCTTCACCCTCGACAACGGCCTGCGCGTCATCGTCCATGAGGACAGGAAGGCGCCGATCGTCGCCGTCAGCGTCTGGTACAATGTTGGATCGAAGGACGAGCCGCGCGGCCGCACCGGCTTCGCGCACCTGTTCGAACATCTGATGTTCAACGGCTCCGAGAACGCGCCGGGCGACTATTTCCAGCCGCTGCGCGAGATCGGCGCGACCGAGCTCAACGGGACCACCTCGTTCGACCGCACCAATTATTTCCAGAACGTGCCGACGCCGGCGCTCGAGCGTGCGCTGTTCCTCGAAAGCGACCGCATGGGCTACCTGCTCGGCGCCGTCACCCAGCAGAACCTCACCAACCAGATCGGCGTCGTCCAGAACGAGAAGCGCCAGGGCGACAACCAGCCCTTCGGGCTCGTCGGCTACCGCGTGTTCGAGACCCTGTTCCCGAACGGCCACCCCTACAGCCACACCCCGATCGGCTCGATGGCCGATCTCGATGCCGCGACGCTCGGCACGGTGAGCGACTGGTTCCGGAGCAATTACGGCCCGAACAACGCCGTCCTCGTCCTCGCCGGCGACGTCGACGCGGCGACTGCGCGGCCGCTGGTCGAGCGCTATTTCGGTGCGATCGCCCGCGGCCCGGTCAACAATCCGGCCGAAGCGGCCGTGCCGACCCTTCCCGCCCGCGTCGACCAGGTCATGACCGACCGCGTCTCGAACACGCGTCTCTACCGCAGCTGGGCGATCCCCGGCATGCAGCATGAGGATTCGGAAGCGCTGCAGGTCGCGGCCACCGTGCTCGGCGGCCTCGCCTCCTCGCGGCTCGACAACGCTCTCGTCCGCGGCGAGCAGACCGCCGTTTCGGTCAGCGCCGGCGCCTCGCCGATGCACCGCGTCGGCATCTTCTCGGTCCAGGTCGACGTCAAGCCCGGCCAGGACGCCGACGCCGTCTCGCGGCGTCTCGATCAGATCGTCGAGGAATATATCCGCACCGGCCCCACCCAGGACGAGGTGCAGCGCACCGTGATGCGGGCCGTCTCGGGCCGCGTCCAGGGCCTGGAGCAGGTCGGCGGCTTCGGCGGCAAGGCCGTCGCGCTCGCCGAGGGCATGCTCTACGACAACGATCCGGCCATGTACCGCCGCCGCCTCCAGCGCTTCGCGGACGTGACTCCGGAAGCCGCCCGCGCCGCGATGCAGCGCTGGCTGACCCGCCCGGTCTTCGCCCTTCGCGTCAATCCGGGCGATCGTCCGGCCTATGAGGAAGCGGCCGGCGTCCGCGGCGCCGCCGTGGCACCCGGCGCCGCCCAGCCCGCCGGCGCTCCGCGCGCCAATGCGACCACCATGGGCCAGCCGGCCCAGGGCACGGGCCAGCAGGCCGCGCAGCCGACGACGGGCGGCCAGGCACCGGCGGGCCAGACCCAGCCGGCACCCGCCGCCCAGGCTCCGCAGGCGGCGAACGCCCAGGCGCCGCGGGTCGGCGCACGGCAGATGCCGCCGGTCACGTCGACGCCCGAGCTCGACTTCCCCGCCGTCGAGCGGGCCCGGCTCTCGAACGGCATCGAGGTCGTCTATGCGCAGCGCTCCACCGTCCCGGTGACGCGCGTCGCGATCGAGTTCGACGCCGGCATCGCCGCCGATCCGTCGGATCGGCTCGGCACCCAGAATTTGATGCTGAACCTGATGGAAGAGGGGACGACGACCCGCACCAGCGTCCAGCTCGCCGAAGCGCAGGAGCGGCTCGGCGTCTCGATCGCGACCGGCGCCAGCGTCGACCGCACCGCCGTCTCCATGTCGGCCATGTCGCCGAACCTCGCGCCGTCGCTCGCCCTCCTTGCGGACATCGTTCGCAACCCGGCCTTCGCGCCGGGCGAGATCGAGCGGCTCCGCCAGCAGCAGCTCGCCGGCATCGCCTCCGAGCTCACCCAGCCGCAGGCGATCGCGTCGCGGGCGCTCCCGGAGCTCCTGTTCGGTGAAGGCCATCCCTATTCCAAGCCGTTCACCGGGACGGGCGATCCCGCCGCGGTCCGGTCGCTGACCCGCGAAGAGCTCGTCGCCTTCCACCAGCGCTGGATCAGGCCGGACAATGCGCGGATCTTCGCGGTCGGCGACATGCCGCTCGCGCAGCTCGTGCCGATGCTCGAAGCCCGCTTCGGCAACTGGACGCCGCCGGCCGGCGTGGAGCGCGGCGTCAAGGTGTTCGACGCCCGCCCGTCGGAAGTCACCCGCTCGCGCATCGTGCTGATCGATCGGCCGCAATCGCCGCAGTCGATCATCATGGGCGCGCAGCTCCTGCCGGTGCGCGGCACAGAGGACCTCCTCGCCTTCAATGCGGCGAACGAAGTGCTCGGCGGCAACTTCCTCGCCCGCATCAACATGGAGCTTCGCGAGCGGCGCGGCTGGTCCTACGGTGCGCGCGGCGGCCCGAACCTGTTCGAGCACCAGGTGCCCTACATCATCTCGGCGCCGGTCCAGGCGGACCGCACCGGCGAGTCGATCGAAGCCACCATCCAGCAGGTGAGGAGCTTCCTGACCAGCGAAGGCGTGACCGCGGCCGAGCTCAACCGCACCGTGCTCGGCAACACGCGCCAGCTTCCGGGCCAGTTCGAGACTTCGGCCTCGATCCTGTCGGCGATGCGCTCCAACGCGCTGTATCGCCGGCCGGACAATTATTGGGAGACGGTGGCGGACCGCTACCGTTCGATGACCCAGGCCCAGCTCGACCGCGAGGCACGCCGCATCATCGATCCGGGCAACTGGCTCTGGGTCGTCGTCGGCGACGCCTCGCGCGTCCGCCCGCAGCTCGAGCGCCTGCGCCTGCCGATCACGGTGATGCAGCCCCGCTAAGCGGCCGCGCACCGGATTGAACGACTCGAAGAGGCCGGGGTCACACCCGGCCTCTTTCGTTCAGGCAGGCAATCGGTCCGGAACATGGAGCCTCGAAGACCGCAGCTCACGGCCGCAACGTCGTTACGTCGGGAAAGAGGTGCCCGGACCTACTCCCAGGGCGAATCCAGATCGGCGAAGGCCTGGTCGAACGTCTCCATTTCCTCGTCCAGGCTGTCGAGGCGCGCTCCGCAGGTTCCCGCGACGCGCTCCGCCCACTCCAGGATGGTTCGTCTGACGATTGCCGAACGCGTCCGTGTGGACGCGGCTTCCCACTCGGCGCCCTCGAACTCCCGGCTTATCCACTCCCCGCCATGCGCGCGCACCATGAGCTCAAGGGAGCGGCCGTTCGAATTCTGCATCCAGACGTAGATGCTCCCCCGCCTGTTGCCGTTCGTGTCCGACATGGCCCTGAACCAGAAATCGTCTTCCACGCGGCGTCCGTAGGCGGACCATGCACCACTATTCGCAAAGCGCGGCTCTGCGCCGGCAGGATTGCCGGGCTCGGAGCAAGGTGCGGCTTCGGGTATGTCCGCGTTCGCGACGTCCTGCGCGCCGTTCATGGCGAGAGGCTCGGCCGATCGAGCGTCCGAATGCCGGGCTTCGGTGCATGCGCTGAGCATCAGCAAAGCAAGGAAAGGTCTCATCGCAGGAGCATGAGCCGCACCGCAAAGACAGTCAATCCAGCGGTGGCCGGAACTTGGCACGCCCGGTTCCTCAGTTGTCAGAAGGGTTTAGCAGCCTTGTGACGTGGCCCATCTTCCTTCCCGGCCGGTGTGCGCCCTTGCAGTAGAGGTGGAGACGGGCATCGGGATCCGCGAGAATTTCGGCCCAGCGCTCGGCTTCGTCGCCGATGAGGTTTTCCATCCGCACCTCCGCCGCCCTCAGCGCGCAGGCGCCGAGCGGGAGGCCGCAGACGGCGCGGATGTGGTTCTCGAACTGCGACGTGACGGCGCCTTCGATCGTCCAGTGGCCGCTATTGTGGACGCGCGGCGCCATCTCGTTGAACACCGCACCGCCGGCCGCAGCGAAGAATTCGAGCGCGAGGACGCCGACATGGCCGAGCGCCTCGGCGATGCGCAGCGAGAGGGCGCGGGCTTCATCGATGTGGGCCGCCAGGTGCGCGCCGGCGGGGGCGACGCAGCGTTGGAGGATGCCGTTTTCGTGGAGGTTGCGCGGCGCCTCCCAGAAGACCGTGTCGCCCGAAGCGGAGCGGCAGAGGAGGATCGAAAATTCGTCCGTGAAGTCCACGAAGACCTCGAGGACGGAAGGGGCGCCGCGCAGCGCCTGCCAGGCTTCTTCCGCGTCGGCGGGGGACATGATCCGGGCCTGGCCTTTGCCGTCATAGCCGAAACGGCGGGTTTTCAGGATGGCGGGGGTGCCGAGCGCTTCGATCGCAGCGTCGAGGCTCGCGCGGTCGTCTACCGCCGCGAACCGCGCCGGCCGGCCGCCGAGGCTCAGGACAAACTCCTTTTCGGCGAGCCGGTCCTGCGCGATCTCGAGCGAGCGGCGCGGCGGGTAGAGGGGCGTCTCGGCCGCCAGTGCCGCCAGCGGGCCCGCGGCGATGTTCTCGAATTCGTAGGTGGCGGCGTCCACCGAGGCGCCGAAACGGGCGAGGGCGGCTTCGTCGCCATAGTCGCCGCGGGTGAACAGGGCCGCGATTTCGGCGGCCGGTGGGAGCGCTTCGTCGGGCGCGTAGACGTGGCATTTGTAGCCGAGCTGCGCGGCGGCGACCGCCAGCATCCGGCCGAGCTGTCCGCCGCCAAGGATGCCGATGGTCGAGCCCGGCGGGAGCATCATTCGGGGCTGTCGGGCACGCCGTCGGTCTGCCGCGCGCGCCAGGCGTCGAGCTTGGCAGCGAGTGTCTCGTCGGTGGTGGCGAGGATGGCGATCGCGAGGAGGGCGGCGTTGACCGCGCCCGCTCTGCCGATCGCCAGGGTGCCGACGGGCACGCCCGCGGGCATCTGGACAATGGAGAGCAGGCTGTCCATTCCGGACAACGCCTTCGATTCGACCGGCACGCCGAGGACGGGCAGTCGGGTCATCGAGGCCGCCATGCCGGGAAGGTGCGCGGCGCCGCCCGCGCCCGCGATGAGGGCGCGCAGGCCCCGCGCGGCGGCGAGCGCGGCATATTCGTAGAGGCGCTGCGGGGTGCGGTGGGCGGAGACGACGCGGGTCTCGTGCGGCACGGCGAACTCCGCGAGCATGTCGGCGGCGTGGCGCATCGTCTCCCAATCGGAGCGGCTGCCCAAGATGATCCCGATGAGAGGCGTTTCGTCTGCCATGTTCGTCCGCTTAGCCGCCGCGCCGGGGTCGGGCAATCCGGCCAGGCTTGAGGGATCGTTAACCTTCACGCCTTAGTGTCGCATCCGTTCAGATGAACTTGGGGGTGGATCGGTGGCAACGCAGTCGGATGTGAGCGAAACGGACGCAGGCTTCGAAGCGCTGGCGGACGAGAACGCGCTGCTTCGTGCCTCGCTCGCCGAGATGCGCGAGCGGCTCGAGGATCTCGAGCGGCTCGCCGATACGGACACGTTGACGCCGCTGCCCAACCGCCGCCGCTTCGAGCGCGAGCTCGACCGCGCCGTCGGCCAGGCGAGCCGCCACGGAACGCCCGCGGCGGTGCTCTACATCGATCTGAACGGCCTCAAGCGCGTCAACGACCGACACGGCCACATGGCGGGCGACGCGGCGCTCATCCATGTCGCGCGGCTCCTCCAGGGGCTGATCCGCGGCACCGACGTGGTCGCCCGAATCGGCGGCGACGAATTCGGCCTCATCCTCGATCATCTCGATCACAACAGCGCGATCGAGACGGCGGAGCGCATCTCGCGCTGCATCTCGTCGAGCCCGCTCGACCTCGGCGGCACCCAGGTGCGCCTCGAAGCGGCGATCGGAGTCGCCACGATCCTCGCCGGCGACAGCGCCGCCGACGTCATGAGCCGCGCCGACCGCAACATGTACCGGGCGAAGAGCGAGGGCTGATTCCGGGGAGGTTTGGCGCGACCTCCTCCCCGCCAGGGCTGAGCCTGTCGAAGCCCGGTTTCACAGAGCGCCGTGCCCTGCAATCCGCGCTTCGACAGGCTCAGGGCTAGCGGATTTTCATCCTGCTTACTCCCCCGGCTACCGATCCTTCAGATAATAACGCTCGACCTCAGACAGGTCGTCGGCGAGCTCGTAGACGATCGGCTGGCCGGTCGGGATTTCGAGGGCGGCGATCTCGTCCTCGGGGATGTTCGAGAGGTGCTTCACCAGCGCACGAAGCGAATTGCCGTGCGCGGAGATGAGGACGCGCCGCCCTTCGCGCAGAGCCGGCGCGATGCGGGCCTCCCAATAAGGCAAAACGCGCTCGATCGTGTCCTTGAGGCTTTCCGACGCAGGGACGGCGATGCCGGCGTAGCGGCGGTCGGCGGCGAGGTCGTAGGGGCTGCCGGGCTCCATGGCGGGCGGCGGGACGTCGAAGGAGCGCCGCCATATATGGACCTGCGCGTCGCCGTGCTTCGCCGCCGTCTCGGCCTTGTTGAGGCCGGTCAGCCCGCCATAATGGCGTTCGTTGAGCTGCCAGTCCTTCTCCACCGGCAGCCAGAGCCGGTCCATTTCTTCCAGCGCGAGGTTCAGCGTCTTGATCGCGCGCTTCTGGAGGCTGGTGAAGCAGAGATCGAAATCGAGCCCGCGCGCCGCCATCAGCGCCCCCGCCGCGCGGGCTTCCTCGACGCCTTTCTCGGTGACGTCGACGTCCCACCAGCCGGTGAAGCGGTTTTCGAGGTTCCAGGCCGACTGGCCGTGGCGGATGAGGACGAGGCGGGGCATTGGGACTCCTGGAGGTCTGAAGCGTTCTTTTCCGCTCATCCTGAGGAGGGACTGAGCTTGGCGAAGGCCCGTCTCGAAGGACGGCGCATGGTCCTTCGAGACGCCGCTTCGACTTCGCTCAGCGGCTCCTCAGGATGAGCGGCTGTGTCTTGTTCAAGCCTTCTTCCGCTCCTTGAGCTTCGGCGCGACGGCGTGGATGGCGTCGAGGCAGGATTTCGCCAGACGGGCGCAGCGCTCCGGCGACCAGCCCGCGACCGGATCGGGCAGGTCGTCATTGTCCTTGAACGGCATTTCGAGCGTCATCGAGACGGCGCCGAACCGCTCCGCGAGCTGCGCCGTCGACATGGAAAGGTTCGCCCGGCCGGGGCCCGGTATCTCATAGCCCTTGGCGGTCTGGAAATCGGGCGAGATGCGCACCAGCGCGTCAGAAAAGGCATCGTACAGATCCTTCTGCTCGCGCTTCAGCGACGGGATGCCTTCGAAGCCGGCAAGGAAGTTGGCTGGAATCGCCTCGTCGCCATGAATGTCCATCGCGAAGTCGACGCCGGTCCGGTCCATCTCGGCGAGGACGTGATAGACTTCGGGGCTGCGCTCCAGGCTCGGTGCGTGCCATTCGCGGTTGAGGTTCACGCCAGCCGCGTTGGTGCGCAGGTGGCCCCGCCTCGACCCGTCAGGGTTCATGTTCGGGACGACGTGGAAGGTGGCGAGCTCGCGAAGTCTCCTCGAAACCGGATCGGCATCGTCGAGCAGCTTCTCGACCGCGCCTTCCATCCAATATTCGGCCATCGTCTCGCCCGGATGCTGGCGGGCGTACAGCCAGACGGAGAGCGGTCCTCGGCCGATGCGCAGATAGTCCATCTCCTGCCCGTCGAGCGTCGTCCCGAGCGAGCGAAAATCGACTTCGGGATGTTCGGCGGCCGCGGCGACGAAATCGTGGTGGCGCTCCATGGTGTAGGGCGCGAAGTAGGCGAGCCAGACATTGTTCGAATGGGGCGTGATCCGGATCGTCAGCACGCCGTCCTGATAGCTGGTGTCGGTCCGCGTCCATTCCTCGCGGTCGCAGGAGATGCAGGCGCGGTAGCCCTCCCAGCCGAGCGGATAGGCCGCGCCCGCCGCGTTCACGATGCGCAGCTCGAGCGCGCGCCCGGCGCCGCCGGTGACGCGGAAGTAGAACCACTGGTAGAAGTCGGACTGCTCGTCCTTGCGGATTTCGAGGTCGATGCGGTCGCCGTCGGCGGCGACCACGCGAATGTTGCCGCCGTCGAAGGCGCTGGTGATCGAGAGGCTCATCGGACCCTGATAGTGCGACCCGATTCACCGGGGAAGTCCCTGAACAGGGCTTCGGCGAGACGCTCGACGACCTGGGCGCGCGGCGTCCCGGACGGCGTCTCCATCACGGCCCGGCCCTGCCAGTAGACGGAGCCGTCCGAGCGGCGCTGGATGCGCACGTCGAGCAGGGTCGCGGCGACGTTGCCCTGGCGGCTGGCCGCACCGAGGCCGGCGGGCCAGCCGGTGGTGAGCGCGGCGCGCGAGCCCTGCGTCACCGTCACCCGGGCGATCTGCTCGGAAGCGGGGCGGTTGGCGGCGATCCCGTATCCATGGCGCGCAAGCTGGCGCTCGATCGTGTCGGAAACCGCCTGCCAGTCGGCATTGTTGGCGTCGGCGGCATTGACGGGCTCGACGGCGATCTGGGCGCGGGCGATCTGGCCGCCGAGATGGGTGCGGGTCACGTCGACGCCGCCCGCCTGCTCCGTCCCGCCCCGCTCGCGCGAGGTCGAGCAGGCGGCGAGCGCCAGTGCAACCGTGATGGCCATCCCGAATCTTCTCATCCTGCACCTCGCGTAAAGCGTTGAAGACTGTATAGGCCCGTAACGTTTCCAGCGGCGAATAAGCTGCATGGCCGAAGCTTCGGCCGAAAATTCGGAGATTGAGTCCCCATGAGCGACACGAACGCAAAGCCGCCGGTGCTGGTGACCGGCGGCGCCGGATATATCGGCAGCCACGCGGTGCTTGCCCTTCTCGACGCCGGGTGGACCGTGGTGGTCATCGACAACCTCACGACCGGCTTCGAATGGGCGGTGCCCGAAGGCGCGACCCTGGTGAAGGGCGACATTGCCGACCAGCCGCTCGTCGCCCGCATCCTGGCCGAGCACGGGATCGGCGCGATCATGCATTTCGCGGGATCGATCGTGGTCCCCGAGTCGGTCGAAAAGCCGCTCAAATATTATGAGAACAATACGGTGAAGAGCCGCTCGCTGATCGAAAGCGCGGTGGATGGCGGCGTCAGGCACTTCATCTTCTCCTCGACGGCGGCGACCTACGGAACGCCGGACGAAGTGCCGATCCGCGAAACCTCGCGCACCGAGCCGATCAATCCCTATGGCTGGTCGAAGCTGATGACCGAGCGGATGCTGGCGGACGCCGCCTTCGCCCACCCGCTCAACTACTGTGCGCTTCGCTACTTCAACGTGGCGGGCGCCGATCCGCGCGGCCGTTCGGGGCAATCCACGGCCGGCGCGACCCACCTCATCAAGGTGGCGGTCGAAGCCGCGACGGGGAAGCGCAGCCACGTCTCGGTCTTCGGCACGGATTACGAGACGCCCGACGGCACCGGCATCCGCGACTATATTCACGTCTCGGACCTCGCCGCCGCGCACGTCCACGCGCTCGAAAAGCTGATCGCGGCGCCGGACGAGAGCTTCGTCATGAACTGCGGCTACAGCCGCGGCTTCTCGGTCATGGAAGTGCTCGACAGCGTCGACCGCGTCACCAACATGAAGATCGAGCGCAGGATGGAGCCGCGCCGCGCCGGCGATCCTGGCGCCTTGGTCGCCGACAACAAGAAGATTCTCGCGACCTTGCCCTGGCGCCCGGAGCGCGCCGATCTCGACACGATCGTCGCGGATGCTTTGGCCTGGGAGAGGAAGCTGGCCGAGCGGCGCGGGTGACCCGGGCTTCGACAGGCTCAGCCCTGGCGGCTGAGGAGACAGGGATCGGGTAGCGGAACGCGCTAGCCCAGAGCCCGTCGTAGGGCGGTTCACCGGCACGAAGCGCGTGGTTCTTCGACAAACCGCGTCGCCTTTTCGGCAAGTGTGTTGGCGCCGGGGCGAGGCCGCACACTAGACTCCAGCCCATGAACAGGATCGCTCTCGCCCTCGTGCTCGC
>DASWMS010000008.1:0-17183 GCA_036399655.1 Allosphingosinicella sp. | reverse complement strand
GCGGCGCGCAAGGGCAAGGCGGACGTGCTTGCCGCGGTCTATGCGGAGCAGCTCGATACGCCGGAGGCGGGTGTACAGTCGGCGCAGCTTCTGGAGCTGGCGGGGGAGAAGGTGTCCGCCCTGCTCTGCTTCGAGCGCGATCCGGGCATGTGCCACCGGACTTTGCTGCGGGAGAGCGTGATGGCGGATTGGGAGGCGGTGGACCTGGCGCCTTGAATCCTCCCCATCGGGAGATGGGGAGGGGGACCACCCGAAGGGTGGTGGAGGGGTAGAGGGCTCCGCTTCCGAGTTGCCGCGCCCCAATCCCGCAGTCCTCCGCCTTCTACCCCTCCACCATGCTTCGCATGGTCCCCCTCCCCATGCCTTGCATGGGGAGGATTATTCGTCCTCGCCTTCCTGGCTGTCGGGGAGGGTGTGGGGGCCGGTGCCGTCGTCGAGATGGACCTGGTCGGTGGGCTCCGCCGCAGCGGTGTCCGCCGCCAGTTCCCCGGCGATCAGCTCCTCGGCCTCGTTCTCGGGCTCTTCCTCCTCGTCGATTCGGGCGGCGGAGACGACATGCTCGTTGTCGCCGACGCGGAAGAGGATGACGCCCTGGGTGTTGCGTCCCGTGACCCGCACCGAGCCGACGGTGGTGCGGATCAGCTTGGCCTGGTCGGTGACGAGCATCAATTGCTCGCCGTTATGGGCCGGGAAGCTCGCCACCACCGGACCGTTGCGATCGGAGCTGACGATGTTGGTAATGCCCTGGCCGCCGCGATTGGTGCGGCGATATTCGTAGGCCGAGGTGCGCTTGCCGTAGCCGTTCGCGGTGACGGTGAGGATGAACTCCTCCGCCGCCTCGAATTCGGCCATGCGCTCGGGCGAGAGGGTAACTTCGCGCTCGCCCTCCTTCCAGGGCGCCGCCTTCAGATAATCCTCGCGCTCCTGCGGCGTCGCCTCGAAGCCGCGGAGGACGGAGAGCGAGATGACTTCGTCGCCCTCGGCCAACCGCGCGCCGCGCACGCCGGTCGAATCGCGGCTCTGGAATTCGCGCACGTCGGTCGCGGCGAAGCGGATCGCCTTGCCGCACTTGGTGGCGAGCAGGACGTCGTCGTCCTCGGTAAGGAGCGAGACGCCGATCAGACGGTCGTCCGAGCCTTCCTCGAAGCGCATCGCGATCTTGCCGCTGGTGCGGATGTTGGCGAAGGCGTCCATCGAATTGCGGCGGACCGAGCCCTTGGCGGTCGCGAACATGACGTGGAGATCGCCCCAGGTGGACTCGTCCTCGGGGAGCGGCAGCACGGTCGAGATCGTCTCTCCGGACGCGAGCGGAAGGAGGTTGATCATCGGCCGGCCGCGCGTGGCGGGGCCGCCTTCGGGAAGGCGCCACACCTTCATCCGGTAGACCTTGCCCTCGGTCGAGAAGAACAGGACCGGCGTGTGCGTCGAGGTGACGAAGAGGTGCGTCACCGCATCCTCGTCCTTGGTCGCCATTCCGGCGCGGCCCTTGCCGCCCTTGTTCTGGGCGCGGAAGGTGTCGAGCGGCGTGCGCTTGATATAGCCTTCCATGGTGACGGTGACGACCATGTCCTCGCGCTCGATCAGATCCTCGTCGTCGATCCCGTCCCAGGCCGGCGCGATCTCGCTGACGCGGGGCGTCGAGAAGGCGGCGTCGATCTCGTCGAATTCGGCGCGCATGACTTCGAAGAGGCGGACGCGGTTGCCGAGGATCTCGAGCAGTTCGCCGATCGCGACGGCGAGCTGTTCGAGCTCTCCGGCGATTTCGTCGCGGCCGAGGCCGGTCAGTCGGTGGAGGCGCAGTTCCAGGATGGCGCGGACCTGCGCGTCGGAAAGGCTGTACGTGTCGCCTTCGACTTCATGCTCCACCGCTTCGACGAGGCGGATGTAGGGCGCGATTTCGGCGACCGGCCATTGCCGGGCGACGAGGGCGGCGCGCGCTTCGGCGGGCGAAGCGGAGGCGCGGATGATCCGCACCACTTCGTCGAGATTGGTGACGGCGATGACGAGGCCGAGCAAGATGTGGGCGCGGTCGCGGGCCTTGGCGAGCTCGAACTTGGCGCGCCGCGTGATCACTTCCTCGCGGAACTTGACGAAGCTTTCGATGATGTCGCGAAGGTTCAAAGTCTCCGGCCGGCCGCCGCGGATGGCGAGCATGTTGGCCGGGAAGGAGGATTGCGCCGGCGTGTGCCGCCAGAGCTGGTTCAGCACGACTTCGGGCGTGGCGTCGCGCTTCAGTTCGATGACGACGCGTACGCCTTCACGGTTCGATTCGTCACGAATGTCGGAGACGCCCTCGATGCGCTTGTCCTTGGCGGCTTCCGCGATCTTTTCGACGAGTCCGTTCTTGCCGACCTGGTAGGGCATGGAGGTGAGGACGATCGACGTGCGCTCGCCGCGGCCTTCCTCGATCTTGTGGCGGGCGCGCATGATGATCGAGCCGCGGCCGGTGTGATAAGCGGAGCGGGCGCCGGTCTGGCCGAGGATGAGCGGTGCGGTCGGGAAGTCCGGCCCCGGGATGATCTCGATGAGCTGCTCGATCGTGATCGCGGGGTTCTCGATATAGGCGATGCAGGCGCGGATGACTTCGCCGAGATTGTGGGGCGGGATGTTGGTCGCCATGCCGACGGCGATGCCGCCGGCACCGTTGACGAGGAGGTTCGGGAAGCGCGCCGGCAGCACGGTCGGCTCCATGCGCGAGCCGTCATAATTGGGCGTGAAGTCCGCCGTGTCCTTGTCGAGATCGTCGAGCAGGGTGGTGGCGACGCGGGCGAGGCGCGCTTCGGTGTAGCGCATCGAGGCGGGGGGGTCGGGGTCCATCGATCCGAAATTGCCCTGGCCGTCGATCAGCGGCACGCGCATCGACCAGTCCTGGGTCATCCGGGCGAGGGCGTCGTAGATCGCGCTGTCGCCGTGCGGGTGGTAATTGCCCATGACGTCGCCGACGATCTTGGCGGACTTGCGGTACGGGCGGCCGGGAAGGAAGCCGCCTTCCTGGCAGGCGAAGAGGATGCGGCGGTGGACGGGCTTGAGGCCGTCGCGCACGTCCGGGAGCGCGCGGCTGACGATCACCGACATCGCATAATCGAGATAGGAGGTCTTCATCTCCTCGACGATGGAGATGGGCGAGATGTCGTCGGTGTCGATGGTCGGCGGTGCGCTGGCCAAGTGTCGTATCCTGTCGTTGTGCAAGTTTGCCGGCGAGCCCCCGCGCGCCGGTGAAAGATGAGGCGGAGACCCTAGCCGATGGATCGGGGCGGCGAAACCCCGCGCGCGTACGTGCGTACGCGTACGCGCGAGCCCGCGGCGCCTAGATAGTCACGTCCGCGAGAAGCGCCACCGGCCCTCGTCGCTGCTCGATGGGTCGTAGCGGTAGCCGTCCTGATCGAAGCCTTTCAGCGCCTCGGGATCGGACAGGCGGTGCTCGCAGATGTAGCGGGCCATCATGCCGCGGGCGCGCTTGGCGGCGAAGGTGTTGAAGCGCAGGCCCTCCGGCCCTTCCTCGCGGAAGTCGATTTCGATGATGCGAAGCGCAGGGTCGAGGTGGCGCTCGGCCGCCGTCCAATATTCCTTGCTGGCCAGGTTGATCACGACGCCGTCGCCCTGTGCGGCGAGATCGTCCGCCAGCGTCGTCGCTATCCGGTCTTCCCAGAAGGCGTAGAGGTCGCGCCGGCGCGGCGCCCAGCGCGTGCCCATTTCGAGGCGGTACGGGCGGATCGCGTCGAGCGGGCGGAGGAGGCCGTAGAGGCCGGAGAGGATGCGGAGGTGATCCTGCGCGAAGAGGACGGCCTCTTCGTCCAGGCTGTGCACTTCGAAGCCGGCATAGACGTCGCCGGCGAATGCGTAGAGGGCGGGCCGCTCGGGCAGCGTTTCGAAGCCGCGGAAGCGCTCGGCGTTGAGCTCGGCGAGCCGAGGCGAGATGTGCATGAGATCGCCCAGCTTCTTCTTCGACAGTTTCGCGGCGGCGGCGGCCAGCCGCGCCGCATCGCGCGCGAACCGGGGCGCGGTAACGGGCAGGGGCGGGACCTCGCGCGCATAATCGAGCGTCTTGGCAGGGGAGATGATTGCGATCATGGGAGAGGCTGCGGTTAGAGGCGGCGGAGCGCCCCGTCAACGCGCGCGCCAACAGGCGGAGAAAGCACGGAAATCCGCCGTTTTCGGTTCAACGGACGTTCAGCGGGCGCCGCCTAGAAACGGTCATCGATTGGCGCTAGGAGCCCAGGCGCACACCCCCGCATCAATACCGGCCGCATTCTCGCAGTTCGCGGCAAACAGGAGGCATCCCACCTATGAAGTCGGTTTCCCGCCTTGCGCTCGGCGCGGCGCTCGCGATCGGCGCCACCAGCGCCCTCTTCACCGCTCCGGCCGACGCGCAGCGCGCGCCCCGCGGCAAGGCCCAGCCGGCGCAGCCCGCCGCCCCGGCCCAGGGCCCGAACCTGAGCCTCAGCGCGGGCGAGCGCGCCGTGCTCGTCCCGCTCGAAGCCGCAGCCCGCGGCAGCGACCGCGCCGCCCAGGACGCGGCGCTCGCGGCTGCCCAGGGCGTGGTCCGCGGCGCCGACGCCCGCTACGCTTTCTCCCGCTACCAGCTCGCCATCGCCGCGCAGCGCAGCGACAATGCGATGCTCACCCAGGCGCTCGACGCGGTCCTCGCCAGCGGCCGGGCCACGCCGGCCGAGCTTCCGGTCTTCCTGAACAGCCGCGCCCAGATCGCGATGGAGGCGCGCGACTTCCGCCGCGCCGAGCAGCTCCTCACCCAGCTTCAGCAGCTCGAGCCGAGCAACGTCCGGCTGATGGCCTCGCTCGCCCAGCTGCGCACCCAGCAGGGCCGCGTCGCCGAGGGCCTGCGCATGCTCCAGCAGGCGATCGCGGCGCAGCAGGCGACGGGTCAGCCGGTGGACCAGTCCTGGTACCAGTTCGGCCTGCGCCATGCTTCGGACGCGACGGATCCGGCGACCCGCGCCAATTTCATGCCCTTCGCCCTCGGCCTTCTCCGCGCCTATCCGACGCCGCAGAACTGGCGTCAGGTGCTCGTCACCTACCGCGAGCGCGCCGCTCTCGACGCGCAGGCGACGATCGACCTCTCGCGCCTCATGCTGGCGTCGCGGTCGCTGGCCGGCGAGCGCGATTATTACGACTTCGCCAACACCCTCAACCAGGGCGGCTATCCGGCCGAAGCCAAGTCGGTTCTCGACGCCGGCGTCTCCGGCCGCATGGTCGATGCCGCCAAGTCGCCCTTCCGCGAGCTGATCGGCTCGGTGAACGGCCGCATCGCCGCCGACCGCGCCGAGCTCTCCGCGGCGCAGCGCACGGCGCTCGCGGCGGCGACCGGCACTCCGGCACTCCGCACCGGCGACGCCTTTTTCGGCCACGGCCGCTACCCGGACGCGATCGCCCTCTACCAGGCGGCGCTCCAGAAGGGCGGCACCGACGCCAATGTCGTCAACACCCGGCTCGGCATCGCTCATGCGCTTGCCGGCCAGCGCCCGCAGGCGGAAGCGGCCTTCCGCGCCGTCACCGGCCCGCGCGCCGACATCGCGGCCTTCTGGATGCTGTGGCTCTCGCAGCGTCCCGCCGCCTGAGGCAGCGTCCGCAACGAAAAGGAAGGGGTGTCGGCATCGTGCCGGCGCCCCTTTTCGTCTCTGAAGCTATTGCCGGCGCGCCGTCCCGATTTGCGACGCGGCGCAAATGGCCGCTTCCGATAGGGGGCGGCGTTCGTTAGTCGGATAAGGAAGGTCGGCTTGCGGGCCGGAAGGAAGAAACTTTGCGCTTCGACGACATGATCGCGACCGTCCTGGCGCAGCCCGCGCGCGGCGCCGCGGACAACGTCGCGCGCTGGCGCCAGCTCGTCGACCTTCTCGCCCAGCGCCGCGCGGCCGGCGCCGGCGACACCGCCGAACCCGCTTATGCGTGGCTCGCCGAGCACCGCGCCGAAGTCGGCCTCCTCGTCCGCCAGCAGGCGGCGCAGACCCTCGCCTGGCGGCGGATCGAGCCGCGCCTCCTCGGCTTCTTCGCCGCGGATCACCCGTCCGTCGCCCAGCCGCTGGTCTCGACCTGCCGGCTCGACGCCGCGGAGTGGCTGGCCCTGCTGCCGTCGCTCAGCCCCACCGCGCGCGGCCTCCTGCGCCACCGCCGCGACCTTCCCGCAGAGGTCGAGCAGGCGCTCTCGGCATTCGGCAAGAGCGACTTCCAGCTCGGATCACCCGAAGGTGCCGCCGCCGCCCCCGCCGGGCTCAGCCCCGGCGCCGAGAAAGGCGAAGTGCAGATCCGCGAGCTCGTCGCCCGCATCGAAGCCTACCGACGCCAAAAGGAATCCGCGGCGTTGGAGCCGGCGCCCGGCGTCGCCGAGGCGGAAGCGGAGCCGTCGGACGGCTTCCGCTGGGAGTGCGGCCCGGACGGGATCGTCCTTTGGGTCCACGGCGCGCCGCGCGGGCCGCTCGTCGGCCAGAGCATCGCCTCCATCGCCGAGCGCGGCCAGTTCGGGGTGGACGGCCAGGCCGCTGGCGCCTTCGAGAAGCGCTCGCCCTTCCGCGACGCCCGCTTCAGCGTCGCGGGCGAAGGTCCCGCCGCCGGCGACTGGCGCATCTCGGGCGTCCCCTTCTTCGAGCCTTATCGCGGCCACTTCCTCGGCTATCGCGGCAGCGCCCGCCGGCCGCGGCTCGACGAGGTGGCGCGGAGCGCCGCCGAACGGGCGGGGGACGGCGGCGTCTTCGGCACCAAGCTCCCCGCCGACTCGCTGCGCCAGCTCATCCATGAGCTCAGGACCCCGCTCAACGCGATCGTCGGCTTCGCCGAGATGATCGACGGGCAATATATGGGCCCTGCCGCCGACCAGTATCGCACGCGCGCCGCCGACATCATGGAGCAGGCCCGGCGCCTCCTCACCGCCGTCGACGACCTCGACACCGCGGCGAGGATCGAGACCAGCCGCCTCGATCTCGACGAAAGCTCGGTCGACGCGGTCGCGCTCCTCTGCCGCCTCCACGACAGCTACGAGCGCGTCGCCGGCCAGCGTCGCGCCTCGATCGCGATCGAGATCGCCCGCAACCTCCCGCCCGCGCGGGTCGAGGCGGCCGCCGCCGAACGCATGTTCTCGCGGCTTCTCGCGGCCACCATCGGCCTCGCGCGCGAAGGCGAGACGATCGCCGCGTCGATGAGGCTCACGAGCCATGGCGGCGAGCGCATGCTCTGCCTCGCCATCGACCGGCCGCGCGCCATCGAGGGCCTGGAAGAGCGGGCTCTGCTCGATCCCGGCTACAGCCCCGAGGGTGACTGGCCGGGCGCGCCGGTCCTCGGTCTCGGCTTCTCGCTCCGCCTCGTGCGCAACCTCGCCGAAGCCGTCGGCGGCGGCCTCGCGGTAGGCGAGACCCGTTTCTCGCTCTATCTCCCACCGCTCGAAGGCAGCGGCCGCACCCCCGGCGACGATGGGCGCGGCGAGCAGGGCGAAGGCGCGGGCGGATAGGCGCGCAGGCGGCCAGGGTACACGCGGACAGGCTGGCGCCGCCGCGCCCGCTCGGCTATCCGGCGCCAAGGTGGGGCCTGTAGCTCAACGGTAGAGCCGGCCGCTCATAACGGCTAGGTTGCGGGTTCGAATCCTGCCGGGCCCACCAAGATTTCGATCGAAGTGGTACTTCGATCGAGGGAAGGGAGGGCGCAAATCCTCTTCCTTCTTTCACCGGCTCAAAGTACCACTTTGAGCCGATACCCGTCGGGGAGTGGCGCAGCCTGGTAGCGCATCTGCTTTGGGAGCAGAGGGTCGCAGGTTCGAATCCTGTCTCCCCGACCATTTTCAGAAACGCTTCAATCTGCCGGATTGGTGAGGCGAGGGCGTTTGCCCGACCGGCTTGCACAGCATGGCGCCCAGCGTCACACTCCGACGAGTCGCGGAGGGGGTGCAGCATGAAAGAGGCAGGGTGGGCACTGGTTGCCGTGGCGGCCCTGGCCCTTGTGGGCGGGATGATGATCGATGTGAGCGTCGCCACCCCGGCCGTGCCCGGCGGGGCTTATACCCCGTATGTGCCGTCGCAGGAGGTCGCAAATCTCCACAAGATGCACATTCAGGCCCTCGTCGTGCAGGGCGCGTTCGTCACGTTCCTCGCAGGCATCGTGCTCGTCGGGTGCGGTACGGTCGCGGAGCGGCTTGGCGTTCCGCGCGCACCCGAAGACGTCGCGAACACCGGCCTGCCTACTGGAACCGCCGCGGGCACGGATGCGGCGTCGCACACGTCCGAAGCAGGGGACTTGCCGACGCAGCGAGCGCCTGACGCGGCTGAGGAAGAGCCTCCGAACGAGCTGGCGGGCGTGGTCCTCTTCGTGGTCGTCGTCCTCGCAGCCGTCGGTGTCATCCTGGCGATCGCGGGGGCCGCGTCAGGTGGTGCGTCATCGCGTGCAGACAACGTGATCGATCTCAACGCAATCGGCACCGATGTATTCAATACCACCGACATCAACACGCTTCTTCTCGACGCCGAAGAAGCAGAGCGCGCTGCGGCGAACGCCCTCAATCATTAGCCCGCCGATTGTCCTCGCCGCAGCCGCGAGCGGTCTCCGGGAGAATCCTGTCTACCCGGCCATTTTTCCGCGCAGCCGACCGGGACGCCCGCGCGTTCATCCCATTGCGGCACGGCGGACGAGCTGCGAAAGAGCGGTGCGGCCCCTTTGCGGGCATTGTGGCTTGGGAGAGAAGAGATGACGATCGGAACGCGTGCGCTGGCAGTGGCGCTCATCGCCGAGGGAGCGATCCTGCTCGCCGCCGGCCCGGCTTTCGCGCAGCGGGCGCCGCGCGGCCCGTCGCGCTCCTCGCAGCAGGCCCAGCCCGCCCAGCCCGCCCAGCCCGCGCCCGGAACCCCCGCCCAGCCCGGCCAGCGCCAGCAGGTTCTCTCCAATGCCGAGCGCGCGGCGCTCGCCCCCCTCGTCGCCGCGCACAGCGCCGCGATGGCCGCGCCCGAAGAAGGAAAGGCCGCGGCCTGGGCCCAGGTCGAAGCCTTGGTCCCCGCCGCGGTTGCGGCCGCCCAGGGCCCCGACGCCCGCTACATCGTGGCCCGGCTGCAGCTCGCGATCGCCTTCCGCGCCAACAACGACGCGGCGAAGATGGCTGCGCTCGACGCGCTGATCGCGAGCCCCGTCACACCGCCCGCGGAGCTTCCGACCTATCTCCATACCCGCGCCGAGCTCGCCTTCGCGGCGCAGGACTTCGCCGCAGCCGAGCGCGCCTATGTCCGGCTCCTCGAGCTCTCGCCCGCCGATCGGGCCGCGGTCACCAACCTCGCCGTCGTGCGCTCGCGAATGGGCAATTCGGCCGGCGCGATCGAGACCATCCTGCAGAGCATCGCGAGCGCGGAAGCGGCCGGCGGCGTCGCCGAGGAAGGCCTCTATCGCCGCGCCCGCGACACCGCCTACACCGCGCAGGACCGCCGCGCGGCCGAGCTCGCGGTGCGCCTCGCCCGCAACTATCCGACGGGCGCCAACTGGCGCGACGCGATCCGCCTCTACCGCGACATCCATCGGCCGAGCGATACACTGACCCTCGACACGTTCCGGCTGGCGCATGCGGCGGGCGCGATCCAGGGCGCAAACGATTATCTCGTCTTCGCCCAGGCGCTGGAATCGGCGGGCCTGCCCGGCGAGACGAAGGCGGTGCTCGAGCAGGCCGCCGCGCGCGGCGCCGTCCGGGCCGGCGATGCCACCGTCGCCCGGATGCTCGCCATCGCGACGCGGCGCATCGCCGAGGACAGGGCGGAGCTCCCGGCGCAGATCGCCCAGGCGCGTAGCTCGGCGCAGGGCCGGCCAGCCCGCGCCGCGGGCGACGCGCTCTACGGCTACGGGCGTTACGGCGAAGCGGCCGATCTCTACCGGCTGGCGGCGACCAAGACCGGCGAGGACCCGAACCTGCTCCGCCTCCGCCTCGGCGCGGCGCTCGCCATGGCGGGGCAGCGCGCGGAAGCGGAGACCGAGTTCCGCGCGGTTACCGGTGGCTCGGCGGAGCTCGCCAAGCTCTGGCTGGCCTGGCTCGGCCGCCGCGGCGGCTGAGCCCGGACGCTAGCGCTTCGGTTCGACCGGCCCGAGCGGCGTCGGCGCTTCGGCCGCGACGGCGAGCATCGCCGTCCACGCGGCGACGTTCTGCCTGAGCTGCGCCGGATCGATCTTGTCGAGCGTGTCGTCCGGCGTGTGGTGCAGGTCGAAATAGCGGGTGCCGTCCTGCTGGAGTTCGATCGTCGGCACGCCGGATGCCGAGAGGGGGCCGATGTCGGAGCCGCTCGCTTCGGTGACCGAGCCGCGCACCACGCCGAGGGGGAAGAGGAGGCGCGCAATTTCGTCGACGACGGGCCGCGCCGAGGGGTTGAGGCGGCTGTCGAACTGCCAGACCCGGTCGGCGCCGAAATCGCTTTCCGCGATGACGGCATGGTTGTCGCCGCGGTGGCGGCGCAGGTAATCGAGACCGCCGAACAGCCCCACTTCCTCGGCGCCGAACCAGACGACGCGGATGGTGCGCAGCGGCTGGCCGGCCTGCATGATCCGGTGCGCGGCGGCGGTGACGATGCCGCAGCCCGCCGCATCGTCGAACGCGCCGGTGCCGAGATCCCAGCTGTCGAGGTGGCAGCCGACCAGGACGATGCCGGCGGATGGATCGCGGCCGGGCACTTCGGCGAAGACGTTGCCCGACTGGCGCCGGCCGATGTTGCGCGGGGTGAGGGTGAGGCTCATCCGCACCGGCCGGCCGTTCGCGCGCATCAGGATGCGCTGGAGCTGCTCGGCGTCGGGGAGCGCCAGCGCCGCGGCCGGGATCGGGCGCACGCCCTCGGCCCAGGTCTGGACGCCGGTATGCGGGTTCCTGTGATAATCGGTGCCGATCGAGCGGATGACGATGGCCGCCGCGCCCTTGCGGCTGGCGATGGACGGGCCTTCGCGCCGCGCCCGCCCGAAATAGCCGTAGCCCGAGCCGTCCTGGGTGCGCGGCATCTGGTGGCTGACGAAGACGATCTTGCCGCGCACGGCTGAGTCGGGCGCGCGCTCCAGATCCTCGATATTCTCGAAGCCCACGACCTCGGCCGTGAGCCCGCGCGCCGGAGTCGCGCCGCTGTTGCCGAGCGCGGTGAGGACGAGCGGCTGCGGGAAGGGGGAGACGATCTCCGCGCGTTCCTCGCCCCGGACCCAGACCGGCATGTCGAACGTCTCGACCCGCACGCTCCGGAAGCCGAGCGCATTGAGCCGCGTCACCGCCCAGGCACGCGCCCGCTCCTCGGCCTCGGTGCCGGCGAGGCGCGGGCCGACTTCGGTGGTCAGGTCCTCGGTGATGTTCCAGGCGATACGGTCGTTGCTCAGCGCCTCGTCCCGAAGCTGCGCGGCGCGGGCGCGGATCGATCCGGCGGCTGCGGGCGCCATGGGCGCTGGCTGGGTGGCGGTCTGGGCGAAAGCGGGAAGGGCGGCGAGCGCGGCGCCGGCGAGCAGCAAAAGCTTTTTCATGCCCAGCGCTTACGGGCGCGAAGATGCTTTGCCAAGCCGCCTGAGATCCAGTGCGGTCCTGTGGCATTTACCACAGTCCCGAGGCTGCGGAGGCGGCAGAAAGGCGCGGTGCGGCCACCGAGTCGTGGCACCGGCAGCCGTTGATACAGGGGGAAAGAATCGTGATTCTGAAAAAGAGCTTTTTGGCTGCTGTTCTGGTGACGTCCGGTCTCGGCCAACCCAATGGTGCCTACGCGCAAGCCGGGCAGTCGCCGGCGCCCGCCGATGCAGCGCAGCCGCAAACGAGCCGGCGCCTGGATCTAACGCCGCTGGTCAACGTGGAAGCCCCCCATCGCAGCGGCGAGTCCGCCGTCGGCGGCTACGTGCGGTTCTACGTCTGCGAGGTCTCGCAATGCGACACGTCGGCGCAGGGAGCCGTGGCCGGATCGGGCGAGGGGCCCGACAGGCGCAATTACGATGTGGAGGATGGAAGCTCGCTGGGCCGATGGTTTGCCGGGCGTTCGTACAATCGGCTGCTTACGGTGAAGCTGACGGTCCGTGAGCCGAGTGTCGGCTCGACAGCGACCGTCGCCTCTTCGGCGCAGCAGAGCAACCGCCAGGTGGGCGAAAGCTGGACCACCGAGGTGAACGGGCGACGCTACCTTACCCCCTATCTGCGCGTCGATACCGGAACGACGGTGGACGTGGAGGTGAGCCTCAACGCATCGCGTCAGCTGCAGGCAAATGTCAGCAGATCGGTTCTGGATCTGCTCGGGCGCGCGGCAGCGCTCGCGCGGCCCGAAGGGAAGCTCGTGACATCCTTGAACGAGGAACGGTTCCGGAGGACTGCCGAATTCATCGACGAATCCATCTCGAACCTGTTCGCGCAGAATGTCGGCGAACGCGGATCGAACGAGTTCGCAGCGGGCGACTGGAACAGCAGCGATCCCATCGTCACGGTGGAAGCGATGTTCCCGATGGGACGCCGCGTTATCGACCAGCGTCGTCAGCAACCCATCGGGAGCTGGCAGGTTCGTGCCACGGCGCCGCTTATATCCATCTTCTCCGATGTCCCGCTACGCCGCCCGACAAACGCGGTCGTTCCGCAACCATGTGCCACAAGGGCCAGCGAGCTTGAAATGCAAGCTTGTACCGCCTTCCTCAATCTGACGCCGCAGCAGGTGCTAGGACTTCAGGTCGGGGAATCGACGACCTTGCGTCAGGCCCTTGCCGGCGATCCCGCGATCATGGCTGCCGCCGGCGCCACGACGAAAGTGATGGGCGACATCTGCACCCTCGTCGCGGCTCGCGCAGAGGATCTAGGCCTCAATCGTTTCGACGCCGCGGCCGCGGTTTGGGCGTTTGCGCAAACGAGCAACCTGGCCGGCGCAAACGGACTTGTCGGTTCACCATTGACGTGCGCTGCAGGGCGCCTCGCCCGGGAGGTGCTCCCGAACTCCTAAGCGATCTTGGATGGCGAGCCGGAGGCCCTGCGCGGGTTTGCCATTGCGCGCGCGGCGCTCTAGGTAGGCGCGGAATTTCCGCATCATTCCAGCATCTACCGGAGAGCGAGCGCCGCCATGGCCGCACAGTATAGCTTCGTCATGAAGAACCTGACCAAGACCTTTCCCGGTCAGGCCAAACCCATCCTCAACAACGTCCACCTGCAATTCTATCCGGACGCCAAGATCGCCATCATCGGCCCGAACGGCTCCGGCAAGTCGACGCTGATGAAGATCATGGCCGGCCGCGACACGGAGTTTTCCGGCGAGGCGTGGCCGGGCGAGCATATCCGCGTCGGCTATCTCGAGCAGGAGCCGCAGCTCGATCCGGCGAAGACGGTGAAGGAGAACGTCATGGACGGGGTGCGCCCCGTCGCCGACATGATGGACCGCTTCAACGAAATCTCCACCCTGATGGGCGACCCGCCCGAGGATGCCGATTTCGACGCGCTCATGACCGAAATGGGCGAGCTTCAGGAGAAGATCGACGCGGTCGACGGCTGGAGCCTCGACAACCAGCTCGAAATCGCCATGGACGCGCTGCGCTGCCCGCCGGGCGATTCGGCCATTGAAAACCTGTCCGGCGGCGAGAAGCGCCGCGTGGCGCTCACCAAATTGCTCCTCGAAAAGCCCGACATCCTGCTCCTCGACGAACCGACCAACCACCTCGACGCGGAAAGCGTCCAGTGGCTGGAAAAGCACCTCGTCGATTATCCGGGCAACGTGATCCTCGTCACCCACGACCGCTACTTCCTCGACAATGTCGTGAACTGGGTGCTCGAGCTCGATCGCGGCCGCTACTACATCTACGAGTCGAACTATTCCGGCTATCTCGAGAAGAAGGCGAAGCGCCTCGAGCAGGAGGAGCGCGAGGAGCAGGGCAAGCAAAAGGCGATCCAGGAGGAGCTGGACTGGATCCGCCGCAGCCCCAAGGCACGCCAGACCAAGTCCAAGGCCCGCATCAAGGCGTTCGACGAGCTGGTCGAAGCCCAGGAGAATCGCAGCCCCGGCAAGGCCCAGATCCTCATCCAGGTCCCCGAGCGCCTCGGCGGCAAGGTGATCGAGGCCAAGGGCCTGACCAAGGCTTACGGCGACAAATTGCTCTTCGACGACCTCTCATTCTCGCTCCCGCCAGGCGGCATCGTCGGCGTGATCGGCCCGAACGGCGCCGGCAAGACGACGCTCTTCAAGCTCATCACCGGCGCCGAGCAGCCGGACGACGGTTCGATCGAAATCGGCGAGACGGTGCATCTTGGCTATGTCGACCAGAGCCGCGACGCGCTCAATCCCGACCACAATGTCTGGGAGGAAGTGTCGGGCGGCGTCGACGTCTTCAAGCTCGGCAAGCACGAGGTCGGCACCCGCGCCTATGTCGGCGCCTTCAACTTCCGCGGCCCCGACCAGCAGAAGAAGGTCGGCCAGCTTTCGGGCGGCGAGCGCAACCGAGTCCACATGGCGAAGATGCTGCAGAAGGGCGGCAACGTCCTCCTGCTCGACGAGCCCACCAACGACCTCGACGTCGAGACGCTGCGCGCGCTCGAGGACGCGCTCGAGAATTTCGCCGGCTGCGCCGTGGTCATCAGCCACGACCGCTTCTTCCTCGACCGCCTCGCCACCCACATCCTCGCCTTCGAAGGCGACAGCCACGTCGAATGGTTCGAAGGCAATTTCGAAGCCTATGAGGAGGACAAGCGCAGGCGCATGGGTCCGGAAGCCGATCGCCCGCACCGGATGACGTATCGCAAGCTGACGCGCTGATCGGGAGAGCGCCGGGCTGGGCTACGTCAGCTCAGTCCGGCGGTTTCGATAAAAAGGCCTTCGATCGTCACCGCATGGATCGTGGCGCCGAACGGCACCTCCTCGCGCTTGGCGTAATCATCCGCGTTCGGGTGCCACATCTGGTGGATCACCGCCCTGTCGATGTCGACAACCCAATATTCCGGGATGCCGAAGGCCGCGTAGGCGCGAGCCTTGTCGTTCAAGTCGAAGTCCGAGGTGCTGGCGGAGACTTCTGCGAGCAGTGCGACGCTTTCTCCCGGTATCGCCCCCGGCCCGCGCGGGGCGGTGGTCAGGATAATGTCGGGCTCGGGTTCGTCGTGAGGCGGCATCGCGACCGATTGCTCGGTCGCGACGTGAAGGTTCGATCCGATCCGCTCGAGCACGATGCGAAGTCGATACGCCAGTTCGTCCTTGGCGAAGCCATGCGGCCGGTATTGGGGGTTCATCGGGTAGACCAGCCCATCGATCAGCTCCGTCCTCCGCTGCGCTTCGAACGACCCCGCCTCGCACAGGCGCTCGTAGTCCGAGACTCGCAGCTTGATCGGGAACACCGCGTCGGACTCGGGCTCGTCCTCATCCTGGATGGGGACGCCCCACATCTCGCCATCGATCAGTTCGGACTTCGAATAGGCGGCAAAAGCGCCCGATTTCTTGAGCAGCCAGAAATCGTCAGCCATGATCTTGAGCGGCCGCGGCCGCCGGATTGCCGCCTCGATGTTCATGCCGCCTCCCTACCACAGCGCGTGCCGAGGCACCAAACGTGGCGCCCCCTGCCTCAGCGCACCCGCTTTACCTCGCCTCACGTGCGGCGCCGCGGCTGCGCATCGCTTCGACGCTCCACGGTCCCGGTCCCGCTGCGGCGATGTAGAGGAAGACGAAGCAATAGAGGATCGCCGCGTCGCCGCCGTTCACGGCGGGGTATGGCGATTGCGGCGCGTGGAACATCCAGTAGGCGACGGCCATCTCGCCCGAGAGGATGAAGGCGGTCGGTCGGGTGAACAGGCCGATCAGGAGCAGGAAACCGCCAACCGCTTCGAGCACGCCCCCGATCCACATGAAGCTGAACGCCTCGGGCGGCGGCATGTCGGACGGCGGAAAGCCGATCAGCTTCTGGAGGCCGTGCGCCATGAAGATGAGCGCGGCAACGATCCTGAGGATGCTGAGCAGCCGCGGCGCCCAGTGTGCCGGCAATCCCAGGTCGCGCATGTTCCGTCTCCTTCTCTGTCAGCGCACCCGCTTCACGTAGGTTTTTCCGTCCTGCCGCCGCTCCGTCGCGAAGTTGGGGATGGCGTCGATCAAGTCGGCGAGGTTGGAATAGCCGTAGCTGCGGGCGTCGAAGGAGGAGCGGTTGCCGGCGCGCTGGCCGACTTCCGAGAGCGTCGCATAGCCGCGCTCGTCGCGCTTCGAGGCGCGGAAGGCGGCGCCGAGGACCTTGACCAGCTCCTCGTCGATCGGCTGCTTGCCGGCGGGTGTTGCCTTGGGCTTGTCGGCGGGGGCTTTGCCGGCGGGGGCGGGCTCGTCCACCTCCACTTCGGCGGCCTGCGCCTTGGTGAGCGCCGCGACGTCGATGAAGCGGCTGCACGCCTGCTGAAAGGAGACCGGTGCGCGCGAGGAGCCGAAGCCGTAGACGGGGATGCCGTCCTGGCGGATGCGCATGGCGAGCGGCATGAAATCGCTGTCGCTCGACATGATCCCGAAGCCGTCCACGCGGCCGCCGAACAGGAGGTCCATCGCATCGATCGTCATCTTCATGTCGGTCGCGTTCTTGCCCTTGGTGATGTCGAACTGCTGGTGCGGCTCGATGGCGTGGCGGTGCGTCATCTCCGCCCAGCTCTTGAGCGCCGGCTTGCTCCAGTTCCCATAGGCGCGGCGGATGTTCACCGTGCCGAGTTCGGCGAGCACGGTCAGCACCGCGTCCAGCGTTTCGGGCGACGCATTGTCGGCGTCGATGAGGAGGGCGATGTTGCCGGTCTGGGCAAAGCGGGTCTCGGGCATGCGAAACCCTCTAGACCGGGCGGGCACGGGAACCAAGACGGGCCATGCCGCCTTCTTCCAACGCCGCTCGGCCGGAGCGGGAGAGGGAGTATGCTCATGCACGCCGCACCGCGCAGCGCCGCCGCCGCGATCCTCGCCGCCTTTCCTGCCTTTTTTCTCGCCGCTTGCGGCACGGGTGAAGGTGCCGCCGGAAGCGACGGTGCCGAGCGGCCGCCGTGGGCCGACGGACGCCGGATCGTGACCGCCGCGCCGAGGGGCGCCGGGCCGCAGAACCTGTCGAACCTCCCGGCGCGGATCCTTGCCCTCCACAATCGCGAACGTGCCGCCGCGGGCGCCGCGCCGCTTGCCTGGGACGAATCGCTCGCCGCCGCCGCCGCGTCCTACGGGCCGGCGCTCGCGGCGCGGCGGGACCTGGCCCATTCGCCGCCGGCCAGCCGCCCCGGCCAGGGCGAGAACCTCTGGATGGGAACG
>DASWMS010000007.1:0-25042 GCA_036399655.1 Allosphingosinicella sp. | reverse complement strand
CCTGCCCTTCACTCTTTCAGCGCCTGAAGAAGGACAGCCCCTCGACAGGCTCAGGGCGAACGGTGTGGGGGGAGGCGGATTTAAGCCCGCCACACCCCATATAGTCGTTACCAGCGATAATGCGAGAAGGCGCGGTTGGCTTCGGCCATGCGGTGCGTGTCCTCGCGCTTCTTGACCGAGTTGCCGCGGTTGTTGGCGGCGTCCATGAGCTCGCCCGAAAGGCGCGCGGCCATGGTGTTCTCGCCGCGGGCGCGGGCGGCCGTGATCAGCCAGCGGATGGCGAGCGCCTGGGCGCGCTCCGGGCGGACCTCGACCGGCACCTGGTAGGTCGCGCCGCCGACGCGGCGGCTGCGGACCTCGATGCCCGGCTTCACGTTGTTGAGCGCGTCGTGGAAGACGCCGATCGGGTCGCGCTTGGCGCGCGCCTCGACCGTCTCGAGCGCTCCGTAGACGATGCCTTCGGCGACCGACTTCTTGCCGTCGAGCATGACCGAATTCATGAACTTGGAGAGGACGATGTCCCCGAAGCGGGGATCGGGGAGGATTTCGCGCTTTTCCGGGCGACGACGACGTGACATTGCGTTCTTCCTTTCTCTTCAGCCTGGTCCGGAACCCGTCCGGGGCTTACTGTCATTGTGCTCCTGCGAAGGCAGGAGCCCTGCGGCCAAGGCTCCTGCCTTCGCAGGAGCACGCGGGCCTTATTTCGGCCGCTTGGCGCCGTACTTGGAACGGGACTGGCGGCGGTCCTTGACGCCCTGGGTGTCGAGCACGCCGCGAAGGACGTGGTAGCGGACACCCGGAAGGTCGCGGACGCGGCCGCCGCGGATCAGGACCACCGAATGCTCCTGAAGGTTGTGCCCCTCGCCCGGGATGTAGCTGATCACTTCGCGCTGGTTCGTCAGGCGAACCTTGGCGACCTTGCGAAGCGCCGAGTTCGGCTTCTTCGGGGTCGTCGTGTAGACGCGGGTGCAGACGCCGCGCTTCTGCGGATTCTGCTCCATCGCGGGAACCTTGGATTTCGCCTTCTGCGGCTCGCGACCCTTGCGGATCAGCTGATTGATCGTCGGCATGAAGCCCTTCACCTTAAGTTACTTTGCCGAGACGCAAAAAGCGCAAAAATCCGGCGGTCTCGACGACCTCCGGCGATTGCGATCGCAACAGCAATGTTCAAGCTCTTGCCCGCTCCAGGAACGCAAAGGCTCCGCAGGCGAGGCGGCCTATAGCTGGGGAGGCCGTGAGGGTCAACGGGGGAGATTCCGGTGCGACCTTGGCAGCTAGCCTTCCCGCGCTTCTTCCGATGCGACCGATCGGTCGGGCGGGCGGAATTCCTTCCGCCCGCCCGTGTCGAAATCAGGCCTGCGGACTCTGCGTGATGCGCAGGTCGGTGTTGCCGTATACCGCGCTGACCAAGCTCGAGCCGTCGGTGCGGTAGACGTCGAGATCGATCATCCGCTGCCAGATCTGCGTGATCGGTGCCGGCGGCAAGTTCAGCATGATGTTTTCCGTCGTCTCGCTGCTGGTCCCGGCGCTCGCGTCGACGGTCACCGACATTTCCTCGGAATAGCTCACCGAGACGCTGGCGCTTGCCGGGCCGGCTTCGACCCCGACGTTCGCGCCGACCGTCAACGAGGTCGTGTTCTGAACCGACGTAGACGAGGATTGCGACGTCCCGACTTCGACGCCTTGCGTGTACGACCCTCCCCCAGGCGTGGAATAGCTCCCGATGCACTGCCAGAAAGGCTGCGAGGCCAGATAATAAAAGGGCGAGTTTGCCGGCAGGACGCCTCGGTTCGAATCCGAGATCGTCGAGCAGGGCACGACGGCGACCTGGCCGACCCCCATGCCCGTGGTGGTTCCTTGCGTGTTGGTCGGGCTGTATTGCGGATCGGGCGCGGCCCCGCCCGAAATCGGCAGCATGCATTTGTCGAGGACGAGCACGAAGCTGAAATTGGCGCCATTGCCTTCGTTGCTGAGAAGAGTCGTCGGCGCGAGAAGGAACTGCGTGCCGGGGATCTGCTGGCCTGTATTGAGCACCGGAACGCTGAGGCTGCCATCGTGGTGCTTCCAGCCAGCTCCGGCATCGTTCCAGAAAGGCGCGGTGGCCGCCGACTGTAGAAGACTGTTATTGACGCACCAATAGTTGTTCGGGTCGGGCGGATTTGCCGAACCCGACAAGGCAATGCCGCACGCGGAATAGCCGTCCGGCGCGATGGGCCACCAATAGTCGATGTCGTTGGGATTTCCGGATCCAGCGTCGTCGAGAATCCAGCTGAAGCCCGTGGGGTGGGCGAGCGCGCTTTCGTTGCCGGGCATCTGCTGGAACAGAAGCACCGGGACGCTGGGGAAGTCGGCCCCGTTGACCGCCGCCGCGTCGCCGAGCGGCAGGAAGCCGTCGGTACGCGAGCCGTTGAACCCGAAGAAGCCGATCCCCGTGTCGCCTCCTCCCACCCAGAGGAGGCTGAAGTCACCCGGCGCAGCCAGGGCGATCAACAAGGGGCTGAACGGCGCTCCGTCAGTGTCATAGTTGGCGGCATCAATAGCGGCCAGGACCACTGCGGCGGGTTCAATAGCGGCCAGACGCGGCAAATGCTGATGAGTTTTCCGGGGAACAGTCGGCGCGGCGGCGGCGTCACGCGTGGTTGCCATATCGGCCATCGAACTTCTCCTGAAATGCTTGAGAACAAGCGCTGTTGAGTAAACAGACAGAGGGTGTTCAGATGTCAGCACGACGTTCGCTGGACGTTGTGACGGATCCCCTGCGCGTACCATCAGGTCCTTTATGTAAGGAGTCAAGAGAGACTCGTAATTCGGCCTGGATGGCTATGTGTAGACCTTCATCCGTGGATTTTATTCAAACGCAAAAAGAGATCGTTTCGTTACCAACAAGGATTTTGAACAATATTTTGGAATTAGAGCATCGCGCCCTCCCTTGGACATCCGGAGGCATTGTGGCCAAGCATGCACGAACCTTTTCGGTTCCCCCACTTGCATTGTAGGAAATGGTCTGGTTCTGTTCTCCTCGGCGATTCGGGTGGGGAGCGGGTATGGCGGGGCGGCGGCAGGGGAGAAGGCGGCAGTTTACGGCGGCGCGGCGGGAGGTGTTTCTCGAGGATCTGCGGCGGACGGGGAATCATGCGTCGGCTTCGCGGGCGGCGGGGATCACCGACGGCGGGGCCCGGCGATATCGCGGGCGCCAGCCCGCGTTCGAGGCGCTCTGCACGGAGGCGGAGCGGGAGGCACAGCGGCGGCTGGGCGGGGCCGAAGGGCCGTTCGACGGGTGCAACGAGGCTGCGTTCGAAAGCATCCGGCGCGGGGCGGACGGGCGGCTCAAGATCCAGGCGCGCGGGCGGCGGCGGTGGAGCAAGCGCAAGGAGGAGATCTTCTTCGAAGTCCTGCGCGAAAGCGGCAACATCTCGGCGGGAGCGCGCGCGGCTGGCGTCACGCGCAGGACGATCTGGCTGAGGCGCCGGGAGTGGCCCTCGTTCGCGCGCCGGTTCGACGAAACGATGGAGGAAGCGGAGATCGTTCTCGAATTCCGGGTCGCCTGCCTCGGCACCAACTGGTCGGAGGATGCGGAGCTGGGCGACGAGGCAGAGTGGGATGAGGAGGCCCAAGCGGAGGCCGACGCGGCGACGGCGGCGGCGTTCGATCCCGAACTCGCTTTACGGTTCCTCAAATGGCGGGCCGAGCAGAAGCGCGGGCGGACCGGCGCGGGCGCGGCCCTGCCGGCCGCCGAGGACGTGCGGGAGCGGATTGCCCGGAGCGTGGCGGCGCTGAGGCGGCACAAGGAGCGCGACGAGGCGCGGCGGCGGGCGGACGGGGATGGGTCGTGAGGGGTGTTCGTTCGAAGTGGCCCCTCCACCATGCTTCGCATGGTCCCCCTCCCCGCGAAATCGCGGGGAGGAATTGGCGCGGCGGGGCGACCTTCTGGTCCTCCCCGCCAAATGGCGGGGAGGATTTGCCATGACGCATGAGGCGCTGGATGGATTGAAGTCACTGTCCGACGAGGAGGTGCGGCTGCTGCTCGGCGGGATGAGCGACGCGGACGCCTTCGTGTTCGGCGCGGATTGGGCGAGCTGGGTGCGGGAGGGACAGGCGCCGCCGCATGAGGCGTGGCGGCAGTGGGTGATGACGGCCGGGCGGGGGTTCGGGAAGACTCGGGCCGGGGCGGAATATGTTTCGGCGTTCGCGCGGGCGCATGGCGATGCGCGCATCGCGCTGGTCGGCGCGACGGCCGAGGAGGCGCGTTCGGTGATGGTCGAGGGGCCGAGCGGGCTGCTCGCGGTGGCGCGCGCGGACGAGCGGGCGAAGATGCTGTGGCGGCCGTCGCTGCGGCGGCTTGTGTTCGCCAGCGGGGCGGAGGCACGGCTTTATTCGGCGGCGAACCCGGAAAGCCTGCGCGGACCGGAGCATGATCTCGCCTGGTGCGACGAGCTCGCCAAATGGCCGCGGGCGGAGGCGACGTGGAACAACCTTCGGCTGGGGCTGAGGCGCGGTGAGCGGCCGCGCGCGATCGTGACGACGACGCCGCGGCCGGTGCCGCTCCTGAAGCGGCTGCTGGACGACCCGGCGACGGTGCGGAGCGGCGGCGCGAGCCGGGACAATCCGTTCGTTTCCGAGGACTTTATCGAAGCGGTGGAGGAGGCGCATGGCGGGACGCGGTTCGGGCGGCAGGAGCTGGAAGGGGCACTTCTCGACGATCTCGAAGGGGCGCTCTGGACGCGCGACCTGATCGAGCGCAGCCGCGCGGCGGCGCCGGCGGCGGGGGCGCTGAGCCGGGTCGTGGTCGGCGTGGATCCGCCGGCGGGATCGGAGGGGACGTGCGGGATCGTGGTGTGCGGGCTGGGCGATGGCGGGATCGGCTACGTGCTCGCGGATTTGAGCGCGGTGGGGCTGGGGCCGGAAGGCTGGGCGCTCAAAGTCGCGGGGGCGGCACAGGCCTGGGGCGCGCACCGGGTGATCGCCGAAGCGAACAATGGCGGGAAGATGGTGGAGACGGTGCTGCGCGGGGCGGATGCGGGGCTGCCCGTCACGCTCGTCCACGCGGCCGACGGCAAGGCGGCGCGGGCGGAGCCGGTGATGGTAGCGTTCGAGACCGGGCGCGCAAGGCTGGCGGGACGCTTCCCGGAGCTGGAGGACGAGCTTGCCGGGCTGATCTACGGCGGCGGCTATCAGGGACCTGGCACGAGCCCCGATCGGGCGGACGCGATGGTGTGGGCGCTGACCGAGCTGGTCGTGAAGAAGGTCCGGGCGCCGCCGCGGGTGCTGAGATTGTGAGGGAATGGGGGACGCGGGAGAGAAAAAGAAGAGGCCCCTCCACCATGCTTCGCATGGTCCCTCCCCTGCAAATGCAGGGGAGGAATTGGACGTGCGCCTACTCCGGGTCGGGCAGAGCCGCGCTGAGCTTTTTCGGAGCGACGGCGCGGTAGCTTTCCGTCATCCAGCGCTTGAGGAGGTCGAGGTCGGGCGTGTCTTCGGGCGCGAAGCGGGCGGTGATCCAGCCGGAGCGGCCGAGGCCGTAGCCGGTGGGCTCGGTCCAGTCGAACACGGACGCGAAGTCGCGGCTTACGGGGAGCTTGACCGTGGCGCTGAAGCGGTCCTGGCGATCGAGCCAGCAGAAGGTCTTGGCGCGGACCTTCAAGGCACAGTGGCCCCACGGGTGGTCCTCCGTCGCCTCGGGGAGCGCGAGGCCGTAGGCGCGGAGCTCTTCGAACCAGGCGTCGATGGTCGTCATGAGGCCACACTAACGCGCGCGGCCGCTGTCGCAAAAAGAAAACCGGCGCCTGCATTGCTGCCGGCGCCGGTCCTTGCCCCTCCAGGGAAAATCCTCAGGCCGCTCAGGCGACCTTGGTTTCCTCGACCTCTTCGGGATCGCGCAGCACGTAGCCGCGGCCCCAGACGGTCTCGATGTAATTGTCGCCGCCGCAGGCCAGGCTCAGCTTCTTCCTGAGCTTGCAGATGAAGACGTCGATGATCTTGAGCTCGGGCTCGTCCATGCCGCCGTAGAGATGGTTGAGGAACATCTCCTTGGTGAGCGTGGTGCCCTTGCGGAGCGAGAGCAGCTCCAGCATCGCATATTCCTTGCCGGTGAGGTGCACGCGGGCGCCGTCGACCTCGACCGTCTTGGCATCGAGATTGACCGCGAGCTTGCCGGTGCGGATGACGCTCTGGCTGTGGCCCTTGGAGCGGCGCACCACGGCGTGGATGCGGGCGACGAGCTCGTCGCGGTGGAAGGGCTTGGTGACGTAGTCGTCGGCGCCGAAGCCCAGGGCCCGGACCTTGGAGTCCATCTCGGCGATGCCGGAGAGGATGAGGACGGGGGTGCCGACCTTGGCCAGCCGGAGCTTCTTCAGCACGTCGTAGCCGTGCATGTCGGGCAAGTTCAGGTCCAGGCAGATGATGTCATAGTCGTAGAGCTTGCCGAGGTCCAAGCCCTCCTCGCCCAGGTCCGTCGTATAGACGTTGAAGCCTTCGCTACCCAGCATGAGCTCGATGGCCTTGGCCGTGGTCGGCTCGTCTTCGATCAGCAGAACACGCATGCGCCTTGCCCCTTTTTCGCGCTGCGGCCGGGAGAAGGTCCCCGGCCCCTTGCGCTCTTCATTAACCATGCAACAGATGAAGGCGAAAGGTTAATTTCGGATTAAGCCAAGGATTCCAACGCAAAATTCTTAACCGCAGGCGGTGCGTTGCGCGCGGGACACAGTTTGTGGCAGGGCGGCGGCGCCATGTGGACCGATCGCATCCTCTTCATCGACGCCGAAGCGATGGTGATCGACAAGCCGGCAGGCCTTGCCGTCCACCCCGGGCCGAGGACGCCGCACAGCCTGGAGAGGCTGCTGCGCGACCTGCGCTTCGGCTTCCACCGCGAGCCGTCGCCCGTCCACCGGCTCGACCGGGACACGTCGGGCTGCCTGCTCCTCTCGCGCAATCCCAAGGCGCACAAGCGCTTCGCCAGAGCGTTCGAGGAGGGGCTGGTGGAGAAGCATTATCTCGCCGTGCTGGAAGGGATCGTCGAGGGCGAGGGCGAGATCGACCTGCCGTTGCTCAAGGTGTCGAGCCGGGAGGAAGGCTGGCGGATGGTCGCGGATGCGAAGGGGCAGAGTGCGCGCTCGGCGTGGAAGGCGGTGCGCAGCGAAGGCGGGCGCACGCTCGTGTCGTTCACGCCGGCGACGGGGCGGACGCACCAGATCCGGGCGCATGCCGCTTACGCCCTGAACGCGCCGGTGGTCGGCGATCCGGTCTACGGGAAGGCCGGGCCCGCGATGCTGCTCCATGCGGCGTCGCTCACCCTGCCGCGCGAGAAGAAGGAGCCGATCGCCGCGGCGGCGCCGCTGCCGCCCTCCTTCATGACGTTCCGCGATGAAGGCTGAGGCCGTCTTCCTTCCGGAGGACGCGCTGGAGGAGAAGTTCCTCGCCGCGACCGGGCCGGGCGGGCAGAACGTCAACAAGGTGGCGACCGCCGTGCAATTGCGCTGCGACGTCTTCAAGCTGGGCCTCAGCCCGTCCGTCTACGCGCGGCTGAAGAGCCTCGCCGGGAGCCGGATGACGAACGAGGGCGAGATATTGATCGCGGCGCGAAGCCACCGGACGCAGGACGCGAATCGGACGGAAGCGCGGCAGAGGCTGGCGGAGCTCATCGCCAAGGCCCACATCGCACCCGTGCGCCGAATCAAGACCAAGCCGAGCCGCAACGCCAAGGCGAAGCGGGTCGACGAGAAGAAGACTCGCGGCACCGTGAAGCAGGCGCGCGGCAAGGTGCGGGTGGAGTGAGCGGAGGCGGGTGACGTCCCGCCTGTCGTTTCCGCGAAATCCCCCGTCATTCCCGCGAAAGCGGGAATCCAGCGGGCGTGCTTCGAAGAGCCGCGCGGGCGGAGGCGCCGCACTGGATTCCCGCTTTCGCGGGAATGACGAGGAATAGGGCGGGAGTGACGAGGAATGGGGCGGTAACGACGAGGAATGGGCGGGAATGACGAGGAATGGGGCGGGAATGACGAGGAACATGGTATGTACGACTTCAGGATCGAAACGGCGGACAAGACGGAGCTCTGGCGGCAGCTCGTTCAGGCGGCCGAAGCGCTGACCGAGGGCGAGCCCGATGCCGTCGCCAACATGGCGAACGTGTCCGCGCTTCTGATGGAAAGCCTTCCGGACCTCAACTGGGCCGGCTTCTACCGGAACGTCGGCGGGGAGCTGGTGCTCGGGCCGTTCCAGGGGCGCGCGGCGTGCATCCGCATACCCTTCGGCAAGGGCGTGTGCGGGGCTGCGGCGGCGACGCTCGAGCCGCAGTGCATCGAGGACGTCCACGCCTTTCCCGGCCATATCGCCTGCGACGCGGCTTCGGCGTCGGAGCTCGTCGTGCCCGTCGTCGGCGCGGACGGCGCCCTCCTCGCGGTGATCGACCTCGACAGCCCGAGCCGCGCGCGCTTCGGTGACGAAGACGTGGCGGGCTGTCTCGAATTGGCACGGCGCCTTTCGGGGCCTCTGGGCGGCGTAGCAAAGGGTCCTTTCGAGAGTTAGTGAAGCAACCAAGCGGCCTATGGCGCGCCTCGCCGAGGGCCCAGGCCTCAAAAGGGGACTCTGAATGAGGACGCTCGCTCTACTCTCGCTCACCGCCGCCGCGATCGCGGTGCCGACGGCCGCCGACGCCCAGCCGCGCGCCCGCGCCGGCCACAGCTGGAGCCAGCCGGCCCAGCGGGTCATCGTCCGCCAGGCGCCGGGCGCCGTCGCCCGCCACGTCGCCGGGCCCGGCATGCGCCGCGACTTCCGCGAATTCCGCCGCTTCAACCGCGGCCAAATTCTCCCCTCCTACTGGGCCGGGCCGCAGTTCCAGGTCCGCCAGTGGCAGGTCTACGGCTTCCCGCAGCCGATGGCCGGCCATCGCTGGGTACGCTATTACGACGACGCCCATCTCGTGGACGGCGGTGGACGCATTCGCGACAGCCGCTACGGCTACGATTGGGACCGCTACGACCATCCCTGGAACCGCGACGAGCACGGCATCCCGATGTACGTCGGAGACGACGACTGGCAGCCGGGCGACCGCGACTATGCCTGGGCCGAAGAGGCCGGCGAGCGCCACGGTGGGGGCGACTGGGACTATAGCGAATATGGCGACGTCGAGGACGGCCGCGGCCCCCGCGACTGCGGCGAGCGCGGCGGCCCCTGCGGCCCGCGCCCCGAGGGCCCCCGCGGCCACGGACCGGCGCACGGCGGCGGCGGCTATGCCCGCAGCAGCGGCCATAGCGGCAGCAGCCAGAGCGGCTACGGCTACAGCGCGGGCCATGCCGGCTACGGCGCGAGCTACGGCTATGGCGGCGGCGCGGCTTACGGCTATGGCGGCGCCACGATGACGATCACCGAGACGACGGTCGAAACCGGGGGCAGCGGCGGCTCCTATGTGGTCGAGGAAGTGATCGAGGAAGAGATCGTCGAGACCCGGGCCCGGGCCCGCGCCGTCCGCCGCGCACCGCCGCGCCGCGCCGCGCCTCCGCCCCGCCGCCCGATCCGCGGCGAGAGGGGGTAAGCTACGATCCTAAATCCTCCCCGGCATTTGCCGGGGAGGGGGACCATGCGAAGCATGGTGGAGGGGTCCTTCCGGTGCTCAAGAACCCCTCCACCGTCCTTCGGACGGTCATGAGCAGGCCCGCCATGCCCCCGGCATGGCTGCGGATGTCCGGGGGACATCCGCACCTGCTCATTCCCCGCGAAATCGCGGGGAGGATTCAAGGGGGCGGCGCTAGCTGCGGTCGAGGGCTTCGTCGGGGAGTCCGCTCGGCACGATGATGAGCGGGCAGGGGAGCGATCCAGCGACCGAGGCGAAATGGGTGACGAGCGGGCCGGGACCGCCGTCGCCCGCGGCGCCGAGGACAAGGGCGGCGACCGCCGCGTCCTCCTTCAGATAGAGGTCGATCACCTTGACCGGCTCGCCTTCGCGCACGAGGATCGAGGGGCGCACCCCCGCGTCCTCGATGATCGCGCCCGAGGCCTGGAGCACCATCGCTTCGGCACGAAGCCGGGCCTCTTCCTCGATCGCCGCCTGGACGCCGCCCCACTGGACGAATTCCGGCGGCTCGACGAGCGCGAGGATGACGACTCCGAAGCCGTTGCGCGCCGCCCGCCGCGCCGCCCAGCGCAGGGCGGCCGCGGCTTCCGCGCTTTCGTCCATGATGACGAGATAGGATCGCATGGCGACTATGCCCCTTCGCGCGCGATGCTGCTTCACTTGGCTCCCGCACGCAAGGCATCCGCGCACCTTCGCGCGAACGCGCCTTGACCGGGGCGCCCGCTTTGGGGTTGAGGCATAGAGAGGTTCGGACCCGAGGGATTGCACATGCCGATTGAGCTCAAGATGCCCGCGCTTTCTCCCACCATGGAGGAGGGCACCCTCGCCAAGTGGCTGGTCAAGGAAGGCGACACGGTCGCATCCGGCGACATCCTCGCCGAGATCGAGACCGACAAGGCGACGATGGAGTTCGAAGCCGTCGACGAGGGCACGATCGTCAGGATCCTCGTCGCCGAAGGCACGGACGAAGTGAAGGTCGGCACGGTGATCGCGCTCATCGCCGGCGAAGGCGAGGATGCCGGCGCGGCGGCCTCGTCCCCGGCCGCGGCGAGCGAGCCGGTCGGGAAGGGCGGCGGTGAGACCGGCGCCGGACAGCCGGCAATGCCCGCGGCTCCGACGCCTTCGCCCGAGCTCAAGGGCTATGGCGTCAGCCCGGCCGAAGAAGCGCCGGCCGCCTCCCCTGCCCCGGCGCCCGCGCCTGCCCAAGCGGCTTCGGGCGGAGACGGCGGCGACCGCGTCAAGGCGAGCCCGCTCGCCCGCCGCCTCGCCGAGCAGCGCGGCCTCGATCTCTCCTCGCTCACCGGCTCCGGACCCGGCGGGCGCATCGTCAAGGCGGACGTGGACGGCGCCGGCACCGGTGCCGCAGCCAAGCCCGCCGCTCAGGCCGCTCCTGCTCCCGCCGCAGCGCCCGCCCCTGCCCCAGCACCCGCGCCGACGGCCGCTGCCGTCCCGGACATTCCGCACGAAGCGGTCAAGCTCTCGAACATGCGAAAGACCATCGCGCGCCGCCTCACCGAATCGAAGCAGACGGTTCCGCACATCTACCTGACGGTCGACATCCAGCTCGACGCGCTCCTCAAGCTGCGCGCCGAGCTCAACGCAGGCCTCGAGAGCCGCGGCGTCAAGCTGTCGGTCAACGACATGCTGGTCAAGGCGCTGGCCGTGGCGCTGACCGAAGTGCCGACCTGCAACGTCATGTACACCGGTACCGAGCTGGTGACGTTCAAGCGGGCCGACATCTCGGTCGCCGTCTCGACGCCCACCGGCCTCATCACGCCCATCGTCAAGGATGCCGGCTCCAGGTCGCTCTCCGCCATCGCCGCCGAGATCAAGGACCTCGCCGGCCGCGCGCGCGAAGGGAAATTGAAGCCCGAGGAATATCAGGGCGGCACGGCGAGCCTGTCCAACATGGGCATGTACGGCATCAAGCAGTTCGAAGCGGTCATCAACCCGCCGCAGGGCATGATCATGGCGATCGGCGCCGGCGAGAAGCGCCCCTATGTGGTGAACGACTCGCTGCAGATCGCGACAATCATGTCCGCCACCGGCAGCTTCGACCACCGCGCGATCGACGGCGCCGACGGCGCGCAGCTCATGCAGGCGTTCAAGCGGCTCGTGGAGAGCCCGCTGGGGATGATCGCCTGATGGATGCGGCCGGCGCTCAGCGGCGGTCGCCGCTCCGGCGCTGGCTGCGCAGGCTCGGCCATGCCGCGGTTGCGGCGGGGCTTGCCGGGATACTGGGATTCCTCGTCTATTTCGCGAGCAACGTCGCGGCCGGGCCGCCGATTTCGTTCGGGGACGGGCTCCGGCTGTTCGTGCAGGTCATGCCCGCGGCCCTTTTCGCGCCGGTCGTCCTGACGCTCCCGATCCTCGCTTTGGGGCTCGTCGTGGAGAAGAGCTGGCGCGGATGGCCGCCGATCGCGCTGTGGGCGCTGGCCGGCGCTCTGATCGGGTTGGTCGCCTCGCTGATCCTTTCGCGCAACGGAGCGACCCACCTCCCCGCCGCCGCCTTCGGCGCGCTCGCCATGCTGGTCTTCGGCTGGCTCGAGCGCGAGGAAGCGCTGGCGCGTGGGTGAGGCGGTGACTGTAATCTCCCAAGCAGGAGCGTCCGCCCCGGCATCGAGCCGGGCCGGCCGCACCCCTCTCCCCAACCCCTCTCCCACAAGGGGAGAGGGGCTTTGGCGGCAATTCGAATGACCGACTTAAGTGGCAAGGCGCAGGAAACCCCCCTTAGCCCCTCCCCCCTCGTGGGGGAGGGGTTGGGGAGAGGGGGGCGCTCGGCTGCGCAGCAGGCGAGCGCGCTTGGCAAAGCCAAGCAGATGCGGAGCAATCCCACCCCGGCCGAGCATCGGCTCTGGCAGATCGTCCGAGCCAAACGCCTCGACGGTTGGAAGTTCCGGCGGCAGGCACGGATCGGGCGCTACACGCCGGACTTCGTGTGTCACGGCGCAAAGCTGATCGTTGAAGTCGACGGCGGGCACCACTGCGAGGAAGAGGACGGATTTCGCGACGCGTGGCTTCGAGGCGAGGGTTTTCGGATCCTGCGCTTCTGGAACAACGACATCTTCAACAATGAAGAGGGTGTGCTGACTACAATTCTGTCGGCGCTCGAAGCGTCCGCCCCGGCATCGAGCCGGGGCGAACGCACCCCTCTCCCCAACCCCTCCCCCACAAGGGGGAAGGGGCTTCAGCGGAGCACTCCCAATGGCTGACACTTTCGATCTCATCGTTCTCGGCTCCGGGCCCGGCGGCTATGTCGCGGCGATCCGGGCGAGCCAGCTCGGGCTCAAGACCGCCATCGTCGAGCGCGAGAAACTGGGCGGGATCTGCCTCAACTGGGGGTGCATCCCGACCAAGGCACTGCTGCGCACCTCCGAGATCAACCATTATCTGACCCACGCCTCCGCCTACGGGCTCGGCGCGGAGAAGACCTCGTTTGACCTCGCGAAGATCGTCGAGCGCTCGCGCAAGGTCGCGGCGCAATTGAACGGCGGCGTCAAGGGGCTGATGAAGAAGAACAAGGTGACGGTGGTCGAGGGCGAAGGTCGCCTCGCGGGCAAGGGCACGCTCCAGGTCGGCGACAAGACGCTTGCCGCGAAGCACATCATCGTCGCGACCGGCGCGCGGGCGCGGGACCTCCCCTTCGCCAAGGCCGACGGCGAGCGGATCTGGACCTACCGGCACGCCATGGTGCCCAAGGTCATGCCGACGAAGCTGCTCGTCATCGGATCGGGCGCGATCGGCGTCGAGTTCGCGAGCTTCTATTCGGACATGGGGGCGCAGGTCACCATCGTCGAGATGCTCGACCGCATCCTCCCCGTCGAGGACCCCGACATCTCCGCCTTCGTCCACAAGGCGCTGACCAAGCAGGGGATGAAGATCCACCTGTCCTCTGGCGTGGAGAAGCTGGAACCGCACGCGAGCGGGGTGCGCGCGACGCTGAAGGGCGGGGCGGTCGAGGGATTCTCGCACGCCATCGTCGCCATCGGCATCGTACCCAATACGGAGAATATCGGGCTCGAAGCGCTCGGCGTGAAGACGGAGCGCGGCCATATCGTCACCGACGGCTACGGGCGCACCAATGTCGAGGGTGTCTACGCGATCGGGGACGTGACCGGCCCGCCCTGGCTCGCCCACAAGGCCAGCCACGAGGGCGTCGTCTGCGTCGAGGCGCTGGCGGGGGTGAAGGGCGTCCACCCGATGGAGACCGGCAACATCCCGGGCTGCACCTATTCGCGGCCCCAGGTCGCGTCGGTGGGCTACACCGAAGCGAAGGCCAAGGAGCTCGGCCACGAGGTCAAGGTCGGCAAGTTCCCCTTCATCGGCAACGGCAAGGCGATCGCGCTCGGCGAGGCGGAAGGCTTCGTCAAGACGGTGTTCGACGCCAAGACCGGAGAGTTGCTCGGCGCGCACATGGTCGGCGCGGAAGTGACCGAGCTCATCCAGGGCTATGCGATCGCGCGGCAGCTCGAGACCACCGAGGAGGATCTGATGCACACGATCTTCCCGCACCCGACCTTGAGCGAGATGATGCACGAGAGCGTGCTCGACGCCTACGGGCGGGCGATCCACTACTGACGCGCACGGGGAACGCAGGCGCAGCGGCCACTGGCGCCGCGCCGGGGCTCTGCTAAACGCTTGAACATGGACGAAGCCCGCCGGATCACGCCCGTCATCCTTTCCGGCGGCTCCGGCACGCGGCTGTGGCCGCTGTCGCGCGCCGACCGGCTGAAGCAGTTCCTGACCTTGTCGGGCGAGCACAGCCTGATCCAGGAGACGGCGCTGCGCGTCGCCGACGCCGACGCCTTCGCGCCGCCGATGGTGGTGGCGGGGGCGGCGCAGGGGCCGGAGATCGAGAGGCAGCTCGCCGGCGCCGGCATATCGGGGGGGCGCCTCGTCGTCGAGCCCGCGGCGCGCAACACCGCGCCGGCCATTGCGCTCGCCGCCTTGGCCGCGGCGCCCGACGACCTCCTCCTCATCCTCCCGTCGGACCATTTCATCGCCGATGCGGCGGGTTTCCGCGGCCATGTCGCGGCGGCGCGGGCGGCGGCCGAAGAGGGCTGGCTCGTCACCTTCGGAATGACTCCGGACCGGCCGGAGACGGGCTACGGCTACATCCGGCCGGGCGCGGCGATCGGCGGCGGGCTCAGCCGGGTCGCCGCCTTCGTCGAGAAGCCGGACCGCGCGACGGCGCAAGGCTGGCTCGCGGCGGGGAGCCACCTGTGGAACAGCGGCATCTTCCTGTTCCGCGCCTCGGCCTTCCTCGACGCGCTCGCGCACCATGCGCCGGCCGTCCACGCCGCCGCGTGGGGATCGGCGGAGGCCTTCGCCGACGCGCCGAAGCTCTCGATCGACGTCGCGGTTATGGAGAAGCACGACCGGGTGGCGGTGCGCCCGGCAGCCTTCGGCTGGTCGGACGTCGGCTCCTGGGAGTCGCTCCACGCCATCCTGCCGCACGACGGGGCGGGCAATGCGCTCGCCGGCGACGTGGTGGCGCTCGACGTCTCGAACTGCCTCATCCGCTCCGACGGGCCGGTGATCGCCGCGATCGGCGTCAGCGACCTCGTCATCGTCGCCACCGAGCGCGCGGTGCTCATCGTGCCGCGCGACCAGAGCCAGCGTGCCCAGGAGGCGATCGCCGCCCTGACGGCGCGGGAGCGGCCGGCGTGATCGCGATCGTCGGCGGCGTGATGCTGGCCGGCGCGGGGACCAATCTCGTCCTGATGCTCGTCCTCCAGAAGACCATCGCCGGCGAAGGCGGCGGACCCGACGTCCCGCGCGAGGAGGATCCCGCCCGCTTCGAGCGTAATTTCTTCGTCACCGCGTTCGTCGCCGCGGCCGGCGCCATCCTGCTCCTCATCGGCACGACCTGAAACGAAGAAGGCCGCACCCTTTCGGGAGCGGCCCTCTTGTCGCGGTGCCCGGAGGCGGCGCGATCAGGCGGCTTCGTCGAAGCTCTCGTCCTCGTCGCCGGAGCCCATGACGGGGCCCGAATCCTGGCCCTTGGCCGAGACGTCGCGGTCGACCAGCTCGATGATCGCCATCGGCGCCGCGTCGGAGGCGCGGATGCCGGCCTTGACGACCCGGGTGTAGCCGCCGGCGCGCTCGGCATAACGGGGCGCCAGCGTGTCGAACAGCTTCACGAGCTGCGTGTCGTCGAGGAGCCGCGCATGGGCGAGGCGGCGGTTGGAGAGGCCGCCCTTCTTGGCGAGCGTGATCAGCTTCTCGACATAGGGGCGAAGCTCCTTCGCCTTGGCGAGGGTGGTCGTGATCTGCTCATGCTTGATGAGCGAGGCCGACATGTTGCGGAAGAGGGCGGCGCGGTGCGAGGAGGTGCGCTGCAGCTTGCGGCCGGAATTGCGGTGACGCATGGATCAGTCCTTTCGTTCGTCCGGGAACCGTTCGAGGTATTCCCGGCCAGGCGGCGAAGTGGGGGCGCCGCCGAGGCCCCAAATGAAAGACGCGGCGGATGGCCGCCGCGCTTCGCCGGCTCCTCAACCCGAAAATGCCCGCAAAGTCAAGGCGGGCGCAGGCCCTAGAGCAGGAAGTCCGCGGTCGTTAGCGGCTGCCCCGCCTCGACATGGACGTCGATGACGAGGTCGGCGATGCCGTCGCCGTTGACGTCGCCTTCGACCTGCCAGAGGTCGCCGGAGACATGGAACGCCCGCAGCTCGCCCGGGGCGTTGGGACCAGCGGCCGAGAAGGCGTTGGCGCCGATGAAGGCGAACGACTCGTTCGTGTCCGCGGTACCTGCGCGAGCATCGACCCGGATGACGTCGATCTTGTCCGCGCCTGCCGTGAAGCCGTGGACCGTGTCCCGTGCCCCGGCGGTCGAGTCGCTCGTCGCGGAGTAGCGGAACAGGTCCGCGCCGTCGCCGCCCCTGAGCACATCCGCGCCGCCGCCGCCGTGGAGCTGGTCCGCCCCGCCGCCGCCGGTCAGCGTGTCCGCCGCCGCGCCGCCGAAGACGCGCAGGACGCCGTTCGTCTCCTGGCTGCCGTCGAAGACGAAGGTCTCGTGCGCCTGGAGCCGGCTGGCGTTGACCGTGAAGGTCGCCCCCGCCGCGAGCAGCGAGTCCGCCCAGGTGATGGTGTAGTCGAAGTCGCCGTCGCCGCCGCCGGCAAACTCATTGTTGGCGCTGGTCAGGATCGCGATGCTCTCGACATTGGTCAGCGCATTGCCGAAGCCGGCGGCGTTGAAGTCGATCGCGTAGTCGCCGCGCAGATAAACGACGTCGTAGCCGCCGCCGCCGTTCACCGTGTCGCCCGCGCCGAAGCGGCCGTCATGGCCGAAGATGAAGGCGTCGCCCTGCTGCCCGCCGGCGAAGGTGTCGACGCCGAAGCCGGCATAGACCTGCAGCGGCGCATCGCTCTCCGCCGAGGCGTCGAGCGTGAAATTCTCGCCCGCCTGCAGGTTGAAGCCGTTGATCTTCATCAACGCGCCCGCCGCGACGTTGTCGTCCACCAGCGTCAGATCGTACGAATAGAGGCTGGTCCCCGCCTGGCCATATTGCGTGCTCGTCCCCGAGATGAGCGAGATGCTCTCGATGTTGGCGATGCTGCTCTTGCCGGTCGGCGCATAGACCAAAGTCAGATTGTAGCTTCCCTGCAGGATCAGCGAGTCGCGATTGTCGCCGCCGTCGAGGAAGTCGTACTCGTCCATCGCGCCGCCCATGTAGAACGAGTCCACGCCGTTCTTGCCGAAGGCGACGTCGCCGCCGCCGTCCTGCAGGCGGATGATGTCGTTGCCGTCGCCGCCGATGATGGCGTTGGGCGCGAGGTTGCCGCGGAAGTCGTGGCCGACGTCGCTGGTCGCACGCAGATTCTCCAGCCCGACGCCGAGCACGAAGATCGCGCCGACCGTGCGGATCTCGTCCACGCCCTCGCCGTCGAGCTCGATCACCGTGTCGCCCGCGTCGATCGCATAGACGTCGTCGCCCGCGCCGCCGCGAAGCATGTCGAAGCCGCCGAAGCCGACGATGATATCGTCTCCGCCCAGCCCGAGGATCGTGTCGTCGCCCATGCCGCCGACGATGAGGTTGTTGCCGCCGTTGCCGGTCAGAATTTGGCCGCTCGCGGAGGTGCCGGTGAGGTTTTCCACGTTCGCTTCGAGCGCATAGCTCGCAAGGCCGGTGCGAACTTCGTCCATGCCTTCGGCCGCCGCCTCGATCGTCCGGTCGCCCGCATCGTCGACGATGAAGACGTCGTTGCCCGAAAGCCCGCCCATCACGTCCGCGCCCGTGCCGCCGTCGATCACGTCGTCGCCCGCGCCCGCGTTGAACGCGTCGTTGCCGGCGCCGCCGAAGAGCGCGTCGTCGCCGCCCTCGCCGTAAAGCGTGTCGGCGCCGTCGCCGCCGCGGATCGTGTTGCCGAGGCCATTTCCGGTCAGTATCTGGCCGCTGCCCGACGTGCCGGTCAGGCGCTCGATGTTGGCGCCGAGCCCGTATGAGCCGAGCGCGGTGCGGACCTCGTCCGTGCCCTCGCCGGCATTCTCGACGAGGGTGTCGCCCGCCTGATCGACGAGGAAGACGTCGTCGCCCGTGCCGCCGCGCATCGTGTCGGCGCCTTCGCCGCCGTCGATCACGTCGTTGCCCGAGCCGCCTTCGATCACGTCGTTCCCGCCGAGGCCCGCGACCGTGTCGTTGCCGCCTTCGCCCCGGATCGAATCCGCCTCCGCGGTGCCTTCGAGAACGTCGTCGCCGGCCGTGCCGACGATGCCGGTCTCGGCGAGGATGTCGGCTTCTCCCAAGGTGCCGTCGACGCGGATGGTCAGTTCCTGCACGCCCGCGCCCTTGGCGGTCACCAGCGTGTAGGCGCCGATGCCGTCGCTGCCCTGGGCGAAGCTCAGGCGGACGAGCCCGAGCCCGAGGAGATCGATCTTGTCGGCGCCCTGCTCGAAGCCCGCGATCCGGTCGCGCGAACCGTCGACCGAGTCCCAGACCGAGCGGTAGACGAAGCGGTCCGCACCGCCCCCGCCGACGAGGAGGTCGGCATTGCCCGCGCCTTCGATGACGTCGTCGCCCGCGCCGCCGGCGATGAGGTTGCCGCGCGCATTGCCGGTCAGCGCCTGGCCGCCGCTTGAAAGCCCGGTCAGATTCTCGATCCGGCTGCCGCCTTCGGGCAGGGTGTAGGCCGCGAGCGCGGTGCGCACTTCGTCCGTCCCCTCGCCTGTTTCGTCGACCACGTCGCCCGAATGGTCGACGATATAGATGTCGTCGCCGTCGCCGCCGCGCATCACGTCCGCGCCTGCCCCGCCGTCGAGGACGTCGTTTCCGGAGCCGCCCGCAAGAAGGTTCGCGCCGCCGTTTCCGGTCAGCGCCTGGCCGGCCGCGGAAAGCCCGGTCAGGTTCTCGACGTTCGCCGCCAGCGTGAACGCGCCGAGCGCGGTCCTGACTTCGTCCGTACCGCCGCCCGCAAGCTCGACCACCGCGTCGCCCGCATCGTCCACCGTATAGACGTCGCTCCCGCCGCCGCCGATCATCGTGTCCGCGCCCGCCCGGCCGTCGATCGTGTCGGCGCCCGCGCCGCCCCTGACGACGTTTGCAAGTGCGTTGCCGGTCAGGACCTGGCCCGAATCCGACATGCCGGTGAGGTTTTCGACGTTCGCGCCGAGCGTGTAGCCGCCGAAAAGCCTGAGAACCTCGTCGGTGCCCTCGCCCGCCTGCTCCTCGACCGCGTCCGGTATCTCCTCGTAGATCAGGTAGACGTCGTCGCCTCCGCGCCCGCGCAGCACGTCGGCGCCGCCGGCCCCGTACAGCCTGTCGTTGCCGGCGGCGCCGGTGATCAGGTTCGCCGACGTGTTCCCGGTCAGCGACTGGCCGGCGCTGGAAAGACCGGTCAGATTCTCGATGCCCCGATGGTTGTCGGTGAGGAAAAAGGTCGAAAGCGCCGTGCGGACTTCGTCGGCGGTGCCGCTGTCGTCGTGCACGGCATCCTCGGCGTGATCGACGACATAAGCGTCGTTGCCGGCGCCGCCGAACATCCGGTCGATGCCGCCGCCGCCGTCCAGCACATCGTCGCCCGCGCCGCCGCTCATCGTGTTGGCGACCGCATTGCCGGTCAGCGCCTGGCCGGTCGACAAGGTGCCGCCGATCGATTCGACATTGGCGCCGACCGTGTAGGCCGCGATCGATACATGGACGCTGTCGGTGCCTTCGTCGGCATTCTCGACGATCACGTCGCCGGCATCGTCGACGAAGAACGTGTCGTGCCCGGCGCCGCCGCGCATCAGGTCGGCGCCCGCGCCGCCCTTCAGGTAATCGTTGCCCGCCCCGCCGTCGAGCGCGTCGTTGCCCGCGCCCGTCTCGAGCTCGTCGTTGCCGATGCCGCCGGTGATCGCGTAGCGCGCATCGGTCTCGGCGCCCGCCCTGACGATCAGCGCCGCCGCCATCGGAAAGGCCGAGGTGAGCGTCGATCCGTCGATGGTGAGCACGCGCCCGGCGCCGAGCGCCGCATCGCCGATCGTGAAATCGTAGCCGACCGCCGTCGCCCAGGCCGTTCCGAATCGATTGTCGCCCGCCTCCATCGCGAAGACGGTCTCGATGCCGGCGAGGTTGGCGGCGGTGAGGGTGCGCGCCCCGCCCGACTGGAGGAAGAGCGTGTCGTTGCCCTCGCCGCCGTCGATGCTCGTCGCCTCCTGGAGGCGGAAGCCGACGAAGATCCGGTCGTCGCCGCCCAGGCCGCGAACCGTGTCGTTCCCGCCCTGGTGGACGAGAAAGGTGTTCGCCGCGGCCGTTCCGGTGATCGAGTCCGAATTGGCGGAGCCCAGATAGATGTCGCCCGCCGATTCGGCGCCGTTCACCTTGACGGTGACGGTCGCCGAAGCGCCGCCGGTCACCTGATAGGTGAAGCTGTCGATCGCCTGCGTGTTCGCGGCGCCCGAGCCTGCCGGTGCGAGCGTGTCGTACACGCCAGCCGGGTCGTAGCTCAAAGTCCCGTCGGCGTTCACCGTCACCTTCGCACCCGAAGCGAGCACGATCTGCTGCCCGACGGCGGCGGCCGAGCCGTTCACGCCGGTGACCTGCAGCCCGGTGCCCGTATCCGCACCGGAGCCGTTGTCCGCGAAGAGGTTGCCCGAAATCGGCGACGATTCACCGGTCGCGAACGCGTCCCCGCGCGCAATGGGCTTGTCGACGTCGGCGAACATGCGGAGCTTCACGCTCGAGTCGTTGATGAAATAGGTGTCCGTCCACGCCGCGGCGATCGTTCCGTCGTTCAAGACGGCGATTGCGCTTTCCGTTTGGTTCCCGGCGGTGAAGGCGTTGAGCAGGAACGGGTCGCCCAGCCTTTCGCCCGAAGCGCCGAGCCGCATCGCGAACACGGCGGAGAGCGCACCGTCGATCGGGTCGTCGCCCGTCGACCAACTGATCAGGAAGCCGCCGCCGGGCGCGGCGACGGCGCGCGCTTCGAAGCCGTTCGTGTCGATGCTGAATTCGTGTCCGATGCGCGTGCCGCTCGGATCGAAGAGCTGGCCGCGCGCCTCCCGGACCGAGCCGGGGGTGAGATTGTTATGCTCCCAAAGGACGAGAATCCTGCCGTCGGCGCCGACTGCGACCGCGGCATTGTACTGGCGGCCCGCCGTCGTTTCGTTGGCCAGGAATTCGCTGCCGACCTTGTTGCCGAGCGCGTCGAAAATCTGCGCCTTCACGCTCCAATTGCTGGTGTCGAGTCCGGAGGCGTACGCGTCGGTCCAGGCCGCGACGAAGCCGCCGCCCGGAACGCCGGCGACCGCGGGCAGGCTCTGGTTGCCCGGCGTGGTGCTGTTGACCAGGAATTCGCCGCCGACCCGCGCGCCGGCCGCGTCGTAGACCTGCCCGCGCACCGCGAACATGCTGGTGTCGCCGCCGGTGGCGCTCGCATCCGTCCAGGTGACGACGACGCCGCCGTTCGAAAGCGAAGCGATCGCGGGCTGGCTCTGGCCGCTCGCCGTCGTGCTGTTGACGAGCTGCTCGCCGCCGGTCTTCGCGCCGGCCGCGTTGAACAATTGCAGCCTGACGCTCGTGCCCGCGCCGTCCGCGGCATTGTAGTCGGTCCACGCGACCGCGAAGCCGCCGTCGACCTTCGCCGCAACGGTGGGCTGCATCTGGTTGCCGAAGGTGAGGCTGTTGATCAGGAATTCGCCGCCCAGAGGCGCGCCGGTTGCATCGAAGCGGCGTCCCTTGACCGAAGCCCCGCTGCCGTCCCCGGCCTGCTCGAACTGGGTCCACACGAGAACGAAGCCGCCGCCCGCGAGGCGCGCCATGCCGGCATCGCCTTGAACGCCGGCGACCTGGGTGGCCGCGTTCACTTCGGGGCCGGCGGCGTAGCGCACTTCCACCGGTGCGTCCGCGACGTCGAGCGTGACGCTGCGCACCGCGACGTTGCCCGCCGAATCCGTGACGCGCACGGTGATGCCGACCTGCGGATCCGTCTCGAAATCGAGCTTGCGATTGTCGGCGACGACGATACGGCCGTTCTGGAAAACCAGCGCGCCGCCGCTTTCGTCGCTGACGAACTCGAAGCTGTAGGCCGAGTTGATCGCGGGCGAGACGGCGGACAGCGCCGCGGCGGCGACGTTGCCGACCGCGATTTCGCTGATCGTGCCGGTGCTCGGCGCGACGCCGAGGTCGATGGGGCCGAGCGCCTGCAGGATCTGGCCGCGGATCGCGGTGCCGGTGTCGGGTTCCGGATCGGTATTCGGTCCGCCGGTGCCGACCCAGACGGCGATGAAGCGGTCGCCGTCCAGCGGCGCGAGCGCCGGCATCCAGTGATCGTGGAAGCTGTCGTTGCCGTCCGGCGTCAGCACGAATTCGGTGCCGACGCGCGCGCCCGCCGCATCGAAGACCTGGCCGCGACCCTGCAGCGAGTCGAAATTCTGGTGAGTCCAGGTGGCAATGAAGCCGCCGCCCGCCGTGCCGACGATGGCCGGCGCGCTCGCCGTGCCGTTCGGCGTGGTGGTCGAGATGACGATTTCGCCGCCGAGCTTCGCCCCGCTCGACGTGAACATCTGCGCGCGGGCCACCGTGCTGGTCGCTGCTTCGTCGAGGTCGTAGGGCGCCCACGCGATCACGAAGCCGCCATTGGTGAGCGCGGCCATCTCCATGCCGCTATTGGCGATGCTGCCTTCGTGGGTGAGTTCCGGGCCGATCTTCGCGCCGTTCGCGTCGAAGATCTGGACGACGGTGCCGCCGCCGTCCCGCGTCACCGCGACGGCGAAATTGCCGTTGGACAGGACCGTTACCGCGCCGCTGCCCGGCTGCCCGACCGTGAAGCCCGGGCCGACCGCCGCACCCGCGGCGCTGTAGAGCTGGCCCGCGTTTCCATGAACGGCCACGAAGCCGCCGCCAGGTAGGGCGGCAAGCTCGCCGCGGACGCCGGTGATTTCCGGCCCGACCTTGGCCCCGGCCGCGTCGAAGATCTGGATGAAGTGCGGCGAGGGCGCGTCGCGGTCGTACCAGGAGACGACGAAGCCGCCGCCGGCGAGCCCCGTGACTTGGGGCGCGGCCTGGCTGCCGGCCTGGATCGCATTGACCGAAACCTCGCCGCCGATCCTGTTGCCGGAGGCGTCGTAGAGCTGCGCCTTGATCTCTTCCTGCTTGGCCGAGTCGCCGAAATCCTCCCACACGACGACGAAGCCGCCCGAGGCGAGCTTCGCGACCCTGGGCGAGCCTTGATGGCCGCCGCGGCCCGAGCTGACGACGAACTCGCCGGCCTCGCGGCCGAGCAGAATGACCTTGTCCACGCTGTATAACCCCCGTGCGGGCCCACGCCGAACCGGCAGGCCACTCCCCGGGGCCTGTTTAGCAGTGGATTCAAGCACTTTGGAAGAGCGGAGGCGGTCAACGCCCTGTTTGCCGCTATCAGCGCTGCCGGCGACGGCCCGCGCGGCGTCGATTGCCTTTGCCGGGCGACGCCGCGCGGCAGCGCGCAGTCCTCCACTTCTGGCCGCGACGGTGAAACCGGCGCAGGGCGGCACGGTTGGAGCCCGCGTCCTGCGGACCCGGGGAGAAGGCTTGCCGCTACGGCGCGGGGAAGCGATAACGCCGCGATGGACGCCAAGCGCCTCGCCCGCCTCACCGATCAGCAGCGCACCTGCCTGCGCCTGGTCTCGGCCGGCCTCACGTCCAAGGAGATCGCGCCCAGCCTCGGCATCGAACCGGGCTCCGTCGACCAGCACATCAAGGCCGCGATGCGTATCCTGGACGTCGGCGACCGCCGCACGGCCGCGCGCCTTCTTGCCGACCATGAGGGAAGAACCCCCCAGCAATTGGTATACCAGCCACCGGAGATTGCCGCCGGACGCTGGCACGATGAAACGGGGGCGTCGACCGAAAACGGGGAACGGCAGCAGCAGCAGCGTGAAGCTTCGGCCGCGTCATTGCAGGAGGAGCAGGCTCCTTTCGCAATTTCGCACATGGGGATGACCGCGCTGCCGCTTCCGGTCTGGGGGGCGAAACCGCATCACCTTTCGTGGGTGAAGCGGCTCGGGTGGATCGTGGTCGTGGCGATCGGGATCGCCCTCGCCTTCGGAGCCCTGGTCTCGGCGATCGAAGCGCTGGTGCGGCTCAGGACGGGCTGACCGGTCTTCAGAACCGTAAAACCGAACGAACCGCGCGGCCCCTGCCGCGCGGCAGGGGAAAAGTCATGCTCAAGAACCGCCGCGACGCCGCCACCAAGGTCGTCGACAGCCTCTACGCCGCCGAAGCGGCGATCGACGCCGCGCTGGCGCGCGCCGCCGAACTGAACGCGACGCTGGTCAATGCGCGAGTCGAGGCCAAGCTGTCCGCCGTCGTCGGCCAGGACGCCTTCGAAGGCGCGGCCGCCGCCTTTGCCGCTCTGGCACGGGCGCGCGCCGACATGGTCGCGACTCACAACCGCCTCGAGGAAACGCGAATCCAGCTCGGCCTGCGCACCCTGATGACGGGCGATCACAACAAGGTTCCGCCGACCGCCATCGAGCCGACGCAGCTCCGCGCCGTCGGCTGAGCGCCAGCCGCAACCGCGTCGCGGCGTCGACGGAGGGTCGACGCCGCGTCGCGGCGCTGGCCGAGGGTTGACGCCGCGTCGCGGGCCATGCTCCGATCAGGGCCGTGTACACCAACCATCTGTTCGATCTCCTGCTCTGCGCCTGCTGCGGCTATGCCCTCTGGAAGGGCGGCGCGCCGGAACGGATTTCGGCTGCGATCTTCTTCATCGCCGTCGTCCTTACTTTCTACGCAGGCGCCGACGGGGCGATCCGCTGGACATCCGTCGACATCGGAATTTTCATCGTCGACGTCGCCGCGCTCCTCGCCTGGGGCTTCGTCGCAATCCATGCGCAGCGTTTCTGGCCGCTCTGGTTCACCGCGATGCACGGGATCGCGGTGGCCGGACACGCCGTGAAGATGGCCGATCCCGAATTGATGCGCTGGGGCTACGCCTTCGCCATCGCCTTCTGGAGCTATCCGATGCTGTTCCTGCTCGCCGCCGGAACCTGGTGCCACCGGCGCCGCCTGGCGCGGCACG
>DASWMS010000006.1:0-16012 GCA_036399655.1 Allosphingosinicella sp. | reverse complement strand
CCGCACCTGGGCTGCGATCGGCGACCATGTCGATCCCCGCCGCCGCGCCGACATTGCCGCCTTTCTCGCCATCCAGGAGCGGGAAGCGAGCTGGTGGCGCGACGCCTCCCTTGCCTATTTCGGGAGCGTGTCTGGCCGGTCTCTTCCGCCCGGCTACGCGCCGCCGGAGCACGATCTGGCCTGGTACCGTGCGCAGCGCTCGATCCACGTTCCGGGCAGTCCCGAGTAACCGGCGCTTCGATCGTCCGCGCGTAAAAAGCTCCAACCGGCAGATGTCGGCGGAGCCAGTTCGGGGGCCTGATCGGCCTTTGGCAAGTTGACCCGGATGATCCCGAGAAGGAGGTACGCCGCACCTGGGCGGCGATCGGCGCCTCCCTCGGCCGTCACCGCCGCGGCCGACGTCGCCATCACGGAACGCTCCGCATGTCCCCCGCTATGGCGCTGGCATACTATCAGGACGCTACACGCACCATCGCGTGAAGGAGGTTTGCACCGTCCCCAGAGAGAAACCAAGGCACCCGGAGCCCAGCTTGTTCGCGGGAAACGTGATCCACGGGCCTTTGGTGCTAAGGCTAGCAAGGCTGGTTAGGGAGAGGCATGACTGACCGAAGATCTCATTCCGACGGGTTCAAGGAAGCCGCTCGCGAGCTAGGCTGCGACGAGGACGAGGGGCGATGGGAGGAGCGGCTGCGGAAGGTGGCGAAACAGCGTCCGGAGAAGCCAGAGTGATCGGGCGGGCGGCCGCGCTGGCGATTGCAACAAGCCTTTTAGCATCCTGTGCGTCATCGAACCAGAGCATTCCTATCCCTAGGCCGAGTGCGGAAGCCGAGGCCGCGGCGTGTCCAGCGCTAGTTCGTTATGATCCTGATGTTGCGGTGGCTGACGCGAGAGCCGCCAAGGCGCAGGGCCAGCGGTATCTGGTTGGTGTCTACGGCTACGTCGCCGTGGCTCCCGGCGCGACCGACCGGACCCTTCCAATCCGGTATATCGAAGAGACCAGCGACTACTCCGGGTGTCCCGGCTTGAACCGCCGGGCTCAGGACTACGCGCTGCGCTTCAACGCGGAGATGCAAACACCTGCGCCTTAGCGTGTTTGCAAGAGACATAATCGCCACAAAAGCGGAACGGACGAGTCGCTTAGCGCGGCTTCGGGTTGCTGGATGCTGCGGGCTTTGGCGGTCGCTTTCGCTTGGGTGCGGGAGCGGGGTGGAAGCGTGCGTGGCCGGCGGGGAGGGTGCTGTGGGCGAGCGGAGACTTGGTGAGGGTGGTTCCGAGGACGTTGAACCGGAAGGTGAGGCAGGCGCCTCGGCTCCGCTCGGCGGCGGTCCTCGACTTCGCTCGGACCGAGCGGGTGGTGAGGGTGGGGCTGCTTCCGGTTGCGCTGTGGACGGCGCTGAGGCTGAAAAGAAGGGCAGTCCTTCGACAGGCTCAGGACGAGCGGGTGGGGAGGGGTCGGACGCTTCTTCCACGCCCCTGGATGAGGGGGACGCGGACTCTCCTTCCACGCCACCGGGTCGGGAGGGCGGTGCCTCTTCGGACGGACGGGCGGCGGCAGGCAAGCGCCGGCGCAAGGTCCCGCGGCTCGTCGGGGACCAGCGGATCGGGGGTGGGCGGAACCGGGAGGCGGTGATCGTCCGCAATCCGCGGCGCAAGCTGTTCAATCGGGAGCGGAAGGGGAAGTTTCTGAGCTTCTTCGCGTCGACGGGCAATCTCGGCTGGGCGGCGGAGGAGGCGGAGATCTCCCGGCAGACGGTGTCCAAGCATCTGATGAGCGATCCCGAGTTCAAGGCGGCCTACGAGCAGGCGCTCGAGGTGTCGCGGCTCCGGCTCAAGGCTTCGCTTGTCGAGATCCGGAAGCCCGAGGCGCCGATCGTGATCGACGGCGACGTGGAGGTGCCCGACACAGACATGCCGTTCGACAAGGCGATCGCGGTGCTGCGCGAGTTCGAGCGGGAGGTGAAGGTCGGGCGCAAAGCGGGGCGTGCGCCGCGGGTCGCGTCCAACGCCGAGGTGGTGAAGGATCTGACCAGAGTGGTGAAGGCGCAGTGGCGGATGGCCGAGCGGCGGCACGGGCGCGATGGAAGCGCGCCGCCGCCTTCCGGTGGGGACGGCGCGTGAGCGGATTTGCGGCCGACCGGTTTGCCGTTACGGTTCGCGGGCTGATACGGCAGTCGCTGGCGATCGCGGCGCGCGAAGGGTGCTTCGAGGATGTAGAGTGGGTGCTGCGCCAGCTCTCGCCGCCGGTGCGGCGGGGGTTGCTGCACGACTGGTCGTGGCAGGCGCATGAGGGCCAGGCGGCGCCGGAGGGCGAGTGGCGGCTGTGGCTGCTGATGGCGGGGCGCGGCTTCGGAAAGACCTATGCGGGGGCGCAGTGGGTGCTGGCGCAGGCGCGGGCGCATCCGGGGGCGCGGATCGCTTTGGTCGGCGGCAGCGCGGACGAGGTGGCGAAGGTGATGGTCGAGGGGCCGAGCGGGCTGCTGGCGCTGGCGCGGCCGGACGAGGGCGCTTCGTGGGTGCCGACGACCGGGACCTTGCGCTTTGCGAACGGGAGCGCGGCGTTCGTCTATTCGGCGGCGGCGGGCGAGAAATTGCGGGGGCCCGAGCATCACTTCGCCTGGGCGGACGAGCTCGCCAAATGGGCTCGCGCCGATCAATGCTGGGACAATCTGATGATGGGGCTTCGGCTCGGCGCGCGGCCGCGCTGCGTGGTGACGACGACGCCGCGCGCGGTCGCGGTGATGCAGCGGCTGGTCAGGGCGAAAGGGCTGGCGCGCAGCGGCGGGCGGACGGCGGACAATCCGCATGCGGAGGCGGCGTTCGTGGCGTGGGCGGAGGAGACGTACGGCGGGACGCGGCTGGGGCGGCAGGAGCTGGACGGCATCTTGTTCAAGGACGTGGCGGGGGCGCTGTTCCCGCGCGCGGTGCTGGAGGCATCGCGGCAAAGCGGGACTTTGCCTCGGATGAAGAGGGTGGTCGTGGGGGTGGATCCGCCGGCCTCTGCGGACGGGGATGCGTGCGGCATCGTGGTGTGCGGGCTGGGGGCGGACGAGGTCGCCTATGTGCTCGCCGACTGTTCGGTGGCGGGGGAGCGGCCGGAAGGGTGGGCGCGGGCGGTGGCGCGGGCGGCGGAGGCGTGGGAGGCGGACCGGGTGGTGGCGGAAAAGAACCAGGGCGGCGACATGGTCGCTTCCGTTCTCGCTGCTGCGGACCGGGCGATGCCGGTCAGGCTGGTCTCGGCGAGCCGGGGCAAGGCGGCGCGGGCCGAGCCGGTGGCGGCGCGCTTCGAAACCGGCAAGGCGCGGCTCGCCGGCGCGTTTCCGGCGCTCGAGGACGAACTGGCGGGGCTGAAGGCGGGCGGCGATTATGAGGGGCCGGGCAATTCGCCGGACCGCGCTGACGCCATGGTCTGGGCGATGGCGGCGCTGACCGGGCCGCCGCCGCCCGTGCCGCGCGTGCGGGGGCTTTGAGCGGGGCGTCGTGCTTCGAGGGCTCGTCGGGAGCCGCCGCGTGGCAGCGGCTCCCGATCGCGGCCGTGAGGTTACGGGTTGCGGCGGGCGTCGACGTGGATGTCGCGCTCCTTGCGCTTCAGGCCGAGGAGGCCGGCGAGGCCGAGAAGGCCGAGAAGGCCCCAGGGAAAGTCGTTGTCGTCGTCCTGGGCGCGGGTCGTGTAGCCGGTGTCGCCCGTGCCGCCGGTGCCCGACGCATTGTCCTGAGCGAGCGCCGCGGCCGGGGCCATGACGGTGAGCGCGGCGGCAAGGATCGCGCCGCGCGCGAAATTGGTCGTCTTCATCTCGGTCTCTCCTGTTTTTACCGGCCCTGATGGGCGGGTGCGGCAACGGCTGCGCCACCTGCCGGTTCCGCTTTTCTTTCGTTCCATGTTCGAAACAACGCATTGATCCGGTTGACGATTCCGCGGGAACCGGCGTGCCGCGGGAGTAGTTTCGACGGCATCCCTGAACAAAAGCGTCCAGCATTGGAGCGGCCATGGCCGAAGAGCAGGAAGTCGCGGTCATTCCGCTCGTCGAGGAGCAGCTCGAAGTCACCAAGCGGCAGGTCGAGACCGGCCGGGTCCGCGTGCGGATACTGGTCGACGAGCGTGAGGAGACGCTTCCTGCCGAGCTCGTGCGCGATGCCGTCGAGGTCCGGCGCGTCGCACGGGGCGTGCCGGTGACCGAACTGCCCACGGTGCGGCTCGAGGGCGGCGTGACGATCATCCCGGTGGTCGAGGAGCAGATCGTCGTCGAGAAGCGGCTCGTCCTCGTCGAGGAGATCCACATCCACCGCAAGAGCGAGACGGTGCAGGAGACGATCCCGGTGCGCATTCGTGCCGAGCGGGCCGAGATCGAGCGGGAAGAGGCGGGCGGCGCGGCCGGCATGGCGGACGCCCCCGCGGACGGCGGCGCGGACGTCGCGGCAGACGGCGGGGCGGGGCGGTGAGCGCTTCGCTTCGTGCCTTCTACCCGGCGGCGGCACAGGCCGAAGCCGCGCGCGCGCATGTCGAGCGGACCGTCCCGCTCGTCGATTCGATCATCGTCGACCGTGCCGGCGTGGAAGCGCTCGGCCAACTCGGCCTTGGCGCCGACGCGATCGGCAAGGCCGCGGCCGAGCTCGCGGAGGGCGGGGTGCTGCTCGTCCTGGTCGTCGCGCACCGGGATAGCCTGGCCGATGTGCGCGCCGCGCTCGACGACCACCGTGACGCGGCGCGCGCAGCCGACGACGCGAACGCCGCCGTCGGCCATGGCGAGGCGCAGGCTTCCGCCGCTCGCCCTGCCGGAGCGCCCGGGCTGCTCGTCGGCGCTCCTTTCATCCTGCGGCCGCATGCCCGTGTCGAGGTTGCGCCGGAGCTGCCTGCACCGGACCTGGCGGAGGTGCGCGCGCCGGAAATGCACGTGACCGCCGATGCCCTCGCCTCGGCGGGTCTCTTCACCGGACGGCTGCTCGATTTCGCCGAGACGCGCGAAGAAGCGGCCGTCTCGCGCCGGATGGCCGTCCGCGAGGAACTGGTCGTCAGGAAAGCGGTGGAGGAGCGGGTCCAGCGTGTCGCCGGCAGCGTCCGCCACACCGAGGTTGCGGTGGAGGAGCTGGCACCCCGACGGAGCGCCGCATTCGTCCCGCGCGGCGCCGAACCCTACGATCCCGGCGCCTAGGCGCGGCGGACAGGAACAACCGGACGGTTTCTCCCCGCGGCCGTCCGGGACTTCGCAGCGGCGGGGAGCAGTAAGGAGAGTATGTATGTCCCGGACCGTTACCGCCCTCTACGACTCGCGCGCCGAAGCCGAAGCCGCGCGCGAACGCCTGTCCTCCACAGTCAGCGCCGAGCGCGTCAAGATCGTCGACAAGGATGCGGGCGGCTCCGGCGGCCTCGGCAGCCTCCACCTCTCCAATGACGATCGCCACGCCTACGGCGAAGGCCTGCGCCGCGGCGGCGCGCTGCTTTGCGCCGAAGTCGACGGCCACGAGGATGCCGACCGCATCATCGCCGTGCTCGAGCAAAGCGCCAGCGTCGACCTCGACCAGCGCCAGGAGAGCTGGCGCAGCGAAGGCTGGGCGCCGGGCAGCAACGCCGCTTCGGCCAGCACCGCTTCGGCCAGCACCGCTTCGGGCAGCGCCACGACGGGGAGCGGCGCTTCCGGCAGCGCCGCCACCGGCCGCATCGTCGAGGAGCAGCGCATCCCGATCGTCGAGGAGGAGCTTCGCGTCGGCAAGCGCGAGGTCGAGCGCGGCGGCGCCCGTGTGCGCTCCTACGTCCGCGAGACGCCGGTGCAGGAGCAGGTGACGCTTCGCGAGGAGCATGTCGAAATCGAGCGCCGTCCGGTGCAGGGCCAGGCGTCGACGACGCTCGGCGCGTCCGGCACGACGGGCACGACCGGCGCGACCGGAACCGGCACGACGACCGGCGGCGCCGAGGACCTCCTCCAGGAGCGCACCATCGAGATGCGCGAAACGGCCGAGGAAGCGGTCGTCCAGAAGGTCGCGAACGTGCGCGAGGAGGTCGTCGTCACGAAGACCGCCGAGGAGCGCACGGAAACGGTCCAGGACACGGTGCGCCGCACCGAAGTCGACATCGAGGGCGGAGAAGGCCGATCGGCGTTCGGCGGCTTCGGCTCGGGCAACGGCGACGGCACCTCTTCGACGAGCAGCGCCGACACGACGACGAGCGGCGACCGCTCCCGCTAAGCGGACGCACCGCACGAACGGAAAGGCCCCGCGAGCGATCGCGGGGCCTTTCCTGGTTGCAGGGAATGCGGCTCTGCGGCGCTCAGCCTGCGCTTTCCAGACGCTGCGCCAGAGCTTCGATCTCTTCGGGCTCGAGCAGCCACGTCCGGGTCTTGCGGCCTTCGCGGTGGACAGGGCGGGTGAGGAGGATGCGGGCCTGGGCCTTGGCGGCGGGGCGGAAGATGGCGAAGTGCATGGCGCAGTCGCGGATCGTGCCGATCACCGGCGCCTTGCCGTCGAGATCGATGAGGGTTGCGGGCTCGTCCCAGGCGATGGCAGACAATTCGAAGCCTCCTGCTCGTTCGCGCTCCCAAGACCATCGCGGCGCCGCGAGATCAAGGGCGGGAAGGGGAAAGATGCCGCGGACCAAGCTCAGCACGTGCCGGCGCAAGGCCGCGTACAGGTCGGCGGAGGACGCGGGGACGGCGGCGGCGCGCTTCGGCGTCGAACTGCGGTCCTATCGCTGCGACCGGTGCGGGCGCTTCCATCTCACCAGCCGCACGAAAGGAAAGCGCGTACCGCGGCCGGGTAGTGCGTCAGCTTGAATTTCGCTCCCGTCGCCTTTCGCGCTCCGGCCCCGCCTCTGATATGCTTTGTCGAAAGCAAAGGGGGCGGTATGGATGATCTACGATATTCAACAGATCGAGCCGCCAAGCCCGGCCTTAAGGAGGGACCCGATGTTCGATCTCACTGATGTCGCATACGTCAAGCGGATCGCAGTCGGCAGCCGCGATGCGGAAAGCCTGCGCAGCGAAGACGAGAACGAGGCGGCGGTGGCATTGCTCAACCGCTGCTTCACGGAGACGCCGCGCGGCAAGATATTGGGGATCGAGAAGTCGTTCGCACAGCTCAACATCGGCGAGCATCAAGTCGTGCTTCAGTGCCTGATCTATCATGTCGGGTTTCCGCGCAGGCCGGCATGGCTGCCTTGAAGATTCAAGACGAGGCAGGCGGGTGGCAGCAGTCAAGCTGAGACGCTACCCGCGGCCGGCCTAGCTTGCGCGGCGGCGGCGTCCCGTCGATGGTGCGGTGATGGCGACGGGATCGATCGACGCCGCGGCGGATCCGCGGGCATTGCTGGGGGATTTCGAGACGGAGCTGTGGCTGCCCAGGCTCGACGCCGGGCGGTGCGGGGACTGGTCGCTCGCGGTCGCGCGGGCGCATGCGGCGCGCGGGTATTGGGGCAGGCTCTACACGATCGGCGGCGCGGCGACGCTGACGGGGCCGTTCGAGGACGATGCAGCGGCCTGGATGTCGATCGTGCCGATGGAGATCGAAAGCCAGGAGATCGGAATCGCGGCGGCGAGAGGCCACACGGTGGTGCTCGGGCTCGGCATGGGCTGGTGCGCGGCCAACGTCGCGCTGCGGCCGGAGGTGGAGCGGGTGACGGTCGTCGAGCGCGACCCGGAGGTCGCCGCGCTCGTCGAGGCGCTCGGCGTCTTCGCGCAGCTTCCACGCGAAGCACGGGACAAGATCGATGTGGCCGCCGGCGACGCGCTCGACTGGCGGCCCGACGGAGCGGTCGACAGCGTGCAGGCGGACATATGGGCGAAGTTCGTCGAGCCGCAGAAATGGGACGACGTGCGCCGCATGCAGGACAATATCGGCGCGGGCACCTTCTATTTCTGGGGACAGGAGCTGGAGCTGTGGCGCCTCGCCTGCCGGGCATTGGGAGGCGTGCCGGACGGGCTTGAAGAGGAGGAACTCGAGGCGCTCGTGCGTGGGACGGGGCTTCCGCTCGCCGGCGACGCGCGGCCGGGCTACGCCGGCCGCATCGCCGAAGCCGCGCGCTGGTGGACGCCCGCGGACGAGGGCTGGTGGGACACGCACTGACGCACGGTGGAACGTTCCGTCACCGCGCGCGATTCGAGGCTCGAGGCGCTCCCGTCCTGCGCAATGGGGACGAGGCGTGCAGGCCGGAGCGAGGATGTTGCGATGACGAGCGACGAAGCGAAGGTGCTGCAATCCGAAGTGCTCGCGCTGCAGGCGGTGCTGATGGCGGTGTTCCGGCGGCTGGTCCGCGACAGGCCGGATCTCGACGGCCTGTTCCGCAAGGCGTTCGACGAGGCCGAGACCATCCTCGCGGGCGTCGCCACCAGGGCCGGGTTCGAAGAGGCGATCGGCACGACGACGGGCGCGCTCCAGATCATCGACGAGCTTCGGGGCGCCGTGCTGCGCGAGTCCGATCGTCCAGCGGCGGCAGGACCGGGCTGAGCCGCCGCGGGACGGACGCGCGCCAGGCTGCGGGAACGGCCGGGATGTGCAAGCGCAGGACATTCGGTCAAGCAGCCGCCCGAAGACCGAAGCAGGACCTGGAATGCCCGACCCCAAGAGCCGCAAGGCGCGGCAGGACCGTCACGCGAGCGAGGTGGAAGACAGCCAGCGCGCCCTGCGCGAAAGCATCGACGCCACGCAGCGGCTGCTCGATGCTTCGGACGCGATGCTGAAGCGGCACCGGCGCGAGTGCGACGATGAGGAAGCGGACCCGGAGCCATCCGAAGGCTGAGGGTCGCGCCGCGGGACCTCTCCCCATGCGGTAACGATTTGGCGAGACTTGAGGCGCTAGAGCGGGACGGCGCGACCGGTTCGCGCAGGGAGATTTTCGACATGTGCATGGCACAGGACGCAATGGCGATGCGCTTCGACTTCGGGCCCGATTACCTGATGATCGCGTCGCTCACCCTCTTCTATGCGGTGCAGCTTGCGCGAAGCGTGCTGCCCGCGCGGTCCGTCCCGGCAAGGTGATCGAAGATATTCAACGGGGATAGCGCCGCGCGTCCCGTGCCGTCATCCCGACTAAGGCCGGGAACTCAGCGGGTGAAAAGCAGAAGCAGAAATGGAGGGCGCCCTGCATATGCGCCTGCGCCCTTCACCCCCTGAGATCCCGGCCTTCGCCGGGATGACGTCGTGGCCCGGTCCTCTCTTGCGCTCTCACGCCGCCCGGCGCGCGGCGCCGCGTTTCCCCTGCCCACGCTGCGTTGACGATTCTGCGAAAGCCGCTCAGCATGGCCCCCGGGAACAGGGGGAGGAAACATGGATCGCGAACGGATGCTCGGGCCTGCAGACCCGGCGTTGCAGGAGGGCGAATCCTTCGTCGAGGAGCAGGAACGACGGTGGGGCAAGTTCGGCACCGTGTTGATCGGGCTCAGCTGCGTCGCTGCCTACAGGACGTACACGATGCTGACCGACGATGGGCGTGCCGTCGCGACTCCGACCGCCGTCGAACAGACGATCGCCGCCGCGGCGGCCGAGCTGCGGCCGCAGCTGCCGCAAAGGGTGGACGAGACGACGACGATGACGGGAGTCAGCGCCGAGGGGAGGCGCCTCACCTACGAGGCGACGGTTGCCATCGACGTTCCCGCCGACGAGCTGGCGGACGCAGAAGCCGCGCTGACGCGGGAGCAGACGACATTGCTCTGCGGCAACGCCGAGACCCGCCGCGCGATCGAGGCGGGTGCGCGCTTCGCCTATCGCATGCGGGATGCGAGCGGCGATCTGCTCAGGACGGAAGTCTTCCTCTGTCCCCGCTGAGGGGCTGTTTTTTTCCTTACTTCTCGCTGAGCCGCGCTTCGACGAGGCGGATGGCTTGGGCGATGGCGGCTTCGACGCCGAGGGCGCTGGTGTCGAGAAGGTCGGCGTCGGGTGCGCGCATGAGGGGGGCGGCGGCACGGGCGCTGTCGCGTTCGTCGCGGGCGCGGATGTCGGCAAGGACCTCCTCATAATGGACCGAGAGGCCGCGCGAATGGAGTTCGTCGCAGCGGCGGCGGGCGCGGACTTCGGGCGAGGCGGTGACGAAGAGCTTGGCCTCGGCCTCCGGCGCGATGACCGTGCCGATGTCGCGGCCGTCGAGGACGGCGCCCCCCGCCTGGGCGGCGAAGTGGCGCTGCCGCTCGATCAAGGCGGCGCGGACCAGCGGATAGGCCGAGATGCGGCTGGCGATGCTGCCGACCGCTTCCGCGCGAAGCTCGGGATCGTCCGGATCGATCCGGGAGACGTCGCAGGCGCGCGCGGCCTGGAACTCGCTCTCGGGATCGAGGCCCAGGTTGAGGAGATTGAGGGCGGCGGCGCGGTAGAGCATGCCGGTATCCATGTGCGGCAGGCCGTAATGCCGGGCGAGGGCGCGGGCGATGGTGCCCTTGCCGCTGGCGGCGGGTCCGTCCACGGCGACGATCATGGTTGCGGGCTTCCCGCCGGGAGAGCGGCGTTCGGCGCGGCCGTCGCCTCGCGGAGCCGGGTGCGGATGGCGGGCCATTCGCTTTCGGGCACGAGGCGCAGCGCCGGCGGGCCTTCGGCGGCGGCGGCGAAGCCCGCCATGCCAGCATGGCAGACCCACCAGGGACGCGTCCCGGCGGGAAGGGCTGCGTCCCGCGCCAGCGCAAAGGTGCGCGCCGCGCGCATCTGCTCGGGCGTCGCATGGGCCAGGATCGAAAAGAAATCCGGCCGCACGAGCATCTCCCAGGCGGCGGGACCCTCGCGCGCCTGCGGATCGGCGCAGCGCATCGCATCGTAGCTCATGCGCAGGCGGGCGAGCATGAGCCAGCCGAGCCCGCGCTCCGGCGAGACGAGGGCGCTGCGGCGGGCAAGCTCGTAGAGCCAGGGCGTGGGCAGGCTCGCATGGTCCCGCTCCAGCCGGGCCAGGATCGCGGGATCGCTGAGGCTCGCATAGAAGGTGCGGCGGAACTCGTCGGTGAAGCCGAAGGCGGGCGGGATCTCCGGATTGGCGAGGGTCGGATGGTTGCGCACTTCGATGCGGGCGGGATCGGCATCGGGGTGGAGCTGATAGTTGCGGGCGTTCTCCTCGCTGCCGAGCATCAGCAGCATCTGGGCGGCGCCGCGGACGTTCGCGGCGGCGGCCGCTTCGAGGATGCGCCGGCCGCGGGGGACGTCGCGCGGGAGGTGGCGGTCGGTCAGATAGAGGAGGGCGAGCCGGGTGGCGGCGCCGTCCATGCCGCCGGCGGCGGCGCGTTCGTAGAGCGCGACGGCGCGGGGGACGTCCTGCGGCGTGCCGCGCCCGGTGAGGACGAAACCGGCGAGGAGGTCGGCTGCGGCGGCGTTGCCGCCGGCGGCGGCGCGCTCCAGATGGGGAATGCCGCGGGCATAGTCCGGAAAGGCGAGCTCGCCGGTGGTGAGGAGCGAGCCCGCGGCATAGAGCGCCGCCGGGTGGTTCTCGGCCGCGATGGCGCGCTCGAGCTGCGCGATGGCGGCGGCGATGGTGGCGGGGGACCGCGACGCCTGGAGCGAGGTGAAGGCGACCTTGATGCTCGGGCCGGTTTCTCCCCGCGCGACGCGCGCGGCGCAGGCGGTGTTGGCGGGGAGCGTGTCGAAGGTCAGGCCGTCGCAGTTCCGGTCGAAGATGAGGCGACCGGCGGCGGCGCTGAACGGGGCGCTTTCGTCGGGGGCGGCGATTGCCGGGACCGGCGAGACGGCGGGCGCCTGCGCGGCGGCGCGGGCGGGGAGGGCGGCGAAGGCGAGCACCGCAAGTCCGGTGGCGATCTTCATGACGTTCCTCCGCCGAGCAGGGCGAGCGTCGCCGCGAAGCCCGGAAAGCTGGTTTGTACCGGCGCGAAGTCGTCGAGGGCAATGGCGGCGCGGCTGTGCAGGGCGGCGACGGCGAAGCTCATCGCGATGCGGTGGTCGAGGCGGGTGGCGACGGTGGCACCGCCGGGGAGGGGCGCCCCGCCGGTGCCGTGGATGGCGATCGACTCCTCGGCTTCTTCGGCGCGGGCGCCGACCGCGCGCAGGCCTTCGGCCATGGCGGCGAGGCGATCGGATTCCTTGACGCGCAGCTCGTGGAGGCCGCGCGCGGTGGAGCGGCCCTGCGCGAATGCGGCGGCGACGAAGAAGATCGGATATTCGTCGATCATCGAGGGGGCGATTTCAGGGGGGACGTCGACGCCGCGCAAGGGGGCGTGGCGGACGCGAAGGTCCGCGACCGGCTCGCCGGAGGCTTCGCGCGGGTTCTCGAAGGCGATGTCGGCGCCCATTTCGGCGAGCATTGTGTAGAGGCCGGTCCGGTGCGGGTTGATGCCGACATTCTCGATGAGGATGTCCGAGCCCGGGACGATCGAGGCGGCGACCGCGAGGAAGGCGGCCGCGGACGGGTCGCCGGGAACGAGGAGGTGCTGGGGGCGCAGCTCGGCCTCGCCCCGGAGGGCGATTTCCGGGCCGTCGACCGTGATCTCCGCGCCGAACAGCTTGAGCATGCGCTCGCTGTGGTCGCGGGTGGCGACGGGCTCGATCACGCGGGTGATGCCGGGCGTGTTGAGGCCGGCGAGGAGGAGGGCGGACTTGACCTGGGCGGAGGCGACTTCGAGGCGGGTGGACAGCGGGACGGCCGGGGCGAGGCCGCGGACGGTGAGGGGGAGCGTGCCGCCGGGCGCGGCGAGGATTTCGGCGCCGGTGCGGCGCAGGGGGGCGGCGACGCGCTCCATCGGGCGGCGGCTGAGCGATGCGTCGCCGATGAAGGTCGCCTGGATCGGGTGGGTGGCGACGAGGCCCATGAGGAGGCGCGCGGACGTGCCGCTGTTGCCCATGTCGAGCGCGGTTGCGGGCTGGAGGAGGGCGCCGACGCCGATGCCGTCCACTTCGACGCCGCCGTCCTCGCGCCAGTGGACCGAAGCGCCCATCGCCTGCATGGCGCGGGCGGTGGCGGCGGCGTCCTCGCCGCGGCTCAGGCCGAGGATGCGGCTGCGGCCGGCGGCGAGCGCGGCGAACATGAGGGCGCGATGCGAGATCGACTTGTCCCCGGGGACGGTGGCGGTGCCGCGCAAGGGGCCCGCGGGGCCGAACGCCGTTGATTGGGGGGCGGGGCCTTCCATGCGCGGGGCTTTTGACAGCGGCCCCCGGCTATGGCAAGGCGCCGCCAACGAGGCGGCCCCGCCGGGCGCCGCCCCTTTTTCACTTTTATCGGAGACGTTTCACCCATGGTGAAGGCTGAATGGGGCACCAAGCGCACCTGTCCCAAATGCGGCAACCGCTTCTACGACCTCGGCAAGGAGGATCCGGTGACCTGCATCGCATGCGGCATCGCCTGGGATCCGGAGCCCGTTCTGAAATCGAAGCAGCCGCTTCCCTATGACGAGCCGGCCAAGGCAGTCGCCGACAAGCCCGAGGCGGAAGATGCCGATCTCGCCGCCGACGAACTCGCCATCGACGAGGAAGCGGAAGAGAATCCCGACGACGAGGTCGATCTCGGCGGCGACGACGATATCGGCGTTCCGGGCGCGGGCGGAGACGACGAGGAGGTTTGAGGCGGGGCGCGGGTGCGTGTCCTCGACACGCGCTCCCTCCCGCTCATCCTGAGGAGGACTGAGCCCCGGCGAAGGCCCGTCTCGAAGGACCGTGCACCGTCCTTCGAGACGCCGCTTCGACACGGCTTCGCCTGCTCAGCGGCTCCTCAGGATGAGCGGAGTTACCATCAAACAGCCTTGCGCCGGGGCCTGGGCTCACTTAAAGGCGCGGCACACCCGCCCTCCCAGGGGCGGCGCGAAGGGTCAGGGGCCGTAGCTCAGCTGGGAGAGCGTCGCAATGGCATTGCGAAGGTCAGGGGTTCGATCCCCCTCGGCTCCACCACTTCCCTCCCTTCAGCCGAGCCCGACGCGCTGCAGCGCGGGGTGCGGCCGCGCGCGGTTTCGCGAGGGGCGCCGATCGGCTAGGAAGCCGGCATGTCTCCAAAGCTGATGCCGCTCCTTCTCGTCGCAATGTGCCCGCTTGGCGGCTGCGTCGCCGCGGCGGCGGCGGGCGTGGTCGGGAGCGCCGTTTCGCAGGCAGGCGGCGGCGCGACCCCGGCAGTGCCGGACCCGGCGGCGGCGCGCGAGGCGTGCACCGCAAGGGCCGGGCAGGCGGGCGGCGAGGTGCGGATCATCGACGCGATGGTGCGCGCAGAAGGCGTCAGGGTGTTCGGGACGGTCGCAGTCGGCGGGGTCCGGCGCTCATTCCAGTGCGACCATCGCGCCGGTCGGGTGACGGGATTCTCGCTCGGCGGAGCGGCGCGGGTCGGCTAGGATCTAGTCGCACGCGTTCTCGGCAGGACGGTGGCCGACGAACCGGTCGACCACGTCGCGGGCGAGGCGGACGGGCCGCTTCGTCGCAACGTCCAGGCAGCACCAGCAGCTCTTCACTTCGGCAAGAACGTCCTCGCCGCGGCGGACAATTGTGGTGAAGAAGGCGCGGGCGCCCTCCACCTTGTCGGCGAGCACGTCGGCGACCACGACGTCGTCGAGGAAGGTCGGGCGGCGATAGGTGATCTCGTGCTTGAGCGCCACCCAGAGGTGGCGGGCGACGGCCTCGGCCGGTGCGGCGCGCTCCCAATATTCGACGACCGCGTCCTGCACCCACTTCAGGTACACGCTGTTGTTGACGTGGCCCATATGATCGATGTCGCCGGCGTCGATGGCGATCTCGTGGCTGAACATTGGTGAGCCTCCTCGGCCCCCAAGTCGCTTCCGTCTACATCAGTGTCAATAGCCAGGCGGCAACCTTCGCGGATGCGGGAGTCCTCCTCCGCCATGGATGTGCGCTTGCCGCGGCCCGCCTCCTGCTTCCGGCGCCCGCAATGACCCCGGAGGAAGGACGCGCGGAGGAGCGGAGCGGGCTGCGCCGGGCGCTCGACAACGACGCGCTTCGCCTCGTGTTCCTCGCCGCCGCTTACTGGGCGACCGGATTCGTCGGTCTCAGATGGTGGTCATTGCCCACCTACAGGTCATCCCCACGCAAGCGGGGATCCAGACGAAACTTCCAAACGTACAGCGCGTCGCGGCCTTCCGCTGGATTCCCGCTTTCGCGGGAATGACGGCAGGAGTTGACGTCGGTACGCCTCCGGCATAGCGTGTTGCATGGCTAACACAGCGACGACTCGCGCTGAACGAAGGGGTGCATCATGAAATTCGGGATCCTGGCCGCCTTCGTGGCCGCGTCGTTAGGGAGCGCCGCCGCGGCCGCGCCGCCGCCGCCGGACTTCAGGGCGCGCGCGGAGGCGATCGTCGCATCCTCCTTCCCGGCGGACGGGCCGGGCGGTGCGGTGGTCGTGACCAGGGGCGGCCAGACGATCTACACGGCCGGGCGCGGCCTCGCCGACGTGGAGACGCGGCGGCCGATCACGCCCGACACGGTGTTCCGCCTCGGATCGATCACCAAGCAGTTCACCGCCGCGGTCGTGCTGCAGCTCGTCGCGGAAGGCAGGATCTCGCTCGAAGATCCGCTGTCGCGCTTCTTCCCCGATTATCCCCAGCCCGGCGCTTCGGCGACGGTGCGCCAGCTCCTCAACCACATGTCGGGCATCCAATCCTACACGTCGATCCCGGGCTGGATGGGGGACGATGCGAATACGAGCCGGGCCTATACGACGGCCGAAGCCATCGCGGTGTTCCGCGACCGGCCCTCGCCGACGCCGCCGGGACAAGCCTGGCAGTATAACAATTCGGGCTACACCCTGCTCGGCGGGATCATCGAGCAGGTGACGGGGCGGCCTTGGCACCAGGCGGTGGCCGATAGGATCGCCGGGCCGCTGCGGCTGCCCACCATCGGCTACGGGGTGGACCGCGAGAGCCGGCCGGACATGGCGCGGGGCTATACGGTCGTGGACGGAGCGGTCCGGCCCGCGCGAATCCTCCACATGAGCGTTCCGCACGGCGCGGGCGCGCTGGTCGGCACCGTCGACGACCTCGCCCGCTGGGCGCAGGCGCTCCACCACGGCCGGGTCGTCAGCCCCGCAATGTACACGGCGATGACGACGCCGGCGCCGCTGCCCGAGGGACGCACGCATCCCTACGGCTTCGGTCTCGGCATGGGCGAGCTG
>DASWMS010000005.1:0-8209 GCA_036399655.1 Allosphingosinicella sp. | reverse complement strand
TCGAGCGATGCTTCAACAAACTCAAACACTTCCGCCGCTTCGCAACGCGCTACGACCGAAGGGCAATCCACTTCCTCAGCTTCATCCAACTCGCTGCAACAATGATCTGGATGCGCTGAATGTCGATTCAGCCTAGCGGTGGCGGGTTCGCGGGTCTGTGCGCGCCAAGCCGCCCTTCGACAGGCTCAGGGCTGGCGGTGGTGGGAACCTGCGTTGCTGGTACTCGGATCCGTGATCCCAGAACCCGTTCGGGCTGAGCTTGTCGAAGCCCTGCCCTTTTCTGGCGGCGTGGGCGAAGAAGAGAAGGGCAGCCCTTCGACAGGCTCAGGGCTAGCGGTGGCTGGTTGCGGCTGGGCGCTGCAAGCCGCCCTTCGACAGGCTCAGGGCGAACGGAGTGGGTCTCGTGGGTTCCGCGCAAGCGCTCCCCTCCCCTCAGGCCGCGCGCTGGAGAAAGGCGGTTTCCTTGTCGATCCAGACGCGGAAGCTGTCGCGGGCCAGCATGGTCTCGGAGTAGGCGAGAACCTCGGGCCAACGCGCCCCATCCAGCGAAAGGCCGAGGTGGCGGAAGTTGGCGAAGGGGGAGGCGACGGCGATGTCGGCGAGGGTGAGGCGGTCGTCGACCAGGAAGCCGCTCTGCGGGATCACGCCCTCGAGATAATCGAGGAGGGGCGGAAGCTCGTTCGCTTCCGCGATGTCGGCGGCGGCGAGGTCCCCCTCGCGGCCGAGAAATTTGGGCGCGACGATCCGGTTGAAGAACATCTTTGCGCCGGTCGCGCAGAGCATCGTGTCGGCGAACTCTTCGTACCAGATCGTTCGGGCGCGGGCGCGCGGATCGGCGGGGATCAGGTTCGGATCGGGCTTCAGCGCTTCCAGATAGGTGACGATGGCGGTGGAATCGGAAATGGCGAAATCGCCGTCGCGAAAGCCAGGCATCTTCCCGAAGGGGCTCGCCTCGCGAAACTCGGGATCCTGGCTCGCAAGGCCGATCGGCCTGCTTTCGATCTCGATCCCCTTTTCGGCGGCGAATGCGAGGACCTTGCGCACGAATGGCGACATGGACGAGCCGTAGACGATCATAAGGCGCTCCTTTTCGGTTTCATTTCGATACTAAGCTTGGGTGGGGGAGGTTGCAAGCGGGAGCTTAGGGCGGGGTGCAATACACGTCATCCCGGCGGAGGCCGGGATCCCAGGGGGTGATGGGCGTGGTCGCGTGTGCAGCGCTCCATTGACGCCTGCGTTCTTCACCCGCTGAGATCCCGGCCTTCGCCGGGATGACGGTCTCGGTCAGACCGGTCTTCCGGCGAGGATTTGCTCAAGCGTCACCGGCCGCCAGTCCCAGACGTCGACGCCGACGTCCTGCTGCCTCGGGAGCGGCTTCAGCCTTCCGTGGCTGTGGCCGTGGAGGTTGAGCGCGCCCTTGTGCTGGTCGCGCCAGGTGCGGAAGGCGTAGTGGCAGAGGATCAGGCGTCGGCCGCCTTCCTCGAGCTCGGCATAGTCCCGGACGCTCGCCCAGCCGTGCGCCTCGCGCGTCGCGGCCGGATCGTTGTTACCTGCGACGAGATGCTTGGTGCCGTTGAGGCTCGCGAGGAGCGCAGGGGCGTCCGCCGCACGGCGGCAGAAGTCGCCGAGGTGCCAGACTTCGTCGTCAGGTCCGACGGCCGCGTTCCACCGCTCCAGCATCAGCGCGTCCATCTCGGCGACGCTCGCGAACGGACGCTTCCAGATGTTGAGCGTCCGGTGGTCGCCGAAATGCGTGTCGCTGGTGAAGAAGACGGTCACCCGGCGCGCAACGCGCGGGAAGCCTCAGCGGATGCGGTAATGATCCGCCAGCCGGTCTAGAGCGAGGGTCAGGACGAGCTTGCCGGCCCGCGCCGGCCAGCCAAGCGCGCGCTCGACGTCGCGCATCCCCTCGCCTGCGCACACCACGCGCCAGAGCACGTCGGAAAGCCCGCCGCCGACCTCAGCCACCGCCTCCTCGAAGCGGCGCCGCGCCGCGATCTGCGCATCGCTCGCGGTCATCTCCTCCGGCGCGCTGCGGCCGCCAGCTCCGCCCAGCGCCGCTGCGTCCCACCGCATCGTCACCCCCGGCGCATATTGAGCGCGCTCCCAATCCTCGCGCAGGCGATCGCCCGCTTCGTATTGGCGGGAAGTCACATGGCCGCGCGACTTCAGCCACCCCAATGGCGATTCCGCGAGGTTCACCGTCACCGAACGCGCGACGCGGGTGCGGGCGCGGCGGCCCTCGCGCGGCCGCGCCGGCTCGCTGGTGTCGACAAGCGGCCGCTCGACAAGCAGCCTGTTCCGCTTCGGCTTCATTGTTTTTCCCGCCAGTTCGAATCAGGTGAAAGAGGGACTTGCCACGGCGGCTCTCCTGTAGGAAAGTGAAATAACCACGCTGGTTAGGAAGGCCGCCGATGATCACCCGCATCCGTGAAGTGCGCCGCGCCAAGAAGATGACGCTTCAGGACGTCGCCGACCGCTGCCAGCCGCCGACGACGCCGCAGACGATCGGGCGGCTGGAGACGGGGACGCGCACCGTCTCGGTCGGCTGGCTGAACCGGATCGCCAAGGCTCTGGGCGTCGAGGCGGCGGATCTCGTCAAGCTGCCCGACCGCGAGGATGTGCCGATCGCGGCGACGCTGGAGCATGACGGCGCCAAGGCGCCCCGCCGCGAGGGCGTCGTCATTCCGCCCCAGACGGTGCCCGGGCTGGTGGCGGTCACCGTATCGGCGGGGATCGGCGAGTATCGCAGCGGTGACGAAATCTGGTGCACGCGCCTTGCGCCCGACGCGTTCGGGCGGGCGATGAACCGCGACGTCCTCATCCCGCGCCCGGCGGGCCGGTTCGTTTTCGGCCGCCTGATCGGGCGCGAGGAGGGCAAGCTCCATGTGCTTCCTTTGGGCAGCGGGCAAAGGCAGAGCGTGGTGGCGGACCCGGCGTGGATCGCGGTGGCGGGGAAGCTGATCCGGAATTTGTAGGGCGCGTGCAGGTACGTCATCCCGGCGGAGGCCGGGATCCCAGGAGGGTGAGGGGCTGTGCGGGAAGTGCAGCGCTCCATCGGCGCCTGAGCTTTTCACCCGCTGAGATCCCGGCCTTCGCCGGGATGACGTACTGGGTCAGGCGGCCGCTTCGAACGCGCGTCCGGCGCGCCACGCTTCTCCCCGCGCGGCGAGCTTCGCATAAAGCGTCGGGAGCCCCGCTTCGCCGAGGCGCTCCACGGGCCACCACACACCCTCCCCTGACCGGCCCGGCGTTTCCGAACACAGCAGCCGCATCGTCAGCGCGAAGTGGGTGAAGACGTGATCGACGCTGCCCGCATCCTGCCACGCCGCCTCGGCGGGCGCGGCATCGGTGGGCAGCGCGAGCATGCCGCCCAGGAGTCCCTTGGCAGGACGCTTCTCGAGCAGCACGTGGCCCTCGTTCTCGAGCCAGTAAGCGATGCCGGAGCGTGCGGGCCGCGGCTTCTTCGGCGCCTTGACCGGATAGCGCTCCGGCTCGCCCGAGGCGCGGGCGGCGCACCACGGTGCGAGGGGGCAGCGTCCGCATTGCGGCGCGCGCGGCGTGCAGACGGCGGATCCGAGGTCCATCATCGCCTGCGCGAAATCGCCGCTGGGCCCGCCCGGCGTCAGCGCGTCGGCGAGAGCGTAGAGTGCCGGCCGGGCGGCGGGAAGCGGCGTCGCGACCGCGTGCAGGCGCGCGACCACCCGCTCGACATTGCCGTCCACGACGACGGCGCGGCGCCCGAAGGCGATCGCCGCAATGGCGGCCGCGGTGTAGCGCCCGATGCCGGGAAGCCTGGCGAGCTCAGCCTCGCTGTCCGGAAAGCGGCCGCCATGATCCGCCGCGACGGTGCGGGCGCAGGCGACGAGGTTGCGGGCGCGGGCATAATAGCCGAGGCCGGCCCAGGCGCTCATCACCTCCTCGTCCGCTGCCGCAGCGAGTGCCTCGACGCTCGGCCAACGTGCGGTGAAGGCGAGGAAGTATGGCTTCACCGCACCGACCGTGGTCTGCTGGAGCATGATCTCGGACAGCCAGACGCGGTACGGATCGGCACGCTCCCCCTCGACTGCGCGCCAGGGCAGCGTCCTTTTATCCACAGCATACCAGAGGAGGAGGGCGTTTGCAGGATCGACGGACACGGCCGCCCTATGCCATGCTCTCAAGCGTGGCGAAACCGGGCGGAACACGCAAGAAGGACAAGGAGGACGCGCCGCGCTCCAGGCGCGCGCGCGCCGTGTCCGAAATGCTGCCCGCCGTGGGCGGCGCGGCCTTCCGCCGCTTCGGCTTCGTGCAAAGCTCGATCGTCAGCCGCTGGAAGGAGATCGTGGGCGAGCGCTACGCCGCCGTCTCCGCGCCGGAATCGATCCGCTTCCCGCCGGGCCGCCGCTCCTCGGGCGTGCTGACGCTCGTCGTCGAGGGCGCCCATGCGCCGATGATGCAGCACGTCGCACCGACGATCGCGGAGCGGGTGAACCGCTTCTTCGGCTATGCGGCGGTGGAGAGGATCGCCTTCCGGCAAGGCCTGGTTCAGATCGAAAAGGCGAAGGGGCGGGTCGCGCCGCCGAGCCTTCGCCCGGTTCCGGCGGGGCTCGGCGATTCCCTGCTCGAAGTTTCGGATCCGGAGCTGCGCGCCTGCCTCGAAGCTCTTGCGCGCGGCCTCGGTGCATCCGATGAGCCCGCTATCGCCGCGATCCCGGTCGTCGGCACTATCGGTGGAGAAAGAAGACGATGAAGACCATGTCCGGCGTGAGCGCCCTTGCCCTTGCGCTTCTCCTCGGCGCCTGCACCGGCGGCGCGAGCAACACCGTCGACGCGGCCAAGGGGCCGGAGTCGCTCCAGCGCATCGCCGCGCCGAACAACGCCAACTGGGCCGACACCGTCGTCGAGACCCAGGAAGGCTATCTGATGGGCAATCCGAACGCGCCGGTGAAGCTCGTCGAATATGCCTCCATCACCTGCCCGCACTGCGCCGAATTCTCACGGCAGGCCGGCGAGCGGCTCCGCCAATATGTCCAGACCGGCCAGGTGAGCTGGGAATATCGCCCGTTCATGATCTTCCCGACCGATCCGGGCGTCTTCATGCTGCTGCGCTGCCAGGGCGCCCAGTCCTTCTTCGCGGTCAGCGACCAGCTCTATCGCGACCAGGAGCAGTGGATGGGCCGGGTGCGCGCCGTGCCGGAGGCGCAGCTTCAGCAGACGGAGCAGATGGCGCCGACGCAGCGCGCCGCCTTCCTGACGCAGGCCGCGGGGCTCGACCAGTTCTTCCGCCAGCGCGGCATGCCCGAAGCGCAGGTCGGCCAGTGCCTCGCCAACCAGGCCGAGCTGCAGCGGCTCGCCGCGATCAGCGCGCGCGCGACGGCGGAAGAGCGCGTGCAGGGCACGCCGACCTTCATCATCAACGGCGAGCTGGTCGAGGGTGCGGACAGCTGGCAGGAGCTCGAGCCGGCGCTTCAGGCGCGGCTGGGAGGCTGATCGTGATGCACCTATTCCTCCGCACGGTCGCCGCCGTCGCGCTTGCCAGCGCCGGCGCGGCGGGCGCGCTCGCAGCACCGGGGACCACCGCTCCCGCGGCGCAGCGCGACTGGACGCAGACGGTGGTCGCGACGCCCGAGGGCGGCTTCCGCATGGGCAATCCGGCCGCCGCGACCAGGATCGTCGAATATGTCTCGCTCACCTGCCCGCACTGCCGGCAGTTCGCCGAGACGGGTTCGCAGGCGCTGATACGCGACCATGTCGCCTCCGGGCGGCTGAGCTTCGAGATCCGGCCCTTCCCGCTCGATCCGGTTGCGGCCGTCGGCGCCCAGATCAACCGCTGCGCCGCGCCCGACCACGCGATCCCGCTCAACGACGACATCCTCCGCGCGCAGACCGAATTCTTCGCCCGGCTCCACGCCCTCACCCCGGAGCAGGCCTCCGAAATCCAGGCGCTGAGCCCCGCCGCGTTCCGCCAGCGCGTCGCGGCGCTGGCCGGCTTCGATGCCATTGCGGCCCGGCACGGCATCGGCCCGGCTGCCCTGGGAACCTGCCTGAACGACGAGGCGGGCGCGGCCCGGGTCGCGGAGATCAAGGCGGCGGCCGAAGCGCTCGGCGTCGACGGCACGCCGACCTTCCTCTTGAATGGCGCGGTGGCGCAGAACGTCCACGACTGGGCAGGCCTGCAGGCGTTGCTCGCAGCCGGGAGGTAGCCGCAGCGTGACCGGCCTGGGGGGGCTTTCTTGCAGATAAAACGCCTCAAGGTCTCGGGCTTCAAGAGCTTCGTCGAGCCGGCGGAGCTTCGCATCGAGCCGGGGCTGACCGGCGTCGTCGGGCCGAACGGCTGCGGCAAATCGAACGTCCTCGAAGCCATACGCTGGGTGATGGGCGAGAATTCGCCCAAATCGATGCGCAGCGCCGGCATGGACGACGTGATCTTCGCCGGCACCGCGACTCGGCCGCCGCGCGACTTCGCCGAAGTCTCCCTGCTCGTCGAGCCGGAGGAAGCGGACCTTGCCGGCGACTTCGGCGTTGCGCGCGACGGCGAGATGGAGGTCACCCGCCGGATCGAGCGCGGCGCCGGCTCGGCCTACCGGATCAACGGCAAGGACGTTCGTGCCAAGGACGTCTCCCTCCTCTTCGCCGACGCCGCGACGGGCGCCCACTCCCCGGCCCTCGTCAGCCAGGGCAAGATCAGCGCCGTCATCGCCGCCAAGCCGACCGAGCGGCGGCTGATGCTGGAGGAGGCGGCGGGGATTGCCGGCCTCCATGTCCGCCGCAAGGACGCCGAGCAGAAGCTGCGCGCCGCCGAAGCCAATCTGACCCGGCTCGACGAATTGCTCGGCGACATGGAGCAGCGGGCGAACAACCTGCGCCGCCAGGCGCGGGCGGCGGAGCGCTACCGCAAGCTTTCCGACCAGATAAGGGTTTCCGAAGCGCGCCTCATCTTCGCGCGCTGGCGCGAGGCGGCGGAAGCGGCCGATGCGGCGAAGAAGGAGGCGGAGACCGCCGTCTCTGCAGTCGAACATGCCGGCGAAGCGCAGCGCGCGGCCGCGGCCTACCAGGCGGAGGCGGCGAAGACGCTGGCGTCGAAGCGGGCGGCGGCGTTGGCGGCGCGGGAGCATTCGACCTCGCTCGGCCACCAACTCGCCACTTTAAGAGCCGAGCGGGACACGGTGACGCGGCGCATCGCCGAGCTCACCCAGCGCCACAAGACCTTGATCGCGGATCGCACCCGCGAGGCGGCTTTGCGCGAGGATGCGCAGGCGGCTCTGGCGCGGCTCGAGGCGGAAGGCTCGGACATCGAGCGCCGCCTCGCCGCGGCGGAGGCAGGCCGGGCGACGATCGACGTGCGCACCGTCGCACTCGAGGATGCGGCGCGAGAGGCCGAAGCGGCGCTCGCCCGCGCCCGGGCAGTGCAGGCGGCCGAGCAGGCGGAAGCGCGGGTGGCGCAGTCGGGGCTCGAATCGGCGCGCGCCAAGCTCGCCCGCGCCGAAGCCGAAGCGGCCCGCATCCGCCAGCAGATGGGCGAAGTCGGCGAAGTCGCGCCGCTCGTCGACGCGAAGCGCCAGGCGATCCGGACTCGCGAAGCGGCCGAAGCGTCGCTCGTCGCGGCGCAGGGGGCGATCGCCGCCGCCGAAGCCCGGCGCCAGCAGGCGGCATCCGCGCGCGATGGCGCCGAAAGCGAAGGCGCCTCCGCCCGCGCGGCGCTTGCCGCGCTCGAATCCGAAGCGCGCGCGCTTGCCAAGGCCGTGGCCGGCGCGAGCGGCGACCGGGCGATCAACCACGTCAAGGCGGCGCGCGGTTTCGAGCGCGCGCTTGCCGCCGCGCTCGGCGACGATCTCGACGCCGCGGTCGAGGGCGACAGCGCGCGGCGCTGGGGCGGGGCTCCGGCGGGCGAGGACGATCCCGCTTTGCCATCCGGCTGCGTGCGCCTTGCCGAGCATGTCACCGCGCCCCCTGCCCTCGCCCGCCGCCTGCGCCAGATCGGAGTCGTCGATGCCGATGACGGATCGATCGCGCTCGCCGTCGGACAGCGGCTCGTCACGCGCGACGGACGCCTGCGCCGCTGGGACGGCTATGTCGCGACCGGCCTCGGCGCGGCGGCGGCCGAGCGGCTGATCCGCGTCAACCGCCTCGCCGCCATCGAACAGGCGCTGCCCAAGGCCGCGGACGCCGTCGCGCAGGCGCAGGCAGGCATCGATTCGGCGCGCGCCGAGATCGACGGCGCGCGCCT
>DASWMS010000004.1:0-1500 GCA_036399655.1 Allosphingosinicella sp. | reverse complement strand
CGCGAGGCCGCCGCCGAGCGCGAGCTTGGTTCGTTTCTGCATGTCTTCCTCCTTGGCTGCGCCGTCAGCGGCGCGGGCGCCACCCTCGCCGCCGCCTGTCGCGACACGATCCTGCCCGAGGTGCGAAATTGTCCCGAAATGTATCGGCCGCCTCTTGCCTCCTCCTTCGGCCGGGTCCACGGAGCCGACGACGCGTTAGTGGGGGCGTAACGATTTGCCCGATCTCAAGGCCTTCCTCGACGGCGGCGGCGAAGCGGGCGCGCTCATCCGGGCGCGCGACTGGGGCCAGACGCCGCTCGGCCCCATCCGCTCATGGCCGCAGTCGCTGCGCTCGGCGCTCAGCATCTGCCTGCGCTCGCCCGAGGCGATGGCGATCTTCTGGGGCCCCGACTTCCGCTTCCTCTACAACGACGCCTGGTCCGCCTTCCTCGGCGACGACCGCCATCCCTGGGGCCTCGGCCGCACCGCCCAGGACGTGATGGCCGACATCTGGCCCACCCTTTCCGGCCAGTTCGACCGCGCCTATCGCGAAGGCCAGGCGATCAGCATGGCCGACACCCTCCTCACCCGCCACTTGGGGGGCCGCAGCTTCGACAGCTACTGGAGCTATTCGGTCCTTCCCATCGCCAGCGAGGACGGATCGATCGGCGGGCTGCTGGCCCAGGCGCGGGAGACGACGCCGAACGTGATGCGCGCCCGCCGCGACCGTTTCCTCGTCGATCTCGGCGACGCGATTCGGGCGTCGAAGTCCGTGCCGGATCTCCTCGGGCGGGCGCTGGAGCAGCTCGGCGAGCATCTCGGTGCCGTCCGCACCGGCTATGGCGAGATCGACCCCGACCTTGCCAATTTCACCATCCGCCGATGCTGGACGCGCGACGGCCTCGCCGACGTCTGCGGCCGCTATCCGGTCGGCTATTTCCACCGCCCGGGCATCGCCGCGATGCACGCAGGCGAACCCATCGTCATCGACGACGGGGAGGCGAGCGGCCTTCTCTCGGAGGAGGCGCGAGAGCGCTGGGCGGCGATCGGCTGCCGCGCCTCGATGGTCGTGCCGGTGATCGGCGAAGGCCGATATTCGGCCGTCCTGTTCGTCCACGACGCGGCGCCGCGCCAGTGGAGCGAGCACGAGCAGGGGCTGGTCGCCGCCGTCGCCGACCGGCTCTGGCAATATGTCGGCCGCGCCCGCGCCGAGGAAGCGCTGCGCAGGAGCGAGGAGCGCCACCGCCGCATCTTCGAGGAAGCGAGCGACATCATCCTCACCGCCGATCTCGACCAGGCGATCACCGGCTGCAACCCGGCCGGCGCCGCCGCCATCGGCCTGCCGCGCGAGGCGATCCTCGGCCGCTCCATCTCCGACTTCGTCTCCGCCGAGGGCTTTGACCAGACCAGCCGCATGCTCCGGCAGAAGATGGAGCATGGCGGCACGACGCGGCACGAGATCGACGTGCGCGCCGCCTCCGGCCGGATCATGCACTGGGAGGTCAATTCCACCCTCGCCCA
>DASWMS010000003.1:0-30953 GCA_036399655.1 Allosphingosinicella sp. | reverse complement strand
GCGGATGATGTCGTTGCCGTTGCCGCCGACGATCACGTTGTGGCCGCCATTGCCGCGGAAGTCGTGGCCGATGTCGCTCGCCGCGCGCAAATTCTCGAGCGTGTCGGTCAGAACGAAGATCGTCGCCTGCGTGCGCACTTCATCGATGCCGTCGCCGGCCAATTCGATCACCGTGTCGCCCGCATCGATGAAATAGATGTCGTCGCCCGCCTGGCCGCGAAGCACGTCCGAGCCGCCGAAGCCGATCAACGTGTCGTTGCCCGCGCCCCCGATCAGCGTGTCGTCTCCCATGCCGCCGAACAGGACGTTGGCAAGATCGTTGCCGGTCAGCACCTGACCCGAGGCCGACGTGCCGGTGAGGTTCTCGACATTTGCCGTGAGGCTGTAGCTCGCCAGCCCGGTGCGGACCTCGTCCGTGCCATCATTCTCCGCTTCGACCACCTGGTCGCCCGCATCGTCCACGATGAAGACGTCGTTGCCCGAAAGCCCGCCCATCACGTCCGCGCCCGTGCCGCCGTCGATCAGGTCGTTGCCGCCGCCCGCGTTGAACGCGTCGTTGCCGGCGCCGCCGTAAAGCGCATCGTCGCCGCCCTCGCCGTAAAGCGTGTCGGCGCCGTCGCCGCCGCGGATCGTGTTGCCGAGGCCATTTCCGGTCAGTACCTGGCCGCTGCCCAACGTGCCGGTCAGCCGTTCGATATTGGCGCCGAGCCCGTATGAGCCGAGCGCGGTGCGGACCTCGTCCGTGCCCTCGCCGGCATTCTCGACGACGGTGTCGCCCGCCTGATCGACCAGGAAGACGTCGTCGCCCATGCCGCCGCGCATCGTGTCGGCGCCTTCGCCGCCGTCGATCACGTCGTTGCCCGTGCCGCCGTCGATGAGATCGCCGGCGCCGAGGCCGGACAGCGCGTCGTTGCCGCCCTCTCCCCGGATCGAATCCGCCTCCGCCGTGCCTCCAAGGACGTCGTCGCCATTGGTGCCGACGATGCCGGTCTCGGCGAGGATGTCGGCTTCTCCCAAGGTGCCGTCGACGCGGATGGTCAGCTCCTGCACGCCCGCGCCCTTGGCGGTGACCAGCGTGTAGGCGCCGATGCCGTCCATTCCCTGCGTGAAGCTCAAGCGGACGACGCCGAGCGCCATGAGGTCAACCTTGTCGATGCCCTGCTCGAAGCCGGCGATCCGGTCGCGCGAACCGTCGACCGAGTCCCAGACGGAGCGGTAGACGAAGCGGTCCGCCCCGCCGCCGCCGACGAGGAGGTCGGCATTGCCCGCGCCTTCGATGACGTCGTTGCCGCCGCCCGCGACGATGATGTTGAACGCGCCGTTGCCGGTCAGCACCTGGCCGCCGTCCGACAGTCCGGTGAGGTTTTCGAGCCGGAAATTCTCGAGCGTGTAGGACTGAAGCGCCGTACGGACCTCATCGACATTCTGCACAAAGGGCGTGCTCGTCTCCACGATGACGTCGTCGGCCCTGTCGACATAATAGATGTCGTTGCCGTCGCCGCCGGACATGGTGTCCGCGCCCGCGCCGCCGTCGATCACGTCGTTGCCCGCGCCGCCGGTGACGATGTTGTCGAGCGCGTTGCCGGTCAGCGCCTGGCCGCCGCCTCTCACGCCCGTCAGGACCTCGAAATTCGACGCGAGCGTATAGGCTGCCGAGTCGGTCCGGACCTCGTCGATCCCCTCGCCGTCGGCTTCCTCGACCGTCGTGCCCGGACTCATGACGTAGTAGAGGTCATTGCCGCCGCGGCCGCGCAGCAGGTCGGTGCCGCCATTGCCGTTCAGGATGTCGTTGCCCGCCCCGCCGGTGATGACGTTGTCGCCGCCGGTGCCGGTCAGGGTCTGCCCGCCGGCGGACGTGCCGGTGAGATTTTCGATCGAATGGTAGGAGCCGAGCGAGAGGCTGGCGAGAGCGGTCCGAATCTCGTCGATGCCCTGGTTCGACTCCTCATTGGCCCGATCGTTCACATGGTCGATCACATAGACGTCGTCGCCGACGCCGCCCGTCATGAAATCCTCGCCCGCACCCCCGTCGAGCAGGTCGTTCCCACCCTCCCCGGTGATGAAGTTGCGGAGCGCATTGCCGGTGAGCGCCTGGCCCGACTGCCGCGTGCCGACCATGTTCTCGACGTTCGCCGCGAGCATGTAGCTTTCCAGGCTGACGCGAACCGTGTCGTCTCCCTCCTGCCCATTCTCCACCACGACGTCGCCGGGATGACCGACGAAGAAGGTGTCGTCGCCCGTGCCGCCGCGCATCAGGTCGGCGCCACCGCCGCCGTTCAGATAATCGTTGCCGGCGCCGCCGTTCAGCTCGTCGTCGCCTGCGCCGGTGTCGATCAGATCGGTATTGGCGCCGCCGCGTACGATGTAGCGCGCGTCGGTTTCGGCGGCCGCAGCGAGGACGATCGCTTCGCCGGATGCGACGGCCGGCAACCCGCTGCCGTCGATTTCGAGCACCCGCCCGGCACCGAGGGCCGAGTCGCCGACCGTCAAATTGTAACTGTTCCAGCCGTTGCCCGCGGTGCCGAAGCGATCGTCCCCGGCGCTGAGGAGGACCAGCTTGTCGATGCCCTGGAGGTTCGCGGCGGTGAGCGTGTGCGCCGGCCCGCCCTGGAGGAACAAGGTGTCGAAGCCCGCGCCGCCGTCGAGGACGCTCGCGGGATCGAGCTTCGCGCCGACGAAGATCGCGTCGTCGCCGCCGCCCGCGAGGATGTTGTCCGGGCCGCCCTGCTGGACGAGGAAGACGTTCGCCGCGTCCGTGCCGATGATGGCGTCGCCATTGGGCGTGCCGAGATAGCGGTCGCCCGCCGACGCGGCGCCGTTCACGACGATCGTGACGGTCGCCGCCGAGCCGCCGGCGATCGTGTAGGTGAAGGTCTCGGTGGCCTGCGCGTTGGCCGCGCCCGAGCCGGCGGGTGCCAGCGCATCGTGGACGCCCGCGGGATCGTAGCTGACGCTGCCGTCGGCATTGACCGTGACCTTTGCGCCCGACGCGAGCGTGACGGGCTGGCCGAGCAAGGCGGCGGAGCCGTTCACTTCGGTGACCTCGAGGGTCGCGCCGCTGTCCGGGCCGGAGCCGTTGTCGGAGAAAAGGCTGCCGGTCAGCACGGCCGCTTCGCCGGTGGCGAACGCGTCGTTCCTCGCGACCGGAAGCTCGGTCGACGAGAACAGCCTGAGCTTCACATTGATGTCCGCAACGGAGCTGTTCCCGTCGGTCCAGGTGGCGGCGATCGTGCCGCTGCCGAGGATCGTGGCTGCGCCGCTGTGCTGCGAACCGAAGATTGTCTGGTTGATGAGGAAGACATCGCCGACCTTCGCGCCGTCTGCGGCGAGCCGCTGACCGACGAGACCGCCCGACGTGTCGATCCCGCCTGCGGACCCCGCACCGACGACGAGCCATCCGCCCGCCGGCGCCGCGGAGACGTGGGGCGCGGTCGTCAGGCCCTCGAAAAGCAGCTCGCCTCCGGACTTGTTGCCCTGCGCGTCGAACAGCTGGCCGCGCGCGCCGGCCGTCGTCGCCTGCCAGACGACAAGCACGCTGCCGTCGGCCGCGGCGGCGATGGAGGGGACCGTCTGGCTGCCCTGGGTGAGCGTGTTGACCAGAACTTCCGAGCCGACCTTCGCGCCGGCAGCGTCGAAGCGCTGCGCCTTGATCGACGTGCCGCTGGCGTCGCCGCCCTCGAGGCTCGCGTCGCGCCACGCGACCATGAAGCCGCCGCCTGCGAGTGCCGCCACGGCCGACTGATTCTGGTCATTCGCCGTCGTTGTGTTGACCGGGATCTCGCCGCCCACCTTGGCGCCAGCGGCATCGAACAGCTGCGCGCGCAGCTCGGAAGGCTCCGGAAGCCCGGTGCTGCTGCTGTAGCCGCTGATCGTCGTCCAGGTGATGACGAACCCGCCGCCGGCCAGGCCGGCGATCGACGGCGCGTCCTGCGGCCCCTGGCGGACCGTATTGGCGAGGACCTGCCCGCCGACCATGACGCCGGCAGAATCGAACAGCTGGAAGGAGATGCCGAAATCCGTGTCGCCGCCGTGGCCGCTCCAATCGCGCCACGCCACCGCGAAACCGCCCGAGGCAAGGGTGGCGACCGCAGGTTGGTCCTGGATCGAGTTGCCGTTCGTGTTGACCCTGAATTCGCCGCCGACGGCGTTGCCGTTCGCGTTGTAGAGCTGGGCCTTGATCGCGGTGCCGGTGCCGTCGCCGAGATGGCTCTGGTCCGTCCACACCACGACGAAGCCGTTGCCGCTGCGGGCGATCTGGGCGTCGTTCTGTTCCTGGGACTGCTGCGTGTTGACGGTCTTTTCGGCGCCCGCGAGGAGGCGCTGCTCCGGCGCAGCGTCCGTGACGGCGAACTCGAACGTCTCGGTGCGCACGTTTCCGTCGGTATCGGTCACCTGCACCGTGACGCTTGCGGTCGGCGCGGTCTCGAAATCGAGCCGGTCGCTGTCGGCGACGACGAGCAGGTCGCCCACGGTCTGGAACGCGCCGCCGGTCGAGTCGCTGAGGATGGTGTAGGTGTAGCTGGAATTGACCGCGGTCGAGGCCGTGCTGAGCTTGACCGCCGCCACGCCTTCGACGGCGATCTCGCTGACGCTGCTCTTCGAGACCGAAATATCCATGACGGGATCGGGCGCGGGCTTCAGGATCTGGCCGCGAATCCCGCCGTGGATGTTGTTGACCGTCCAGTCCGCGTTGCGGGCGTCGCCCGGACCCGCACCGTGCCAGACGATGGCGACGCGGTCGCCGCCGATCAGGGCCATGGCCGGCTGCACATGGTAGAGATTGGGATGATCGGTCTGCGTGTTGACGGTGAATTCCGCTCCGGCCGGGGCGCCGGTGCCGTCGAATGCCTGGCCCTTGATGAAGCTCTGGATGATGCCGCCCGAGCTGTCCTGGCGCCAGGAGGCAAGGAACCCGTCGCCGGGAACCCCGACGAGGCTCAGTTCCGTTTGCGCCCCTTCGAAGGTCGGGTCGATCCGGATGCGCGCGCCGACGGCCGACCCGGCGGCATCGAAGCGCTGCGCGTGAAGGGCCCCGCTTTCGGAGAAGCCGACCACGAATCCGCCGCCGCTCAGCGCCGCGGTGCTGAGCGAAATGGGGCCCTGGAAGCCCTCCGGCGCCAGTTCGGCGCCGATCTTCTGGCCGTTGATGTCGAAGATCTGGATCCTGAGGCCCGGCGTCGTGAAGCGGTCGGTGGTCACCACCGCAAATCCGCCGCCGGCCAGGGCGACGACCTGGGTGATGTCCTGCTTGGTTGGATCGCCGACCTGAAAGGTGGAGCCGATCTTGGCGCCCGCGGCATCGAACAACTGGCCCGTCCCCGTGTCGCGAACGAGAACGAAGTCGTTTCCGACGGCGGCAGCCGCGGCGCCGGCAGTGGTTCCGGAGAACGGCACGAACTCGCCGCCGACCTTGGCTCCGGCGGCGTCGAAGATCTGCGCACCGCCCTCGGGCGAACCGGCCCAGTTCACCATGAAGCCGCCATTGGCGAGACCGACGACGCTCGCCGCGAACTGGCTGCCTGCCGTGGTCGTGTTGACCAGGATCTCGGCGCCGACCTTCACGCCCGCCGAGTCGTAGACTTGCGCCTTGACGCCGGAGCCGCTCGTGTCGGTCTGGCCGCTGTTGTCCGTCCAGATCACGACGTAGCCGCCCGAGGCGAGCTTCGCGATCCGCGGCGCGAGCTGGTCGCCCGCAGTCACGGTGTTGACGACGAACTCCCCGCCCTCGCGAGCGAGCAAAGTGACCTGGTCTACCACTGAAACGATCCCTTCCCCGAGAGCACGGCAACAGCAGCCCGCTCCCCCGAATCGGGTTCTGCAATGAAATCAGGATCTTTTGAAGCGAGAAAGATCGAATTCCGGAGCAACCCCCCAGACTATGGGGGTTCGGGGCAAGCTCAGGCGGCCGGGTCGTCGCGCACCGCAGCGGCGAGCGCGCGGCCGCGGCGGCGTTCGGTGATCCAGATCGCGATCAGAGAGAGCTCGTAGAGCAGGATCAGCGGGATCGCGAGGAGGAACTGGGAAAGGACATCGGGCGGGGTCAGGATGGCGGCGAGGACGAAGGCGATCAGGATGGCGTAGCGCCGCCCGCGCTTCAGCTGGTCGCGCGTCACCAGTCCCGCGCGCTCCATCAGCATCAGGACCACGGGGAGGAGAAATGCGACTCCGAACCCGAACATGAAGCGGGTGACGAAATCGAGATAATTGCCGACGCCGGGAAGCGCGTCCTGCTGCACGCCGCCGACATTGCCCTGATAGGAAAGGAGGAAATGAAGCGCGAGCGGCAGGGCCACGTAATAAGCGAGCGCAGCGCCCAGCGCGAACAGGAACGGCGTCACGAAAAGGAAGGGGCGGAAGGCCTTCTTCTCCTTCGCGTAGAGGCCGGGCGCGACGAACTGCCAGATCTGGTTCGCGATGATCGGAAAAGAAAGCATGATCGCCGAGAAGAAGGCGACCTTTATCTCGGTGAAGAAGGCTTCGAAGATGTTGGTGTAGATGAGCCGCCCCTGCCCGGCGCGGAGCAGCGGCTGGACCAGGAAGGCGAAGATGTTGCGCGCGAAATAGATCGAGACGCCGAAGGTAAGGCCGATCGCCAGCGCGCACCAGATGAGGCGGCGGCGAAGCTCAACCAGATGCTCCATGAGCGGCGCCTTGGTCTCGTCGAGGCCTTCTTCTTCCACGGCGCTCATGGCAGGTCTCGTTTGGGCGGCGGCGGCGCGGACCGGCGGGGCGGCGGGGGGGCGACGCGGCGCGGGGGGGCGGGCGGACGGGCGCGGCCGTTGTCGCTCACCGGCGCCGCCGGCGGCGGCTGGGCGGCCTCGTACCCGGCGGGCGGCGGCGCGGGCGCCACATAGTCCGCGCCCGGAGCCGCGTCATCGGCTTCGGCTTCGGCTTCGGCCGGATGCTCGCGCATGATCCGCTCATTGTCCGACTTCCACTTCTTCTCCATTTCCTCGAGCTCGGACTCGCGGATCATGGTGTCGATGCCGGTGCGGAAATGCTTGGCCATGCCGCGGGCACGGCCGATCCAGTTGCCGACGGTTCGCATCACCTTCGGCAGGTCCTTGGGCCCGATCACGACCAGAGCCACGATCGCGACGATCAGCAGCTCCGCGCTGTCGATGCCGAACATTGTTCCCCCGCGGCGGTCGCCGCCTCTCGGTTAGCGCTGGATTCCGTCCGGGCCGCGATGCTCGGGAGCAGCGGTGGGCTGAGCGGCGGGATGCGCGCCGCCGGCGACGTCGCCAGGCTGCGGCGTGATGACGTGCGGCTGGGCGGCGGCGCTCCCTTCGGCGATGCGGCGCTGCTGGGCGGCGTGGGCTGAGGCCGCGGCCTCCTCGTCCTCGCTCATGCCTTTCTTGAAGCTTTTGATGCCCTTGGCGACATCGCCCATCATCTCCGAAAAGCGGCCCTTGCCGAAGAGAAGCAGGAGCACGATCGCGACGATCAGCCAGTGCCAGATGCTGAAACTACCCATGAAAAATCTCCTTGGCGAAGAACCTAGTCTTCTTCGTCGGCACTTTCCAGTTCCGGCTCGCCCCCGCCCTCACCGGCGATGGCGAGTTGCTCCATCGCCGCGTCGATCGGATCGAGGAGGCCGGCGGCTTTCAGATCGTCGATGCCGGGGAGATCGCGGCGGCTCGACAGGCCGAAATGCTGGAGAAAGGTCGCAGTCGTGGCGAAGGTGAGCGGACGCCCGGGCGCTTCGCGGCGGCCGGCGGGGCGGACCCAGCCCGCCTCCATCAGCACGTCCAGCGTCCCCTTGGAGATCTGGACACCGCGGATCGCCTCGATTTCGGCGCGGGTGACGGGCTCGTGATAGGCGATGATCGCCAGCGTTTCGACGGCGGCGCGGGAAAGCTTGCGGCTTTCCTCGCGCTCGGGGCGAAGGATGTGGGCGAGATCGGGCGCGGTCTGGAAGTGCCACGCCTTGCCGCGCTGGGCGAGCTCGACGCCGCGCCCTTCATAATGGCCCTGGAGGTCTTCGAGCGCAGCCTCGACGTCGACGTCGGGGCCGACATAATCGGCAATGTCGGACGCAGTGAGCGGTTCGGCGGCGGCGAAAAGGGCGGCTTCGACGGCGCGCAGGTGGTCCGGAAGGGCGCTCATGCGGCGGCCCTCACGAAGAGGGGTCCGAACGCGTCCTCCTGGCCGAGCTCGACCTTGCCCATGCGGGCGAGCTCCAGCGCCGCGACGAAGGAGGAGGCGAGCGCGGACTTCCTGTATTCCGGGTCCTGGGTCGCCGGGAGAAAGGCTTCGATCCGGGTCCATTCGATGCGGGTGCCGATCAATTTCTCGATCCGCTGCAGCGCTTCGTCGAGGGTCATGACCGGGCGGCGCGAGACGACGTGGAAGGCGGGCTCGCTCCTGGCCCTGACGAAGCCGTAGGCGGAGATGAGGTCGTAGAGATCGGCCTGCCAGGCAGCCTTGCGCACGACCTTCAGCCCCTCGGGCGCGCCGCGCAGGAAGACGTCGCGTCCGACGCGGTCGCGGGCGAGGAGGCGGGCGCCCGCCTCGCGCATGGCGGACAGGCGCTGGAGGCGGAGCTGAAGGCGCAGCGCCAGCTCCTCGGGACTTGGATCGGCCTCCGGATCCTTGGGGAGGAGCAGGCAGGATTTGAGGAAAGCCAGCCACGCCGCCATGACCAGATAATCGGCCGCGATCTCGAGCTTGAGCTTCTTCGCGTCGTGAATGAAGGCGAGATATTGCTCGACGAGCGCCAGGATCGAGATTTTGGCGAGATCGACCTTCTGCGTGCGCGCCAGTGTCAGGAGCAGGTCGAGCGGCCCTTCCCAGCCGTCGAGATCGAGCGTCAGCCGATCGGCCTCCCTGACCTCCGGCTGGGCTTCAAAGGATTCGTCCCACTCCACGCCGCTCATCCTAGCGGCGGCCGCGGCGATGCGAAGGGGCGGACTCCACTTTCCTGTGGATGGAGGAGGGAGGCGGCGATTGAAGCTGCCAGCGCGCGCTTGTCGATTTTGCCGATCGCAGTGAGCGGGAGATCGGCGAGGATGTGGATGGCGCGGGGCCGCTGGTAGCGGGCCACCCGGTCGGCGAGCCAGGCGGAGAGGCTTTCCGGATCGAGCCGGGCGCCGTCGCGGGGCTCGACGAAGGCGACGAGGCGCTGGCCGAAATCGGGGTCGGGGACGCCGACGGCGGCCGCTTCGCGAACGTCCGGGTGCCGCGCGAGGACGGTTTCCACTTCCCAGGGGCTGACATTCTCGCCGCCCGAGACGATCATGTCGTCGGCGCGGCCGCGGACGAAGAGGCGGCCAGTCGAAGGACAGCGGAAGCCGACGTCGCCGGTTTCGATCCAGCCGTTCTGAGAGACCGCCGCCTTGCTTTCGACGCAGAAGCGGCCGGGCTGGCCGTCGGGCATCGGCGCGTCGTCCGGACCTCGGACGGTGAGGCGGACGCCCCAGATTTCCCGGCCGATCGTGTCGGGTGCTTCGGCAAGGTCGGCTGGCCCCGCGAAGACCGCGACCCCGCCTTCGCTGGTGCCGTAGAGATTGAAGAGAACCTCGCCGAGCCGCTCCCGCGTTTCGGCGGCCAGCGAGGGCGGGAGGGCGGCGCCGCCGCAGATCACGCAGCGGAGGGTGGCGAGCGCGTCGGGCTGGGCGAGCATGCGACGGAGCATCGAGGGGACGACCACCGCCGCTTCGATCTTCTCCTCGTCGATGACGCGCGCGGCGGCGGCGGCGTCGAAGCGCGGCGCCAGGTGGACGGTGCGGCCGAGCGTCAAAGCGACGAGGAAGGCGGCGATGCCGTAGCCGTGAAAGAGCGGCACGCCGACAAAGGCCGCGCGGTAGCGGTCGAGCTCCAGCGCCGCGACCAGGTGGAGAAAGAGGCGCGCGAAGGCGAGCGGCGAAGGCTTGCGCGCCGCCGCCTTCGGAGGGCCGGTGGTGCCGCCGGTCAGGACGATCAGCTCGCCGCCGTTGACGCGGCGCAGGCGCCGGTATGCGGCCGGCGCGGCTGCAAGGAGGTCGTCGGCACGGAGGATGGGGCCGTCGAGAAGCGCGGCCGTGCCGGCTTCGGCGATGACCAGACGAATGCGGTGGCGGACCAGGAGGTCGGCGAGCTGCGGCTTCGCCATCTCCGGATTGAGCAGGGTGACACGCGCCCCGAGCCGCGCCGCCGCGAAGACGCCGCGAACAAGGCCGGCGCCGTTTCGGCACAGGATGCCGAGCACGTCGCCGCGGCGGATGCCGTGCGCGTCGCGTAGCGCCGCCGCCATCCGCTCGCACTGCCCTGAGAGATCGGCGAAGGTCAGGGCCTCAGCGTCGACGACCAGCGCCGGCCTGGACCCGTACCGCCGAGCGGCGAAGCGGAGAAGTGAGCCGAGATTGACCCCGCCGCCCGCCGCCGCGCCGGCAAAGGCGGCGAGCGCGGCGGGCGTGAGCAGGCCCGAGGCGACGAGCCGGCCGAAAATCCAGCGGCGGGAGACGCGCCTGCTCAACGCCCCAGCCTTCGCCTTTGCTGCCGCGCGGCGATCGCCTCCCACGGCCGCCGGAACAAAGCGGAAGCGAGATGCGCCGGCGGGAGCCACCACGGCATCCATCGCCGCGGCCGCCGCAGCATCGCCCGCACGACGAGCCGCGCGGCCTGCTCGGGTGCCATGGCCGGCACATCGGCGTAGATCCTGGTCGGCGCGATCATCCGGGTGCGGACCAAAGGCAGATAGAGGGAGGTGACGGCGACGCCGTGCGCTTCCAGCTCCGGCGCTGCCGCGCGCAGCCACTGGTCCATCGCCGTCTTGGAGGCCTGGTAGGCCGCCCAATAGGGCGCCGGGAGGAGGAGGACGTTGGCGGCCGAGACGTTGACGATCTGCCCCTTGCGCTGGGCCAGGCCCGGGATCGCGGCGAGGAGCAATTGCACGGGCCCCAGATAATTGACGCCGATCGTCCGCGTCACGTCGTGAAAGCGATTCAGCGATTCGAACAACGGGCGCCGGATCGACTTGCCCGCATTGCTGACGACGATATCCGGCGCGAGCGCGGCAATGCGCGGCGCCAGCGCCTCGACGGCGGCTGCGTCAGTGAGGTCGGCCGCGATCACAACCGCCTCGCCGCCGCCTGCGCGAATGTCCGCCGCGACCGCCTCCAGCTTCTCCGCCGTCCGCGCGACCAGCACCACCTTCGCCCCGGCCGCGGCGACGATCCGCGCCACCCCCTCTCCGATCCCGAAGCTCGCGCCGGTGACCAGCACCGTCTTGCCCTTGAGCGCGCGTTCGAGCGCCTCAGGGGCAAGCGTCACCCGGGGAAAGAGGATGCGTTCGAGGAGTCCCCGCCCGATCATCGCCCGGCGGCAGCGACGAGGCGGTCGCGCAGGGCCGCTGCCTCCTCATAGCCGCCGGCGCCTGCGCCCAACCGGGAGCAGGCGGCGGCGAGCCTTTCCGAAGCCGCGGAGGAAGTCTCGTCCAGCGCAGCGGCGGCCTGTTCCATCGCAGGGAGTTCGCCGGAGCAGTGAAGGGCGAGGTCGCAGCCGGCGTCGACGACGGCGCGGGCGGTTTCGGCTGGGGTGCCGGCGAGGGCCTTCATGGCGATGTCGTCGGAGAGGAGGAGGCCGGCGAAGCCGATGTCGCCGCGGATCGTCTCGGCGATCACTTGCGGCGAGATGCTGGCTGGGCGGCCGGGATCGAGGGCGCGGTAGAGGACGTGGGCCACCATGCCGACCGCAGCGCACGGAGCCAAGGTGCGGAATGGGGCGAAATCGCGCTGGAGCTCGTCGCGGCTTGCGTTCACCACCGGCAGTTCGTGGTGGCTGTCCGCGGCGCAGCGGCCGTGGCCGGGCATGTGCTTGATGCAGCCGAGCACGCCGCCTGAGTGGAGGCCGTCGAGAACGGCGCGGCCGAGGGCGGCGACCTGGAGCGGGTCGGCGCCGTGGCTGCGGTCGCCGACGATGTCGTGCGCGCCTTCGTGCGCGAGATCGAGGACGGGGGCGCAGTTCACGTTGACCCCCGCTTCGGCGAGGATCGCGGCCATGGCGGCAGCATTGTGGCGGGCGGCTTCGATCGCCGTCATCGGCGCCTTTTCGTAGAGTGCCGCGAACTCGTCGGCGGCGGGGAAGGCGGGCCAGTGCGGCGGCTTGAGGCGGGCGACGCGGCCGCCTTCCTGGTCGATGAGGATGAGGAGGTCGGCGCGGCCGTGGAGGCCGCGCAGGTCGCCGGTGAGGCCGCGAAGCTGCGCGGGATCGATGCAGTTGCGGGCGAAGAGGATGTAGCCGGCGGGATCCGCCTCGCGAAAAAAGGCCCGCTCGTCGGCTGACAGAGCGGGCCCTTCGAAACCGAAGATTATCGGCAGCGTCACCGCACCGCCACGCAGCTTTCGCCGGCGACCTGGAGACGGCGGCAGACGTCGGCCGAGCCGGCGCCGCTGGCGCGCAGGCGATAAAGGGTGCGGCCGTTCGCCTGGACGGGCATGACGCTGTGGCTGAGCGGCGCGAGATAGCGGAAGCGCGCGGACATGGCGCGCCAGGCGCCCTCGGCCGAAGCCTGGCTCGAAAAGGCGCCGAGCTGGATCGCGGGGCCCGACGCCGCGGCGGGTGCGGGAGCGGGCGTCGGCGCTGGAGCCGGACGCGCGGGCTGCGCGGGAGCCGGGGCCGCCTTGGGCTGGCCGCCGGCGCCCGGCTGCGCGCCAGGCTGGCCCGGCTGTCCGGGGGCGGCTTTCGGCTGACCGGCGACAGGCGCCTCAGGCACGACCATCGAGAGATTGCCCTGCGGCTGCTGGCCTTCGGAGGCCTTGTGGGCGGTGCCGCCCTGCCCTTCGACCTGCATGCCGCCGGGCGTGTCCGGCGCGACGCGATACGGGCCATCGGGCGCTTCGATAAGCTCCGCCTCACCGTCCGCACCGGCCGTGCCGCCGCGGTTGCCGAGCCAGAACAGGCCGCCCACGACGAGGCCGATCGCGAGCAACCCGATCACCACGGCGGCGATGAGCTTCAGCGCCGACGGGCCCTCGCCCGCGCTTTCGTCGTCCACGGCCTCGAGCCAGGGGAGGCGATCGCCGTCGTCGATATCGGTGGTGCGCGCGTCGGTCATCTCACATCATCTCCTCGGCCGGCTCGACGCCCATGATCGAAAGGCCGTTCTTCACAGTCTGCCCGATCGCGTCCGCTAAGGCCATACGCGCGCCGGTGAGCGCGGGATTGTGTGCCAGGAGGAAACGCCTCTCAGGATCGTCGTTACCCTTGTTCCAGAGCTGGTGGAACGCGGCGGCGAGATCGTAGAGGTAGAAGGCGATCCGGTGCGGCTCATGCGCCGTTGCCGCGCCTTCGACGATGCGCGGGAACTGCGCCGCGAGCCGGACGAGCGACAGCTCCTCCTCGTCGAGCAGCGTGAGGTCCGCTTCCGGCGGAAGAGGGATCCCCTCCTCGGCCGCGCGTCGGTGGAGCGAGCGGATGCGCGCGTGCGCATACTGGACGTAGAAGACGGGATTGTCCTTCGACGCTTCCACCACCTTGGCGAAATCGAAGTCCATCTGCGCGTCGTTCTTGCGGGTCAGCATGGTGAAGCGGACCACGTCCTTGCCGACCTCTTCGACAACTTCGGCGAGCGTCACGAAGCTTCCCGAACGTTTCGACATCTTGACGAGCTCGCCCGCCCTCAGCAGCCGCACCATCTGGACGATCCGCACGTCGAGCGCCGGGCGCCCGGCGAGCGCCTCGACCGCGGCCTGGGTGCGCTTGACGGTGCCCGTATGGTCCGCGCCCCAGACGTTCACCAGCTCCTCCGACTTTTCGAGCTTCTGCATGTGATAGGCGGTGTCGGCGGCGAAATAGGTCCAGCTTCCGTCCGACTTCCTGATCGGCCGGTCCTGGTCGTCGCCGAAGGCGGTGGAGCGGAACAGGAGCAGCTCCGTCTCCTCCCAATCCTCGGCCGGCTTGCCCTTGGGCCGCGGAAGCGTGCCCGTATAGACCAGCCCCTTCTCGCCGAGCAGGGCGAAGGCGCGCTCGACGGCGCCCGAATCCTGCACCTCCTTCTCGGAGGCGAAGAGATCGTGATGGACGCCGAGCTTGGCGAGGTCGCCGCGGATGAGATCTAGCATTGCCGCGACGGTGCGGCGGCGGAAAGTTTCGAGCCAGGCCTCTTCGGGCGCGTCGGCATAGGCGTGGCCGAACTCGGCGGCGAGCATCTCGCCGACCGGCTTCAGGTAATCGCCGGGATAGAGGCCTTCGGGAATGGTGCCGATGTCGTGCCCAAGCGCCTCGCGGTAGCGAAAGTAAGCGGAGCGGGCGAGGACGTCGACCTGCGCGCCGGCGTCGTTGACGTAATATTCGCGCGTCACCTGGTAGCCGGCATGTTCGAGGACGTTCGCGAGCGCGTCGCCGATCACGGCGCCGCGGCAATGGCCCATGTGCATCGGCCCGGTCGGGTTGGCCGAGACATATTCTACGTTGACCCGCCGGCCCGCGCCGACGTCGAGCCGACCGTACTCGCCCGCTTGCGTGAGGATCGTCCGGAGCTCGTCCTGCCACACCGCGGGGGCGAGGCGGAGATTGATGAAGCCGGGGCCGGCGACCTCGACGGCGGTGACTTCGTCGATCGCCTCCAGCTTCGGCGCGATGAGGGCGGCGAGCGCGCGCGGGTTCGTCCCGGCGCGCTTCGCCAGCACCATGGCGGCATTGGTGGCGAGATCGCCGTGGGACGGGTCCCGGGGCGGCTCCATCGCGACCGCGCCGCGATCGAGGCCCGGCGCGAGCTGTCCTTCGGCTTCGAGGGCGTCGAGCGCGGCGGCGACATGCGCGGCGAAACGGGCGTAAAGGGTCACGATCACATCCTGCGGCGGGAAAGCGGGGGCTTTAGCGGACGTGGAACGCGATTTGAAGCGAGCGCGCGCGGACGCCTGCGGGTGGAAAGCGGAGGCCCCGGCCGTCCGCTCTCAGCAATTGCCCGCCCGCGGGTCGCCCGGAGGCGGGTTGCACATCCTTTGCATGATCACCCACGCGGTCCGGTTCTGCAGCTCCGCGACCCCGTCAGCGGTTTGAACCATCGGCCTGCTTTCGCCGTGGGCTTGGATCCGTATCCGCTCGATCGGAACGCCGCGCCGAACAAGCGCCGCCCGCACGGCCTCGGCGCGGCGATGCGACAGGCGCAGATTGTCGGCCTCCGAACCCACGCGGTCGGCGTGCGCGATGACGAGCAGTTCGCGTGCGTCGAGTTGAAGGGACGCCGCTGCCGCATTGTCCAGCACGGCATTGCCGTAGGTGTCGATCGCCGTGCCTCCCGTTTCGAAGAACAGGACGAACGGGCTCCGCGCAAGAGCGGCGGCGGGCGCAGCGAAGGCGATGAAGGCGGCGGCAAGAGCGGGCAAGCAGGCGGAACGTCGCATCGCGGGGGGCCCTTTCGGGGGAGCCGGAGAGACGACCCGTTTGCGGCGAGTAGCACAATGTCGACGGTTTGTGCGTAATCGCACCGACTTCGGGCGAGGCGCGGTGACACTATGGCGGCGGGACAGGAGGGAGCGCCATGGACGCCGCAACACGCCGCACCGAGATGAACGCGATGCTGGGAGGGATCGCCGACCTGACGGCGAGGACGAATATCTCTACGCGCTTCGATGCCGCCTTGGCCGAGTGGGAGCAGGCGGCGACCCCGGAGGAGAAGGCGGCTCAGGAGATGAAGCTCGACGCGCTCAGGACAGAAGCCCAGCAGGCGGCGGCTCCCGGCGGGGGAGGTGGAGGGGCGGGCGGCGGCAGCGGCAGCGGCAGCGCTGGCGGCGGCACTGGAGGCGGCCGACCGGCGGGCACGACGGCCGGCCTCATGAGCAATCACGGCTTCTGGCTCGTTGCCGCCGTAACGGTGGCGGCGGCGGTGTTCGTCTTCTTCTACTTCGACGAGCCCGGAGCGGCGAACTTCAAGTCGGACGGGAGCGTCCGCCCGCTCCTCGTCCTGACGCTGATCATCGCCATGCTCGGCTTCGGCGGGCTGCTGATCGTCCGGGCGCTGTTCGCGCCCGAATCCTTCGACAAGCTCTCGGAGCGCTTCCGCCTCGCCCGCGAGATCTTCCTGGTCTTCGCGGGGACCTTCGGAACCATCGTCGGCTTCTACTTCGGATCGGAAACCGACAATGACGCCGGCGATGCGGCGCCGACGGTGGAGGTCGGCCACGCTGAGGGCCGGGTGACGGCCACCGTCTCCGGGGGCCACGCTCCCTTCATGGGCATCTACACGCCCAAGGACGCTCCAGCCGGGAGTACGATGACCGTTGCCGGTCGGACCCTTACCTTTGCCGTGGCAGAAGAATGCCCGACGGGAGCGGAGGTCGAAGTCATCGATGGACGGGGCCGCCGGGTCGAAACCGCTGTCACCTGCCCGGCGCCGGACGAAGCCGCCCCCCCGCCGACAGGAAACGACAACCTTACCGACAACATCGGCAACGCGGCAGGCGAAAACGCTGCCGGGACGCGATGAGGAGGGTCTAGAACCCTTCGGGCAGCGCCACCTCGCCGATCAGCGCCACGTGCTGGCGGATGGCGAAGCGGTCGGTCATGCCGGCGATATAGTCGCCGATGCGGCGGAGGGTGGCGACGGAGTCGCCGCTCTCCGGGCGCCACTCGAGGGGGAGGAGCGAGGGATCGGCGCGGTAGGCGGCGGCGAGGTTGGCGATGACCTTCTGCGCCTCGACGCGGACGGCGGTGACCTGGGGCGCGTTGTACATGCGCGCGTAGAGAAAGGTCTTGAGCGCCCGCTCCTCGGCGGCGAGCGCGGGCGAGAAGCCGGCGAGCGGGCGGCCGGCGGCGCGGACGTCGTCGGGGTTCCCCACGCCTGCGTCGGCCACGCGGGCGCGGGTCTCCGCGAGGACGTCGTTCACCATCAGGCCGATCTGGTCGCGGACCAGCTCCGGCACGAGCCGGTCTTCGGGATGGTCGGGGTAGCGGGTGCGGACGGACTCCCAGGCGCGCGCGGCGAAGGGCACTTCGAGGAGGTCAGCGAGCGTGAACAGGCCTGCGCGAAGGCCGTCGTCGACGTCGTGATTGTCGTAGGCGATGTCGTCGGCGATGGCGGCCACTTGGGCTTCGAGGCTCGGCCAGGTGCCGAGATCGAGCGCGTAGTCGGCGTCGGCTTCGGCGAGCGCCCAAGGGGCGCCGGCCACAGGTCCGTTATGCTTGGCAAGCCCTTCCAGCGTCTCCCAGCTCAGGTTGAGGCCGGCATGGAGCGGATAGGGCGTCTCCAGCTTTGTCAGCAGCCGGATCGTGTTGGCATTGTGATCGAACCCGCCCGCCTCCACCGTCGCCGTCTGGAGCGCGTCCTCGCCGGCGTGGCCGAAGGGCGGGTGCCCGATGTCGTGGGCGAGGCAGAGCGCTTCGGTCAGATCCTCGTTGAGGCCGAGCGCCCGCGCCAGGGTGCGGCCGATCTGCGCGACTTCGAGGCTGTGGGTGAGGCGCACTCGGAAATGATCGCCGTCGGGCGCCACGAAGACCTGGGTCTTGTGGCGGAGGCGGCGGAACGGGATGGAGTGGATGATCCGATCGCGGTCGCGCTGGAAGGCGTCCCGCGGGCCCCTTGTGGCGCCGGGATGCTCGGCGTGGCGCCGCCCGCGGCTTCGAGCCGGGTCGGACGCGTAAGCGGCCGGGGGGATCACCGGGCGGGAAGTCTCGCGACTTCTTCGCCCGCTCGGCTCGACCAGGGAAAGGCGCCGACGTCCTTGCGCGCGAGCTGGTTGATGAAGGCGCGCGCTTCCGCCGTGGTCGCGAACGGGCCGACGAGGAGGCGCCCCGACGCACCGTTGGCCGCGGACCAGGCCGTGCGCCCTTGCATCAGCTCGGGCGCCGCGCGGCGGATGCGGCTGAGCTCGAACGAAAGGGCGCCCGGCGCACCGTTCGCGATCTGCACCCAGTGGCGGGCCGGATGGGCCGGCGCGGCCGGAGGGCGAGTCGCAGTCGTCCCGGCGGCAGCGTTGCGGGTTCCGGCGGTGGGCGCACGAGCGGCGGACGGCGCCGCCGGCGTGCGCGCAGGCGTGGCAGCCGGCCGACGCGCGGCGGGCGGCGCCGGAGCCGGCGCGGCGCGCGCGGGTGTCGCAGCAGGCACTTCCGCCGGAAGGGACCGGACGAGGGCCGCGCTGTCGGAGAAGTCGCCCGCGGTCGCCGGCGCCGGCGCGGGCCTCGGCGTCGGGCTTGCGGCCGGAGCGGGCGCGCGCAGCGCCTGGACCGGTGGCTCCGCGCGGTCCGGGATCGGCGGCGGCCCGTCCTGGCGCATGGCCGGTGGGATGTCCGCCTGGGCAGCGGCGATGCGGACCGAAGACGCCGCGGTCTCGGCAGCAGGAACCGGGGACGGTGCCGGCGAAGCGCCGAAGCCGGCCTGCGGGGCTGGCGCGGCCGGCGCGGCGGTCAGCACATTGGAGACGGCGATGTCGCTGCTGGCGATCGTCACAGGCTGCTGCCGCGAGAGGGCGAAGGACCGTGCAGGTGCGGGCGCCGGTGCAGGCGCCGGTGCGGGCGGTCGCGGCTGCGGCTGTGCGGCGGCGGAATTTCGCTGCTGGAGCGCGGCGCCGTCGACCGTTCGCACGGGCTGCGCGGCGGCTGTGACGATCTGGCCCGTGTCGCGGAGAGGCGCCTGCACCGGTGGCGGGGCGACGGTACGGAACTGCCCGGCATCGCGGCGCGGCTGCTGGACCGGGGTGGACGCCGCCGTGCGAGTCTGGCCCGCGTCGCGGCGGGGCTGCTGCTGGGCGCGGCCGGCGGCGTCCGTCCGGGCCGAGCGCTCGGCGTCCTCGCCGGGCCGCCGCCGCGGGTCGGCATTGACCGGAGCCGGCACGACGCGGCGGCGGACGCCCGCGCTCGCCTGGGCAGGGCTGCGGGCGACGGGGGCGGGCGCCGCGCCGCTCATCGCGACCGCAGCGGGAAGCGCACTGGTATCGATCCCCTGCGCCATCTGGACGGGGCGGCCGTCGGCGGGGAAATGGCCGAAGTGGACGGCCATCGCCTTTTGTGCCGGGCTGAGGCCGGCAAGCCGGGACAGAAAGGGCGCCATCGCCTGACCCTGGCCGGGCATGGCGGCGTCCACGGCCTGGGAAGCGCCGGTCGCATCGCCGGTCAAGGCAAGGACGAAGGCGCGGGTGCGGCCGGCGGGCCGGTCGCGGCGCTGGAGGAGCGGCGCAAGCGTGCCAAGCGCCGCTTCGCGATTGCCGCTGATGGCGAGACTGAGCGCCAGGCGGCGGCGCGTCTCGGCATCGTCGCCGCCCCGCTGCAGGACGAGGAGGTAATCCTGTTGGGCCCGGCGCGGATTGCCGGACATGTCGTAGGCGAGGCCGCGGTCGCGCGCGATCTCCTGCTCCGGAGCGCCGAGCTGCTGCGCTTCGGCGAAGAAGCGAAGCGCCGCGTCGGGCTGCTCGAGGAGGACGAAGGCCGAGGCCATGCCGGCTTTGACGCGGGCGTCGCGCGGCGCGATCTCCTCGGCACGGCCGAAGAAGCCGATCGCCGCATTGCCGTCGCCCACCGCGACTGCGGCGCGGCCGGCGCCGATCAGGGAAGCCAGGCTGCGCGGATTGGCGCCGAGATCGGCAAGGTGGCGGCGCAATTCGGCGCCGCTGTCCGGCGCCTGCACCACCGCGCCCGGCGGCAGGCTCGCCTGAGCCTGCGCCGTCGCTTGAGCCGGGGCGGCCAACCCGCCCGCTCCCAATATCGTCCCGGCCGCCAGCAGCCCGAGGCTGCGACGGACCCCCCGCAACATTGATGAAGTCATGCAGGGGTTAGAGCCGAGGGGCGCTGAACCGGCAATGTCCAACCCGCTGATAATGCGGCGGAACGGTGGGCGGAGACGGTGAGTGGGGAGGCGTCCTTCCCATCGGCACGATGGGAAGGGCGACCGCACGGACCGCGGTGGAGGGGTAGAAGGCGCAGCGGTCCACGGAAGTGGCACGGGACGCTGTGCCACACACGTCATCCCGGCGAAGGCCGGGATCTCAGGGGGTGAAGGGCGGGGCGGCTGTGCAGGGTGCAGCCACGGGCGGCGGTCTTTTCACCCGCTGAGATCCCGGCCTTCGCCGGGATGACGGTCTCGGACATAGGAAAAGGGCGCGCCGCTCCTCGCAGCGCGCCCGTTTTCGAATGGCTTGACCCTATGCCCTTACTGGTTGTTCTGGCGGTTCAGGAAGCGAGGGATGTCGAGGGGGTCGCGGGCCGGGCGCATGCGCGGGCCTTCTTCCTCGACCTGGGCCTTGGCGGCCCCGCGGGCGATGTTGGACATGCGCTCGAAAAGCGTGCCGCCGCCGGCGGCGGGCTTGGCGGCGGGAGCGGCGGCCGGCGCCTCGTCCTCGTCGGCGGAAAGCCAGGTGCGGCGGCCGGCCGGCGGGGTTTCCGCCTGCGGCTCTTCAGCGACCATCTCCATGTCGCCGAGGAAGAGTTCGTCCTCGCTCGGCTCATGGGCCTGGGCGGCGAGCGGGAGCTCGGTCGGCTCGTCGGCGGACGCTTCGGACGCGGTGGCGGCGAGCGGCGCCGGCTCTTCGGCGAGCGGCGCGGGCTGCTCGGCCGGCATCGCGGCAGGCGCACGCGGCGCTTCGGCGCGGGCGCTGGGGAAGGTGAAGACCTTGGCGGGCGCCGGGGTCGGCTGGGTCACCGCTTCGGCGTCGATACCGGTCGCGACGACCGAGACGCGGATCTTGCCGTCCAGGTCGTTGTTGAAGGCCGAGCCCCAGATGATGTTGGCGTCGGGATCGACCAGCTCCTTGATGTGGCTGGCGGCCTCGTCGACTTCCATCAGGCGCATGTCTTCGCCGCCGGTGATCGAGATGATCACGCCGCGCGCGCCGCGCATCGAGACGCCGTCGAGGAGCGGGTTGGCGATCGCCTGCTCGGCGGCTTCGATGGCGCGGTTGTCCCCCGACGCTTCCCCGGTGCCCATCATTGCCTTGCCCATCTCGCCCATCACCGAGCGGACGTCGGCGAAATCGAGGTTGATGAGGCCCGGCATGACCATGAGATCGGTGATGCCGCGCACGCCCTGCTGGAGGACCTCGTCGGCCATCGAAAAGGCTTCCTTGAAGGTCGTGTTCGGGTTCGCGATCCGGAACAAATTCTGGTTCGGGATGACGATCAGGGTGTCGACATGCTGCTGCAGCTCGGAAATGCCGTTTTCGGCGGAGCGCATGCGGCGATTGCCTTCGAAGGAGAAGGGCTTGGTGACGACGCCGACGGTCAGGATGCCCTTGTCGCGCGCGATCTTGGCGATGACGGGCGCCGCGCCGGTGCCGGTGCCGCCGCCCATGCCTGCCGCGATGAAGCACATGTGGGCGCCTTCGATGGCGCGCTCGATCTCCTGGATCGCTTCCTCGGCGGCCGCTTTCCCGATCTCGGGACGCGAGCCGGCGCCGAGGCCTTGCGTGATCTTCGGGCCGAGCTGGATGCGGGTGTCCGCCTCGCTGTGGTTGAGCGCCTGGGCGTCCGTATTGGCGACGATGAAGTCGACCCCCTGGACGTCCGAGCTGATCATGTTGGCGATCGCGTTTCCGCCCGCACCGCCGACGCCGATCACGCTGATCCGGGGACGAAGCTCGTCAACTTCCGGGCGGATGAAATCGATGCTCATGACTGTCTCCCCTGTCGCAAAAGCGCCGTACGACGCGCTCTTAACCCCTTCTTTGCACTATGCGATTCTGGGGCGCGAGCGAAAAGTTAACGCGTTGGTAATTTTTCTCAGTAGCCGCTGCGGAATGCCGCAATAAGTCTTTGAACGATATTGCCGGACCCTCCCGAAACGGGACGGGACGTCGTCGGCGAAGGCAGCGGCGTGGCGCCGAGATCGAGCTCGTCCGACGCCGCAAAAAGGGCGAGGCCGGCGAGCGTCGTGAAGGCCGGGCCGCTATGCGCTTCGGGAAGGCCGGGAAGGCTCGGCCGGCCGATCCTGACGGCGCGGCCGAGGACGCCCTGCGCATAGTCCGCAATACCCTTGAGCTCCGATCCGCCGCCGGTCAGCACGACCTGGCGCCCGAAGGGCCCTGCGAAGCCAAGCTCCTTCAGCGCCTTGGCAATTTCGTTGGTCCAATGCTCGAGGCGCTGACGAATGACGGCGACGAGTTGGGCGCGGGTGATGCGCGCCGCTTCCGTGCCCTCCTCGCCGCCGGCGATCGGTTTCAGCTCGATCATGTCGTGATTGTCGCGTGGCGAAGTGATCGCAGAGCCGTAGAAGCATTTCATCCGCTCCGCCTCGCCGCGGCGCGTGCCGAAGGCGGCGGCGATGTCGTCGGTGATGTCGATCCCGCCGACCGGAAGCGACTTCAAACCGACGAGCATGCCGCCCGCGAAAACGGAAACGTTGGTCACGCCCGCGCCCATTTCGACGAGCGCGACGCCGAGCTCGCGCTCTTCCTCCGAGAGGCACGCCTTGCCCGCCGCGACCGGCGAAGCGACGATCGCCTCGACGCCGAGATGCGCGGATCGGACGCACAGATCGAGGTTGCGCACCGGTGGCGGCTCGGCGGCGACGACATGGATATCGACGGCGAGGCGGCCGGCGTGGAGGCCGAGCGGCTTCTTGACGCCCTGGAGCCCGTCCAGGGTGTACAGCGCCGGAAGCGCGTGGAGGATCATCCGCCCGCCCGGCTCGATCGCTTCGCGCGCGGCGTGGAGCAAGGCGTCGATGTCGTGCTTCTCGATGCGCCGCCCGCCGATCTCGACTTCCACCGAGGCAAGGTCGCTGACCAGGCCGCCCGCCGAGAAGCCGACAAAGGCCTGCTCGACGTTCGTGCCGGCGATGCGCTCGGCCTGCTCGACGGCTTCCCGGATCGCGACTTCGCTTTTCTCCATGTCGGCGACGAAGCCGCGGCGGACGCCCTGGCTCTGGCGCTGGCCGCTGCCCAGGATGCGAAGCTCGCCGTCGCCGGTCGGCTCGGCGATCAGGGCGCAGACCTTGGACGAGCCGATGTCGAGGGCGGTGACGAGCTTGCGGGACTGCGGCTGCGCCAAGCGCGAAACTCCTAGATGGTGTTGGCGAGGTCTTCCGCCTGCCCGGGGGACGGCGGCGCCTCGGGCGCAATGGCGGGAACGATGCTGCCGGGCTCGCGGGACACGCGGACGATCATCTGGCCGGCGATGCGCATGTCGAAGCGAACGAAGCCGCGGCCGAGAAGCTGCGCCTGCTGATCGCGGCGCGCGAATTCCGCTACCGCGTTCTGCGCCTGCTCCTCGCCTTCGGGCAAAGCGAGGATCTCGCCGGTCTGGAAGCGGATGTCCCAGCGGCGGCCGCCGATCCAGGTCGCGCCCGCGAGCTGGGGCTTGAGGTGCCCGGAACGCTCGAGCAGGCGGCCCAGCGAAGCGGTCTGGCGGTTGGCGTCAGGGCCGATCAGGAGCGGCAGGTCCGGCATCGCCTCGAGCCGGACGTGATCGAGAACGACGCCGTTCGCATCGATCAGCATCAGCCGCTGCTCGTGCTGCCAGAGCGCGGCTGGGCGCCGCTCCACGATGTCGATGACGAGCGTGTCGGGAAGGCGCCGGGAGACGCGTGCGTCATGGACCCAGCCGAAGCCGAGGAGTTGCTGGCGCAGCGAGGCGAGGTCGACGAGCGGCATTGCCTTGCGAAGCTCGTTCGCGACCACGGCGTCGACACGGCGGCGGTCCATCCGCTCCACGCCCCTGATCTCGTAGCGCGCGACGGCAAAGCCGGCATTGCCCGCTGCCTGTCCGACGGCATTGCCGATCGTCTGCGGCACGCGAAGGACCAGGATGGCTGTGACGGCCGCAATTGCGAGAAGCGCGAGCAGCACCCACTTGAGCGCGCGGCGTACCGCGTCGGGCGAGATGCCGGCCTGCTCGAGCAGGCTCGGCTGCTTTGGCCGGCGCAGGCTGTTGGCGCGAGACGCGCGCGGCTTCGAGCGCGAGCCCCCGCCGGTGCCGCCGCTGCGGCCGCCGCCGCCGCGCGAGATGCGCGCCGAGGTCATAAGGCTGCCTCGACGATCTTTTCGACCAGCTCGGGATAGGAGATGCCGAGATAGCGCGCCTGCTCGGGGACCAGGCTGAGCGGCGTCATGCCGGGCTGGGTGTTCACTTCGAGGAGATAGAGGCCGTCGAGTCCGCGCTCGTCGTCCCAGCGGAAATCGGAGCGCGAGCAGCCGCGGCAGCCGAGCAGGCGGTGCGCATCGCGCGCCATGCGCATGCAGGCGTCGGCGATCTCCTGCGGGATCTGCGCCGGGCATACATGCTCGGTGCGGCCGTCCGTATATTTGGCTTCGTAATCGTAGAAGCCGGTCTGCGGCTTGAGCTCGGTCACGGCGAGCGCTTCGTCGCCGAGCACGGCGACGGTGAGCTCAAGCCCGCGGATAAACGGCTCGGCGAGGAGGCTGCCGAACTCCTGCCACGGCCCCCGGGTCTCGCGGCCGATCGGGTCGCCGTAATTGCTCTCCCGCGTCACGATGGCGACGCCGACGGAGGAGCCTTCGTTGACCGGCTTCAGCACATAAGGGCGCGGCATCGGATCGCCCCGGTACAGCGTCTCGCTGGCGACGATCATGCCTTCCGGCATGCGGATGCCGTGGGGGACGAGCTGCTGCTTGGTCAGCTCCTTGTCGATGGCGATCACCGAGGCGGTGAGGCCGCTATGGGTATAGCGAATGCCCATCAGGTCCATCAGGCCCTGCACGGTCCCGTCCTCGCCCGGCGTACCGTGGAGCGCGTTGAACACGACGTCCGGCCGCACGGAGTCGAGCACCATCGCGAGGTTCCGGTCCATGTCGATCCGCGTCACCTTGTGCCCGCGGCTCTCAAGCGCGTCGGCGACGCCGTTCCCGGACGTCAGCGACACTTCGCGCTCCGCCGACCAGCCGCCCATCAGCACTGCGATGTGGAGGGGCTCAAGCATAGATCACCCGTGCATTCGCCTGAATAGAATTCATTCGGATAAAAGGAGAACCGCTAGCCCTGAGCCTGTCGAAGGGCGGTTTGCAGCGCGCAGAGCGGGCGAACCGGGCTTCGACAGGCTCAGCGCTAGCGGTTTTGGTTTTCGCCAACGCTGCTTGTGCGAATATCGCGCCGTTCACGTCACCACCCCCACACGCTGGATTTCCCATTCCAGCATCACGCCCGAATGCTCGAACACGCGGCGCCTGACTTCCTCGCCGAGCGCCTCGATTTCGGCCGCGCTAGCTTTGCCCAAGTTGAGGAGGAAGTTGCAATGCTTTTCAGAGACTTGGGCGTCACCCTTGGTGAGGCCCCGGCAGCCTGCGGCGTCGATCAGGCGCCAGGCCTTGTCGCCGGGCGGGTTCTTGAAGGTGGAGCCGCCGGTGCGGCTGCGCAGCGGCTGGGAGGCTTCGCGTTCTGCGGCGATGCGGTCCATCTCGGCGCCGATCGCGACTCGCGCGCCGGGGACGCCTTCGAACAAAGCTTCGACGACGACGGCGCCCGCGGGCACGTCGCTGTGGCGGTAGGTGTAGCCGAAGCGCTCGCGCGGCCAGGTTTCCACCGTTCCGTCGCGCCGGACCAAGGTCGCTTCGACGAGGACGTCGGCGACCTCGCGGCCGTAGGCGCCTGCGTTCATGCGCACCGCGCCGCCGGCCGTGCCGGGGATGCCGCGGAGGAATTCGAGACCGGCAATGTCGGAGTCGCGCGCTCTGGAGGCGACGGTGATCCCCATCGCCCCGCCGCCGGCGCGGACGCGGTTGCCCGCCTCCACCTGAACCTGGCTCATCGCCTTGGAGAGGCGGACGACCACGCCCGGAACGCCGCCGTCGCGGACGATCAGGTTCGAGCCGACGCCGACCGGGAGGACGGGCACGGACGGATCGAGCTGCTTCAGGAAATCGGCGAGGTCCTGCACGTCCTTCGGCCGCACCAGCCAGTCAGCGGGCCCGCCGGTGCGGAACCAGATGAAGTCTGCGAGGGAGCCGCGCTGCGTCATCTCACCGGCGAGGCGCGGCACATCCTCCCCATGCCTCGCATGGGGAGGGGAACCAGCCGCAGGCTGGTGGAGGGGTAGTTGGCTCAGATCCTGCGTATCGGGCGCCGAATTTCGCAGGCCTGCGTCTACTACCCCTCCACCATGCTTCGCATGGTTCCCCTCCCCATCTGGCGATGGGGAGGATGCAGAAGAACGCACCTCGCTCATTTCGAAGCTCTCGCCTGGCAGATGCCGTCGGCCAGCCCCGCGGCCCACTTCGTGATGTCGCCGGCGCCGAGGCAGATGACCATGTCGCCCTGTGCGGCGACGTCGCGCAGGGAGTGGCAGAGGTGGTCGAGGTCGTTCACTGCCTTGACCGCACGGTGGCCGCGCTGCTTCAGGCCCTCGACGAGCGCTTCGGCGTCGGCGCCTTCGATCGGCTCCTCGCCGGCGGCGTAGACGGGCGCGACATAGACGATGTCGGCGTCGTTGAAGGCGCCCTGGAACTCTTCCATCAGGTCGCGAAGCCGGGTGTAGCGGTGCGGCTGGACGACGGCGATCACCCGCCCCTCGGCGCCTTCGCGGGCGGCGGAAAGGACGGCGCGGATCTCGGTCGGGTGGTGGCCGTAATCGTCGATGATCGTCGCGCCTTCGATCTCGCCGACCTTAGTGAAGCGCCGCTTGACGCCGCTGAACTTCGCGAAGCCGCGCGCGATCACGCCGTGGGCGATGCCGAGCTCGGCCGCGACTCCGATGGCGGCGAGCGCGTTCTGGACGTTGTGCCGGCCGGGCATGGGCAGCTCGACGTCGCGGATCGTCGACACGTTGCCGGCGCGGTCGCGGATGTTGACGTCGAAGCGGTTGCCGCCGGGGACGGGCCGGACATTGTCGCCGCGCACGTCGGCGAGCGCCGCGAAGCCGTAGGTGACCACCCGTCGGTCGCGAAGGCGCGGAATGATCGTCTGCACTTCGGGATGATCGACGCAGAGCAGGGCGGCGCCGTAGAACGGGACGTTCTCGACGAATTCGACGAAGCTGTCCTTCACCTTCTCGAACGATCCGTAATGGTCGAGATGCTCGGGATCGATATTGGTGACGACCGCGATCGTGCCGTCCAGGCGCAGGAAGCTGCCGTCGCTCTCGTCGGCTTCGACCACCATCCAGTCGGAGCTGCCGAGGCGAGCGTTCGAGCCGTAGGCGTTGATGATGCCGCCGTTGATCACGGTCGGATCGATGCCGCCGGCATCCAGCATGGCCGCGATCATCGAGGTCGTCGTCGTCTTGCCGTGGGTGCCGGCCACCGCGACCGTATTCTTGAGGCGCATCAGCTCGGCGAGCATTTCGGCGCGGCGCACCACAGGGATGCGCTTTTCATAAGCGCAGACCAGCTCGGGATTGTCCTTCTTGATCGCAGTGGAGATGACCACCACCGCGGCGTCGTCGAGATTCTCCGGCGTCTGGCCGATCTTCACCGGAATGCCGGCCTTGCGCAGGCCTTCGACCACATAGCCTTCGGCGACGTCCGAGCCCTGCACCTTGTAGCCGAGGATGTGCATCACTTCGGCGATGCCCGACATGCCGATGCCGCCGATGCCGACGAAATGAATGGTGCCGATGTCCTGCGGAACGCCTCTCACGCAAACGCTCCGTCGGGGACGGGCGTCAGCACGTTCTCGCGCAGGAAATTCGGATCGAAGCCGCGGTCGCGCCCGGTCCGCTCGACGAGATCGGCGAGGTCCGCGGCGGCATTGGGCCGGCCGACGGCGCGGGCGCGGGCGGCGGCGTTGGCGAGCGCGCCGGGATCGAGGGCGAGCTTCTGCATCTGCTTGGCGAGCTCGACCGGCGTGAACTGCCCCTGCGCGATCATCCGCGCGCCCCCCGCCTTGGCCATTTCACGGGCGTTGAAGGTCTGGTGATCGTCCGTCGCGGACGGGAGCGGGACCAGGATTGCGGGCCGGCCGGCGGCGGTCAGCTCTGCGATCGTCGAAGCGCCGGCGCGAGCGATGACGAGGTGCGCCCAATTCAGGCGCTCCGGCATGTCGGCCATGTAGGTGGCGAGGTCGGCCGGAATGGCGAGCGCGGCGTAGCGGGCGCGGACCTGCTCGATATCCTCGGGCCGGCATTGCTGCGTCACCTGGAGGCGGCGGCGGAAATGCTCGGGAAGAAGGGCGAGGCCTTCGGGCACGACTTCGCTCAGCACGGTGGCGCCCTGGCTGCCGCCGGTGACGAGCAGGCGGAAGATGCCGTCTTCGGTGAGCGGCGGGAAGGGAAGTTCGCGAAGTGCGAGCACTTCGTCCCGAACCGGATTGCCGACAAGCGTCACGCGCGCGGCGGCCTTTTCGGGCAGGCGCTGGACCTTGTCGTACGCGGTGGCGATCGCATCGACCTTCCCCGCCATCAGGCGGTTGACCCGGCCGAGCACGGCATTCTGCTCGTGGATCAGGGTCGGCACCTTGTCGGCGCGCGCGGCGAGGAGGGCGGGCAGCGCAGGGTAGCCGCCGAAGCCGATCACGGCCGAGGGCCGGAAGGTCTCGTAGAGGCGCAGCGCCATGGTCCGGCCGGTCAGGATGTTCTTCACCGCCCGCGCCCAGCCGATCGGCCCGCCCGACAGGCGACCGGCGGGGAGGACATGGACCTGGACCCCGTCGAAAAGGCCGGGGATGCGGGCGCCGCGATCGTCCGTGACGAGCGCCACGCGGTGGCCGCGGCGCATCAGTTCCTCGGCCAGCGCGTGCGCCGGAATCATGTGCCCGCCCGTGCCGCCGGCGGCGAGGACGTAGTGGCGCGAGATCATCGGCCCATTCCCTTCACCACGTAGGGCGAGCGATGAAGGAACGGGTTTCGCCGCGTAAAGGCCAGAAGGAGCCCCATGCCCATGGCGAGCGCGATCATCGAGGAGCCGCCATAGCTGATGAACGGAAGCGTCATCCCCTTGGACGGCGCGATCTGGACGTTCACCGCCATGTTGATCAGCGCCTGGAGGCCGAATTGGGTGACGAGGCCGGCGGCGGCGAGGACGACGAAGCCGTCATCCTCGTGGAGGAGGCGGATGAGCACGCGGGCGACGATGGTGATGTAGAGGATGGCGATGGCGAGGCAGGCGATGATTCCGAACTCCTCGCCGATCACCGAGAAGATATAGTCCGTGTGCGGCTCGGGGAGCGTGAATTTGCGCGAGCCGGCGCCCGGCCCGGCGCCGAACAGGCCGCCGGAAGTCAAGGTCCGAAGCGCGCTGTCCGTCTGGTAGGTGTCGCCCTGGCTGAACAGGAAGCCGTTGATGCGCGTCGTGGCCACCGGATAGAAAAGATAGGCCGCGACGATGCCGACGATGCCGCCGATGCCGAGCCCGCCGAGGATCCGCATCGAAGCGCCCGACAGCATGAGCAGCATCACCCAGGCCGAGACGAAGATGATCGTCTCGCCGAAATTAGGCTGCTTCATCAGGAGCAGGGCGACGACGCCGGTCAGCACCGCGGTCAGCGGCACGACGGGGAGGCTCGGGTCCTTCTGCCGCAGCGAGAGGATCCAGGCGACGGTCACGATGAAGAGCGGCTTCAGGAATTCCGACGGCTGGAACTGCGAGATGCCGACGCCGATCCAGCGCTTGGCGCCGTTCACTTCAACGCCGATGATCGGCACCAGGAAAAGAAGCGTGGTGAAGACGATTGTGCCGATGATGCACAGGCGCCGCGCCATGCTCCGCGGAAGCATGGAAACGCCGATCAGCACGGGCACGGCGACGACCAGCCAGACGAGCTGCCGGTAGAAATAATAAAGCGAGTCGAAGGTCACCGTGCCGCCCGAAAGACGGTTGGCGGCGGCGGGCGAAGCGGCGGCGACGGCGATGAGGCCGATCGAGATCAGCACCGCCACGAGAACGAGGAGAACGCGGTCGATCTCCCAGAACCAGCGGCCGATGGCGCTGCGGTCCGATCGGCCGAGGCGGGAGGATCCGTCTTTCTTCACGGGCTGGAAGATACTCATACAAGGGCCTCCACGGCAGCGCGAAAAGCGTCTCCGCGCGCTTCATAGTCCCGAAACTGGTCGAACGAGGCACAAGCCGGCGACAAAAGGACGACCTCGCCGGGCGCGGCGGCCCGGGCGGCGCAGCTCACCGCCTCGTGCAGCATCTCGCAGCGCTTCACCGGAACCTTGCCCTCGAGGAGATCCGCGAACATCGGCCCCGCCTCGCCGATCGTGTAGGCCGCCTGGACATGGTTCAGGAACGGCTCGCATGCGTCGAGATCGTCGGATTTGGGGAGGCCGCCGACGATCCAGTGGACCTTGGAATAAGCGGCGAGCGCGGGGGCCGCGCTGTTCGGGTTGGTCGCCTTTGAGTCGTTCACGAACAGGACGCCGTTCCGTGTCGCGACCCGCTCCATTCGGTGCGGCAGGCCGCGATAGGTGGCGAGCCCCAGTGCGATGGCATCGTCCGCGATGCCGAGCGCGCGCGCGGCGGCGACGGCGGCGGCGACGTTCTGCCCATTATGCGGGCCCTGGAGCGAGGGCCAGTGCGACTGGTCCTTCACGTCGGCCGCCGAGACGAGGATCTTGCGCCCCGCGATCGTGCCGGCGATGGCGCGTGTATAATCGTCGTCGACCGCGATCACGGCGGTGTGCTCGGGCGACTGCATGGCGAACAGGCGCGCCTTGGATGCGGCATAATCCTCGACGCCTTCGTAGCGGTCGAGATGGTCAGGGCTGATGTTGAGCAACACGGAAACGTCGCAGTCGAGGCTTTGCGTCAGATCAATCTGATAGGAGGACAGCTCGAGAACGTAGACGCCGACGCCCTTGTCGTTCGGAGTCAGCGGCTCCTGGCCGAGGATCGGGAAGCCGATATTGCCGGCCATGGTCGCGGGAAGCCCGGCGGTCCGGCAGATGTGGTGGACGAGCGCGGTGGTCGTCGACTTGCCGTTGGTGCCGGTGATGCCGACGACCTTGTGCGGCGGCAAAGTGCTCCGCGCCTGCGCGAAGAGCTCGATGTCGCCGATGAGGGGCACGTTCGCATTGCGCGCGCGGTCGGCGATGGGGTGGCGGTTCAAGGGCACGCCCGGAGACACGACGACACCGTCATAGCCGTAGAGCGCTGTGACCAGGGGGTCGGCGAACCGAACCTCGTTCGTCCCGAGCGCAGTCGAGGGGCGCTGCTCCG
>DASWMS010000002.1:0-54484 GCA_036399655.1 Allosphingosinicella sp. | reverse complement strand
TGCGGCCCGGCCCTCTGCTTAGGACGCGCGATGTTTTTCAGTCTGTGAGAAATCCCACGCCCAACCGCCGAATCTTCATCCGATCAAAAGAAAAACGCCTCCGGAGTTTCCTCCGGAGGCGCCTTCCCTCTCCCAAGATGGAGCCGTCTTAGTAGACGAAGTCGGTGGTGAGGATTTCGGGCGTGCCGATGAAGACCATCGCGAAATCGACCGCGCCGCCGTCGACGTTGCCGAGAACGACCTGCACCGGGCCGTCATACGGGCTCTTGCCGTCGACGCCGTCGATGTCGAAGCCGAGGGCGGCTTCCGCGGCATTGACGTTGCCGAAGTTGCGGATCGAGATCTCGCCGGCGTTGGACGGGTTCGCGCTCTTGACGAGCTTGAACGCCTGGTCGCCCGCGACGCCGGTGATGGCGTCGATGCCGCTGAGGTCGATCTTGTCCGAGCCCGAGGCGAAATCGAGAACCACGTCGAGCGAGACGTTGCCGAGCTTCGACGCGGTCCTGGTCGCGTTCAACTCGCCGACGAAGACGTCCGCGCCGGCACCGCCGGTCAGGAAGTCGACGCCGTCGCCGCCGATCAGCCGGTCGGCGCCCGCGCCGCCATTGAGGCGATTGGAGAGCGCGTTGCCGGTGAGGACGTTGTCGAGATCGTTGCCGTTGGCGGCCGCAGCCGAGCCGGTCAGGATCAAATTCTCGACATGGGCCCCGAGCGTGTAGCCGCCGAGGTCCGTCGAGACCGTGTCGGTGCCCTCGCCGCCAAGCTCGACGACCGTGTCGCCGGCATGGTCGACGACGTAGACGTCGTTGCCGGTGCCGCCCGCCATCGCATCCGCGCCGGTGCCGCCGTCGAGCATGTCGTCGCCCGCGCCGCCGGCCAGCATGTCGTCGCCCGCGCCGCCCGAAAGCAGGTTGGCGAGTTCATTGCCGGTGATGGCGTTGGCGAGGCCGTTGCCGGTGCCCTTGAGCGCCGCGCCGGTGAGGACGAGGGTCTCGAGGTTGGCGCCGAGCGTATAGTCGATCGACGCACGAACCGTGTCGGTGCCTTCGCCTTCGAGCTCGGTGACGGTATCGCCCGCTTCGCCGACGACATAGGCATCGTTGCCGGTGCCGCCCGCCATCGCATCCGCGCCGGTGCCGCCGTCGAGCGTGTCGTCGCCCGCGCCGCCCGAAAGAAGGTTGGCGAGCGCGTTGCCGGTGACGGCGTTGGCGAGGCCGTTGCCCGCGCCGTTCAGCGCCGCACCGGTCAGGACGAGGTTCTCGACATTGGCGCCGAGCGTATAGTCGATCGACGCACGGACCGTGTCGGTGCCTTCGTCGGCAAGCTCGGTGACGATGTCGCCCGCTTCGCCGACGACGTAGCTGTCGTTGCCTGCGCCGCCGAGCATCTCGTCATTGCCGGTGCCGCCGTCGAGCGTGTCGTTGCCGAGGCCCGAAGCGATGAGATCGTTGCCGGCATTGCCGGTCATGACGTTGTCGGCGACGTTGCCGATCATCGAATCGTGGCCCGAGCCGCCGACGGCGTTCTCGATGATCGCGCCGTAGGCGATGCCGACATTGTCCGTGATCCGGCCGTAGACGCCCGGATTGGTCATGAAGAGGTTGCGGTTGTTGGTATAGTTGGCGAGCGTGGTCGGCGCCATTCCGGCCGCGGCGCGGTTGGCGTTGACCTGCTCGAAGCTCGGGAATTCGTCGGCCGTGATGCCGCCGATGCTGCTCAGCGAACCCGGGCTGAGGTTGATCACCTGGTTCGTCTTGTAGCCTGAAGCGTCGAGCGTATCGATGCCGCCGGCGTCCCAGATCGCCATCATCGGCGCCGGGGTCTTGACGAAGTCGAACGCATCGCGGCCCGCCGTCGAGTTGAAGCCGTAGACGGTGTCGCCCGTGCGGGTCGTCATCTCGGCGCCGTACTTGAGCTGCATGGCAAGGATGTCGTGGACCATCGGCGTGGCGCCGTAGGCGATGTTCATCGTGCTGAAGTCGAAGTCGCGCGCGCCGACGCTGCGCGGATCCCAGTAGGAGAGGATCGAGTAACTGCGCGTGTCCTGATAATATTCCGCGTGCGCGGTGTAGGAGAGGACCGGGCCGCCGACCGTGGCGTTGTAGTCACCGGGGTGCAGCATGCCGAAGCCGTGGCCGATCTCGTGGACGAGGGTGTTCATGCCGTAGCCGCCCTCGTCGAGCTGGAAGTTGCTCGCAGCATTGAAGTTCACCCACACGTCGCCGCCGATGTCGCGGATCTGCGCGTTGATATACGGGTTCGAGGTGACGGTGTTGGCGAGCAGGCGGGCATAGGCCTGGGTGCCGGGCTGGTTGGTATAGTTGGCGAGGGCAACGTCGGCCTGGTCGATGTGCGACTCGACGAACTCGGTCGACACGACGTCGTCCCAATATTGGAACGCCTCGCGCGTCGCCGCCTTCTGGGCGTCCGTGAACGCCCGGAAGGCGAAATATTCGCTGAGACCCGAGAGGCCGGTCGCCGTGGGGCTCGCGCGGTAGACGTAGCCGTTGGCCTGGAGGCTCGCCTGGCTGGTGTGGAAGCCATAGGTCAGGACGTTGACGTCGCCGCCGGTCGGCATGACCATGTTGAGGCCCGTGCCGTAGCCGGCGCCGGCGCGGAACAGGTAGGTCGCGGCCTGCTCGGCGGACCAGATCGGCTTGCCGTTGGCAGCGACGGTGCCGGCGAGATGGTCGACCGAGGCGTAGAGCGTCGGATCGAACACGCTCGGATCGAACGTCACGGCGTGATCGTGGACGCCGTCGCCATGCTCGGCACCGCCGGTGGCGCCGGTCTCGGCTACGATGGTCTCGGTGCCGGTGTTCTCGGCTTCGTCATGCGTGTGATCGTGCGTTCCAGACATGGGCATTCCCTCCTAAAGGACGTGTGTATGATGTTGTTATCGTTTGTTATCTGACCGGCCGTGGGCCGCTTCCGCCGGCGACCCAGGGCAGGATCTCGGCAAGGGCCGCGCGCAGCCCGGCTTCGACGGCCGGGCCGTTCATGCCCGATCCGTCGAGCGGCACGGCATGCGGCGCCGTTCCGAACAGGGCGGCCGCGTCTCCGGCGGACTGACGGAACGGGCGGATGGTGAAGGCGAGGAGCGGCCGTCCGGCAACTCCCTCGGCCGACGCGTGGACGAGAAGGACGACGCTGTCGCCGCCGAGCGTCGCCTGGTCCGGCGCGGCGGCGACGGCGACGGGGATCGGGGCGCCTCGGGCGGCGATGCCGCGGACACGCTCGCAAAGAGCGCGCTCGAGGGCGGGATCGTTGCCCGAAACTGTGGAGACCTGGCAGAGTATCTGGACGCGGCTCGCCTGCTGCCAGAGCAGCGACGGCGCGGCGGTCCGGACGGCGCCGACCGCGGACACGGGCGGCGGTGCCGCGACCTCTTCGGTCACGCCCGCTTCGCCGCGGCATGCGCAGAGGAGCGCAGCCGCCGCGAAGGCGGCCGCAGGCCGTCCAGATATGTGCAAATGCACCCCCGTTGCGGCGTCGGCGCGATACCCCCCGCTCGGGGCCGCTAAACGCAAGTCGCTCACATACAAGGAGAAATCCGCGCGTCAATCGAATCACGATTTTGTTCCCGCGATTTGAGACGAAACGCTCCGTCCGAGGCGAAACGACTTTCGGTCTCCAGCGAGACATGGCCGGCGCGGGAGATCGTCACGGGTGCGCAACCATTGCCGTGCACGCTTCGTTATGGCTGCATCATCGCCTTTCGGGGGCGCTTTCGGAGAACGAACATGGGCATCGGCACGATCCTCCTCATCATCCTCATCATCCTGCTGATCGGCTCGCTGCCGAGCTGGGGCCACAGCCGCGGCTGGGGCTATGGCCCGTCGGGCCTGCTCGGCGTGATCGTCATCGTGCTGCTGATCCTGGTGCTGATGGGCCGCATCTAGCGCCGGGGCGCCGCTCCCGCCGGCGGCGCCTGCCAGACGCGAACATAGTCGACCTCCATCCGGGCGGGGAGCGCGGCATCGTCGATGCCCTGCGCCCCGCCCCAGCTGCCGCCGACGGCGACGTTCAGGATGAGATATTGCGCGCCGTCGAACGGCCATTCGGCAGGATTCTCCGAGCGGGCGAAGGTAAAGACGGTACGGCCGTCGATACCCATTCGTATCCGCTCGCGAGTCCAGTCGAGCTGATAGGCGTGGAATGCGCCGCAGGCGTCCGGCACGCGCGCCTGGGCGGCGCGCTGCGTGCCGCGGACGTGGTTGAAGGCCGCGGTGTGGACCGTCTGGTGAACGACGCCCGGATCGTGGCCGACATGCTCCATGATGTCGATTTCGCCAGCGTCGGGCCAGCGCGCGCCCGCCCCGTCGGCGAGCATCCAGATGGCGGGCCAGACGCCGCGGCCGCAGGGAAGCTTCGCCCGGATTTCGAAGAAGCCGTAGGTCCAGCGCGCGCGGCCGCGGGTGACGAGGCGGGCGGAAGTATAGGCCTGACCGCCCCAGTCTGCGAAGCGGCGCCGGTCGAGCGTTTCGCGATGGGCTTCGATCGTCAGTCGCCCGCCCTGGACGCGGGCGTTGCGGCTGCGGCGGGCGGCGTAATATTGCCGCTCCCCATTGTGCCAGCCGCGCGCATTATAGTCGGTGTCATATGCCCAGCGGCGCCGGTCCGGCAGGCCGCCCTGGGAGAATTCGTCCGACCAGACGAGGCGGTAGCCGGCGGGGACGGCGAGAGGCTCGGCCTCCGGCTGCAGCGCCGCCGCCGCGGCGAGAGCGAGGAGGCTCATTGCTGCGCGCGGGCCCGCTCGGCTTCGGCGGCGAGGAAGCCGGGCGCGCTTTCGGGCACCATCTTGCGGCTCTCGTAGATCTCCACCGTCGCGAAGATGCCGCCGTCGGCGAAATAGGGGTCGCCCGCCAAATAGGCGTCGAGAGCGCCGCGATCGGGGACGTCGAAGATGAAGACGCTGCCGATCATCGCGCCGCCCTCGATCAGCGGACCCGCATAAAGGATGAGGTGCTGCCGGCCGGCGACGTAGTCGAGGTGGGCGGCGCGGCGGACGCGGCGCAGGTCGCCCTTGTCCCTGGCGATGACGACGTAGTGCATGGCCCTTCCTAGCCGCCGGACGGCCGCGCCGCCAGCGCGGACCGCGGGGCGACGGCGATTGCGAGCGGCGGGAGCTGAAGCTAAGTCGAGGTCGAGTGTCGTCCGGCAGAGGAGCAGCACGTGCCCGCACCCGCCCTCCTCACCATCGGCGACCTCGCGCGCCGCACCGGCCTGTCGGTCTCGGCGATCCGCTTCTGGGAGCAGCGCGGGCTGGTCTCGGCAATTCGCACGGCGGGAAACCAGCGCCGCTTCCTTCGCTCCGACCTCCGCCGCCTCTCCTTTGCGCTCGCCGCCCAGCGCCTCGGCCTCAGCCTCGCCGAGATCGAGGCGGAGCTTGCCACCCTGCCCCAGGGCCGCGCGCCCACGGCTTCGGACTGGGAGGCGATCGGCACCCGCATCCGCGCCCGGCTCGACGACCGCATCGCCATGCTCGAGCGGCTCCGCGACCGGCTCGACGGCTGCATCGGCTGCGGCTGCCTCAGCCTCGATCGCTGCGCCCTCTACAATCCCGGCGATGCCGCCGGCGCTGAGGGTCCCGGGCCGCGCTTCCTGCTCGCCCGGGCCGACCGAGACGCTTTCCGCGATCCATCGCTTTGATTTGACCGGCGGCGAGGCGTAGAGTGCGCCGGGGCCGCTCGGGCCGACTCGGGTCCGGCGTCCCGGCTGGAGAGACTCGTGTCGATTTCAGTCAACGAAGAGCGCGCGGCGGCGAACGACCGGCTCACCGCGATCCGGCTCACCATGCTCACCATGCGCTGCATGGAGCGGTGGCGGCGCAACGTCTCCGATTACGACAAGGCGATGATCCTCGTGTCCGTGGTCGCGATCACATCGGAGCGGTTCACCCGCGCCGGGCTCGACGAGGGGCAGAAGGCGCTCGCACAGCCGATCGCGCCCGAAACGCTGGCGCCCTGCAACGTCAGCTCGATCGCGTCGGCCACGGGCCTCAACCGGGAGACGACGCGCCGCAAGGTGAAGGCGCTCGTCGAAGAGGGCTTCCTGGTCCGATCCGAGCAGGGGGTGATCGGCTTCAAGCCCGGCCATTTCCAGAAAGACTATATCGAGGCGCTGATCCGCAGCCAGCTCGACTCGCTGGTGAGGACGACCAACGATCTCATCCGCGACGGCACGCTCGACACGGATCGCTGAGCGCCGGCCGAGCCAGCGGCGCGACCGATGTCAGCGGCGGGCGGCGTTCGGGCGTGTTTCCTCGCAGGCGTCCGGATCCTCGCTGCATTCCTCGATTTCGCCGGGAAAGCGCCAGGTCACCCGGTCCCACGGCTCGCCCTCCCAGCGCGCAAAGCCGCTCTTCACCGCGTCGGCAAGCGCATCGCGGCGGCTCGGGCGCCAGCGCCCCATGACGACGGCGGTCCGGTACCGGTAGGAGGGCATCAGCGCATCTCCGGCGCGGAGACGAGCTGTGCCACCAAAGGGGAAACAGAACAAAAGCAACGGCTTAACATGCGCCCCTCATAGCGCATCGCGTGCTCGCGCGGCGCGCGGGACCGCTCAATCTGTGCGCTACGGACAGGTGGCGCGTTCACTGACGCGGGAAGCGGTATCGGTTTCCGAACCGGATCGGCGCGGCCGCGGCTTCAGTCCACCGGCGGCGGCATGACGAGCGGTTCGCCGCCGGCGATCACCGCGGTCTCGGCGCCGCCCGGTCCGGCGGTCCAGGAGACCTGGCTCACGTAGAGGCAGCGCTTGAACGGCCCCTGGTCGCGCTGCCGGTCGGGATCGCGGTTCCAGCCGTGGAAGAAGGCGTAGGTGCGCCCGCCGCGCTCGAGGATCGACTGATGGCCCGGCCCCAGCAGGTCGGTTTCGAGATGGCTCCACAGGATCGGGTTCTCGCCGGGATCGGTGCACGGCCCCCGCGGTGTCGCGCAGCGCAGGTAGCCGACGGAATAGTTGCGGTTGCCGAAGTGATTGCCGGTGTAGAAGAGGTAGTAGGCGTTTCCGCGCCGGACCATCGTCGGTGCCTCGACCACCTTCCATTCCCAATTGTCCTCGCGCCCCGGCGAATCGTTGCTGGCGACGAGCCGCGTCGGCGGCCCGAGTGCGGCGAGACCGTCCGCGCTCATCCCCTGGACCCAGATGGCGGATCCCGGTCCGCAGCAATTCCCGTCGTCCTTGTAATAGAGATAGAGGCTGTCGCCGTCGCGGTACGGGCTGGCGTCGATGACGCCGTGCGGGAATTCGGAGCAGACGAGCGGCTCCGGCACCCCGGTGAACGGCCCCTCCGGCCGATCGGCGACGGCAGCGCCGAGACAGTGGCGCTGGAGCACCCGCGGACCCTCCGGCGGCGTTTCGGTGCGCGTCAGAATCCGGTGCCGTGCATTGAAGTAAAGGACGTAGCGGCCGCCGATCGCCATCACCTCCGGCGCCCAGACCTGCGGATGATTGCGGTCGATCCACGCCGGAAAGTGCGAGGCCGGCATCACTTCGGCCGGGGCGCTCCAGCGCCTGAGATCGGAGGAGCGGACGAGCTGCACGTGCCGCCCGGCCACGCCGGTGCCATAGGCATGATAGAGATTGCCGAGCCGCGCCAGGAACGGGTCCGGAAAATCCTCGTCGAGCAGCAGGTGCGGCGCCGTGCGGCCGAGATCGCGCATCGCAACGCCGGCGGCGCTGCGGCCGGGACAGGGCGGCGGCGCGGCGTTCTGGCCGGCGGCCTGCAGCGGCACCGCAAGCGAGACGGCGCCAAGCAGCGCGCCCTTCAGTCCTTTCCTCAAGCCGCCTGCCATGCCCTCTCTCCTGCCGGACGCGCCGCGGCTTTTCAACGTACCGAGGCGCGATCGGAGGCACGCAATTCGGCCTGGCGTGCAAAAGCATCGTTTCGCCGCCACCCTATTGTCAACCTTCGTGGTAGAGTAACAACATGGCCGCACCACCTGGGAGTTTCTCCGGCATGACGCACTCCATCTCCGCCGCTTCCCCGACGCTCCCGCCGGCCGACGAGGCCCTGGCCGCCATCCGCGCGCACCTCGATCGCATCCGCTTCGGATCGATCGCGATCACCGTTCACGAAGGACGGATCGTTCAGCTCGACGTCACCGAAAAGACGCGGATCGGCCGCTAGGCTGGCGCGGCACCGCGCCCGGCAGGAGACGGACATGTTCGACCTTTCATCGCTGAGCCTCGCCGACATCCTTCCGTTCATCGCCATCGGCTTCGCGGCGCAGATGGTGGACGGCGCGCTCGGCATGGCGTTCGGCGTGATTTCGAGCACCCTCCTCATCGGCATCGGCGTTCCCCCCGCGGCCGCTTCGGCCGGCGTGCATACGGTAGAGACCTTCACGACCGCGGCGTCCGGCATCAGCCACGTCCTCCACCGCAACGTCGACTGGAAGCTCTTCGGCCGCCTCGTGCTGCCGGGAATGGCAGGCGGCATCGCCGGCGCCTATCTCCTCGCCAGCATCAGCGCGGAAGCGGCTCGGCCCTTCGTCCTCACCTATCTCGCGGCGATCGGCGTCTGGCTGATCGTGCGCGGGCTGCGCTATCCGCCGGCCGAGAAGGAGCCGCGCGCGGTTCCGGTGCTCGGCCTCGCCGGCGGCTTCCTCGATGCGGCGGGCGGCGGCGGCTGGGGGCCGGTCGTCACCTCCAACCTTCTGATGCAGGGGACCAACCCGCGCAGGACGATCGGGACGGTCAACACGGCCGAGTTCTTCCTCACAATCACCATCTCGGCGACCTTTATCGCGGCGCTCGGCTGGGAAGCCTTCACCGTCGCGACGCTCGGCCTCCTCATCGGCGGCGTCGCGGCCGCACCCCTCGGCGCCTTCGCGGCCAAGAAGGTGCCGGCCAAGGGCCTGCTCCTCCTCGTCGGGAGCGTCCTCATCATCACCAGCGGCTACGGAATCTACCGCGCCTTGAGCTGACCCCCACTCCCACCTCCACTCCCTCCCCAGAGGCCGACCGGACCGCCGGAGGCGTCGCGATCCCGAAGAGGACACTATGATCGCACGTTTCCGCCTGCTCTCGGGCAGCGCCCTTCTCGCACTTGCAACGCCTGCATTTGCCCAACCCGCCGAGTTGGCCGAGACTCCGGAGGCAGCGCCGACGGAGGCCGCGCCGACGGAGGAGGCGACCGACATCGTCGTCACCGCCCGCCGCCGCGAGGAAAGCCTTCAGGACGTGCCCCTCGCCGTTTCGGTCGTCGGCGACGAGCAGCTCGCCGCGACCGGCAGCTTCAACGTCGGCCGCCTCACCCAGCTCCAGCCGAGCCTCCAATTCTACTCGACGAATCCGCGCAACTCGGCCGCCAACATCCGCGGCCTCGGCGCCCCGTTCGGCCTCACCAACGACGGCATCGAACAGGGTGTGGGCGTCTATGTCGACCAGGTCTATTACAGCCGCATCGCATCGACGACGTTCGACTTCATCGATGTGGAGCGCATCGAAGTGCTGCGCGGGCCGCAGGGCACGCTCTACGGCAAGAACACGACCGCGGGCGCGATCAACCTCGTCTCCCGGCCGCCGAGCTTCGAGCCCGAAGGCCGGCTCGAGCTTTCGCTCGGCAATCTGGGCTATGTCCAGGGCCGCGCTTCCTTTTCCGGTCCGCTGGTCGGCGACACGGTCGCGATCCGGGTGGCGGCCTCGGCGACTCAGCGCCGCGGCACCCTCTTCAACGTGGCCACCGGCACCCGCGTCAACGCACTCGACAATGTCGGCCTGCGCGGCCAGCTTCTGTGGCGCGCATCGGACGATCTCGATCTGACGCTCGCCGCCGATTTCAACCGCCAGAACCCCGAATGCTGCGCCCAGATCTACGTCCGCACCGGCGCGACGCAGCGGCCGCTCAATCGCCAGTATGCAGCGCTCGCAGCGGCCTTTGGCTACACGCCGCCGAGCTTCGACCCGTTCGACCGGCTGACCGATCTCGACACCGATCTTCGCGCCGAGCAGGAGCTTGGCGGCGCCTCGCTGCGCGCCGAATGGGAGGTCGGCCCCGGCACCCTCACCTCGATCACGGCCTTCCGCTACTGGAACTGGAACCCGTCCAACGACCGCGACTTCACGGGCCTTCCGATCACCACCATCTCGGCCAATCCCTCATCGCAGGATCAGTGGACGCAGGAGCTTCGCTATGCCGGCGACCTCGGGCGGCTGAGCTTCGTCGCCGGCCTCTTCGCCTTCGACCAGAAGCTGCATACGTCGGGCGTCCAGGAACAGGGCGCGGCCGCCAGCCGCTGGCTCCTCAATCCGTCGAGCGCCAATGCGAACAACCCGGCCGTCCTCCAGGGCCTGCGCTCCGAGAACGACATCCATTTCTCCAACACCAGCCTCGCCGCCTTCGGGCAGCTCACCTGGCGGGTGACCGACCGCTTCCGGATCCAGCCGGGCCTGCGCGTCAATCATGACGAGAAGCAGGGGAGCTACGTCGCGACCGTCACCACCGGCACCGGCAGCACGAGCCTGAACGCGGACCAGCGCGGTGTCCTCGCGCCGCAAAGCTACGAAGCCAGCTTCAGCGACTGGAATGTGAGCTACGACCTCACCGCATCCTACGATCTCACTGACGACGTCATGGCCTATGCGACCTATGCCAGGACCTTCAAATCGGGCGGCATCAATCTTTCCGGCCTGCCGCTCGACGCTGCCAACCAGCCGATCCAGGACGCCGCCGCCGTGCGTCCGGAAACCGTCAGCCATTATCAGGCGGGTCTCAAGACGCGGCTCTTCGATCGCCGCCTGACGCTCGATCTCACCGCCTACTGGACGGAGATCGAGGATTACCAGGCGACCGTCACCAACGGCCAGCTCGGCGTCCTGCGCGGCTATCTCGCCAACGCCGAACGCGTCCGGGTCCGCGGCTTCGAGCTCGAAGCGGCCGCACGCCTGACGGACCGCCTCAGCCTCTACTTCAACGGCGCCTTCACCGACGCGCGCTACCTGCGCTTCACCGACGCCCCCTGCCCGCCCGAGCTCTCGGGAGGCCCTGCGGCAACCGCAGCCAACCCGCCGAGCGCACCGGGCACGCCCGGAGGCTTCAGCCCCGCGAATTGCGACATATCGGGCCAGTGGCTTCCCGGCGTTTCCCGCTGGGCGGCGTCCTACGGCTTCGAATATGCCCTGCCCCGCCGCCTCGCCGGGCTGCCGGGCGAGCTCTATCTCGGCTTCGACGGCAGCGCGCGCAGCCGCTTCTCGTCCAATCCCTCGCGCTCGGCCTATACCGACATTGCCGGCTATTCGATCGCAAACCTGCGCTTCGGCTACCGCACCGACAGCGGCTGGGATGCCGCCTTCTGGGTCCGCAACGCGCTGGACGAAGAGTATTTCGAAGTGCTCGCCCTCCAGTCCGGCAATACCGGCCTGGTCGTCGGCCAGCCCGCCGATCCGCGCACTTACGGCGTGACGCTCAGGGCACGTTTCTGACATGGAGAAGAGGATGGAACGGCACGGCATCGGCTTCGGCGAAGCGGCGAAGGTGTGGGCGCGGATCGCGCTGCTGAGCTTCGGCGGCCCGGCCGGGCAGATCGCGGTCATGCACCGCATCCTCGTCGAGGAGAAACGGTGGATCGGCGAGGAGCGTTTCCTCCACGCCCTCAACTACTGCATGCTCCTCCCGGGCCCCGAAGCGCAGCAGCTCGCCACCTATATCGGCTGGCTGCTCCACCGGACGAAAGGCGGCCTCGTCGCGGGCGCTCTCTTCATCCTGCCCGGCCTCGTCTCGATCATGGCACTGTCCTGGATCTACGCGATCTGGGGCAATGTGGGCGCGGTCGAGGCATTGTTCTTCGGTTTAAAGGCGGCGGTGCTCGCCATCGTCCTCGAGGCGGTGCGCCGGATCGGCAGCCGCGCCCTCAAGACCGGCGCTGCCCGCGCGCTCGCCGCCGCCGCCTTTATCGGCATCTTCTTCTTCGCCGTGCCCTTCCCGCTGATCGTGCTCGGGGCCGGCTTCATCGGCTATGTCGCGGCGGATCGGTTCCGCGGCGGCGGCGGCCACGGGTCGGCGGGCGGCCAGGCCGTCCCCGACGCGGAGACGGCGCTTGGCGAGGAGGTGCCGGACCATGCCCGGCCGAACCTCGGCTGGTCGCTTCGCATCGGCTCGGTCTTCCTCAACCTTTGGCTCGCCCCGGTCGCCGCCCTCCTCGCCTTGCTCGGCCCGGACGACGTGTTCAGCAAGATCGCGCTCCTTTTCTCGCAGCTCGCGGTGGTGACCTTCGGCGGCGCCTATGCCGTCCTCGCCTATGTGGCGCAGCAGGCGGTCGAGACCCACGGCTGGCTCCAGCCCGGCGAGATGCTCGACGGCCTCGGCATGGCGGAGACCACGCCAGGCCCCCTCATCATGGTCACCCAGTTCGTCGGCTTCATGGGCGCCTTCCGGCAGGCGACCGGCCTTCCGCCGCTCGTCGCCGGAACGCTCGGCGGCCTCCTCGCCACCTGGGTGACCTTCACCCCCTGCTTCCTGTGGATCTTCATCGGCGCACCCTTCGTCGAGCGCCTGCGCGGCAACCGGGCGCTCGCCGCCGCTCTGTCGGCGATCACCGCCGCGGTCGTTGGCGTGATCCTCAACCTCGCCATCTGGTTCGCGCTCCACACCCTCTTCGCCCGCACCCGCCCCTTCGCGCTCGGCCCGCTCGGCTTCGACCTCCCCGTTCCGGCCAGCATCGACTGGGCCGCCTTCGCGCTCGCCGCCGCCGCGCTGGTCGCGGTCTTCCGCTTCCGGCTCGGACCCCTCCCCGTCCTCGCCGGATGTGCCGCCGCGGGGCTGCTCCTGAGGGCCGCGGGGGCGGTGTGAACGCCAAGTTCGCATCGCCCCTTTCAATCCGGCGGCGGCACCCCATATAGGTTTCGCTACAGTCGCAAATTGACGGTCTTCGGCGCTTTGCGGCTCCATTCCTTCTTCTCGCTTCTCCCTGGCGCCGGGGGCCGATGTCCGGTCCCTGCATCAAGAAGGAATTGGTTATGCCGACAGGCACCGTGAAATTTTTCGACACCGCCAAGGGCTACGGCTTCATCACCAACGAAGCCGGCGGCAGCGATGCGTTCGTGCACATCACGGCGGTTGAAGCCGCCGGGATGAACTCGCTCGAGAAAGAGCAGCGCATCACCTACGACCTCGAGAACGACAAGCGCGGCAAGACCAGCGCCGTCAATCTCCAGGCGGCCTGAGCTGCGGCCTCCGCCGAAAGGCGGAGGGAAGAACGAAGGCGGGTGCCCCACGGCATCCGCCTTTTTTTCGAAGGCACGGAGGCGACATGTCGGCACAGCACGAATTCTACCTTGCCCGCGCGGCCGAAGCCCGCGCCGGCGCGAGCGAAGCGACGCTCGACAATGTTCGCGAGCGCTGGCTCCGGTCCGAAGCGACCTGGGTCGGGATGGCCGCGCGCAGCGAGCGCGGCGAGAAGATGCGCAACAAGCTCATCGCCGACAAGGCGGACGAGCGCGCCGCCCTGAAAGCCGGTTCGGCAGTCTGACGCCCTGGGTGTCCGCACGGCGGCCGCCCCCCCTATTTCGGAGACCATCCATGTCGAGAATTCCCGTGCGCCCGTTCCTGATCGCCAAGGACGAGGACGGCGTCTTCCGCCTGACGGTCCGCGAGACCCGCTACAATTCGCAGCATTACCCCATCGTCACCTCGACGCTGCAAAGCGAGGCGTTCAAGACGGCAACCGCCGCCCGCACCTTCGCGAAGGAGAATTTCGGCGCGCAGGCCGGAGAGTTCGCAACCAAATAGACGCCCGGATATTCGACTCCGGCAGGACCGCGGGCACTCCGCTCGCGCGCCCGGCTCAACGCTCGATCAGGACTGAAACGAACCATGAAGTCATATAAGGACCCGTCTTTCCAGGAACGGGTCGGCCGCTCCGCCGACGCGAAGAAGAAGGCGCTGGAGCAGCTGCGCGCCAAGCCGCCGGTTGACGAGGCGGTCGTCGCCGAGCGTCAGGCCGCGCGCGAAAGGCGCGAAGCCGCCGAGGCCGAGAAGCGCGCCGCCAAAAAGGCGGCCGAGCAGGCCGCGCGCGACGAGAAAGCGGCCGCGGCCGCAGCGGCCGCCGCCTCGGTCGCCGCTGCCCCCACGGCCGAAGAGAAGAAGGCGGCGCGCGACGCACGTTACGCCGCGCGCAAGGCCCGCAAGTAAGCGCGGCAGCCGATGCGCCGGGTGGTCCCGGCAGCGCCGAACGCCCGCCGAGACAGGATAGACGATGCCCAGGAAAAGTCCCGCCAAGCTCGACGTGCGCCTGGCCGCCCCGGCCGACGTGCCGGGCATTCTCGCCCTGATCAGCCGCGCCTATCCCGGCATCGAGAATTACAGCCACGGCCAGATCCTCGGCCAGATCAACAACTTCCCCGAAGGCCAGTTCGTCGCCGCCTATGAAGGCGAGATCGTCGGCTATGCCGGCTCCTCCCGCATCGACGAAGCCGTCGCGCTCGCGCCGCACGATTGGGCGACGATCACCGGCAACGGCTTCGGCAGCCGCCACGACGCGACCGGCGACTGGCTCTACGGGATCGAGATGGCGGTCGACGAGGGCAAGCGCGGCCTTCGCATCGGCAAGCGCCTCTACGAGGCCCGCCGCGTTCTCGCCGAGCGCCTGGAGCTGCGCGGCATCGTCTTCGGCGGCCGCATGCCCGGCTATGCGCGCGTCAGATCGAAGGTCGCCGGGCCGGAGGAGTATCTCGAGCAGGTGCGCGAGGGGGTTTTCCGCGACCAGGTGATCGGCTTCCAGCTCGCCAACGGATTCACGCCCATCGGCGTCCTGCGCAACTATCTGCCGATGGACAAGGCCTCCGCCGGCTTCGCCGCCCACATGGTCTGGCGCAATCCCTATGTGGATCCGAACGAGCCGCCCGCCTTCCGAGTCCCGCGCCACGTCGAAAGCGTGCGCCTCGCCACCGTCCAGCTCCAGGCGCGTGCCGTCGCGAATTTCGCCGAATTCGTCCAGAACGTCGAATATTTCGTCGACGTCGCGGCCGACTACCGCGCCGACTTCGTCGTCTTCCCCGAGCTCTTCACGATGTCGCTCCTGTCGTTCGAGACATCCACTCTCTCGCCCGCCGAAGCCATCGACCGGATGTCGGAGCATCGCGCGCCGATCGTCGCCGAGCTTTCGCGCATGGCGCTGCGCTACAACATCAACATCGTCGGCGGATCGCACCCGACGCGCACCGACGACGGCAGCATCCAGAACGTCGCCTACGTCTGCCTGCGCGACGGTTCCGTCCACTCGCAGGAGAAGATCCACCCCACGCCCAACGAAGCCTTCTGGTGGAAGATCAAGGGCGGGAGCTCCGTCGACGTCATCCAGACCGACGTCGGACCCGTCGGCGTGCTCATCTGCTACGACAGCGAATTCCCGGAGCTCGCCCGCCGCCTCGTCGACGAGGGCGCCCGGATCATCTTCGTCCCCTTCTGCACCGACAACCGGCAGGGCTATATGCGGGTGCGCTACTGTGCGCAGGCGCGGGCGATCGAGAACCAGTGCTTCGTCGTCCTCTCCGGCAATGTCGGCAATCTCCCGGGCGTGGACAATATGGACGTGCAATATGCCCAGTCCTGCATCCTCACACCCTGCGACTTCCCCTTCGCGCGCGACGGCATCGCCGCCGAGGCGAGCGAGAATATCGAGACGCTGACGATTGCCGACGTCAACCTCGCCGACCTCACCTGGGCGCGTGCGGAAGGCACGGTCCGCAACCTCGCCGACCGGCGCTTCGATCTCTACCGGATCGACTGGCATCGCGGAAAACGCCGCGACAACCCCCGCGCCGAACGCCGCCCGCGCGGCACCAAGGCGCCCGGCGGAGGCTGAGGCTGCTCGGTTAAGCTGAAGCGCGTTTCCGTTGGGACAGCTTCAGTGCGGCCGCCCCGGCAGCAAGCGCTGCCACCGCTACGACGGCCCAGCCGCCGCGGGACCGCCGGCCGATCCGCGTCGATGGATCTTCCCCGCGCCGCAGTCCGGGCAGCCGCTCGATGCCGTGCGATGTTGCTGTGAGGCCGGCGCTCAGCGCCCGAAGCGGCGCCGCGGCAGCGTCCGGACCGCCGTCGATGAGGCCGTCCACCAGGTCGCGGCACCGGTCGACCAAGGCGAGGGGCAGCGCCGACAGGACATTGCCCGGCGGGCGGCGCGAGACGATCGGGTGCGCGCGCGTCGGCGCGATCTGCCGGACCGCTTCCCAGGCGACGCCGAGGAGCCGGAGCTGGTTGAGCGAAAGCCTGTCCTGGAGACGCGGCAGCAACGCATCCTCCTCGTCGCGCACGTCCTGGCTCAGCAGATCGACCACCTGCGCCAGCACCACCTCGTGCGCCGCCGAGCCGGGCGCGAGCGCTTCGAGGCGCGTCACCAGCTCATTGATCGCCTGATGTTCCTGCTCCACGCGCAAGGTGAGCGCGTGTCCGTCCGGAAGGACGCGGCGGATGACCGGCCAGAGCAGCGCCTCCTCGGCAAAGGCGTGCGGGAAAACCAGGCGGTAGATTTTGCGGAGCACCCGCGCCTGCTCGGGCGGCGAAGCCTCGGCGAGCCGGTGCAGCAGGCGATCGAGCTTGACGTGGTCGCGCTTCTGCCGATGGAGCACGCTGAGCCTGCCGCCTAGCTCCGGGACGCTTTGTTCGGCGAGGGACTTCACGGGACCTCCAACCGGCCGCGTCTACCGCCGGCCTTAGCTCCAACTCGCCCCACAAACTTCCGGAAAATCGCGGTGTTCCCGCCGCGCGCTGGAAAGGCGGCGCGCGGAGGAAACTATTGTGCACTGCAGCACGTTGAGGATGGCTCTCCCCTTTCGTGAAGCGAGTACCATGATGACGACCCGCACTGTCGCCCGCACTCCCACTCCCGCTCCGGCAAAGGCGGCGGGTCGCTGTGGAAGTGGGTCGGCGCTGCCGGTGCCGCGACCGCGATCGGCGCAGCGGCCGTCAATACGATCCGCGCCCGCCGCGCCGACGAAGCGACTCCTCCGGCCGGCGCCTTCGTGGAAGTAGACGGTGTGCGCCTCCACTATGTCGACCGCGGCACCGGCCCGGCCATCGTGCTCCTCCACGGCAACGCTACGATGGTGCAGGACTGGCTCTCGGCCGGGATCGTCGATGCGCTGGCGCGGACGAACCGCGTCATCGCCTTCGATCGCCCGGGCTTCGGCCACAGCCGGCGTCCGAGGCGCACGCTCTGGACGCCCGCGGCGCAGGCCCGCCTGATCGCCAAGGCGCTGGAGCAATTGGACGTGAGCGACGCGACCATCGTCGGCCACAGCTTCGGCACGCTGGTGGCCGCCGAGCTCGGCCTCGGCCATGCCCACGTCGCGCGCTCGCTGGTGCTGATCGGCGGCTATTATTATCCGTCCGCCCGTCTCGACGCCGCCGTCGCCGCGCCGCCCGCGGTCCCGGTGATCGGCGACGTGCTGCGCTACACCGTCTCGCCGCTCCTCGGCGCCGCGATGAAGCCGGCCATGGAGGCCCAGATCTTCGCGCCGGCGCCGGTGTCGGACGGCTGGAAGGACGGCTTCCCGTTCGAGATGACGCTGCGCCCGTCGCAGATCCGCGCCTCCGCGGCCGAGGCTGCGCTGATGGTCCCGGCCGCCGCCGCACTCGCGCCGCGCCTAGGGGCGCTGACGATACCGGTGACGATCGTCGCCGGCACGGGCGACAAGGTCGTCAGTACGCAGGAGCAGTCCCAGCGCCTGGCCGCCGCCTTGCCGCAGAGCGAGCTGCTGATCGTCGAAGAGGCGGGCCACATGGTGCACCACAGCGCAGCCGACGCGGTGGCGATGGCGATCCTGGCCGCCGCCCGGGCGTAGCAGCCCCGGCCTACTGCCGCCCCATCGCCGAATTCGCCGCCTCGCCGACGCGCTCGTTGATCTCGCGCTCGGCGCGGGCGCGGACCGCGTCCTCTCCGCCCATGACGTCGCTCGCGATATTGCCGTAGCGCTCGTCGAGGTCGGTGCCGTTACGCACGGCATTCTCGGTCGCATCGACCCGATCGGAGACTTCGGCGCGGATCTGGTTCTCGACCGCCTGCTGCGCGATGTCGCACGCCGGGAGCGCGAGCGCGGCGGCCGCAGCCGCGAGGAGGATCGCAATGCGCATCGTCATGGTCCTTTACCGGTCCGCGCCGGGCGCGGGGAAGCTCAGATAGTGGAGGCGCCGCACTTCGCGCCGCCCGCGCACCACCGTATCGAGGATGAGGCCGCACATGAAGCTCAAGGCGGCGACGATCATCATTCCCGTGACCAGGATCGCCGTCGGGAAGCGCGGCACGAGGCCGGTCTCGGCATAGGTCAGGACGAGCGGAACCGCGAGCACTACGGCGAGAAGCGCCAGCGCCAGCGCGAAGCCGCCGTAGAAGAGGACGGGCCGCTCGATGCGCACGAGGTGCAGGATCGTCCGCAGGATCCGCCAGCCGTCGCGATAGGTGGAGAGCTTGGATTCCGAGCCTTCGGGGCGGGCGCCGTAGGCCGTGACGATCTCGCCCACCGGCATGACGAGCTCGAGGGCGTGGACGCTGATCTCCGTCTCCGTCTCGAACCCGCGCGACAAGGCGGGGAAGGACTTGGCGAAGCGCCGCGAGAAGACGCGGTAGCCTGAGAAGATGTCGCTGAAGGTCCGCCCGAACAGGCGTGCCAGGAGCCCGGTGAAGAGCCGGTTGCCCAGCTTGTGGCCGCGGCGATACGCCTCCTCGACCTGCGACTTGCGCGCGCCGACCACCATGTCGAGCTGCTCGTCCAGCAGCTTGGCGATGAGCGCGGGCGCCGCGGCGGCGTCGTAGGTCGCGTCGCCGTCGGCCATCACATAGATGTCGGCCTCGACGTCGGCGAACATGCGCCGCACGACATGGCCCTTGCCCTGCATGCGCTCGGACCGGACGATCGCCCCCGCCCCCGCCGCGACCTCACGGGTGCGGTCGGAGCTGTTGTTGTCGTAGACGTAAATCTGTGCCGCGGGCAACGCCGCGCGGAAGCCCGCGACCGTCTGCGCGATCGCCGCCTCCTCGTTGTAGCACGGGAGGAGGACCGCGATGCGGAGGCTGTTCATAACGTTGGAACTCACGAGACCCCCACCGTTCGGCCTGAGCTTGTCGAAGGCCTGCACTTCTCTTCCTCCGTTAAGAAGAAAGGCAGGGCTTCGACAAGCTCAGCCCGAACGGTTGTTGGGTCAGGCCCCGATCAGTCCGCCTTCTTGGCTTTCGACTTCTTGGCGGGCTTGTCGGCAGGCGCGTCGGCGGCAGCTTCGGCCGCCGGGACATCGTCCGACTTCTTGGCCTTGCCCTTCTTCGCGGGCTTCTCGGCGGCGGCAGGCGCAGCCTCGTCCGAAGCGGCCGGCGCCGCGTCCTCGGCCTTGGCCTTCTTCAAAGACGCCTTCTTGGCCTTCGGCTTCTCCTCGTGGGAGTGGCCGTGGGAGTGGCCGTGGTCGTGCCCATGGTCGTGATTGCAGTCCGGCCCGTGGACATGGCCTTCCTCGGCCTCGATCGCGTGCTGGAGCTCGTCGCGGGTGGCGCTGCGCTCCTCGATCGTCGCCTGGCCGAACAGGAAATCGACCACCTTGTCCTCATAAAGCGGCGCGCGAAGCTGCGCGGCGGCCATCGGATTCTCCTGGACGTACTGCGCGAAGCGCTGGCGGTCCTCGGGACGATATTGCTGCGCGGCCTGCGCGACGAGCTGGTTCATTTCCTGCTGGCTGATGTCGATGCCGTTCTTCTGGCCGATGTCCGAGAGCAGGAGGCCGAGGCGCACGCGGCGCTCGGCGATGCGGCGATAATCCTCCCGCTCCTTCTCCATTTCGGCGCGCGCGGCCTCCGGATCGGCTTCGTGGCCGGCTTCATGATCGAGCTGCTGCCAGATCTGGTCGAACTCGGCGTCGACCATCGACGGCGGCACCGGGAAATCGTGCCGGCCGGCGAGCGTGTCGAGGAGCTGGCGCTTCATGTGGGTGCGGATGAGGCCGTTCAGCTCCTGCTGGAGCTGGCCCTTGAGGAGCCCGCGAAGCTGGTCGATGCCTTCGAGGCCCATCGATTGGGCGAAGGCGTCGTCGAGCTTCGTCTCGCGCGCCGTCTGGACTTCGTTCACCGTCACTTCGAAGACGGCGTCCTTGCCGGCGAGGTTCTCGGCGCCATATTCGTCCGGGAAGCGGACGTTGAGCGTGCGCTGCTCGTTCGCCTTGGCGCCGATCAGCTGGTCCTCGAAGCCGGGGATGAGCTGGCCGGAGCCGAGCACGACCGCCATGGCCTCGCCCTTGCCGCCTTCGAACGGCGTGCCGCCGACCGAGCCTTCATAATCGATGATGAGCTGGTCGCCCGTCTCGGCGGCGCGGCTCGCGGGGGCCGGCTCGTAGCTCTTCTGCCCTTCGGCAATGCGCGACAGGGCCTCGTCGACTTCCGCGTCCGAAGGCTCGACCGCCAGCCGCTCGAGCTTGAGGTCGCCGATCTGCGGGGCGCCGACGTCGGGGAGCGTCTCGAGCTCGACCTTGACGATGGCGTCGCTGCCCGGCTCATGCTCTTCCAGCGCAACCGCCGGCTGCATCGCCGGGCGGAGCTGCTTCTCGGTCATGAGCTGCTGGACGCCGTCCTGGATCGCGCTTTCCAGCGCCTGCTGCTCGAGGCGCGGCCCGTGCATCTTGCGGATGAGGTTCGCGGGCACCTTGCCGGGGCGGAAGCCGGGCATCTGGATCTGCGGCGCCACGGATTTCAGCTCGCTCTCGACGCGGGCGTCGATGTCCTTGGCTTCGATGGTGATCCGGTAGGCGCGCTTCAGCCCCTCGTTCAACGTCTCGACAGTCTGCATTTAAAAAGGCCTTCTCGGGTCTTTCAGAAATTGATTGGGCGCGGGCGACATGGATACGGCGCTGGTGCGGGCGAAGGGACTCGAACCCCCACATCTTTCGATACTGGAACCTAAATCCAGCGCGTCTACCAGTTCCGCCACGCCCGCCGGGCCACGGCAAGGCGGCGTCTATAACAGGGCTGGTCGCAAGGGCAAGGGACGGTTAGACGCAGGCCGCAACCCGTCCAGCCCGAAGGCCCGAAAACCCATGCTGTTCAAGCGCTTCACTGCCGCCGCCGCCCTTCTTTCGCTCTCCGCCCCCGCCCTTGCCCAGGCTCCGTCCGCGGATTTCACGCCCGAACGATTCCGCCGGCACGTCGCCTTTCTCGCCGACGATCTCCTGGAAGGCCGCGAATCCGGCACCCGCGGCTACGACATCGCCGCGCGTTACGTCGCGACCGGCTTCGAGGGCCTCGGCCTCACCCCCGGCGGGCGCGGCGGGAGCTGGTTCCAGCAGGTGCCGTTCGTACGCATGGCGATGACCGCGCCCGCCGCCCTCACCATCGGCGGCCAAAGCTTCGCGCAGGGCGCCGGCGCCACCTTCCGCCAGAGCCCCGAAGCCGGCCGCACCGAGCTCTCCGCCCCCGCCGTCTTCGCCGGCTACGGCCTGGAAGCGCCTGCCTTCGGCCTCGACGACTATCGCGGTCTGGACGTGCGCGGGAAGGTCGTCGTGATCCTCGACGGGATGCCGGGCGGCCTGCCGAGCGACGTCGCGGCCCATCTCGGCAGCGAGAAGCGCCGGATCGCCGCGCGCCGAGGCGCCGTCGGCCTCATCACGCTGCGCAGCCCCGCGGCGGCGGCGCGCTTCCCGCTGCGCGGCACCCGCCTGCCCGATCCCGGCATCACCTGGGTAGATCCCTCGGGCCAGCCTTTCAGCGATTCGCCGAGCCTGCGCTTCGTCGCCAACGTCGATCCGGCCGCCGGCGAGGCTTTGTTCCAGGGCGCGCGGACGAGCTTTGCCGCGGTGATGGCGCAAGCGGCGACCGAGGGCGCCCGCCCCCGCGGCTTCGCGCTGCGCCAGACTGTCGGCTTCACTCGGGAAAGTGCCAACACGCCGCTGTCGAGCCCGAACGTCATCGGCATCCTCCCCGGCAGCGATCCGGCGCTGGCAGGCGAATATGTGCTGCTGATGGCGCACCTCGACGGCCTCGGCGTACGCGAGGGCGGAGAAGGCGATCGTATCCGCAACGGCGCGATGGACAATACGACGGGCGTCTCCACCCTTCTGGAAGTCGCCCGGCAGATGAGCCTGCCCGGCAACCGCCCGCGCCGCCCGGTCGTCTTCGCGGCCGTGACGGCGGAGGAGAAGGGCCTTCTCGGCGCCCAGTATCTCGCGCGCAATCCTGTGGTGGACGGCGGCCGCATCGTCGGCGTCGTCAATCTCGACATGCCGGTCCTCACCTACAATTTCAGCGACGTCATCGCTTTCGGTGCCGAGCATTCGACGCTCGGTCCGATCGTGGCGCGCGCCGCGGCGCGGATGAACGTCGCCGTCACGCCGGACCCGCTGCCCGAGCAAGGCCTCTTCACCCGCTCGGACCATTATATGTTCGTGCGCGAGGGCATTCCCGCCGTCTTCCTGATGACGGGCTTCGCAGGCGAAGGCGCCGCGCGCTTCCGCAGCTTCCTCGCAACCGAATATCATTCGCCCAAAGACGACCTCAGCCTGCCGTTCGACTGGAATGCCGGCGCCCGCTTCGCCGAGCTCAACTATCTCATTGCCCGCGAGATCGCGGACGCGCCCGAAGCGCCGCGCTGGTACCGCGAAAGCTTCTTCGGAAACACGCTGGCGCCGAACGCTCCCAAGGCAGCGCGCCCGGTGACGGCTGGGGGCAACTGAGGCCGGCGCGGCGAACCGGGCTTCGACAAGCTCAGCCCTGGCGGTTGTGGCGACGAATCGAAAAAAGAGCGGGTGGCCTTTAAGCACCCCGCTAGCCCTGAGCCTGTCGAAGGGCGGCTTGCAGCGCTCGGGCGCATCCTCCGGTTCAGCTTGGAGCGCCAGTGCGAAGTCGCACAGCGCCAAAGCGAGCAATCGCGTGAACACCGGATAAACGCGGCTGAACGAGTGCTGCAAGGGTCATTCAGCCCGCTTCCATCGCGAATCGGTATAAGCACGGCTGTCGGTTCGTGGAGAGTATCCCACCAGTGTTCCGGCCCCTCGCGTCGCGTAACGAGGGCGGGGCCGGCTTCCCCAGGGAGGCAGGCCCCGAACTCGTTTTGGGATACGCGCTGCGGCAAACGCCCCCTCAGCGTCATCCCCGCGAAAGCGGGGATCCAGACGAACTCTCCACCCGCACCGCCCGTCTCGACCGCCCGCTGGATTCCCGCTTTCGCGGGAATGACAAAGCAGGGGATCAGGTGCGGCCGGATCATCCAGCCGCGGCCGCGATAGGTGGAGATCAGCTCCTCCGGCAGACATCTTTCCGCCGTCCTCCCTGCGAAAAGCGCGGATCCAGACTGACTCCCCACCCCCACCGCCCTTTACGAACGCCCGCTGGATTCCCGCTTTCGCGGGAATGACGGAGTTGCGGTCGCGGAAGCTTCGATCAGGTGCGGCGGATCATCCAGCCGCGGCCGCGGTAGGTGGAGATCAGCTCCTCACCGCCCGGCAGCGCCGCCAGCTTCTTCCTGATATTGGAAATATAGACGTCGACGATCCGGCTCTCCTTGGGCGGCGTGTCGCCGTAGAGCGCCGCGAGCACGTCGTCGCGCGCGACGATATTGCCCCGCTCCCGCGCGAGCAGCGACAGCACCTTATACTCCGTCTCGTTGAGCTGCGCCTCCTGCCCCTCGGCTTCGGCCGAGCGGCGCAGCGGGTCGAGCGTCACCCGGCCGAGACGGATCGGCATGCGCTCCTGGTCGGCCGCACTCGGCTGCGGCGCCGCCTCGCCGTCGGCGCCGCCGCGCCCGCGCCGGTGGCGGCGCAGCGCCGCGCGCAGCCGCGCGAGCAGCTCGCCCGGAAGGAAGGGCTTGGCGATATAATCGTCGGCGCCGAGATCGAGCGCCTGGATCTTGTCCCGCTCCGAACCGCGGCCCGAGACGACGATGATCGGAATGTCGGTGACGCCGCGCAGCGACGTCAGCACCTCGCCGCCGTCCATGTCCGGAAGGCCAAGGTCCATCAGCACGGCGTCGAAGCCGCCCTTCTCGAACGCCTTCAGCGCCTCGAGCCCGGTCTTCACCGCATCGCTGGAGAAGCCGCCGAAGCCGATCGCAGCGGTGAGAATCGACAGGAGGACGGGATCGTCCTCGACGAGCAGGATGCGGGCGGTCATCGGGTCATCGGCTCCATGCGGAGCGTCTCAAGTCGCTCATCGGCACCCCTTAGGGCGTGAAGCCCGGCACGCGTCAAGCTGGACTAGCAAAGCGGCCGCGGCCTGTCACCCGCCCCGCCCGGCGCACGCCGGCACCCCTGCGGGCGCCTTGCGGGTCCATGGCGGCGGCACATCGGGCCGGAACCAAGGCCGCAAGAGAGATGTTGACCCCGCACATGAAGGATGCAGTCGTTTCTGCATCATTTAAGAAAGACTTAGTTTGTAAAGGTCGGTTTTTACTTCCCGGTCCGCATCTTCGTTCAGGAGGATGCTGCGCTTCGACTGGGAAGGCTCGCTAAGGTGCGGCGAGGCGCGTTACGCGAGGCGCTGAGCCGTTCCGATCCGGGAAGCGCTCCCTCGTTTCCCGGAGTGGCCGCCGGTTAAGTCGCCGGCGGCCTTTCTTTGCGTTCGGGCCACGAAACGTTATGGCGCGGGCATGAGCCTTCCCCCGATCCTCCAGCGCCTGCGCCTACCCGTCGTCGGCGCGCCGCTCTTCATCGTCTCCAATCCCGAGCTCGTCATCGCTCAGTGCAAGGCGGGCGTCGTCGGCTCCTTTCCGGCGCTGAACGCCCGGCCGCAATCGATGCTCGACGAGTGGATCCACCTGATCACCGAGGAGCTCGCCGCCTGGGACCGCGCCAATCCCGACCGCCCGGCCGCGCCCTTCGCGGTCAACCAGATCGTCCACCGCTCCAACGACCGCCTCGAAGCCGACATGGCGACCTGCGCCAAGTGGAAGGTGCCGATCGTCATCACCTCGCTGGGCGCGATCGCCGAAGTGAACCAGGGTGTCGCAAGCTGGGGCGGGATCACCCTCCACGACATCATCCACGACCGTTTCGCCCGCAAGGCGATCGAGAAGGGCGCGACCGGCCTCATCGCGGTTTCGGCCGGCGCCGGCGGCCACGCCGGGACGCTGTCGCCCTTCGCGCTGGTGCAGGAAATCCGCCAGTGGTTCGACGGGCCGCTCTGCCTCTCGGGCGCGATCGCCACCGGGAGCGCCGTGCTCGCCGCCCAGGCGATGGGCGCGGACCTCGCCTACATCGGCTCGCCGTTCATCGCGACCGACGAAGCCAACGCGGTCGCCGCCTACAAGAACGGCATCGTCGAGGGCAAAGCCTCGGACATCGTCTATTCGAGCCTCTTCACCGGCGTCCACGGCAACTATCTTCGCGCCTCGATCGAAGCCGCCGGCATGGACCCGGCGAACCTCCCCGAAGGCGACCACAGGAAGATGGACTTCACCGGCGGCGACGGCTCGAAAAAGGCGTGGAAGGACATTTGGGGCTCCGGCCAGGGCATCGGCGCCGTGGACCGGGTGCAGCCGGCGGGAGATTATGTGGCACAGCTTGCGACGCAATATGCGGAGGCGAAAGCCAAGTTGCTGGTTTGAAGATCGTCATTCCCGCGAAAGCGGGAATCCAGCGGGAGTCTGCATCTGGCAGAGCGGGCGACGAGACAGCACTGGATTCCCGCTTTCGCGGGAATGACGATTAGGTGATTTGCTCCATCGCCCGCCGCCATTCCTCCGGCAGCGGCACAGGGCGGCGGCTCTCCCGCCCCACGTAAACATGGACGAAAAACCCCTCAGCCGCGGCTTCCGCCGCCCCCTTCGGGAACACGCCGATCCGATAGCGCACGCTCGACCCGCCGAGCCTTTCCACCGCCAGCCCCACCTCGACCGGCTCCGGATAGGAAAGCGGCGCCGCGTACCGGCACCCGGTCTCCACGACGAGCCCGATCGGGTCCCCCGCTGCCACATCGAGCAGCCCCGCCTCAATCAGCCACGCATTCACCGCAGTGTCGAACCACTGATAATAGACCGTGTTGTTGACGTGCCCGTAGGCGTCGTTGTCCGCCCAGCGTGTCCCGATCTCCCGCCAGACGCGGTAGGCCTCGCGGCCGCGCAGCGGTTCGCGGCTCACAGCGCCGCCTCGTAGAGGCGCCGCGCGTCGGCCTCGCCGATCGGGCAGGGATTGTTCACCAGAAGCCGCTCCTGCTTCATCGCTTCGGCGGCGAGGAGATTGAGATGCGCGGCCTCGACGCCCACCTCTGCGAGCCGCTGCGGAAGCCCGGACGCGCGCGACAGCTCGACCATCCGGCCGACGAACGCCGCCGCCTGTGCCTGCTGCCCCTCTCCCGCCGTCTCCGGCACGAGCAAAGTCCCGAGCTCCGCATAAAGCGGCATCGCCGCGTGCATGTTGTGGCCGAGCACGTGCGGCAGCATCAGCGAATTGGAAAGCCCGTGCGGAACATGGAAATGCCCCCCGAGCGGGTAGGCAAGCGCATGCACCCCGGCCACCGGTGCATTGGCAAAGGCGACGCCGGCGAGATGCGCGCCGAGCAGCATCGCGCTCCTCGCATCGACGTCGCCGGGCGCTTCGCAGGCGCGAAGCAGATTGGCATCGATGAGCCGCAAAGCTTCGCGAGCAAGGGAGTCGGAAAGCGGGTTCTTGAGCCGCGCGGAGGTGTAGGCCTCGATCGCATGCACCGCCGCATCCAGCCCCGTTGCCGCGGTAACGTGGCGCGGCAGTTCAAGCGTCAGCTCGGCATCGAGCAGCGCGAAGTCGGCGGTGAGCGGCGCGCTGTTCACCGCGAGCTTGAGGCCGCCGCCGACGGTGATGACGCTGATCGGCGTCGCTTCGGAGCCGGTCCCCGCGGTGGTCGGCACCAGCGCGAGCGGCAGGCGCGTTCCCCTCGCCTTGCCCACGCCCCAGATCGCCTCGAGCGCGTCGCCGCTTCCGATCAGGTAAGCGGCAAGCTTCGCCACATCCATCGGACTCCCGCCGCCGAAGCCGACGACGGACGAACATCCCTCCCCCGCCTCGACGCACGCCAGCAGCGTGTCCAGGGACGGATCCTGCTCGACGGCATCGAAGACGACGATGTCGGGAAGGGAGGCGAGCGCCGCTTCGGCGAGGCCGAGGGAGCGGACGGTCGCATCGGTGACGAAGAGGCAGCGGCCGGGCGGAAGCAGGTGGCCGAGCGCCGCCGCAGAGCCGGGGCCGGCGATGAGCTTCGGGCCGTAGGTGAACTCGAATGCTTTCATGGAGTGCGCTGTAGCAACTCCTCCCCGGCACGGGGAGGGGGACCGCACGAAGTCCGGTGGAGGGGCCGGCGCCACCGGCGCCGGTTTCACCGTCGCCGGCCCCTCCACCATGCTTCGCATGGTCCCCCTCCCCGTTCCGGGGAGGAGCTAGAGCGAGCGCTGCAGGCGGTGGAGCAGGCTGCGCGCGGGGCTTGCCGCAGGCTCCGGCGCGGCGCCTTCGTCGATCCGCCGGATCCGGTCGTACAGCTCGCGGCTGGAGCGGATCAGCGCCAAGGCGGCTTCCGGAAGCATCGGCAGCACCGCCTCGTCGCTCTCCGGGGCGTCGCCGAGCCGCCGCTCGATGCTCGCCGGAAGCTCGCCCGCCGCAACCGCACGCTGGGTCATCAGCCAGGCGATGACCTGCATCAACCTCGTCGTCACCCTGAGCGACTCGCACGCGAAGCCGATCCTGAGACGGGCGTCGAGCGCCAGCCGGTCGTCGCGCCCGGCGCTGTCGAAATAGGCGCGCGCTTCGTCGGCGAGCAGCATCGCCTCGACATAGAGCGAATCGACGACCCTCGGCGTCAGTTCGGCGCGCGCTTCATTCTCTTCCATCGCGGCAAGCCTGCCACAGGGGCGCGGCTGCGGAAACGGCAAAAGAAAGTAAACTCAGCTCCGGACGGTGAAGCGCGCCAGCGCCGCGCGCGGCAGCGCCCAGCCCGGCCTCATTTCCGAAGCGCGGCGATAGTCGCGGTAGGCGGCGGCGTCACGCCCGGCGAGCTCGTTGGCGACGGCGCGGCCGTAATAGCCGACCCAGGGCCGCTGCGGCCCACCGGCCAGGCCCTGGTCGATGTAGCGGAGCGAGGAGTCGATGTCCTGGCCGGCGGCGAGCATCGTGATGCCGCGGTTGATCATGGCGTCGGGCTGGTTGGCCTCGATCTCCATAGCGGCGTCGAAATCGGCGATCGCCGGGTCGAACCGCTCGATACGGAACTGGACGATGCCGCGGTTCACCAGGGTCGCCATCTGGTCGTGGCGCGTCAGATCGACGGACCGGAGTGCCCTGGAGCAAGTGTCGACCGCCTCCGGCCGCGGCGTCTCGGCGTCCGCCGCTCGGAAGCAGGCGACCGCATCGGCATTGGTCCCGAGGACGTTGATCGAGTGGGCGTTCGCGGCTCCGGCGAACAAAGCGGCGGCGCCGCAAGCGAACAGAGCTTTGCCAATCATCCTGGCCTCCTCGTTGCTGAGGCCCGGCAGGTTATCACAGGTGCGGAGCGCCGCGCGCGGCTTTCGACGAACGACCCGCCGGCACCGTCCAACCGCCCGGATCCTGCTGCCAGCCCTCAGGCGATGATGTCGGGGATGAGCGCGTCTTCGAGCCGGGCGATCTCGTCCTTGAGGCGCAGCTTGCGCTTCTTGAGGCGCGCGAGCTGGAGCTGGTCCGACGCGAGCGCGCGCTCCAGCGAGTCGATGGCGGCGTCGAGATCGCGATGCTCGGTGCGCAGCCAGGTGAGTCGCGCCGCCGGATCGGGCACCGCTCCGTTCGTCTCCATCACGGCCCTTCTTTCCCCGGGTGAACGGCCGCGACGATAATCCGTCAACCGCTCGTCGTACATATGTCTTCGGATCGTCCCAAGGCGGGGAGACAAAGCCCGGCGGCCATGGTTTAATCGGCGACGCAAACCCGAGCGACGAAGGAGACGGGAATGGATCAGGCGCACATGTCGGCACTTCAGACAAAGCATGCCGGGCTCGAAAAGCGGATCGCCGAAGAGAGCCAGCGCCCCCTCCCCGACGCGGGACTCATCGCCCGCCTCAAGAAAGAAAAGCTCTGGCTCAAGGAAGAAATGAACGGGCTTCACGTTCCGGCGACCTGAAGGAACCAGGAGACCCCGCCCCGACCTGCGGCCGGCGGCCCCTGATGGCGCGCATGCGGCCGTGAGCGTAAGCGACCCCCAGGCGCCTCTGCCTTGGGCCAGCGGCAGCTTCGCGCTGCACGCCTGCTGATGCGCTTCACCCGCTGAGATCCCGGCCTCCGCAGGGATGACGGCTCTGCAACGACGTCCGGAACGGCGCCATGCCTGGCACGTCGTCCCGGCGAAGGCCGGGACCTCAGGGGTGAAAGGCGCAGGAAGCCGTGCAGCTCAAGCTCACGCAGGGAAACCACACGCAACCGAGGTCTCAGGCGATCGACGCGGCCGCCAGCCGTCGCGAAAACCAGCTTTCGTCAGGACCAGCTCCGGCGCAGTCCGCCCTCACGAACCGCGCTGAACCGCGTCCCCTCCCCCGCCCCCCGGCGGAAGAGGGGTCGCGCGTCAATCGTCGCGGGAGACGCGCTCGTTGCGCTCGTGGCGCTCCTGGGCTTCCACCGTCATGGTCGCGATCGGCCGCGCCTCGAGGCGGGCGAGCGAGATCGGCTCGCCGGTCACTTCGCAAAAGCCGTATTCGCCGCTGTCGATCCGGCGCAGCGCCGCGTCGATCTTCGAGATGAGCTTGCGCTGCCGGTCGCGGGTGCGCAGCTCGATGCCCCAATCGGTCTCGCTGGACGCGCGGTCGGTCAAGTCCGCCTCGCGCAGCGGCCCGGTCTTGAGCTGGGCGATGGTGCCCTGCGATTCGCGCAGGATCTCGTCCTTCCAACCCAGCAGCTTCTGGCGGAAATAAGCCAGCTGCAGCGGGCTCATGAACTCTTCGTTGGCGCCCGGGCGATAGCCCGTGTCGAGAACGAGCGCCCGCTCCGCATGGGCTTGCGAACCGTAGATGTCACTCAAAGCCGTAGCCATACACCCCTCCAACTCTCCCGACCGGCGGCGAGCCGGATCGGTACCTCTCCAAAGTTCCCGTACCGCTCATTCCGGCGGAATCGGGAGCTTTCCCCAGCGCGCCTATACGCCGCACTTCGTGTCCCGACAAGTCACTCAAAACGTGCATGAAAATTCTTTCCTTCTCCGCTCTGCGAGGGGTGGAGATCGGTAGCGCAACGCCACTGTTCCAAGGCGCTTCGGGGGGCCGAATCGGCGGTCGACTCGCTGCGGGAAGCGAATGCCCCGATTCGCCGCGAGGGGCCCGGGGGCGCCAAGTCAAAGCCCATTGCCTTTTACCGGCCGGGCCAGCTTGTCTTGATATGGGACGCAAGTGTGCGCCGACCCCCCAGAACAAGCCCAAACAGCGGCAAACATGGTTAACGCGCTTGAACTTAAACCAATCCTTTGCATGTGCTGACCATAGCCGAAGCAGCGGTGGAGTACTTCGGATCGTCGAGGACACGAGCCGCTGCGGCCAGGAACAGGTGCTTTATGTCGGTACGAATGGCTTTGGCGCAATTGTGCGCATGCGCATGCGGAGGGGCGATCATCGGCGGAGGCGCCGTGCACGTCGCCGAAAATCCTCCTTCCCGTCCAGCGATCGTCAAGCAGGCGCGCGCCAAGGCGTCGTCCGCCTCGGCGAGCCGCAGCCAGCAGGTGCGCCGCGCCCGTCATACGGCGCAGCGGCGCGTGGTGAGGCGCACTGTCCGCCGCACGGTCTGCCAGGCCGCGGCGCCCGCCCGTGTCACGACGCGGACGATCACGCAGCCAGCGCCCGGCATGGGCTTCGTCCCGCCGCCCTTGCCGCCGGCGATCGGCGTGATGCCGGTCATTTCGAGCAGCGGCGGCCCCGGCTTCGCGATCGGCGGCAGCGGCGGCTTCGGCGGCGGCGGCGGCGGCGGCTTCGGCGGCGGCGGCGGCTTCTTCTCGGGCGGCTTCTTCGGCGGCTCGTCGAGCGGCAATGCGATCTTCACCGCTTCGACCAGCACCTCGACCGGCGGCGTCTCGACGACTTCGGGCGGAAGCTCGACTTCCACCTCCTCGGGCGGAAGCTCCACGTCGAGCTCGACCTCCTCGGGCGTCTCGAGCTCAACCTCGAGTTCCACGGGCGGCGCGTCGATCTCGACCTCGAGCGGCAACGTCAACGTCTCGACTTCGACAGGCGGCGTTTCGACCTCGACGGGCGGCGTCTCGACCTCCACCGGCGGAGTTTCCACCTCGACGGGCGGCGTCTCCACATCGAGCGGCGTGTCGACCTCCACGGGGGGCGTCTCGACTTCGACGGGCGGGATCGCCATCGACATCGACAATTCGAATTCGAACCAGAACAGCAACAACCAGAGCCAGAACCAGAATCAGAACCAGCAGCAGAATCAGGAACAGACCAACAACAATACGAACAACAACACCAACAACAATAACAACAGCAACTGGAACCAGAACAACAACAACAATCAGAATAATAATAACAATCAGAATAACAATAATAATAACAACAATAACAATAACAGCACGAGCAGCAGCACCTCTACCGGCGGATCGAACGGCGGCACGCCTGTCCCCGCCCCGCCGATGATCCTGCTGTTCGGCGCAGCCGCGGCGGCGCTCGTCGCCCGCCACCGCATGGCGCGCAAGCCGGCCTGATCCGCCCCGCGAGGCGGCATGAGAAAGGCCCCGCCGGAACCTGCCGGCGGGGCCTTTTTGCTGCCCGGGGCCAAGCGGCCGGCTGGGAGGTCCCCGGCTGGCGGCGAGTCCCTGCTTATTCGTAAGCGAGCAGCGCCTTTTCGATCTCGACGACCGGCATGTTGGTGAGGTCCTTCGGGATTTCGCTCACGAGCCGCTTCTGCACCTCCTTGTGATAGTGCTTCCGAAGCTCGCTCAGCGTCTTGGGCGGGGCGACGACGATGAGCTGGCCGAGGTCGTTCCTGAGCGCCCAGCGCTTCAGCATGTCCGCGATCTGGTGCGCGAAGCGGTCCTTTTCGAGCTGGTGGAAGTCCGTCTCCTCATAGGCGCTGCGCCCCGGGCCGACGCCGTGGCGGCGCCCCGCTTCGTCGGTCTTGTGCTCGACATTCTCCGGATTTTCCTGCTCCCGGTTGCGCTCCACGACGAGCCGCGGGAATTCGGAATCGCCCTCGTTCCGGAAGAGAAGCATCTTCTCGCCGTCAGCGACGACGACGAAGCTGTTGTGGGGAAGCCGCATTGCATACTCCTTGGACGTGGCACTCGGCCGACCAACGCGGCAGGCGGACGCGGGTTGCCCGCACAAGGCAGGCTGGGGCATAGCGGCGGCGATGCGCATTCTCCTGACGAACGACGACGGCGTGAATGCGCGGGGCCTCAAGGTCCTGGAAACGATCGCCGGCGCCTTTTCCGACGACGTCTGGATCGTCGCGCCGGCCGAGGAGCAATCGGGTGCCGGCCATTCGCTGACGCTGACGAGGCCGGTGCGCGTGCGCAAGCTCGGCGACCGGCGCTTCTGCGTCACCGGAACGCCGACCGACGCCGTCATGATGGGCCTCGCCGAGATCATGAAGGACATGGCGCCCGACCTCGTCCTCTCCGGCGTCAATCGCGGCGCAAACCTCGGCGAGGACGTGACCTACTCCGGCACCGTCTCCGCCGCGATGGAGAGCGCGCTCGCCGGCATCCCCTCGATCGCCCTCAGCCAATGCTATGCAAGGCAGGGCATGGGCGACACCGTCCCCTTCGCCGCCGCAGAAGCCTGGGCCGAGCGCGTCCTCGCCCCGCTCATCGCGACGCCGATGGCGCCGCGCACACTCGTCAACGTCAACTTCCCGCCGATCCCTGCCGACGACGTGCGCGGCGTCCGCGTCGTGCGCCAGGGCCTTCGCGACTATGGCCGCCTCCAGATCGACAAGCGCACCGATCCGCGCGGCTACGAATATTACTGGTTCGGCCTCGGGCCCATGATCGAGACGCCCGGCCACGAGACCGATTTGGAAGCGATCGCCGACGGCTTCGTTTCGGTGACGCCGCTTCACCTCGATCTCACCCACAAAGCATCGCTCGCGCGCCTCGCCGGGCTTTACGGCTGATGTCGATGCACCGGCGCGATCCGGATACCCTGCTCCTGCGCCGCAAGAGTCCGCTCCCGATCTGGGCGCAGATCTCCTGGCGCCTGGCCTTCGTCTTCGGCCTCCTCTTCCTCGTCGTCGCCCTTCACTGGTTCGAGCGCGACGGCCTTCGCGACAGCTTCGACGGGCATGTCAGCTTCGTCGACGTCATCTATTTCACGATGATCAGCATTACAACGACGGGCTACGGCGACATCGTGCCGGTCGGCGACCATACGCGCCTCTTCGACGCTCTCGTGGTCACCCCGATCCGGATCTTCTTCGTCCTCATCTTCGTCGGCACCGCCTACACGTTCGTGTTGAGGCGCACCTGGGACAAATGGCGTATGGAACGGCTTCAACGGACATTGTGCGGCCACGTGATCGTCGCGGGCAGCGGGACCAGCGGATCGGAGGCCATCGACGAGCTCATCGCCCGCGGCACGCCGGCCAGCTCGATCGTCGTCATCGACTGCGACGAGGAGGCGCTGGTGCGGCCGCAGTCCCTCGGGTGCCTCGTGCTCGCCGCCGACGCAACCCGCGACAAGACGCTGACGGAGGTCCGCATCGCCGAATCCTCCGCGATGATCGTCACGGCCGGGCGGGACGACACGTCCATCCTCATCACGCTCACCGCCCGTCACCTCGCCGGCGCGCTGCCGATCAGCGTCGCGGTCAAGAACGAGGACAACGAGCTCCTAGCCCGGCAGGCGGGCGCAACGACGGTGATCAACCCGGTGAGCTTCGCCGGCCTCCTCCTCGCCAGCTCCACCGACGGGCCGCACATCTCCGACTATCTCGCGGACCTTGCCTCGAGCACGGGCCGCGTCCAGATCGCCGAACGCCCGGTGCGCGACGACGAATGCGGCCGGCCGCTGTCCGCCCTCACCCGCGGCCTCGGCCTGCGCTTCTACCGCGACGGCGTTCCCTACGGCTTCTGGGAGCCGGAAGCGGCCTCGCTGATGCCGGGCGACGTCATCGTCGAGATCCTGCCCACCATCGAGCGCGAAGGCGGATTCGGCGCCGATCCGGCGGCGAGAATTTAGGCGGGAGCGCCGAGCCTTCCCCCTCAGTCACCCGCCAGTGTGCTCCGGCGAAGGCCGGAGCCTTGTGTCGCAAGTCTCGGCCAGGACGAGCAGGGCTCCGGCCTTCGCCGGAGCACGAGCGAATCAGATCCGCACCTGGCTTCCGACCTCCACCACGCGGTTGATGGGCAGCGAGAAGAATTCCATCGGCGATTCGGCGTTGCGCATCATCCAGGCGAAGAGCTTCTCCCGCCAGATCGCCATGCCCCGAATGTCGGAGGCGAGCAGAGTCTGGCGCGAGAGGAAGAAGCTCGTGTCCATCATCCGGAACGGGAAGCCGCAATTGCTGACGCCTTCCAGCGCGTCCGGCACGTGCATCTCCTCCATGAAGCCGAATTTGAGCACGATCCGGTAGAAGCCGGAGCCGAGGTCCTCGACCCGGCAGCGCTTCTCCGGATCCACCGTCGGCACGTCCTGGATGTCGACGGTGAGGAAGATGCAGCGTTCGTGCAGCACCTTGTTGTGTTTCAAGTTATGGAGCAGCGCGTGCGGCACGCCGTCCGACTGGCTGGTCATGAAGACCGCCGTCCCGGGCACCCGGATCGCGGACTTGGTCGCCGACCGGATGAAGAGATCGAGCGGGATTTCCCCTTCGCGAAGCTGCTTCTTGAGGAGCTTGCGCCCCGTCGCCCAGGTGGTGAGGAGCGTAAAGGCGATAAGGCCGATGAGGAGCGGGAACCAGCCGCCGTCGGGGACCTTGAGGAGGTTCGCGGCGAAATATGCCGCATCGACCACGAAGAACAGGGCGAGGAGAGCGCCCGCGAGCCAGCGATTCCAGCGCCACAGGGAGAAGATCACGACCGCGAGCAGGCAGGTGTCGATGAACATCGCGCCGGTGACGGCGATGCCATAAGCGGCGGTCAGGTTGCTCGAGGTACGGAATACGACGACCAGGACGATCACCATCACCATCAGCGCCCAGTTGATCGCCGGGATGTAGATCTGGCTGTAGGCCGATGCGCTGGTGTGCATGATCCGGAGGCGCGGGATGAACCCCAGGTGGATCGCCTGCTGCGTCACCGAAAATGCGCCTGAGATGACGGCCTGCGAGGCGATGACGGTGGCGGCCGTCGCGATCAGGACGAGCGGCAGGCGGAACCAGTCGGGAGAGAGCAGGAAGAAGGTGCTCGCCGGCTCCGGGCCGCTCATCATGCCCGGATTGGCGAGGAGCAAGGCGCCCTGCCCCAGATAGTTGATCATGATCGCGGGCAGCACGAAGTAGATCCATCCGACCTTGATCGGCCGGCGTCCGAAATGGCCCATGTCGGCATAGAGCGCTTCCGCTCCGGTGACGGCGAGGACAACCGAGCCGAGGGAGACGAAGGCCAGCATCGGGCCGTCGATGAAGAAGCGCACCGCCCAGAGCGGGTTCAGCGCCGCGACCACGCTCGGATCGCTGACGATGCTGCCGATGCCGAGCACGGCGAGCGTCAGGAAATAGATGACGATGACCGGCCCGAAGAGCGTGCCCACCGCCGTCGTGCCGCGCCGCTGGATCATGAACAGGCCGATGAGAATGCCGACCGCGATCGGGACGACAAAGGGCGCGAGGCTCGACTCGACCGCGACCAGCCCCTCGACGGCCGAGAGCACCGACACGGCCGGCGTGATCATCGAATCGCCGTAGAAGAGCGCGCAGGCGAAGACGCCGAGGAGGACGATCCCCGCGCCCCACCGCGCCCCTTCCGTCTTGCGTGCGATGAGGGCGAGCAGGGCGAGCGAGCCGCCCTCCCCCTTGTTGTCGGCGCGCATCAGGATGGTGACGTATTTCAGCGTCACCACGATCATCATCGACCAGAAGATGAGGCTGAGGACGCCGAGCACGTGGAGCCGGTCGACCGGGATGGGATGGTGGCCGCCGAACGTCTCGCGAAAGGCGTAGAGCGGCGAGGTGCCGATGTCGCCGAAGACGATGCCGATCGCGCCGACGGTGAGCTTGAGCAGCCCCGCCTGACCGTGCGGGTGGGTGTAGCTATGCCCTTCGTTCGGGTCGCGGACATCGGGCGGAGTCCCGGCGGCAGGCGAGTCTTCCGATTGCTCTTGCACCGTCACTCGAAATCAGCGCCTCCGCCGCGCCCGTGTGGCGGGCCGAGCGGCCCACTAGGGGAAGGCGGACACAAGGTAAAGCGGGAGGAGAAGCGCGAGGCTTGCAGCCGTACCATATCGGGCGAATGTCGAGGCGGCAGAGCAGGTCGCGAAAAGAGTGGGCGGCGGAGCGCTGCAAGCCGCCCTTCGACAGGCTCAGGGCTAGCGGCGTGTTGATGTGCCACTGATGTCACGGGGCGTTTCATGATCCGCTGGGGCTGAGCCTGTCGAAGCCCGGATCGCAGCGCTCCGAACGCCGCTACCGCCGAACCGCCGGCCCACGCTCAGCGCCTTCAGTCGGACCCGCAGCGCGGGGCCAGCCATTCTCCCAGACGAGCCGGTCGATCAGCATGACGCGCCTGGTGTTGACGTCATCCTGCGGGCGCGTCCTCGGCTGGCGGGCATCGACGGCATGGTAGACGATCCAGTCCGTGCCTTCGGCGTCCCTCACCACGCTGTTGTGACCGGGCCCGATCCAGCGGGCATTGCGCTGCAGAATGACGCCGCCGCGCTCCGGCATCACCTCGAACGGCCCGGTGGCACTCCGCGATCGCGCGACGAGGGCCGCGTAATGGATGTTGGGCCCGCAGCAATTGTCGCCCGAGAAGAACAGATAATAATAGCCGTCCCGCCGCGTGATCCACGCCCCCTCGACGAGGCGCCGGTAATTGGCGGGATCGTCCGTCGCATCGATGGCGATCAGGTCCAGCGGCCGGCTCCCGGCGGCGAACGACATGCGATCCTCCGCCAGTTCCTGCACCTTGATCGGCCCGAAACCCGATCCCCAGTAGAGCAGCCGCCGCCCCGTCTCCGGATCGTCGTAGGAGAAGGGATCGATGTTGACGAAACCGGGGCCGCACTGGAGCGGCCGGCCCATGTCGGTGAACGGCCCCTCCGGCCTCGCCGCCGTCGCCACCGCGAGGCAGAGGCCGCGCGTCTCGTCGGTCAGGGCGGCGTCGGGCTTGGCAGAATAATACATGATGTAGCGGCCGTCATGCTCGGCCACGTGCGGTGCCCAGAAATCCTGAGTGCGCGACGCCCATGCGGGCTTGGCGGGAAGCGCGTCGCCGAGATGCTGCCATGTCACGAGGTCGCGGGAACGTGCGACCTGGATGTTGAGCGACCGGCCATCGACCGTGGTCTGGGTCGCGTAGACATAATAGAAGCCGTCGGGCGCTCTCAGCACCGCCGGATCGGGGAAGTCCTGGGCCAGCACGGGGTTCTCGAACGTGGCGGCGGCGGGGCCGGCCGATCCGGCCTCGCGCCCGGCGCAGCCGGTGAGCGCTGCGAAGCTCGCGAGCGCGGCGATGAGCATCCTCATGCGCCACTTGTCGCACCGCAGGGCGCCGCCCGCAACCGGCGGCTTTTGCCCGAGCCCGCGCTGGTCTAAGGAGGCGCGACGTTGGGGGACGACATGGCGACTGCGCCGCCGCCATTGCTGGAAGAAGCCGCGCGCGCGAAGCCGCGCGAGCGCAGCTTCGTGCCCTCCCTCTTCCGCCCCCCTGCCCGCTTCCCGGCCGAAACCGAGGTCGCCTTCCAGGCCGACCAGGCGGAGCGCTCCGCCGCGGCGCGTCGGGCCGCGCTCGTCCTCGTCCTCTTCGTCTGGATCGCCTATTTCGGCTGGGACATCTTCCACAGCTACCGCAACAAGGAGATGCGGGCGTTCCTGCCCGCCATCTTCGCGCTTCGGATCGGCGGCGCCGCGCTGATCGGCGTCTCGTTCGCGGCGCTCGTCCGGCGCGGCATCGATATCGGGCGGGCGAATACCGCCCTCGCCCTCTGCATGGCCGGGCTTTACATCCTCGCCTTGTTCATGGTCGCGGACACGCCCTTTCCATATAATTACCAATTCTATTTCATCTGCCTGCCGCTGATCATGATGTTCATGTTCGGCCTGTTCGGCACCCGCTCGCGCACGCTCTACGCACTCGCAGCCTTCTCCATCGCGGCGAGCTTCGCCATCCTCCCCTTCGCCCAGATCCTCGAATGGAATCCGGGCGCGGACAAGACGTTCGACTATGTCCTCTTCCGCTCCTGGAATTACTACTTCCTGGCCTCCATCCTCTACCTCGTCTCGTTCGCCGCGATCGGCTGCGCGATCGCCGTCGAGCGCGAGCGGGCGGCGCGCGAGGTGTTCGCGCGGGAGCGCGAGCTCGAGGCGCTGAACGCGGTGCTCCGCGACTCGGAGCGCGACACGCAGGCCAAGACCGCCGCCCTCGTCAAAGCGAAGGACGAGCTGCGTGCGCTTGCCGAGCGGCAGAACGTCGCCAAATCCAAATTCCTCGCCGATGCCGCCCACGACCTGCGCCAGCCGATGCAGGCGCTCACCACCCTGCTTGCCGCCTCGCGCCACGCTCTGGACCGGGGAGACGCGCCGAAATCGGCCGAGCTTCTCGCCCTTGCCGACGACGCTTCGCGGGCGACGCGCAGCACCTTGAACGCCGTTCTCGAAATCTCGCGGCTGGAGACCGGCTTCGTTTCCGCCGACTATTCCGCGTTCGATCTCGCCGCTCTCATGGAGGAGGCGATCGCCCCCTGCCGCGGTTTTGCCGAGGAGCGCGGCGTTGAGATCCGCATCCGCCGCCCCGCCTCGGGACCGGTCTGGACGAAGAGCGACCGCCACCTCCTCGGCCGCGTCATCGGCAACCTCGTCTCGAACGCGATCAAGTACAGCGATCCCGCCAAGCCGCGCCGGGCGGTCGTGATCGGCATCGTCGACCTCGCCAACCGGGTGCGGATCGACGTCGTCGACAACGGACTCGGCATCGCGGAGAAGGACTGGCCCAAGGTCTTCCAGCCCTTCGTGCAGCTTCGAAATCCCGAGCGCGACCGCGAGAAGGGCGTCGGCCTCGGTCTTTCCATCGTCCAGGCGATCGTCCCGCTCCTTGCCGAGCACCGCCTCGACATGCGCTCGCGCCTCGGCAAGGGCACCCGCTTCTCGCTGGAGGTGCCGCGCTGCCAGGTGCCCGCCGGCGCGCAGGACACGCTGCCGCTCGTCGAGGCTGCGCCGACGCCGGACCTGTCCGGCACCTACGTCCTCTACGTCGAGGACGACGCCCTCGTCCGCAAAGCCACGATCGCCCTCCTGGAGGCGAACGGCATCCTCCACGAAAGCTACGGCTCCTTCGCCGAAATGGCCGCGGCGCTGCCGGCGCTGGAACGGACGCCCGATCTCCTCATCACCGACTATCGCCTTCCGGGCGGGCGCACGGCGCGCGATGTCGTAAAGGCAGCCACGGCGGCCTTCGACGCGCCCCTCCCCCTCCTCATCGTGACGGGGGAGATGGGGTCGATCGATCGGGGCAAGTGGATCGGATCGGGCCGCGTGCTCCGCAAGCCGGTCGCGCCCGAGGCGCTGCTCGCCGAAATCAGCGCCCTTGCGCCGCCGCCCCTGCCTCCGTTGCCGATGCCGGCGCTGGAATGACGATTCCGCGGCGCGAGACTTCGATCAGGAGCTCCGTCCGCCGCGCCACCTTGAACAGGCGGAACAGCCGCGGAAGATAGTCCTTCCGGACCGTTCCTTCCTCGATGCCCATGTTCCGGGCGATCGATTTGTTCGGCAGCCCCTGGCAGACATAATAGAGGACTTCGAGCGAGCGGCCGCCGATGCCCAGCGACTCGGCCGAGACCGGCGCCGGGGCGGCGGCAGCCGCCGCGGGCGTGAAGCCGCCCCGCCCGATGACGTTGGCGGGAAGGAAGATGCTCCCCTGGAAAACGGTGTCCAGGGCCCGGCGGAACAGGCCCTCTTCGTCCATGTCCTTGAGGATGTAGCCGGACGCACCCTCCTGAAGGCACTCCATGACCAGTTCCTTCTCGGCGCGGCCGGACAGCATGATCGCGCGGGTGTCGACCTCCCGGCTCCGGAGCCAGCGCAGGAAATCGAGGCCGGAGGGGCCACCCTTCAGGTCGATGTCGAGAAAGGCGATGTCGAACCGTTCCGCCTCGACGCGCGCCACCGCCTGCTCGTAGCTCGAGGCTTCGGCGATGCGGGCGCGGGGCTCGGTGATCTGGATGAGCTCGCGCATGCCGGCGCGCACCAGCGCCTGATCCTCGAGCAGCAATATGTCGAGCGGCTTTGCGTCCATGTCCCTCTTCTTAGCGCCCTGTGGGATCGTGGCTAGCCGCTGCCCGTACGGAGCGACATCCGACACATGTCGGACCCCCTCCGACCGGCATCTGTCGGGCGCCCGTTCCGACACAAGCGGGAATTACTTGGCCGAAACGACCTGCGAGAAAGGCGCATCGGCAGCGGGGCAAGGACGCACCGCCGCCGGACAGGATAAAAGGGAGAAATCATCATGATCCGCATCACCGCCTTTGCCCGCAGCGCCTTCGCTCTCGCCGCCGTCGCCACGCTCGCTTCCGCGAGCCCGACCTTCGCCCAGAGCGGCGACGGGCTCGACCGCCGGGTCGTCATCGACAACCGTTCCGGCCAGACCGTCATGTACGTCCGCGGCTCGCCGACCGCCGCATCGAGCTTCGGCGCCGACCGCATCCCGGACCGCACGCTTGGCCACGGCGACACCGCCGTCGTCGATTTCGACAACGGCTCCGGCGACTGCATGTACGACCTGCGGGTGACGCTCGCCAACGGCCAGCATGTCGACCGGATGAACGTCAACGTCTGCCGGGTCAGCCACTGGACGATCAACCGCCGCACGAACGACCTTCGCTGACGCGATCGCGCGCGACGCGGGGCGGGAGGGGTGCCGTCGGGGTGCCCCTCCCCTTCGCGTGTCCTCAAGCTGCTCGTCAGCGCGCCGGCCGCGCGCCTTCGATCGGCGCACCGAATATCCGCTCGGCGGCGACGAGCAGGAAATCACCCGCATTGTACGCCGCCGCTTCCGCGTTGCAGCCCGCCGTCCGGCTCAGCACCATCCGGGACTCGCCGCCGAGCTTCATGTCGAGGCGCGCCGCCGGAGCGTTGTCGCAGGCTTCGACTTCGGGCGAGACGTCCTGCTCGCGCATGTCGAGATCGGCTGCGTGACGGACGAGCTGCGTCCTCAGGCTGCGATATTCGTGGAGGCTGATCGTCTCCTCCCGGCGCGAGACGGCGCGCATTGCCTCTCCTGCGGCCGCGCGAGCGGTCACCAGCGTGACCGCCGCACTGCGCCCGTCGACACCGGGGACGATCTGCACCACGGTCTGCCTCAGGCCCGTCGCGCTCCCACCCGATCGCTCCGGCGCCGAGAAGGTGTAGCGGATCACCTCCCGCTGCCGTTCGAACGGCGTCAGGCCGAGCGCGGCCAGGCGGCGCACGTCCTCGGCGTCGCTGGTCACCGCGCGCGCCGCCGGCTGAGCCGGTGCAGCAGCGGGGGTCAGCAACAACGCCCAAAGCAGCATTCGTCCGTACATTCGCAAACCTCCCCGCCGCCGCGTTGCCGACCTGCCGCGCCGCCTTCTATGGCGGGCACATGACGGAAAGACAAAAGGAAGGCCGCGCCCTGATCGCCGCCGGCGCCCTGATCGCGGCCCTCGGCGTCGCATTGGGCGCGTTCGGCGCACATGGCCTCGGAGAAACGCTGGGGCCGGCCGCGCTCGGCTGGTGGCAGACCGCCGTTCAATACCAGATGTGGCATGCGCTTGCGCTCGTCGCGGTCGGCTTCGCGCCGCTCCGCGCCCGTGCCGCCGCATGGCTGTTCGGCGCCGGCATTCTCCTCTTCTCGGGCTCGCTCTACCTCATGGCGCTGACGGGCCTGCGCGCACTCGGCATGGTGACACCCGTCGGCGGCCTCCTCCTGATCCTCGGCTGGGCGGCGCTCGGCCTCGCCGCGATCAGAGGCCGAGGATGAACTCCGGCGGCACCGCATCGGTCAGCCACACATTGTTTGCAGTGAGATAGAAACGCCGCCCCTCTGCCGCCATCGCGGCGGCCCGGACGGTGAGGATCACCGGCGCGCCGCGCCGCGAGCCGACCTTGCGCGCCGTTTCCTCGTCCGGCGAAAGGTGGACGTGGTGACGCGCCATCGGCTTCAGCCCGTCGGCCCGTATGCCTTCGAGCGCCTTTGCCGCCGTTCCATGAAAGAGAAGTTCCGGCGGCGCGGTTTCCGGCCAGTCGAGCGCGACCGCGATGGAATGGCCCTGCCGCGCCCGGATCCGCCTCCCGTCCTTCGAAAGCTCGAAGCGCTGCTTGTCATTCTCCCGGATCACCCGGTGCAGCCGCGGCTCGCCGCCGCCGAGCCCCACCCGCTCGAGCGCCGCCAGAACCTGCGCCGTCTCGGTCCAGCCCGACTCGTCGAGGCTGAGCCCGCCGGCCGCGGGCTCGTGGCGGAGCCAGAGCGACAGCCGCTTCGAATATCTGACGTCGTCCGCCATGCACCGCCTCTGCCGAACCGGCCGGCGCGCCGCAAGCGGCGGATCGTGCGCCGGCCGCACGCTTTCCCTTTTGCCCAAGCGCCTGATTTAGGCTAAGTGAATCGGCGGGGGATGGGAGAGAGTCGCCTTTGGGCAGACTTTCGGCGAAACGCTCCGGCGCGACCGGGGCGTTTCGTTTGTCGGGGCAGCGCTGCGCTTCCGAAAGCCGGCTCCGCAAACTCCGCTTCAAAAAAAATCGCGCCGCGCGAAAAAGTTCGGGAACCGCTTTTGGGGGTCGGAGTTATACCGGCATCCCCCCATGGAGATCAGCTCCCCCCCCCCCGCTGATCTCCCGGAGCCCCGGCCGGAAACGGCTGGGGCTTTTTCGTTGTGGGCCAAGGCGCGGCAGACTCGCGCATCGGCCGCAGGCAGGCGCAGCGGCGCCTTCGCGGCACTCACCCGTCAGATTTGAGGCTCAGGACCGCCCGCAGCGGCTCAATCGTGAGCGCCGACGGTGAATCGCACCTCGCTTCGATACCATTGCGCGTCGCTCTGCCCGGTCGGGCGGAAATCGCCGACGCGCGTCAGTTCCAGGACGACGCGGCCGACGAACGACTCGAGCGGCTGGCAGCCGATATCGGCAACGACGAATCGCGTCGGCGTTCCGTCGGGCTCCAGCTTCACCACGTAGGGGACGCGGATGTCGAAGCTGCGATGGGTCTGACCCTCCAGGCGGCAACTGCGCTCGCGCAGGATCTCCTCGACCCGGCTCAGCATCGCGTCGCGGGGCATGCGCCGCTCGCGGATCGCCGCTTCGGGAAAGGCCGCTTCGTTGAACCGGCCGACCTCGACCGCCGGAGCCGCTGCGGCCGGAGCCTGCGTTGCCGCAATGAGTGCGGAAAGGATCGCGATCACCATGAGCCAGCTCCAACGGACCGCGTGAGTTCGGCAACCCGGCAGCGGCCCGCATCGCCGGGAAGGCATCTCTCATCCCTGGCCGGCATGGAACGCGCAAAAAACGTTCGGTGCAAGAGCAATGTTGCCGGCAGGCGTCCGGACAATGGACATCGGCCCTATCCTGCTGTTATCCTTCGCCGCGCAGGGATGGGGACCTCGTTCATGCAAAGGGAAGCGGGTCATGCTGGCTGAAACGATTGCACTGCTTGTGCTGAGCGCCCAGGCGGCGCCCGCCCCGGCACCGGCGCCTGCACCCGCGCCGGCAACCACCGCCCGACCGGCGCCGAACCTGGACCAGGTCATCTGCCGTGCCGCCGAACCGGTGCTCGGCTCGCGCGTCGCGCGGCGGCGCATCTGCCGCACCCGCGCCGAGTGGCAGGCGTTCGAGGACGATCGCGCGCAGCTGCGCCGCGACATCCAGAATGCCGGCAAGGGCCCCAACAACCAGTAAGCGCGGGCGGCCTCGCCCGCCTTAACGGTCTCCGGCCCCTAGCTTTTCGGCGCCATTCTCCCTATGTGGCGCGCTTCCCATGGCACTTCAGCTCCCTTCACCGCCCAAGGTCGGCATGGTTTCGCTCGGCTGTCCGAAGAACCTCGTCGATTCAGAGCGCATCCTGACCAAGCTCCGCTCGGACGGCTATGAGATGTCGCCCGATTATGCGGGCGCGGACATCGTGCTCGTGAACACCTGCGGCTTCCTCGACAGCGCCAAGGAAGAAAGCCTCGAAGCGATCGGCGAAGCCATGGCCGAGAACGGCCGCGTCATCGTGACGGGCTGCATGGGCAAGGAAGCGGAAGTCATCCGCGCGCGCTTCCCGCAGGTCCTCGCCGTCACCGGCGCGCACCAGTACGAGCAGGTCGTGGGCGCAGTGCACGAAGCGGCGCCGATGCCGCCGAGCGCGTTCCTGAACCTGGTGCCGGACGGCGGCCTGAAGCTGACGCCGCGCCACTACAGCTATCTGAAGATCTCCGAGGGCTGCAACCACCGCTGCGCTTTCTGCATCATCCCGAGCCTGCGCGGCGACCTCGCCAGCCGCCGCCCCGACGCCATCCTGCGCGAAGCCGAAAAGCTGATCGCCGCCGGCACGAAGGAGCTGCTGGTCATCAGCCAGGACACCTCCGCCTACGGCATCGACATCCGCGACAAGAACTGGACCTGGAAGGGCCAGGAGATGCGCGCCCACATGACCGACCTCGCCCGCGAGCTCGGCAAGCTGGGCACGCCAAAAGATCCGGTCTGGGTGCGGCTCCATTACGTCTATCCCTACCCGCACGTCGACCAGGTCATCCCGCTCATGGCCGACGGGCTGGTCCTCCCCTATCTCGACATTCCGTTCCAGCATGCGAGCCGCAACGTGCTTCGCGCCATGCGCCGCCCCGCGAACGAGGCGAAGGTGCTGGAGCGAATCCACCGCTGGCGCGAGATCTGCCCGGACATCGCCATCCGTTCCTCCTTCGTCGTCGGCTTCCCGGGCGAGACCGAGGAGGACTTCCAGTATCTCCTCGACTGGCTCGACGAAGCGCAGCTCGATCGCGTCGGCGCCTTCCGCTTCGAACCGGTCGAAGGCGCCGCCGCGAACCACCTCCCGAACCCGGTTCCCGAGGCGGTCAAGGAAGAACGCTACGCCCGCATCATGGAGAAGACCGCGGCCATCTCCGCCGCCAAGCTCCAGGCCAAGGTCGGCCGCACGCTGAGCGTCATCATCGACGTCGCCGACGGCGAAGGCGGCGCCACGGGCCGCTCATATGCCGATGCTCCGGAGATAGACGGCGAAGTCCACCTCCGGGGCGCCGCACATCTCGCACAGGGCGACATCGTCCCCGTCCTCGTCGAAGACGCCGACGAGCACGATTTGTACGGTGTTCCGGCTGCCGCCTAGAGGCGCGCCGCCGCCTCGCGCCTGCGCCTCCTGGAGCGCACGACCGCCCAGACGATCGCCACCAGCCCCAGGATCAGCGCAATGCTGAAGCCCCAAAGCCAGGGCACGGCCTTCTTGCTCGTCTCGAACATATTGAGCGCCGCCGGGCGGCGGCCGTGCGGAAGGACGAGCCAGTCCGAAACGAGCAGCGGACCATCGTTCTCCGACACCGCTTCGAACCGCGTCTCCGTCCAGCTGCGGCCCGTTTCGGTGATCAGCGTGAAGCTGACGGTGCGACTCGATCTCCCTCCCGATTGCATCGCCGAGACCTGGTAGCCCACCAACGTGGTCGTGCCGGGCCCTCCCTCACCGAAAAGGCCCTTGCGTGCCGCCACCATGTTGCTGGTCCGCGCCCAGAGGCCCGGGTGCATGTGCTGCTCGAGCCAGCCTTCGTCGCCCGCCCGCACGTTCGCGACGAAATCCTGCGCGAACTGCCGGTCCTCCGCCGTGGACATGGCGTTGATCGCCGTTTCCATCGAGCAGCCGGAAAGGGCAAGGACACCCAGGAGCAATGCCGCTATGCGGCCCAGCCAATCCGTCATCCCTCGCCCTCGCGCGCAGCCTTCGCTAGGGCGGCAGCATGACAGACCTTTCCGCGCTCCTCCAGCCCGACAAGGGCCAGCCCGCCACGCCCCTCCATCTCGTGGACAAGAAAGGCTTCGACGGCTGGCTGAAGGGGCAGCCCGCCCGAATCCGCCGCGCCGTCGCGGCGCAGGGCTTCCGCGGTGAGCCGCACCAGATCGCCTTCCTCCCGGGTGAGCGCGAAGAATGGTCCGCGGCGCTCGGCGTCGGCGACGTCGCAGAGCGCGGCCCGTGGTGCCTCGCCAAGGCGGCCGAAGCGCTTCCCGAGGGCACGTACCGGACTGCGGATCGCAGCGCCGGAGCGGCGGCGCTCGGGTGGCTGCTCGGCCAGTACCGCTTCACCCGCTACAAGGCGGAGAAGGCGCCCAAGGGCCCACGCATTCTTCTGACGGATGCACCGGCGCGCATCGCCGAGACTGTGGCACTGGCCGAAGCGACATTCCTCGTCCGCGACCTCGTCAATACCCCCGCGCAGGACATGGGTCCACGCGAGCTCGAGGAGGCGGCGGCCGCCCTCGCCTCGACCTACGGCGCCGAGCTTTCCGTCACGTCGGGCGCCGCGCTCGACCAGGGCTATCCGATGGTCGCCGCAGTCGGCCGCGCCGCCGTGCCCGAGCGGGCGCCGCGCCTCATGGAGCTGTTCTGGGGCGACCGGCGGCATCCGAAGGTCGCCATCGTCGGCAAGGGCGTCGTGTTCGACACGGGCGGGCTCGACATCAAGCCTGCGGACGGCATGCGCCTGATGAAGAAGGACATGGGCGGCGCGGCCCACGCGCTGGCTCTCGCCCGCCTCGTCATGGCGCTGCGCCTGCCCGTCCGCCTCCACATGCTCGTCCCCGCGGCCGAGAACGCCATCTCTGGAAATGCCTTTCGGCCCGGCGACATATTGACGAGCCGCAAGGGCCTGACCGTCGAGGTCGGCAACACCGACGCCGAAGGGCGCCTGATCCTCGGCGACGCGCTGACCCGCGCCGGGGAGGAGAGCCCGGAGCTGATCCTCGACTTCGCCACCCTGACGGGCGCCGCCCGAGTGGCCCTCGGGCCCGAGCTCCCGGCTTTGTTCGCCAACGACGATGCGCTGGCCGAAGCGCTGCTCGCCGGCGGCACCGCGGCCGGCGACCCGCTCTGGCGGCTGCCGCTCTGGAAGAATTACGCCGAGATGCTCTCCTCCGACATCGCCGACGTCGGCAATGTCGCCGAGGGCGGGATGGCGGGCGCCGTGACCGCCGCCCTCTTCCTCCAGAAATTCGTGCCGGAAGGCACGCCCTGGGCGCACCTCGATACCTTCGCCTGGTCCGCCAAGCCCCGCCCCGGCCGCCCCAAAGGCGGCGACGCGCTCGGCCTGCGTGCCGCATGGGAGATGCTCAAGAGCCGCTACGGCGCCTGAGCTGCCGGCTCGCCGGCCTCGACGATCATTCCCGCGAAAGCGGGAATCCAGCGGGCGTCGGCCAAGGTCTCCGCGCCCCTTGTGGACCCCCGCTGTCGCGGGGGCGACAAGCGTCCCTGAAGTGACTCTTGTCGTTTTTGCGCTGATTATTCAATAAAGTGCGAAACGAAATGGGATGTGACTGGTTCTAGCTCCGAAACGTGAAACCTCTCATATCGGAGAAGGCGGCAGTGTCCGACCGATCGCTCAGAAGCTGGATGCAGACGCTGATCAGGTACGTCCGATCCGGTCAGCCCGACCTCACCAACCGCCAGATGGCTCTCATGCTGCTGGTGTATCTGACGCCGGGACCGCATACGGTGCGCGGCCTCGCCAACGTTCTCGGCGTCTCGAAGCCGGTCATCACCCGCGCCTTGAATACGCTCGGCTCGCTCGGCTATCTGCGCAGGGTAAGGGACGAGGCGGACCGCCGCAACGTATTCGTCGCCAAAACCTCCACGGGACAGGACTTCCTTGACAGCTTCGAACGCAATCTCGAGCAGGACGGCGCCCCCAAGAAGACCGCGCGCGAACGGGGCGGATTCATCCTCCAGCACGGGTGAGCGGTTCGAGCTCAAGGGCTCCGCTTCGACCCTCGATCCGCGTATTCACGCCTACCGCGGCGACATTGCCGACATCGCGCTCGCCGGCCAGGTGATCGCGCCCCATTATGCGCGGCCCCTGATCCGCGCCTGCGGTCTCCGTGCCGCGCCTCTGCGCGACAAACCGAACGACGAGGCCGCGACGATCTCGGAGCTGCTGCCGGGCGAGGAATTCGCCGCGCTGGAGATTTCGGGCGGTTGGGCCTGGGGCTATGCGGTCGCCGACCACCGCGTGGGCTATGTGGAGGCGATCGCCCTCACCGCGCCCGCCGAGCCGACCTGGATCGTCTGCGAGGCGACCGCGCCCATTCACCCCGAGGGCGGCATCTCCTCGCCGATCCTGTGCCGCGTCCCGATGGGCGCCCGGCTCCATGGTTACGAACGCGGCCCCTGCCTCGCAACCGAGATCGGCTGCATCCCTCTCTGCCACCTTCGCCCGATCGGCGAGTTCGAGAGCGATCCCGTCCGCGTCGCCGAGCGCCTCCTGCGCACGCCCTACAAATCGGGCGGCCGCAGCGCCCGCGGCATCGACTGCTCCGGCCTCGTCCAGCTCGCTTACGGCTTGTGCGGCCTCCCCCTCCCCCGTGAGACCGACCAGCAGCGGATGCTGGGCGAAGCGGTCCCGGACGGCGAAGCCCTGCAGCGCGGCGACCTCGTCTTCTCAGGCAACCACGTCGCTCTCGCCATGTCGAACGACCTCGTCATCCACGTGGGATTTGACGCGCAGGCAGTCACGATCGAGCCGCTCGCCGAGGCGCGGGACGGCAATGCGCCGATCACGGTGAGAAGGCTGGGCGTTTTCGCGGGCTAAAGCTCGGTGCCGGCGCGAGTTGGCCCCAACACCGCTAGCCGTGAGCCTGCCGAAGGGCGGTTTGCAGCGCTGGGAGCCGGGCCTCGACACGCTCAGCCCTAGCGGTTGTTTTGCACGTCTGCCTCCGATTGGGCGCCACCCGCATCGCTCATGCTGAGGAGGCACTGAGCCCGGCACAGGGCCGTCGCGAAGCGGCTCCCAAACCCGCTCGCTGTCATTCCCGCGAAAGCGGGAATCCAGGCGGCGGCGGAGACCTGCACCGGGGCCTGCTGGATCCCCGCTTTCGCGGGGATGACGGCGAACGCCGTTACTGCGCCGGCTGTCCCGGCTGCGCCGCCTGCTGCTGCCTCTGCGCCCGAATCTCGCGCCAGCGCTGGTGGTTCCGCTGATGCTCCTCAAGCGTGTTCGAGAAGATGTGCCCGCCGGTGCCGTCGGCGACGAAGTAGAGCGCCTGGGTCTGTCCGGGGTTGAGCACCGCTGCGATCGACTCGCGCCCCGGATTGGCGATGGGTCCCACCGGAAGGCCGACGCGCGTGTACGTATTGTACCCGTTCACCGCGTCGATCTCCGATCGGCGGATCGGGCGCCCGAGCGGGCGGCCCTGGGTAATGGGATAGATGATCGTCGGATCCGCATCGAGCTTCATTCCGATGCGCACCCGGTTCGAATAGACGCCGGCGATGGTGGGCCGCTCGGAGGCCTTGCCGGTCTCCTTCTCGACGATCGAGGCGAGGATCACCGCCTCGCGCGGGCTCGACACCACCGTGTTCGGGCTGCGCCGCGGCCAGAGGCGGGCGAGCTCCTGGCGCATCGCTTCCTGCATGCGTCCGACGACGGCCGCGCGGCTCTCGTTGCGGCGGTAGGAATAGGTGCCCGGGAGGACCGAGCCCTCCTCCGGCACCGCGACATCTTCGGTCAGGAAAGGCGCGCGCATCAGCCGCTCGTGGACGAGCACCGACGGCATGCCCTCCGGGACCGTCACCATGCGCTGCACCGGGCGGCCGTGCTGGAGGATGTCGAGAATCCGCGCGCCGCTCGCACCGGCGGGGATCTCGAACTCGCCCGCCTGAACCGGATCGCCGGCGCCGAGGACGCGGGCGAAGCGGCGGTAGGTGACCGGGTCGGCGCGAATGAGGCCCTCGCGCTTCAGCTGCTCGGCGACGCTGCCGACGCTCGCGCCCTCAGCGACGACGATCGTCTTCGCCTCGTTTGAAGGCCCGCTCCCTGCCCAGAGCGACCAATAGGTCCAGGCCGCGACCACCGCCGCGAGCACCGCGGCGATGAGCAGCAGCCGCTTCAGCGGCGAGACGCGGCGCGTCCCCTTCTTCTTCGATGCGGGACGCTTCGCCGTGGGCCGCTTCATGGCCGAAGCCCCTCGATCAGACCGCCTTGAACACCAGGCTGGCATTGGTGCCGCCGAAGCCGAAGCTGTTGTTCAGCACCGCCTTGACGCTCCGCTCCTTGGCGACATGCGGCACGAGGTCCACGCCGGCCGTGCCTTCGCTGGGATTGTCGAGGTTGAGCGTCGGAGGCACGATCTGGTCGCGCATGGCGAGGATGCAGAAGATCGCTTCGACCGCGCCCGCACCGCCGAGGAGGTGGCCGATCGCCGACTTGGTCGAGCTCATCGACAGCCTGCCGACCTGGTTGCCGAACAGCCGGCGGACCGCACCGAGCTCCAGCTCGTCGCCGAGCGGCGTCGAAGTGCCGTGGGCGTTGATATAATCGATGTCGGACAGATCGAGGCCGGAGCGCTTCATCGCCACCTGCATGGCCCGGAAGCCGCCCGCGCCTTCTGGGTGCGGCGCCGTCACGTGATAGGCGTCGCCCGACATGCCGTAGCCGACCACTTCGGCGTAGATCTTGGCGCCGCGCGCCTTTGCCTTTTCATATTCCTCGAGGACGATCACGCCCGCGCCTTCGCCCATGACGAAGCCGTCGCGATCGATGTCGTAGGGCCGGCTCGCCTTTTCGGGATTGTCGTTATGCTGCGTGGAAAGCGCCCTGGCCTGGGAGAAGCCGGCAATGCCGATCGGGCAGATCGCGGCTTCCGCGCCGCCCGCGAGCATCACGTCGGCATCGTCCATCATGATCATGCGCGCGGCGTCGCCGATCGAATGGGCGCCGGTCGAGCAGGCGGTCACCACCGCATGGTTCGGGCCCATGAGTCCGTACTTGATCGAGACCTGGCCGGAGATGAGGTTGATGAGGCGCCCGTGGACGAAGTGCGGGCTGACTCGGCGCGGGCCCTTTTCGTGGAGGACGAGGCTTTCCTTTTCGATGCCCGGCAGGCCGCCGATGCCCGAGCCGATGGAGACGCCCATCCGGAAGCGATTCTCTTCGCTTTCGTCGGTGAGACCCGCATCTTCGAGCGCCTGTCCGGCGGCGTCGATGCCGTAGACGATGAAGGGATCGACCTGGCGCTGCACCTTGTGATCGACGCGCTTGTTCGGATCGAAGCCATATTCGTGATCGGCCGGCTTCACCTCGCAGGCGATCTTGCAGACATAGTCCGACGCGTCGAAATGCGTGATCCGCCCCGCGCCGCTCTTGGAGGCGAGGATGTTCTTCCAGCTCGTCTCGACGTCCCCGCCGAGCGGCGAGACCATTCCGAGACCGGTGACCACGACACGGCGCATTTCAATCACTCCTAAGGCTCAACTGGCTGGGCTTGAACGGCGAACGGCCCCCCTGCACCGGCTCGCCTGGGAAATTTCCCAAGAGCGCCGCGGGCGGGGAGCCGTCAGGCCGGACCGAAGGTCGCTGGGCCGGCGCGCGGCCGGATGCTCAGGCCTTGTTGTTGTCGATATAATCGATCGCGTCCTTGACGGTCGTGATCTTCTCGGCGGCGTCGTCGGGGATCTCCACACCGAATTCTTCCTCGAACGCCATGACCAGCTCGACGATGTCGAGGCTGTCCGCGCCGAGATCGTCGATGAAGCTCGCTTCTTCGGTGACCTTGTCGGCCTCGACGCCGAGATGCTCGATGACGATCTTCTTCACCCGATCCGCGGACTCGCTCATGGTCTGTATTCCTCCTGTTTGGCTTTGGAATGTGCCCTAGCCGCTTGGCCGGGCTTCGCGCAAGTGGGGCCGATGTGGCCGCCTCCTGCCTAGAGCATCGCCATCCCGCCGTTGACGTGGATGGTCTGGCCGGTGACGTAGCCCGCCTCGCGGCTGGCGAGAAACACCGCCGCCGCGCCGATATCCTCGCCCGCGCCTAGCTTGCCCGCCGGAATGCGACCGAGAAGCGCCTGCTTCTGCGCGTCGGGAAGGACGTCCGTCATCGCCGACTGGATGAAGCCTGGCGCGATGCAGTTCACGGTGATGTTGCGGCTCGCGACTTCCTGCGCCAGCGCCTTCGACATGCCGACGAGCCCGGCCTTGGAGGCCGCATAATTGGCCTGCCCCGGATTGCCGGTGGCGCCGACCACCGAGGTGATCGAGATGATGCGGCCGTGCCTTGCGCGCATCATCGGCTTCAAGGCCGCGCGGCTGAGGCGAAAGGCGGCCTCGAGGTTGATCCGGATGACGTCGGACCATTCCTCGTCCTTCATCCGCATCGCTAGGTTGTCGCGCGTCACGCCGGCATTGTTCACCAGGATGTCGAGCTTGCCCATCGCCTCGACGGCCCGGGGCACCAGCCCATCCACCGCCTCGGCATCCCCGAGGTTCGCCGGCAGGATCACATGATCGCCGCCGAGCGTCTCGGCCACGCCCCGAAGCGCCTCTTCGCGAGTCCCCGAAAGCGCCACCCGCGCCCCCTGCCCCGCGAACGCCGCCGCAATGGCCGACCCGATCCCGCCCGAAGCGCCGGTCACCAGCGCGGTCATTCCACTAAGGTCGAACATCTCTCTTTCCTCCTGTCATCCCCGCGAAAGCGGGGATCCAGCTTCTTCTTTTTCTTCCAGCTTCGACTGAGCCGCCCGGCCGCCGCCTGGATTCCCGCTTTCGCGGGAATGACGGTCAAAGGTCGCGCACCAGTGCGTCGATGTCGTCCATCGTGAGGACGCTCGTCACCTTCGCGTCCGGCGCGATGCGTTTCACCATCGGAGCAAGGACCTTGCCGCCGAACTCGACGAACTCCTCGACGCCGGCCGCGGCCATGGCGGCGACGCTTTCGCGCCAGCGGACCATGCCGGTCACCTGCTCGACGAGGAGACCGCGGATTTCAGCGGGGTCCTGGGACGGCGCGGCGGTGACGTTGGCGTAGACGGGGACGGATGGCCTCGTGATCTCGGCGTCGGCGAGCGCCTGTTCCATCGCGCGGGCGGCGGGCTCCATGAGTGGCGAATGGAAGGGGGCGGAGACCGGCAGCAGCACGGCGCGCTTGGCGCCCTTCTCCTTGGCGAGGCCGAGCGCGCGTTCCACCGCCTCGCGGTGCCCGGAAATGACGACCTGGCTCGGATCGTTGTCGTTCGCGACGGTGCAGACCTGTCCCTCGGCCGCGGCCTCCGCCACGGCCCGCGCGATTTCGAGATCGGCGCCGAGCAAGGCCGCCATCGCGCCTTCGCCGACCGGCACCGCCGCCTGCATCGCGCGGCCGCGCAGCTTGAGGAGCCGCGCCGCCGTCGACACGTCGAACGCGCCCGCGGCGGCGAGCGCCGTATATTCGCCGAGGCTATGGCCGGCGACGAAGTCCGCCTTGGCGATGTCGATGCCGGACGTGCGGAAGGTCGCGAGCGCGTTCGCCATGATCGCGGGCTGGGCGTTCTCCGTGAGCGTCAGCTCTTCGATCGGCCCGTCGGCCATCAGCCTGGCCAGATTCTGGCCGAGCGCTTCGTCCACTTCCTGGAACAGATCGCGCGCGACGCGGCTCGCCTCGGCCAAAGCCTTGCCCATCCCGACCGACTGGCTCCCCTGCCCCGGAAAGATGAATGCGCGCATGAGGCTTCGATGCTCCTGTGATCGTGGATGAACGCGCCGCTAGGCGATAAGCCGCGCGATTGCCAGAGCCGGGCCGACGCGGGTCCGAGGCGCGGCAGGACCGCACTTGATTTTCATGCGCTTTTCGGCCAATGCCCGCCGGTAGCGGGGCTGAGGCGCATGTCCTCCGGCCCCGCTTCATATTCGAGACGACAGCCGGAGGGGCGTCCGCAATGGGCGGCGTCAGCGATCGGCCAAGATAAGGAATGCGCACTCATGCCGCTATACGAGCATGTGTTTCTCGCGCGTCAGGACCTGGCCCAAGCCCAGGTCGACGCGCTGGCCCAGACGGCCACCGACATCATCGAAACGAACGGCGGCAAGGTTTCCAAGACGGAGACCTGGGGCCTTCGCAACATCGCCTACCGGATCCAGAAGAACCGCAAGGCGCATTACGTCGCCATCGATTTCGAAGCGCCGGCGCCCGTCGTCGCCGAGCTCGAGCGGCAGACCCAGATCAGCGAAGACGTCATCCGCTACATGACGATCCGCGTCGATGCGCACGAAGCCGGCCCGTCGGCGATGATGCGCCGCGGCGAGCGCGACCGCGACGGCCGCGGAGATCGCGGCGACCGTGGTGACCGCGGCGATCGCGGCGGCCGCGGCCGTGACGACGATCGCGGCCCGCGCCGTCCCCGCGAAGACGCCGTCGAAGCGTAAGAGAGAAGGAACCAGCACATGGCACGCCCATTTTTCCGCCGCCGCAAGAGCTGCCCCTTCTCGGGCAAGGACGCTCCCCGGATCGACTATAAGGACGTCCGCCTGCTCCAGGGCT
>DASWMS010000001.1:0-63936 GCA_036399655.1 Allosphingosinicella sp. | reverse complement strand
TCATCCGCCGCCAGGACGGCTGGGCGCTGGCACGTGCCGGAGTGCCCGCGGTGATGGTGGGCGGCAGCTTCGCCAACATCGAAGTTCTCCAACGCTTCCTCGGCGGTGCCTATCACGGCGCTTCCGACAACGTTCGGCCGGACCTCCCGCTGGACGGCGCGGCCGAGGATGCGAACCTGTCCGTCGCGCTCGTGCGCAGGCTCGCCGATCACGCGCAATATTCCCGGCCCTGAGAGTGGCGGAGGCGGCGCGCGGCGCTTAAGGGTTCGCCACGCGAATCCACCGGAGCATCACATGGACATCCGCCTCGGCCTCACCTTCGACGACGTGCTGCTCCAGCCGGCGGAGTCGAGCGTGCTCCCGAGCCAGGCGGATACGCGCACCCGCATCACCCGCGAGATCGGCCTCAACATCCCGATCGTCTCTTCGGCGATGGACACGGTGACCGAAGCCGACATGGCGATCGTGATGGCGCAGCTCGGCGGGCTGGGCGTCCTCCACCGCAACCTCGGGGTGGAGGAGCAGGCGGCGGCGGTGCGCGCGGTGAAGCGCTACGAGAGCGGCATGGTGGTCAACCCGATCACCGTCAGGCCGGACGCGACGCTCGGCGATGCGCTCGATCTCATGGCGCGGCACAAAATCTCCGGCATTCCGGTGACGGAGCCGGACGGGCGTCTGGTGGGCATCATCACCAACCGCGACGTGCGCTTCGCGGGCAATCCGCGCCAGCCGGTCTCCGAGCTCATGACACGGGGCGATCTCGTGACCGTGGGGCCGGGGGTCAGTCAGGAGGAAGCGCGCCGCCAGCTCCACCAGAACAGGATCGAGAAGCTCCTCGTGGTCGACGACGCCGGCCGCTGCATCGGCCTCATCACGGTGAAGGACATCGAGAAGGCGGTGACCTATCCAAACGCGACCAAGGATGCGGCGGGGCGGCTGCGCGTGGCCGCCGCCACGACCGTCGGCGACAAGGGCTTCGAGCGGAGCGAGGCGCTGATCGACGCCGAATGCGACCTCATCGTCATCGACACGGCCCATGGCCACAACCGCGACGTCGCGGCGGCCGTGGAGCGGATCAAGAAGCTCTCCAACAACGTCCAGATCGTCGCCGGCAATGTCGCCACGGCCGAAGCGACCAAGGCGCTGGTTGGTGCAGGCGCCGATGCGGTGAAGGTCGGCATCGGGCCGGGCTCGATCTGCACGACGCGGATCGTTGCGGGCGTAGGCGTGCCGCAGCTCACCGCCATCATGGATTCGGCGGGTGAGGCGGCCAAGTCCGGCGTTCCGATCATTGCCGACGGTGGCATTCGGACCAGCGGCGACGTCGCGAAAGCGCTTGCCGCGGGCGCGTCAACCGTGATGATCGGCTCACTCCTCGCCGGCACCGAGGAAGCGCCGGGGGAGACCTTCCTCTACCAAGGCCGCGCCTACAAATCCTATCGCGGCATGGGTTCGGTCGGCGCGATGGCGCGGGGCTCGGCCGACCGCTATTTCCAGCAGGACATCAAGGACCAGCTCAAGCTCGTCCCCGAAGGGATCGAGGGTCAGGTGCCCTATAAGGGCCACGCCCGCGACGTCGTCCACCAGCTCGTCGGCGGGGTGAAGGCGGCGATGGGCTATACGGGCTCCGAGACCATAAGTGACCTGCAGGCGCGGGCGCAGTTCGTCCGCATCACCAATGCCGGTCTCCGTGAAAGCCACGTCCACGACGTCTCGATCACCCGCGAAGCCCCCAATTATCCGACGCGCGGATGAGCGCGCCGCAATGACTCCTTCCGCACGCGTTCAGGCGGCAATCGAGCTCCTCGATGCGATCATCGAGGCGGCGCGAACCGCCGGATCCGCAGCCGACAATATCATCGCCGGCTATTTCAAGACGCGGCGCTATGCCGGGTCCAAGGACCGGCGGGCGGTGCGCGAGCTCGTCTACCGCGCGATCCGCAGGAGCGGCGAGCGGCCTGAGTCCGGACGGGCGGCGATGCTGGGGCTGGCGCAGGACGATCCCGAATTGCTGGCGCTGTTCGACGGGTCCGTCCGCGGCCCCGCGACTGTGGCGCCCAGCGAGAAGCCGGCACCCTGGGGCCCGGCGCCGAGGTGGCTGCGCAGCCGCTTCGATCCGCTCCTCGATCAGGCCGAAGTCGAGGCGCTGCTCGCCCGCGCGCCGCTCGACCTGCGCGTCAACCGGCTCATGGGCTCGCGCAACGAAGCGCTGGCCGCGCTTCCCGAAGCAAAGCCGTCGCCCTTGTCGCCGCTCGGGCTGCGGCTGCCGGAGGGCTTTCGCCTGGAGGAGGCGGAGGCATGGCGCTCCGGACTCGTGGAAGTGCAGGACGAAGGCAGTCAGCTGCTCGCCCTCGCCTGCGAAGCTTCGGCGGGAATGACTGCGATCGATCTTTGTGCCGGGGCGGGGGGCAAGACCCTCGCCCTCGCCGCGGAGATGGGGAACGAGGGCCGGCTCATCGCCTGCGACACCGATCGGCGGCGCCTGTCGCAGATGCCGCCGCGGCTGGAGCGTGCGGGCGTGCGGATCGCGGAGACGCGGCTGCTCGATCCCAACCGGGAGCTGGACGCGCTCGCCGATTGCGGCGGGCGTGCGGACCTGGTGCTGGTCGACGCGCCCTGCTCGGGCACGGGCACGTGGCGGCGCAACCCGGAGACGCGCTGGCGGCTGAACGAGGACCGGCTGGCGCGGCTCGTCAAGCTCCAGGCGCACATCCTCGACGTCGCGGCGGCGCTGCTGCGGCCGGGCGGCATCCTCGTCTATGCCGTCTGCTCGGTTCTGGCGGAGGAAGGACGCGGTCAGGCGGAGGCGCTGACGAAGCGTTCATCGCTCGTTCCGGAACCCCTTGCGATGGAAGCGGGGCGTGCGGCCGGAACGGGGCGTCTCCTCACCCCTGCGCACGACGGCACGGACGGCTTTTTCGTCGCGCGCTGGCGGGCGCCATGCTAGGCTGGCGGCAAGATAGAATGGAGTTGATGATGCGCTTCACCCCGATCGCCCTTTGCGCCGCCGTCGCGCTCGCGACCTTCGCCAGCGCCGGTCAGGGGCAGCGGCCCGACGACCAGGTCGATCCGCGCTCGTCCGCCCTCGTCCAGCAGGCGGCCGGCCACAGCGCGGCGGGGCGCCACAACGAAGCGATCGATCTCCTCGAAAGCGCGCTGGCCGTCGATCCGAAGAACCGCACCGCTCTGATCGCTCTTGCCCGCGTTGCGCAGGCGCAGCGCCTTCCGGGGAAGGCGATCCGTTACTATGCCGCCGCGCTCGCGCTCGAGCCGAACGACGTTGCGGCGCTCGCCGGGCAGGGCGAAGCCTATGTCCAGCGCGGCGCCGTCGATCGCGCGCGGCAGAATCTCGCCAAGGTGCGCACGCTCTGCGGCTCTAGCTGCGGCCAGGCCGATGCGCTCGCCGCTTCGATCCAGCGCGGCCCGCCGGCTGAGCTGGCCGCCCAGCGCCCGCCCGCGCCTACGACAGTGCCGACGCCTCCGCCTGCCAACCAGAATTAAGCCGTGACTCCCGCGAAAGCGGGAGTCCAGCGAGCGTTCGTGCGGGTCTCGGCGGCCGACTGCATTCCCCCTTTCGCGGGAATGACGTCATACGGGCGACAGGGCCCGTGCGATGCTGACGAACTCTTCGACCGACAGAGTCTCCGCCCTGCGCTCCACCTCGATCCCGAGCGTCTCCAGCGCGTCCAGCGCCCCCGGCAGGCCCTTCAAGCTCTGCCGCAGCATCTTCCTGCGCTGCCCGAACGCAGCCGCCGTCACGCTTTCCAGCACGCGCGCCGACACGCCCTCCGGCGCCGCTTTGGGAACGATATGCACCACCGCCGACATGACCTTGGGCGCCGGTACGAAGGCCGAGCGGTGGACCTTCATCGCGAGCTTCGGCTCGCTGCGCCACTGGGCGAGGACGGCGAGGCGGCCGTAGGAGCCGGTGCCGGGCTTGGCAACGATGCGCTCGGCGACTTCGAGCTGGAACATGAGCGTCAGGCTCTTCCACCAGGGAAGCCAGATCTCGCCGCCGAGCCAGCGGACGAGGAGCGCTGTGCCGACATTGTAGGGAAGGTTGGCGGCGACGTGCGCGCCCGCACCGGCTTCGGCCGCTTCGTCGATCGCGAGCGCGTCGCCTTCGATGACGCGCAGGCGCCCTTCGAAATGCGCGGCCACCTCGGCGAGTGGGGCGAGGCAGCGGCGGTCGCGCTCGACGGCCGTGACCCTCGCGCCGCCCCGAAGCAGGGCGCGGGTGAGGCCGCCGGGCCCGGGGCCGACTTCATAGACGCGTTCGCCGTCGAGCGATCCGGGCACGCGGGCGATGCGGTCGAGGAGCTGCTCGTCGAGGAGGAAATTCTGGCCAAGGGATTTGGAGGCACTGAGGCCGAAGCGCCCGATCACTTCGCGCAGCGGCGGCAGCGGCGCGCTCACGCCGCGGCCATGCGCCGCGCGCAGGAGGCGGCGAGCGCGATCGCGGCGACGGTCGCGTCGGGGGAAGCGATGTTCCTGCCGGCGATGTCGAAGGCCGTGCCGTGGTCCGGTGAGGTGCGGACGATGGGGAGGCCGAGCGTGATGTTCACGCCCTCGTCGAAGTGGAGCGCCTTCAGCGGGATCAGCGCCTGGTCGTGATACATGCACAAAGCCGCGTCGTAGCCGGCGCGCGCGCGGGCGTGGAACATGGTGTCGGCGGCGAGGGGGCCGAACACCTCCGCATCCTCCTCCGCCTGCAGCCGCTCGACGGCGGGCACTATGATCTCGATCTCCTCGCGGCCGAGAGCGCCCTGTTCGCCGGCATGGGGGTTGAGCCCGGCGACGGTGAGCCGCGGACGGGCGATCCCGAACTGGCGGCGAAGGCTGCGGATGACGGTACGGCCGCGCGCGACGATCAGCTCGGTGTCGAGCGCCGCCGGGACGTCGGCCAATGCGATGTGGGTGGTGACCGGGACGGTGCGCAGCGTCGGCCCTGCCAGCATCATCGCGACCTTGCTGGCGGCGATGCCGCAGCGTTCGGCGACGAATTCCGTCTGGCCGGGATGGACGAAGCCGATCGCGTAGAGCTGCGACTTGGAAACCGGGCCCGTGACGACCGCTGCCGCGGCGCCCGAGCGGGTGAGCCCGACGGCAAGCTCCAGGGAGTCCAGCGCAACCCGGGCGCCGGTCACCGTCGGGCGCCCCGGCTCGACCGCGCCGCCGTCTCCGACATGCAGGATGGGGAGCGCGTGCGCGAAAACCCTGGCGGCCTCGTCGGGCGAGGCGATGGCCGCGACCGGCCCGCCCCACACCGCCGCGATCGATGCGCGCTCGCCGACCACGAAGAAAGGCGGCAGAGCGTGGCTCTCCCGCCTTTCCCAACTCTTTGCGATGACTTCGGCGCCGATGCCCGCCGGATCCCCGAGCGAGACGGCGAGCGGCAGCGTCAAGGCCAGGCCGTCCTCAGCGATATTCGATCACCGCATCGCGGCGAAGATCGCGCAGGAAGCGCTGGGCGCGGCGGGCGACCCGCTCCTCGACCAGCTGGTCCTGCACCGCTTCGAAGGTCGGCGCGTTCGCCTGCTGCGGATCGTCGCGGCCGCACAGGACGAGGACGCTGACTTCGCGCTCCAGCGCGCCGAACGGGCGGGTCGCCTGGCCGACGGAGAGGTTGAGCAGCATCTCCTGGAGCTGCGGCGGGAGGTCGCGGACGCGGACCTGGTCGTTCGCCACGACGCCGGCGCCGAGCTGCTGCGCCGCCGCCTGCGCGCCGCCGCAGCCGCCCATCGACTGCGTCGTCTGCACGAAGCGCTCGATGTTGGTGCGGGCCTGCGCCTCCGTCGTTCCCTGCGGGAAGGTGATCGACATCTGGATGAGGCTGAGGACCGCGTCGCGCGCGTCGGGCATCAGGATCTGGCGGGTGTCGGACAGTGCGACGATCGAATAGCCGCCCGGCACCGGAATGGGGGGGCTGATCGCGCCGACCGGCATTTCGGCCACGGCCTGGGCGAGCACGTCCGGAAGCTGCTCTGCGCGAACCCAGCCGAGATCGCCGCCCACCGCCGCCGTCGAGGCTTCGGAGAATTGGCGGGCATAAGCGGCGAAGGACGCGCCGCCGCGCAGCTGCTGGAAGATGCGGCCGATGTTCGCTTCCGCCTCGGCCGCCGTCTCCGGAGTCGCCGAGATGAAGATCTCGCTGACCCGGAATTCCCGGGTGCCGCGTGCGGCGGTCATGCGGTTGAGGATCGACTGGACTTCGTCGTCGCTGACGTTGGCGGAGAGCGAGAAATAACGCTGCTGGAGGCGCTGCCAGGCGATCTCACCGTGGATCTGGCGCTTCATCGAGCGCTCGGACGAACCGATCGAGCGGAGGTAGGCCGGGAAGTTCGTCGCGCCCGGTATCGCCGCCGCAGTGCGCGCGGCGACGCGCGCGAAGGACTGGTCGATCTCGCGTTGCTCGATCTCGATGTCGCGCTGCCTCGCCGCCTGGATCTGCAGGGTCTCGTCGATCAGGTTGCGCAGGATCTGGGCGCGGATGCGCTGCAGCTCTTCCGGCGGAATCTGCACGTTGTTCGATGCCACGGCGAGCGCCAGCCGATGATCGATGTCAGTCTCGGTGATAACGTCGCCGTTGACGATCGCGGTCGCCTTGCGGACGCCCGACGTGTCGCGGCCCAGGAACTGGACCTGGTCCGGGATGGTGAGGCCGCCGGTGGAGGGCTGCCGGCCGGAGGGCTGCTGAGCCGTCTGAGCCGTCTGCGCCGCCGCCATTGCCGAGAGCAGCGGAACGGCCAGCACGAACGCCGCCCTAGGAAGAGTACCGAGCTTCATCATTCCTCCAATAAAGACAGGCGCCTGAGATGCCCCGCGCTTGCTGAACGGCAGCTTAGCGGCCCAGATTGCGGAGCGCCACCCGGAACAGGAAGGTGTTGCCGCGCTGGACGTCGAACGTGGTCTCATAGTCGCGGCGCCACGTGATGCCGAGTTCGATGCAATCGTCGTCGTAGAGGATGCCGAAACGGTGGCGCACCGGCGAGAAGCCGTCGGTGCTCGACAGCGGGTCCTCTTCGATCGAGGTCAGGTCGACGACGGCGGACCCGAAAAGCGACCAGTGGCGGGCGACCTGGATGCGGCCGCCGAGGCGGATCTCCTCGCGGTCCCGCAGGTCCTCGATCGCCGGGTCGACGTTCCGGTCGAGCCGGAGATAGCCGACGCTCGCATAGGAGCGGCGGCCGCCGAACGAGGCGTCGATCTCGTTGCGGCGGAGCGCGTAGGTGTCCTTGTCGATCCGGAAGCGGTGCGTGAAGGCGATGTTGCGGCCGATGCGCAGGTTGGTGCGGCCGACGATGTCCGAAAAGCGATCGGACAGGCCCGTGCCGGGCGGGAGCAGGGTGGAGCGGTTGTTGAGCCGGTAGCTCTGGCCGATGTTGGAGCGGATGGTGACGCCGGGAAGGTCGACCGCCCAGTCGGCGCCGTAGGTGACGCGTATGCCGTCTTCCCAGCGATCGTAGCCGGGGAAGCGGTTCAGGGCGAAGAGGCTCGAATCCTCGAGATCGACCGAGCGGGCATCCTCGTTGGGGATGTCGAGATTCTCGGTCGGCGGCGAGGCGACGAGCTGGACACGCGGCGTGAGCCGCTGCGTGCCGCCCATGAAGGGACCGACGAGGGGCCATTTGAGGTCGGCGGCAATGGCCGCGATGAGGCGCGGCGTCCAGCCTTCCTCGCCGCGGTAGATGGCGGTGCTGGTGAGGTTCGTGTCGTTGGCATGATAGATGTCGGCGCGGCCGTAGGCGGTGAGGACGAGCTCCTGCCCGAGCGAGGTGATCGAGCGCCGGTCCCAGCGCGCGCTGGCGAAGGCGCGCTGGCTGTCCTGGCCCTCGGTGCGCAGGATCGACAGGCTGTTCGCCTGCACTTCGATGCGCCCGCCCCAGAATGCATCGTCGAGGCGCCAGCGCGCGTCGATGGCGGGGAGGGCGACCGGCTGCTGCCCCGCCGTATCGGTGAGGCGAAGGCCCTGGAAGGCCCAGCCGGCGAGCGAGATGTAGCTGTCCTCGGTAATCCGCTCGGCATCGATCATGGAGCGCAGGCGATCCTCGCGGCTGATGTCGTAGCGGCGCAGGAAGGTACGGTCGGTGACGAAGCGCAGCGATCCCGTCACGCTCCACCGCGGCGTCAGCTGAAAGCGGCCGTTGGCGTCTAGATAGGCGCGAAGCCCGCTCTCGAAGCCGAGCGGCGGCGGGTTGTTCGGGTCCGGGCGAAGGCGCGAGCCGTGGGTCGCATAGGCGCGCACCTGGTAGGCGCCGAGACGGTTCAAGGCGCGGTAATGGCCTTCGAGCATGGGAAGGACGTCACTGTAGAGGTGTGGCGTCAGCGTCAGGTCGCGGTTGGGCGCAAGGCGCATGAAATAAGGCGCGACGATTTCCACGCCGTTCGAGCGGGTGAAGCGGAGATCCGGCACCAGGAAGCCGCTGCCGCTGCTCTCGCCGCTGCCGTCCGGGTGCGAAAGGCCGGGGAGGGGGACGATCGGCGTCCCGAACAGGTTCAGGGTGGCGTTGCGGTAATAGATGCGGCGGCGGACCGGATCGTGGCGCACCTCGACGGCGGTGATGTGCCAGGTCGGGTCCTGCGGGCAGCCGTCGCGGCCGATGACGGCGCAGGGTGAGTAAGCTGCGCGGGAGAGCGTCGTGACGCCGTTGTCGCGGCGCGCCTCGGTGGCAGCGAGGCGGCCGCCGTCTTCCAGAACGAGGAGGAGGTTCGAAACGACGCCATCGCGCAGCGTGTCGGTAAGCTCCACCGTATCGCCATAAGCGATATCGCCTTCCGGGCTGACGACGCGGACGTTGCCGCGCGCCTGCACCTGGCCTGTGGAGCGGTTCCAGACGACCTCGTCCGCGCTCAGCCAGTAGCCGTCGCGCCGCATCCGCACCTGGCCGGTGGCGGTGACGAGGTCGTTCTCCTGCTCATAGATGAGGCGGTCGGCGCTGAAATTGACTTCCGGCTCGGCCTCTTCATCGGCCGCCGCCGCCGCTGTGACGGCCAAGGGTTGCCCGGAGGGTTCCCGGGGGGCAGGGGCCGGCGCCGCCTGAGCAGCCGCCATCGCCGTCCCGGGTGCGCAGAGCAGCAGCGGGAGCGCCGTCCGGCTAAGCAATATTAACGTCTTCATCCCCGCCGCTTCAGCCCGCTTCCAGGCTCCCGCCTATCGCACCGGACGGGCGGGGCTGCAATGCCGATAGATGTTCGGCTTTGCCTCGCGCCCGCGGAGCGCTTAAGGCTCACGGCCTGCCCTCCCATGCCTGGAGTTAGACGCCCGATGAAAGTCACGTTCGCCGCCGCGCGCCCCGAAGGATCCTATGCGCTGGCCCTTCTCGTTCGGGGGGACGACAACCTCGTCGACCGGCTCTCCGGCCTCGACGAGGCCGCGCGCAGCCTGGCGCTCCGCTCCGCCGAAGCCCAGCGCTTCGAGCGCGAGCCCGCCGCCGTCGCCGAAACCTTCGTCGCGGAAGGCGAAACCGTCCGCCGGCTCCTGCTGGTCGGCCTCGGCGCCCGCCGCGACGACGATGCGATCTGGGAGAAAGCCGGCGGCGCTTTGACGGCAAGGCTCCTGACGTCCGGCGAGACTCGCCTGGTGATCGACGTCACCGGCCTCGGCATCGATGGCCGCGCCGCCGCGCGCCTCGCCTTCGGCGCTTCGGCTCGCGGCTGGCGTCATGACGTCTACCGCACCAAGCTCACCCGCAAGCAGAAGCCGACCCTGGAAGACGTCGTCATCGTCGGCGCGGAAGGCGCGGACGATGCGTGGCGGGACGCCGAAGCCCTGCTCGAGGGCCTGCGCCTCACCCGCACCCTCGTGGCCGAGCCGGCCAACATCCTTTATCCCGAAAGCTTCGTGGAGCGCGTTAGCGCTGCCCTGGAAGGCACCGGCGTCGAGGTCAACGTGCTCGACGAAGCGCAGATGCTGGAGCTCGGCATGGGCGCGCTGATCGGCGTCGGCCAGGGCTCGGTCCGCCCGCCGCGGCTCCTCGCCATGCGCTGGAACGGCGCCGCGGACGCGAGCGCCAAGCCGGTCGTCTTCATCGGCAAGGGCATCACCTTCGACACCGGCGGCATCTCGATCAAGCCGGCGGCCGGAATGGAAGGGATGAAGTGGGACATGGGCGGCGCCGGCGCCGTTGCCGGCACCATGCTCGCGCTTGCCCGCCGCAAGGCGAAGGCGAACGTCGTCGGCGTGTGCGTCCTAGCCGAGAACATGCCGGACGGCGGGGCGCAGCGCCCCGGCGACATCGTGACGTCGATGTCCGGCCAGACCATTGAAGTGATCAACACCGACGCGGAAGGGCGCCTCGTCCTTTCCGACGCCATGACCTGGGCGCAGCGCGAATATCGCCCGGAAGTGATGGTGGATCTCGCAACGCTGACCGGGGCGATGATCATCTCATTGGGCCACGAATATGGGGGGCTGTTCTCGAACGACGACGGCCTTGCCGCGAACCTCACCGCCGCCGGCCTCGAAAGCGGCGACCGCCTGTGGCGCTTCCCGATGAACGACACCTACGACAAGATGATGGACTCGCCCATCGCCGACATGAAGAACAGCGGCGCCCGCGAAGCCGGCTCGATCACCGCGGCCTGCTTCCTCGGCCGGTTCGTGGAGGATGGGGTCAAATGGGCGCATCTCGACATTGCCGGCATGGTCTGGGCCGACAAGCCGGGCCACCTCTACGACAAGGGTGCGACCGGCTACGGCGTGGCGCTCCTCGACAAGTTCGTGTCGAAGTACCACGAAGCCTGAAGACCGCCGGGCGAGGCGATAGACGGCGGAGCCCTTCACAGATGCACGTCGATTTCTACCACCTCACCGCCTCGCCCCTGGAGCGCGTCCTTCCGAAGGTCGCCGAGAATGTGCTCGCCGCCGGCAACCGGCTGCTGATCGTCGCCGAGGAACCGCTGCTCGCCGCGCTCGACCGCCTGCTCTGGACCTATGCGCCCGAGAGTTTCTTGCCGCATGGCCAAGCCGACGCCGCTGCCGGAGCGCAGCCCATCCTCCTCTCCACGGAGCCCATCGCCGCGAACGCCGCCACGAGCATCGCACTGGCCGACGGCCGCTGGCGCCCCGAGGCGCTGCAGTTCGAGCGTGCATTCTACTTCTTCGACAGCGCCCATCTCGACGAGGCCCGCGGCGCCTGGCGCTCGCTCAAGGGCGCGGAGGGCGTCGAGCCGCGCTACTGGAAGCAGGTGGACGGCCGCTGGGTGCAGGGGCCCTAGCTTTCTGTGTCATTCCCGCGAAAGCGGGAAGCCAGCGGATGGTCGGCAAAGGGCAGGGCCGGCGGAGAGTCAGACTGGATTCCCGCTTTCGCGGGAATGACGGACGGTTGCGAAAGCGCCCGTCTCCCCCTAGAGACCCGGCCAAATCCACCACATCATCAGCAAATGGGAGCCTCACGGCCATGGCGACGCAACGCACCTTCTCGATCATCAAGCCCGACGCCACGCGTCGCAATCTCACCGGCGCCGTCACCGACATGCTCGAAAAGGCCGGCCTGCGCGTGGTCGCCTCCAAGCGCATCCTGATGACCCGCGAGCAGGCCGAGGGCTTTTACGGCGTCCACCGCGAGCGGCCCTTCTTCAACGACCTGGTCTCCTTCATGACCTCCGGGCCGGTCGTCGTGCAGGTCCTCGAGGGCGAGGACGCCGTCGCTCTCAACCGCAAGGTGATGGGCGCGACCAACCCGGAGCAGGCCGAGCCCGGCACCATCCGCAAGGAGCTCGCCGAGTCGATCGAAGCGAACAGCGTCCACGGTTCGGACAGCGAAGAGAATGCGGCGATCGAGATCGAATTCTTCTTCTCGCAGGACGAAATCGTCGGCTGATTTCTCACCGGGAATGAAAGGCTGAGCGCGGCGGGCCACACAAAGCCGCCGCGCCCCGCACAAAGCCGGAAAACGCTGGAATCTTAGACACGCGCTCTTGTCAGAAGGGCGCGTGCCGCGCAGCATCCATGCCTAGCCGACGCCCAGGAAAGCGGCGGCACTTCAAAGGCTTGGAGGGCGTGGTTATGACCACGAAGCGGACGCTGCTGCTTGCGCTCGACCGGACGGCTGTGCTGTTCGTAGGCATTGCCGCCGGAGGCATCATCGGTGCCTCGATCTTCGCCGGAAGCGGCGCTGTCGAAGCGCAGGCGAGCACCGCCCCGCCCAAGTCCGCCGCGATCGCCGCACCCGCCGCGGCCGAACCCGGCCGCCCCGGTCCGCGCCTGCTGCGCACCGCCGCTGAAGGCGGCACGGTCTCCGTCGGAGTCTTCGGCGACAGTTTCGGCGACGGCCTCCATGCCGGCCTCTACCAGCAGCTCCCGACCCGCGCCGGCATCGCCGTCCACAAGGAAAGCCGGCAGGGGACGGGCTTCACCCGCTACCGCACCACCGATCTCCTGGAAGACACAAGCCGCCGCCTCGCCGCGCGTCCGGTCGATATCGCGGTGCTCTCCTTCGGCGCCAACGACACCCAGGGCATCTACCACGAAGGCCGCGGCGCCCCCTACATGAGCGCGCGCTGGAAGGAGATCGTCACCGATCGCGTCACCCGCATCGTCGCGCTTCTCCGCGATCACGGCGCGATGATCTGGTGGGTCGGCCTGCCGACCATGCGCGATCCGGAATACAATGCGCAGATCCGCCAGATGAACGCCTTCTACGCCGAGCGGATGCGGACCCTCGCCGTGCCGTTCGTCGACACCGCCGCGCCGACGGCGGGTCCCGACGGTCGCTATGCCCCCTCCATGCGGCGCCCGGGCAGCGGCGAGCGCTTCACCGCCCGCGCCGGCGACGGCATCCACATGACCATTCCCGGCTACCTCGCTCTGACCCGCGGCCTCTCGACCGAAATCGAGCGGACGATCGCCGCGGCGCGCGCCGAAGCCGGGCGCCCGATGCGCAACGCCTCTTCCGCCGCCCCCGCGCCGAACGGGCCGTAGGCATGGCCTACGCCGCCGCAACCCTCCTGGCCGCTTTCTCGCTCCAGCCGGGCTGCACCGGCAATCTGTGCGGCGGCGAGGCACTGGCGCCGCTGTTAGAGCGGCTGGAGCAAGGCCAGGGCGTCCACATCCTCCAGCTCGGCGACAGCCACACGGCCGGCGACATGATCACCCAGCCCCTCCGCGCCGCACTGCAGGCGCGCTGGGGGAAAGGGGGCCGCGGAGTCCTGCCGCCCGGGCGTCCCTATCCCGGCTATCTCACCTGGGGCGTCACCGCCTTCCAGAGCGGCCCCTGGCGGGTTGGTTCGCTGACGCGCGGCGGCACCGTCGGCCTCTCCGGCTACACGCAGAGCGTGGCGGCGGCGGGCGCAAGCCTTGGCGTCACCGGCGACGACGAAGCGAACCGCTTCGACCGGATCACCGTTTGTGCGCTGACAGGCCCGGAGGCCGGCACCGTCACCCTGCGCATCGGCGAGCGACGGCAGGATTGGCCGCTCGCCGCCGCCGCGCCCGGCGCGGAATGCCGATCGATCGAGAGTACCGAGACCGCTTCCGCCGCCTCGATTACAACCGTCGACGCGCGCCGAGTCTCGATCACCTCCTTCGCCACGTTCCGCAAGGCAGGCGGCGTGGCTCTTTCGAACCTTGGCGTCAGCGGCTCGCAGCTCGTCCACCAGGGGCGACAGGCGGACGCCATCGTGCGGGCGGAGCTTCAGGCCTACGCCCCCGATCTCGTCATCCTCGCTTTCGGCACCAACGAAGGCTTCACGCCCCGCTTCGACGCCATCGCGTACGAGCGGGACCTGCGCGCCCAGGTGGCCCGCATCCGCCGCCTCGCGGCGCGCGACGTGCCGATACTGATCCTCGGCGCCCCGGACGCCGCCACGCGCAACGCCGCGCTTGCGAACAACGCTGGTCCAGGGACGCCCTGCGGCGGCGGCGGCTACGTTCCCTCGGCGCTGGCCGCCGTCCGCGATGTCCAGCGCCGCACCGCCCGCGACCTACGCCTGGCATATCGGGATTGGCATGCGGCGATGGGCGGCACCTGTGCCTCGGTCCGCTGGGCCGCGCGCGGCCTGATGCGCGGCGATCTCGTCCATTTCACCCGCGCCGGCGGCGAGGCGATCGGCCGCGCCCTGTTCCACGATCTCACCCGCCGCTCTCTCGCAAGGCCTTAGCTGCGATGCTGTTCCCGACCCTTACCTTCGGGATCTTCTTCCTCATCGTCTTCGCCGCCGCCTGGGCGCTGCGCGGCTCGAACGAGTGGCGCAAGATCGTCCTGCTTCTCGCCTCCTGGGTCTTCTACGGCTGGTGGGACGCCCGCTTCGTCGCCCTCCTGATCTTGAGCGGCGTCTTCAACTGGGCGATCGGCCGCATGGTCGGCGCCGCGGAAGGCGACGAGCGCCGCCGCAAGCTCCTCGTCGGCCTCGGCGTCGCCGCCAATCTCGCGATCCTAGGCTGGTTCAAATATTACGGCTTCTTCACCGAGCAGCTCGAAGCCTCGCTCCGCGCGCTGGGCTGGAGCCGCGACTTCGCGATCATGCAGGTGATCCTGCCCGTCGGCATCTCCTTCTTCACCTTTCAGGGCATCAGCTACATCGTCGACGTCTACCGCCGGCACACGCCCGTCGCCGGTCTCCTCGACATGACCCTGCTGATGAGCTTCTTCCCGCACCTCGTCGCGGGTCCGATCGTGCGCGCCTCGCACCTCATCCCGCAGTTCCGCCAGGTGCCGGTGCTGACCCGCGGCATGGTCGCGATGGCGCTGCTGCTGATCGTCTGGGGCCTGTTCAAGAAGGCCGTGATCGCTTCGGAACTCGCGACCAATTTCGTCGATCCGGTCTTCTTCGATCCCGCCGCCCACAATGCGCTCGATCTCCTGCTCGCCGCCTACGGCTACGCCGTCCAGATCTACTGCGACTTCTCGGCCTATACCGACATGGCGATCGGCATCGCGGCCCTGCTCGGCTACCGCTTCCCGCACAATTTCAACCAGCCCTACCGCGCCGCCTCGCTTCAGGATTTCTGGCGGCGCTGGCACATCAGCCTTTCGAGCTGGCTTCGCGACTATCTCTACATCCCGCTCGGCGGCTCGCGTCACGGGCGCGTCCGCCTCTACGCGGCGCTCATGACGACGATGCTGCTCGGCGGCCTGTGGCACGGCGCGAGCTGGAACTTCGTCATCTGGGGCCTGATCCACGGCGGCGTGCTCGCCGCAGAGCGGGCGTGGCGCGACGTTCGGCCCGCGGGCAGGCCGAAGCTGCCCGACGCGCTGGGCATCGCGCTCACCTTCCACATCGTCGTTCTGAGCTGGATCTTCTTCCGCGCCTCCACCTTCGAAGGCGCGCTTGCCTATCTTGGCGGCCTCTCGAGCGGGAGCTGGGGGACGACGGTGCTGACGCCGCTCGGGCTGTTCCTGCTGTGCCTCGGCATGGCGCTCCACTTCCTGCCGCCGCGCGGCACGCAGCTTCTGGCGCTGCGAGTCCGCGCGATGCCCGCCGCGCTCGCCGGCGCGGCCGCGGGCGCCGCGATCCTGATTGTCGACGCAATGCGGCCTGAGGGCGTCGCGCCGTTCATCTACTATCAGTTCTGAGGAGGCGAGACATGGCCGACGCCGAAACGCCGAAGTCCCCGGTCGACCTTCCCGGAGACGTGTCGGAGGGCACATCCCTGCGCTGGTGTGTGCAGATCGTCGCATTGATTGCGGCGTTGCTCGCGATCCTCAACACCACCGCGATCCGCTCCTGGGCGAGCGAGCTTGCGCCGGGGCCGCTCACCGAGCCCGTCATCGCGGCGGCCGACCGCCTGTACGCGGCCGCCTCCGGGCTCCGCCTCACGACGCCCGTCGAGACGATGCACGGCTGGTGGGAAGGCGCGCGCGCGGTCCGCTTCGCGCCGCGCAAAGAAAAGGCGCCGGCGCGTCCCGAAGGTGCGCCGGCGCCCGAGCCCCACGCTCGAAACGAGTTTTAGCGGTAGAAGACGTGGCCGCCGATCTGGGCGACCCGGGTCTGGGTACGCGCGAAGGCCGGGCGGACGCGGGTCGCGTGGAAATAAAGGGCGCGGCCTACGACCGGGGCCGCCGCGCCGCTCGTCACTTCGCGGGCGAGCGCCATGGCGCGATTCCAGCGGGCGCCGCGCGGCGGCGAATAGCTGCGGATCGCCGAGAATTGCCCGCGCTGGTAGATGACGCCGCAGATCGAGTTCGGAAAGCGCGGCGAGCGCACCCGGTTCATCACGACCTGGGCGACGGCGAGCTGGCCGGCGCGCGGCTCGCTGCCTGCTTCGTAGAGGACGACCTTGGCCAGGCACTCGAGTTCGGTGCTGCTCGCGGCGCTTGCGGAGGCGGCGCGGCGGGCAGGGGCGGGTTCGGTGGCGGGAAGGGCCGGGGCGGGAAGGGCTTTGGCAGCGGGCGTCTGGTCGGCTGCCGGTGCGGCGATTTGGGGGGCCTCGGCGGGCTGCGGAATGGGCGCCGGCGGCGAGGCGGGAAGGGCGATCCTTGTGTCCGGCGTCGCGGTGACGGCGGCGGCGGTGAAGACTTCGGCATGGGCGGCGGCAAAGCCGGTCGCGGAAAGAAGGCATGCTCCAACGGTGAGCGCGCGGAAAATGGACAATGGAAACTCCGAAACAGGCGCGGACAGGGAAACACGCCCGGGACCTCAGGAGAGGTCGCGGCAAACGGCTCGCTGTCTACGTCTTGTCAGGGGATCGTTACGCCCCACCCGCTGACCGGGGACCCGTCTGGTTTGTGCACTGCGGCGAGTCCAGATCGTTACGGCGGGCTGAGCCTGGAATGGGATCAGCAGAGTTGCTGCTGCTGGAACCTTTTTGACGTTCAACTGCGGTAAATCGCAGAAACGACAGGATTTCCCCCTGGTTCGCCGAGCTTCCTGCGAGGAGCGGCTCAGCGGTTCCTGCGCGTTTGGTGAAGGCGTTTTTAGGGGCGAATCGAATCGCCTCGTTACGGCCGGGCTGCTAATGGAGGGTGGCCGGAGAGGGGAGCGGCAGGGGAAACATGAGACTTTGGCCGGTTCTGGCGAGCGCCCTCGCCCTGCAATGCGCGGCCGTCGCGGCCGGCGGGTACGATGCCGTCGCGGCCATTTCGCTCGGGGACGAAGGGCAGGCGGCTCAGGCGCCGCCGCCTGCTGTGTCTCCCGCGCCTGCGCAGATGCCAGCGCCTGCTGCTCCGCCGTCACCGGCGCCGGGCCGCACCTACAAGGTGATCGGTGTCGGCGACATCATGATGGGAAGCGACTGGCCCGAGCCGGGCATGGACCCGCGGGTCACGCCCGAAGCGAGCGCCGAGACCGTGATTGGTCCAGAAATCGCGCGCCTCTTTTCGGCGGGCGATGTCGTCTTCGGCAATTTCGAAGGCACGATCCACACCAGCGCGGAAGGGGCCAAGGCCTGCTCCAACCCGCTCGTCTGCTACACTTTCCGCAGCCCGCCCTTCCATGCCGGCTATCTGCGCCGCGCCGGCTTCACCCTCCTTTCCAACGCCAACAATCACAGCCGCGATTTCGGCGAGGCGAACCGGGCCGAGACCTATCGCAACCTCACCGCCGCCGGCCTGGCCGTCGCCGGCGCAGATGCGCCCGGCATGCGCATCGGCGTCCAGACCCTCGCCGACGGCCGCCGTTTCGCCCTCGTCGCCTTCGGCCACAATCCGGGCCTCCTCCAGGTGAACGACTATCCGCGCCTCGCCCAAGTCGTCGCCGAGGCTTCGCGCCAGGCGGACGTGGTCGTCGTCTCCTGCCACATCGGCGCGGAGGGCGCCCCGCACGACCGGGTGACCCGCGCCGAAGAGATCTTCCTCAACGAGAATCGCGGCGACCCGTACCGCTTCGCCCGCGCCGCCATCGATGCCGGCGCCGACATCGTCTTCTGCCACGGGCCCCACATTCCGCGCGCGGTGGACGTCTACCGCGGCCGCTTCATCGCCTACAGCCTGGGCAATTTCTGGACCTACGGACGCTTCAACCTCTCCGGGAACTCGGGCCTGGCACCCATTGCCGAGCTGGAAGTGATGCCGACCGGCGAGCTGGTCTCGGCGCGCATCGTCGGCGCCCGCCAGGATCGCCCCGGCGGCCCCTATTTCGATCCCGCGAACGCGGCGGCGGCGCGCATCGCCGAACTCACGGCGCGCGACGTTCCGGAGAGCGGCGTGCGGGTGGCCGCCGACGGCACGGTGACCTGGCGGCGGTAAGCCTCGACGAAAGGCATCGAACCCGCTCATCCTGAGGAGGGACTGAGCTGGCGAAGGCCCTTCTCGAAGGACGGTGCAGGGTCCTTCGAGACGCAGCTTCGACTTCGCTCAGCGGCTCCTCAGGATGAGCGGTAATCCACTTGTTCTGAGCCTCCTCCACCCCGCGCCAGCAGGATCGCCCGGCAATAATCCTCCAGCGCCTGGGGGTAGAGCCTGTGCTCTTCCTCCAGCACGCGCTTCTCCAGCGCTTCGGGCGTCTCCTGCGGCCTGATCCTCACCCGCGCCTGTGCCAATACCGGCCCGTCGTCGAGCGCGGGGGTGACGAGATGCACCGAGCACCCCGCCAGCGCATCGCCCGCCTCGATCGCGCGCCTGTGCGTGTCGAGACCCTTGTGGGCGGGCAGGAGGGACGGGTGAATGTTGAGAATGCGGCCTGCCCAGGCGCCGACGAATTCCTCGGACAGAAGGCGCATATAGCCCGCGAGCGCCACGATTTCGACATCGCGGGCGCGCAGCTCGGCGTCGAGCAGCCGGTCGAATTCCTCCCGCGCCAGGCCCTTGTGGCTCTTCGCCCAGACCGGAATGCCGAGCCGCCGCGCGAGGACGAGGCCGCGCGCTTCGGGCACGTTCGAGCCGACCAGGACCAGCTCGTAGGGCCGCGTCGGATCGCGGCGCTTGTGTTCCGACAAAGCGAGCATGTTCGAGCCGCGCCCCGAGAGGAGCACCGCGACCCGCATCCGCTCAGCCATCGTGAGTCGCGCTCCAGGCGTCCCGCGCGCTCCACGTGCCGCGTGAGCCCGAGACCGTGCAGCCCGGCGCTCCGGGGTCGAGGCGGCCGATCGGGAATGCCGTTTCTCCTGCGCGTTCAAGCGCTTGCACGATGTCGTTCGCATCCTCTTTCGAGACGATGACGGCCATGCCGACGCCGCAGTTGAAGGTCCGCGCCATCTCCTCGGGCTCGATATTCCCCTGCGCCTGCAGGAACGCCATGAGCCGCGGCTGCGGCCATGCGTCGGCGTCGACGCGGGCATGCAGGCTTCGGGGAAGCACGCGCGGGATGTTCTCGAGAAGGCCGCCGCCGGTGATGTGCGCCAGCGCCTTGACCTTGCCGCCGCGCACCAGCGGCAGGAGCGACCGCACGTAGATGCGGGTCGGCGCGAGCAGCGCCTCGATCAGCAGGGTCTCCGGATCGAACAGGGCAGGGCGCTCGAGCCTCCACCCCTTGTCCGCTGCGAGGCGGCGCACCAGCGAGAAGCCGTTCGAATGCACGCCCGAGGATGCGAGGCCGAGGATGACGTCGCCCGCGGCAAGCCTGTCTCCCGTCAGCGCCTCGCCGCGCTCGACGGCGCCGACGCAGAAGCCGGCGAGATCGTAATCGCCCTCGGCATACATGCCCGGCATCTCGGCCGTTTCGCCGCCGATGAGCGCGCAGCCCGCTTCCTTGCAGCCCTCTGCGATCCCAGCGATGACCCGCTCGGCTACGCCGTGGTCGAGACGTCCGGTCGCGAAATAGTCGAGGAAGAAGAGGGGCTCGGCGCCCTGCACGATGAGATCGTTGACGCACATCGCCACGAGATCGATCCCGACGCCCTCGTGGCGCCCGCCTTCGATGGCAAGCTTAAGCTTGGTCCCCACGCCGTCGTTCGCCGCGACGAGCAGCGGGTCTCTGTAGCCGGCCGCCTTCAGGTCGAAAAACCCACCGAAGCCGCCGAGCGACGCATCCGCCCCCGGCCGCGCGGTCGAGCGGGCGAGGGGGGCTATGGCCTTCACCAGCGCATTGCCCGCCGAGATCGAAACGCCCGCCTTGGCGTAAGTGTAAGGTTCGTCCTGTTCCAAGCGCCTGATCTCCATCCGCTCATCCTGAGGAGGGACTGAGCCCCGACGAAGGCCCGTCTCGAAGGACCGTGCCAGGTCCTTCGAGACGCCGCTTCGACTGCGCTCAGCGGCTCCTCAGGATGAGCGTACGGGGGTAACTCCCCGACATTGATCCCCCGCTACCCACATCGCGCTTGGATTTCCACGGGCAACTCGCCAGAAAGGCGCCCGTGACGCGTCTCTACCGCCTGCCGATTCTGGCCGCTGCCGCCGCAGCCCTCTTCGCGGGCGGCGCGGCTCTCTACGCGCAGCTCGAAGGGGCGGAGCGCGGCATTCCGCCGATCGACAGCTCCAGCGCCTTTGAAGTGACCGGCGTCGAAGTCGACGTCGCCGGCGAGAACGCAGAAGAAGCGCGGCTCGAAGGCTGGCGCCGGGCGATGAGCCAAGGCTGGAAGATGCTCTGGGCCCGCACCAACAACAAGCCGATTTCCGAAGCGCCCACGCTCTCCGAGTCGGTGCTGAGCTCGATCGTGTCGGGCGTCATCGTCGAAAAGGAACAGATCGGCCCCACCCGCTACATCGCGACCTTGGGCGTCCTGTTCGACCGCTCCCGCACCGGCGAGATGCTCGGCGTGGGCGGTCTCGTCCGCCGCTCCGCCGCCATGCTGGTCATCCCGGTCATGGTGACGGGCGGCACCGGCTATTCCATGGAATTCAGGAACGAGTGGCAGCACGCCTGGGCGCGGTACCGCACGGCGAACAGCCCGATCGATTATGTGCGAACCTCCGGCCAGGGCGCCGATCCCCTGCTCCTCAACGCGATGCAGACCGGGCGCAGAAGCCGCGGCTGGTGGCGCGTCCTCCTCGACCAGTACGGCGCGGCCGACATCCTCGTCCCCGAAGTCCAGCTCCGCCGCCTCTTCCCGGGCGGACCGGCCATCGCGACCTTCGAGGCACGGCACGGGCCGGACGGCGAACTCCTGGGCCGCTTCCAGCTTCGCGCGCCCGACGGCGCATCGATCCCGCGCATGCTCGATGAAGGCGTGCGCCGGCTCGATGCCATGGTCGTCGCGGCGCTGGAAGCGGACCGGCTCAGCCCGGACCCGAGCCTCAACGTCGCGCCCCCAATGGAAGAAGTCCCGCTGGAGCCGGAGGAAGCGGAAGCGCGCCGCGACGAGCAGCGGCGACCCTCGGAAGACGGCCCCACCGGCGCCGAGCCCGCCGCGCCCGCCGCGGGCGCTGCCCAGCCGGTCCGCATCCAGTTCGATTCGCCCGACGCCGAGGCCGTGCAGCGGGCCGAAGTGGCGGTGAGCCGCGTCGGCGGCGTGACATCGGCGATCACGGTCAGCCAATCGATCGGCGGCACGTCCACGATGCGCGTCACTTTCTCCGGCGACCCCGATGCGCTCGCCGCGGCGCTCCGGGCGCAGGGCTGGACCGTCAGCGGTTCGGGCGCGTCCCTCCGAATTTCCCGCTAGAGGCGCGGCGTGAACCAGATCGCCCTGCCGTTCCACTGGCCGGTGGCGGACAAGGACGAGGATTTCCTGATCTCGGACGCGAACCGGGACGTGTTCGACCATTTCAAGCGCTGGTCGCTCTGGCCGGTTCACGCGACCCTCCTCACCGGCCCGCGCAAGTCCGGCCGCAGCCTTTTGGGCCGCATCTTCGTGAGGAAGACCGGCGGCCGCCTGTTCGACAATGCCGAGGACCATGAGGAGGAAGCCCTCTTCCACGCCTGGAACGACGCTCAGGCGACCCGCCGCCCCCTCCTCATCGTCGCCGACGCCCCGCCGCCGCGCTGGACCGTCAAGCTCCCCGACCTTCGCTCCCGCCTCGCCGCCACCCCGCAGATCGCGATCGCGCCGCCCGACGACCTGCTTCTGGGCGCGCTCGTCATGAAGCTCCTCGGCGACCGCGGCGTCGCGGCGCCTGCCGAACTGGCGGATTTCATCGTTCCGCGGATCGAACGCAGCTACGTCGGTGTTCTGAAGGTGGTCGATGCGCTCGATCGCGCCGTCCTGTCGCACCACAAGCGTCTCACGGTGCCGGTCGCGAAGCGGGCGCTGGTCGAGGCGCGGCTGATCAGAAGGGCGAAGTACCGCTAATGGCGACACCGTACAGCCTCCCGGCCAACGACCGCGAAGCCCCGGCCGAGCGGGGGCCTGGCGCGATCTACTTCAACCGCGAGCTTTCCTGGCTGGCCTTCAACCGCCGCGTTCTCGAGGAAGCGACCAATTCGGCGCACCCGCTGCTGGAGCGCCTGCGCTTCCTGTCCATCTCCGGGAGCAACCTCGACGAATTCTTCATGGTCCGCGTCGCCGGACTCAAGAACCAGCAATTGCTGGGCGTGGACGAACGCTCGGCCGATGGCCTCACGCCCGCCCAGCAGCTTCCAGCGATAGCCGAGGAAGCGAACAGACTCACGCAGAGCCAGCAGGAGGTTTGGCGCTATCTCCGCCAGTCGCTCGCCGCCGCGGACATGCTCGTGCTCGGCAAGGAGAGCCTCGACGACGCGTCGGCCGAATGGCTCGACAGGCACTTCTCCGAGCAGATCTTTCCGGTCCTGACTCCGCAGGCGATCGATCCGGCGCATCCTTTTCCGTTCATCCCGAACAAGGGCTTCTCGCTGATCTTCGATTTGAAGCGCCTTGCCGACGGTGCCCCGATCCGCGAATTGCTGATGGTCCCGCCGACCCTGCCTCGCTTCATCCGCATTCCCGGCCCGGCGGCGCGCTACATCGCCGTGGAAGCGCTCATCCGCCGCCACGTCGGTACGCTCTTCCCGGGCTACGAGCTGATGGCGGGAGGGGCCTTCCGGGTGATCCGCGACAGCGACATCGAGATCGAGGAGGAAGCGGAAGACCTCGTCCGCACCTTCCGCAGCGCCATCAAGCGCCGCCGACGGGGCCGGGTCATCCGGCTGGAGATCGACAGCGCAATGCCGGACAAGCTCGAAGCCGTGGTCCGCGACGGCGTGGATGCCAGCGCCGCGCTCATCTACGAATCGACCGGCTTCATCGGCATCGCGGACCTGGCGCTCCTCGTGGAGGAGGACCGGCCGGACCTCAAGTTCGAGCCCTTCACCGCCCGCTTTCCCGAGCGGATCCTCGAGCATGACGGCGACTGCTTCGCCGCGATCCGCGCCAAGGACATCATCGTCCACCACCCCTATGAAAGCTTCGAAGTCGTCGTCGAATTCCTGAAGCAGGCGGCGGCGGACCCGGACGTGGTCGCGATCAAGCAGACGCTCTACCGCGCGGGGAAGCAGTCGGCCGTCATCCGCGCCCTGATCGACGCCGCCGAGGCCGGCAAGTCGGTGACCGCCGTCGTCGAGCTCAAGGCTCGCTTCGACGAGGAGCAGAACCTTCTCTGGGCCAATGCGCTGGAGCGGGCCGGCGTGCAGGTCGTCTACGGCTTCATCGACTTCAAGACGCACGCCAAGGTCTCGATGGTGGTGCGCCGCGAGGACAAGGGCTTCCGCACCTACTGCCATCTCGGCACCGGCAACTACCATCCTGTAACGGCGCGCATCTATACGGACCTGAGCTTCTTCACGGCCGACCCGGTGCTGGGGCGTGACGTCGCCAAGCTGTTCAACTTCATCACCGGCTATGTCGAGCCGCGCGCGATGGAGCGGATCGTCATGTCGCCGCTCCATTTCCGGGGCGAGCTGGCCGGGCTGATCGATGCCGAGATCGCCAATGCCCGCGCCGGTCGCCACGCGGCGATCTGGGCGAAGATGAACTCGCTCGTCGACGCCCAGATCATCGACAAGCTCTACGAAGCAAGCGAAGCGGGCGTCGAGATCGACCTCATCGTGCGCGGCATCTGCTGCCTGCGCCCCGGCGTTTCCCGCATGAGCGAGAACATCCGCGTCAAATCGATCCTCGGACGCTTCCTCGAGCACAGCCGCATCTGGTGCTTCGGGAACGGCGCCGACCTGCCGAGCCGCAGCGCCCTGCTGTTCGTCTCCTCGGCCGACTGGATGCCGCGCAATTTCGATCGTCGGGTGGAATATATGCTGCCGATCCTCAACGAGACGGTGCACGAGCAGATCATCGATCAGGTGCTGGTCGCGAACCTCATCGATAACGAGCAGAGCTGGCGGCTGCTGCCCGACGGCACCTACGAGCGGCTGCAGGCGCAGGAGGGGGAAAAGCCGTTCAATCTCCACCGCTACTTCATGACCAATCCATCGCTCTCCGGGCGCGGCGCGGCGCTCAGCGACGCGAGCCCGAAGACCCTCCGCCTGCCGCGCGGCCACTGACATGATGCCGGGGGCGACTAAGCCGATCGCGATCGTCGACATCGGCTCGCATTCGGTGCGCCTCGTCGTCTATTCGGGCGCGACCCGCATCCCCTCCATCGTCTTCAACGAAAAGGTGATGGCCGGCCTTGGGCGCGGGCTCGACGGCGGCGGCGAGCTCTCCGCCGAAGCGATGGACCGCACGATCCGCGGCCTGGCGCGCTTCAAGCTGCTTCTCGACCAGATGGGAGTCGCAAACCACCGCATTGTCGCCACCGCGGCGGCGCGCGATGCATCGAACGGCGATGCGTTCCTGGGACGCATCCGCGCCTTGGGTTTCGAGCCCCAAGTGCTTCCAGGCGAGGAAGAAGGGAAGATGGCCGGCTACGGCGTCATTTCGTCGATCCCGTGGGCGGACGGCATCGTCGGCGATCTCGGCGGCGGCAGCCTGGAGCTGGTCGATATTTCGGGCGGCGAGGTCCGCCACAGCGCCTCCCTGCCGCTCGGCGTTCTCCGCCTCGGTGCCTATAGCGAAAAGGGCGCGCTCCGCCGCGAGATCGAAGCGGCTCTGGTCCGCACCGGCTTTGCGGCGCGGGGAGAGGGCAGGGCCTTCTACATGGTCGGCGGTTCGTGGCGCACGCTGGCGCGGCTCGACATGGCGTTCCAGGGCCATCCGCTGCCGATCGTCCACGAGCATGAGATGGCGCCCGGCCGTCCACGAGAGGTCGAGAAGCAGGTCGCCGCGCTCAACAAGGCGGCGGCCGGGCGGATCCCGTCTTTGTCCATGTCGCGCCTGCCGACGCTGCCCGCCGCCACTCGCCTGCTTCGCGTGCTCACGGAGCAGCTCCGGCCGAGCCGGCTCGTGACGTCGAGCTTCGGAATTCGCGAAGGCATCCTCTACTCGGATCTGTCGGAGGAGGAGCGCGCGCTCGATCCCCTCATCGAGGCGGCGCGCGACGCGGGCACCGGCCTCGGCCGCTTCGCGCCGCACGGCGACCTGCTCGACAAGTGGATCGGCCGAATCTTCGACGATCCGCCCGCCTGCCGGCGCATCCGCACCGCCGCCTGCCTCCTCGCCGACGTCGCCTGGCAGGCGCATCCCGATTTCCGCGCAGAACGCGGCCTCGACATGGCGCTGCACGGCAATTGGGTGGGGATCGACGACGACGGCCGCGTCATGCTCGCCCAGGCGCTCTATTGCAGCTTCGGCGGCGGCCGCGACCTGCCCGATCCACGCCTGTCCAAGCTGTGCAGCGAAGAAAGCCTGCGCCGCGCCTCCCTCTGGGGCCTCGCCATGCGTCTCGGCCAGCGCCTCAGCGGCGGCGTCGCCGCCGGGCTGGAGCGCACGCAGCTTTCGCGCGTCGACGGCAAGCTCCTCCTGACCCTCGATCGCGGCGACGCCGCCCTCTACGGAGAAGCGGTCGACCGCCGTTTGAAAACGCTGGCCAACGCCCTCGGCCTAAAAGGCGAACCCGTCTTCGCCTAACCTCATCCTCCCCATCCGCAAAGCGGATGGGGAGGATGCAGAGCTCACCCGCAGCGCAGCCGCTCGATCCGCCCGCGGGCATCGACGTGGATGTTGAGCCGGTCCTCGCGATAATCCTGCGTGTACATCGAATCGGGCTCCAGCCAGCGCACCGTCCTGGCGCCGCTCCGCCGGGTCGCTTCCGCGCCCACCGCGTCCGAGCGCTGCCGGCCGACCATGTCCTGCACGGCCGCCGCGTCGCATGCGCCTTCGCCGGCCACCGGCACCCGGTCGCTGTCCTGCTCGGGTCTCTGTCCCTCGCCCTCGGGCGGAACGGTCGTGCAGGCCATCAGCATCAGCGCTCCTGCCGCTCCAGCCAAGATCCTCATTCCTCCACCTCCGCGCGGGTCATCACCATCTTGCCGCCGCGCACCGCAAAGGCGAGGCGCCCTTCGACGAGGTCGAGCGCGTCGCGCCCGAACTCCTCGAAGCGCCAGCCTTCCAGGATCTGGAGGTTCTGGCGCCGTCCCGCGGCAAGAAGCTCCAGTTCCTCTGAACGCGCGATGAGCCGCGGCGCGACGTTCGATTCGCGCGCCCTGATCTTGAGGAGGAGCTTCAAGAGGTCCGCGATCAGCGCGCCTTCCTTGCCGAGCCCGGGCGACTTGTCCTCGCGCGGCGGCATTTCGGAAGGGGGGAGGGGCTCCGCATTGGCGAGCGCTTCCATCAGCCGCGCGCCGATGTCGTTGGTCCGCCACGAGGGCGAAAGGCCACGCACCTGGGCGAGTTTCTCCTGGTTCGCCGGCGGATGCATGGCGACGTCGGCCAGCGTCTCGTCCTTCATGATCCGGCCCCGGGGCAGGTTCTTCGAGCGCGCCTCGATCTCCCGCCAGGCCGCAAGCGCCTTCAGGCGCCCCAGCACTTCCGCCTTGCGGCTCTGCACGCGCACCTTCTTCCAGGCCGACGCCGGGTCGTTCATGTAGTTGGCCGGGTCGGCGATCCGCTCCATCTCTTGGTCGAGCCAGTCGCCGCGGCCGGTCTTCCTCAGGCGCCCGAGCATCTTGGGGAACAGGGCGGAGAGGTGCGTGACGTCGCCGATCGCATAGTCGATCTGGCGCTTGTCGAGCGGGCGCCGCGCCCAGTCGGTAAAGCGCGCGCCCTTGTCGAGCGTCATGCCGAGGAGGCTCTCGCACAGGTTCGAATAGCCGATCTGCTCGCCGAGCCCGAGCGCCATCGCCGCGATCTGCGTGTCGAACATCGGGTGCGGCGTGTCGCCCGTCAGATTGTAGATGATCTCGATGTCCTGCCCGCCCGCGTGGAAGACCTTGAGCACGTCTTCATTGTCGGTGAGGAGATCGAGGAGCGGCGTCAGATCGATCCCTTCCGCCTTCGGGTCGATGGCGGCGGCTTCCTTCTCGTCGGCGATCTGCACGAGGCAGAGGTCCGGCCAATAGGTGTTCTCGCGCATGAACTCGGTGTCGACGGCGACGAACGGGGATTGCGCCAGCCGCTCGCAAAGATCGGCAAGGGTCTGGGTGTCGGTGATCAGCGGATGGATATGCATATCGGGCGGCCTATAGCGAGGCCCTCCCGCCTTGACAAAGCCTCCCCCCGCCGCGAAGCGCAGCGCCTCTCATATATCGCTGAATCTTCCACGGGACGCCGTCATCATGCACGCATACAGGACCCACAATTGCGGTCAGCTCCGCGCCGCTCAGGTCGGCGAGACCGTGAAGCTGTCGGGCTGGGTCCACAGGAAGCGCGACCACGGCAACCTCCTCTTCGTCGATCTTCGCGACCATTACGGCATCACCCAGATCGTCGCCGACACGGCCGACGCCGCGTTCGCCGTTCTCGACAAGGTGCGCGCGGAGAGCGTCATCACCGTCGAAGGCAAGGTCGTCGCCCGCTCGAAGGAAGCCGCCAACCCGAACCTCGCCACCGGCGACGTCGAAATCCACGCCGACGCGGTCACCGTCCAGTCCGCCGTGACGCAGGAGCTTCCGCTCCCCGTCTCCGCCGAAGCCGATTATCCCGAGGACATTCGCCTTCGCTACCGCTTCCTGGATTTGCGCCGCGAGCGAATCCACGCCAACATCGTCCTTCGCTCCAACGTCATCGCGTCGATCCGCCGCCGCATGGTCGATCAGTGCTTTACCGAGTTCCAGACGCCGATCCTGACCGCCTCGTCGCCCGAAGGCGCGCGCGACTATCTCGTGCCCAGCCGGGTCCACCCCGGCAAATTCTACGCGCTCCCGCAGGCGCCGCAGATGTTCAAGCAATTGATCATGGTCGCCGGCTTCGACCGCTATTTCCAGATTGCCCCCTGCTTCCGCGACGAGGACGCCCGCGCCGACCGCTCACCCGGCGAATTCTACCAGCTCGATTTCGAAATGAGCTTCGTCACCCAGGAAGACGTCTTCCAAGCCATCGAGCCGGTCCTCGCCGGCGTGTTCGAGGAATTCTCAGCCGGCCGCAAGGTGACGCCCGCGGGCGAGTTTCCGCGCATCCCCTACAGGGAGGCGATGCTGAAATACGGCTCCGACAAGCCGGACCTTCGCAACCCGATCCTGATCACCGATGTCTCGGACCATTTCACCGGCTCGGGCTTCGGCCTCTTCGCCCGCATCGTCGAAGGCGGCGGCGTCGTGCGCGCCATTCCCGCGCCGGGTACTGCCGAGAAGAGCCGCAAATTCTTTGACGAAATGAACGACTGGGCTCGCTCCGAAGGCCATGCCGGTCTCGGCTACATCACCCAGAAAAACGGCGATCTCGGCGGCCCCATCGCCAAGAACCACGGCGAGGACGCCACGCGCTGCCTCGTCGATGCGCTCGGCCTCGGCCCAGACGACGGCATCTTCTTCGCGGCCGGCAAGGAGTTGCAGGCCGCCAAGCTCGCCGGCGCGGCCCGCACCCGCGTCGCCGAACAGCTCGGCCTCATCGCCGAAAACGAGTTCCGCTTCTGCTGGATCGTCGACTTTCCGATGTACGAATATGACGAGGAGGCGAAGCAGGTCGATTTCTCCCACAATCCCTTCTCGATGCCGCAGGGCGAACTCGAGGCGCTCGAGACCAAGGACCCGCTCGACATCCTCGCCTACCAGTACGACATCGTCTGCAACGGCGTGGAGCTGTCCTCGGGCGCCATCCGGAACCACCGGCCGGACATCATGTACAAGGCCTTTGAGATCGCCGGCTACACGAAGGAGGACGTCGACCGCGACTTCGCCGGCATGATCAACGCCTTCAAGTTCGGCGCGCCTCCGCACGGCGGCTCGGCGCCGGGCATCGACCGCATCGTCATGCTGCTCGCCGACGAGCCCAACATCCGCGAAGTCATCCTCTTCCCGATGACCCAGAAGGCGGAGGACCTGATGATGGGCGCGCCTTCAGAGGTGTCGCCGAAGCAGCTCCGCGAACTCCACATCCGCCTCGTGGAAGCCCCCGGCGCAGCAAAGAAGGACCCGGCGAGAGCGGTGGCGCCGGAGTAACTGCGGCGGCGTAACCACCTCCCCGTCATTCCCGCGCAAGCGGGAATCCAGACGAAGCCTCCACCCGCGCCGCCTTTCTCGAACGCCGACTGGATTCCCGCTTGCGCGGGAATGACAAGGGGGGGAACCCGCCCCGCGTCGGTGCGCTTTCCCGCCATGCCCCTCACCCTCTCCGACCACGAATCCGGCACCAAATATCGCGGCGACTACGATGCGGATCTCGCCGCCCTCCAGGAGCGGCTTTCCCGCATTCTCGTCGGCCATATCGTCCACAACCGCCGCAGCCTCATCGTTCTCGAAGGCTGGGACGCGGCTGGGAAGGGGGGTGCGATCCAACGCCTGACCTCCGGCTGGGACCCGCGCCACTTCCGCGTCTGGCCGATCGCCGCGCCGACGGCCGAAGAGAAAGCCCGCCACTTCCTGTGGCGCTTCTGGAACCGCTTGCCCGGCGGCGGCGAGATCGCCGTCTTCGACCGGAGCTGGTACGGCCGAGTGCTCGTCGAGCGCGTCGAAGGCTTCGCCAGCGAGGAGGAATGGCGCCGCTCCTACGGCGAGATCAACGATTTCGAAGCCCAGCAGGCCGACGACGGCACCGCCATCGTCAAGCTCTTCTTCCACGTCACCCGAGAAACCCAGGACGAACGCCTCCGCGCCCGGGTCGAACATCCCTGGAAACGCTGGAAACTCTCGCCCGAAGACTTCCGGAACCGTTCGAAGCGGCCCGCCTATGTAGCTGCGATTGAAGAGATGTTCTCCGAAACGAGCAAGCCGCACGCGCCTTGGCACATCGTCGACGGCAACAACAAGAAAGCCGCCCGCATCGCCGCGCTGACCATCGTCGCCGATGCCCTCGAAAAATGCCTGCCCCTCGATCCGCCGCCGATCGATCCCGAGGTCGAGCGCCTGGCGCGGGACGCGTTCGGCTAGACACGTGCGCCGACAGGAGTCGCCAACCCTATGATCCCGCACCCGAAAATCGCGCTAGCACGTGTGCCCCGGTTCGTGCCATAGTCTCCTCCAATGGACCGGCCGTATAGCCTTTATGATGTCCTGAACGTCTCGCCCAGGGTGTCGCCGAGCGCGCTGGAGGCGGCTTATCGTTCGCTGATGAAAAAGCATCATCCGGACCGGACCGGCGCCAAGGTCTGCAACGAAGCGGCCGAGATCAACGCCGCCTTCTCGGTCCTGCGCGATCCCGAGCGCCGCGCGGACTATGACCGGCGGGAGGGCGCACGGCAGCGCGCCTTGCTCGACCAGCAGCTCCACAAGCTCCACCGCCGCCGGCGCCTCGCCGGCTGGGGCGCCTGGTCGGCCGCCGCGCTCCTCGTCTGCGCCGCCACCGCTTATGCCGCGCAGACGGTCGCGCTGCGGGCCGCGCCGAAGCAGCGGCTCGCGGCCGCGGCCGAACAGCCGTCCCCGTCGCGGCTCGATCCCGTGCAGGTGGTGAACGAAGTCCTCGCCGAAGCGGCCGAGATGAGCCTGGGCCCCCGCCCGCAGCCGCAGAAGGTCTACGTCCGCACCGGCTCGCCCGAGCCCGGCGCGACGGCAGCGCGTGCGGCCTCCGCCGAGCGGCCGGCCATGCTCCGCCGCCGGGAAGCCCCCGCGGCTCCGGCCGCAGCCGCGCCGCGCCGCGCCGAGCATGCCGACGGCGATTTCCTCGAGCGCGAAGACTTCATCTACTAAGCCCGCCGCCGGTGAAGCGTCAGTCCCGCTTGCAGGGGACCTGGCAGGGAAGTCGCCTCTGCTCTTCCGCCGCCTTGGCCGCGGCCGCCGGCTGCCCCTCGCCGAGCGCCCGCTCGACCCTGGTGGCGAAGTCCCGCCGGCTCCTGCTGTAGCCCTTTGCTTCGAGGCAGTCGTAGGCGTTGTAGAGCGCGGCGATCGGATCCATCCAGTAGCGCCGGTTCGCCTCGTGCGTGCACAGATCCACGTCGCCCTGCATCTCGCCGGCGCTTTTCGTCGGATGGTAGACGGAGGCCGTGCAGGCCTGCACAGCGATGGCCGCGATCGCTGCGAGCGGAAGGACGCGCTTCATGGGAGGGCCTCGAAAACGAAATTGCGAGGCTTTGTCGCACCCCCGGTGGAGCCGCGCAACCGCCGCCCTCGCCGCGCCGAGCTCGCAACGAACGGGTCTCCGGTAGACTCGGCGCGGAAACCTCTCGACCTCGCCCCACCGGCTCGCCAATGTGCGCTCCAAATCTCCCGTCCGGAACGCCGACGGGGAGGATGAACGACGAGGGAGGGGCGTGATGGCGAACTGGAATGCGCGCAAGGCCGTGGTAGCGGACGAGGATCTCGCGCCCGAGCACCGGCTGCACCGCAGCCTCGGCTGGCCGCATCTCGTGGCATTGGGCGTCGGCGCGATCGTCGGCACCGGCATCCTGACCCTGATCGGCGTCGGCGCGGCCAAGGCCGGGCCGTCCGTCATCCTCTCCTTCGCCATCGCCGGCATCATCTGCGCCGCCGCCGCGCTTGCCTACGCCGAAATGGCGACGATGATCCCGACATCGGGCAGCGCCTATACCTATACCTACGTCGTGATCGGCGAGCTTCTCGCCTGGATCGTCGGCTGGAGCCTCATTCTCGAATACAGCCTGGTCGTCAGCGCCGTCGCCGTCGGCTGGTCGGGCTATGCCGCGCCGCTGCTCCACGACCTCGTCGGCTTTCCGCTCGCCTTGTCGCAGGGCCCGGAGCTCGGCGGCATCGTCAACCTCCCCGCCATCTTCATCATCGCGGTGGTCGCCGGCCTGCTCATCTACGGCACCAAGGAGAGCGCGAACCTCAATGCCGTCCTCGTCCTCGTCAAGATCGTCGCCCTCATCGTCTTCGTCGCGGTCGCCTTTCCCTATTTCGACTCGGCCAATTTCCAGCCGTTCATGCCGAACGGCTTCCCGAAGAGCGGGCCGTCGGGCGGGGAAGTCGGCGTCATGGCCGCGGCGGCGATCATCTTCTTCGCCTTCTACGGTTTCGACGCGATCGCCACGGCGGCCGAGGAAGCGAAGAATCCCGGCCGCGACCTCGCCATCGGCATCGTCGGATCGATGCTGGTCTGCGTCGTCATCTACATGGCGGTCGCCGCCGCCGCGATCGGTGCGCTCTATTATGGCCGCTTTGCCGACAGCCCGGAGCCGCTCGCGCTCATCCTGCGCGAAATCGGCCAGCCCTGGGCCGCGCGCTTCCTCGCCGCGTCGGCGGTGATCGCGCTTCCCACCGTGATCCTCGCCTTCTTCTACGGGCAGAGCCGCATCTTCTTCGTGATGGCCCGCGACCGGCTGCTCCCGCCCGGCCTCGCCCGCGTCTCGAGCCGCGGCTCGCCGGTGCGCATCACCATCTTCACCGCGGTCGTCGTCGCCGTGCTCGCCGGCCTGATCCCGCTCGACGAGCTCGCCGCCCTCGCCAATGCCGGAACGCTGACCGCCTTCATCGCGGTCTCGGTCTGCATGCTGATCATGCGCCGCCGCGCGCCCGATGCGCCGCGCAAGTTCCGCACGCCGCTCGCCTGGCCGGTCGGCATCGTCGCGATCCTCGGCTGCCTGTACCTGCTCTACAGCCTGCCCACGACGACCCAGATCTGGTTCGCCTGCGCGCATGTGGTGGGGCTGGTCATCTACTTCGCCTACGGCGCCCGCCGCAGCGTGGCAGGCCAGGCTACGCCGCGCTGAACGTCCCGCTCGCTTCGTCGAGGACCTTGAGCACGCCCTCGGCGATCGAGAAGTAAGCGCCGTGAAGTGCGAGCCGGCCCGACGCCTCGCGCTCGGCGACGAAGGGGAAGGTCCTGAGGTTCGCGAGCGAGACGCGCACGCCCTCCAGCTCCATGGCGCGGAAGGCGTCGCGGCTGAAGTCCGCCGCGGTGCCGCACTCCGCGCGCACCTTTTCGCGCGCCCCGCGCAGCAGCTCGATCCAGCCGGCGATGAAATGGCCCTCGCCGTGAGGCGCGTCGTCGAACTGGCCGGTCAGCGCCGCCGCGCAGCCGCCGCAAAAGCCGTGGCCCATGACGATCACTTCCTCGACCTGAAGCTGCGTCACCGCGAATTCCAGCGCCGCCGAGACGCCGTGCAGGCCCCTGGTGGTCTCGAAAGGCGGCACGAGATTGGCGACATTGCGCACCACGAAGATCTCGCCGGGCCTGACATTGAAGATCTGCGCCGGGTCCACCCGGCTGTCCGAGCAGGCGATCACCATCGATCGCGGGCTCTGCCCTTCGGCGAGTTCCGCCCACCGTTCCCGCTCGCGGCTCCAGCCGGTCTCGCGGAAGTGCCTGTAGCCTTCGATCAGCTCGTTGAACTTGGTCATGGCGCACCCGTTAGGAGGGGCGGGGAGGGGTGGCAAGTCGCCTCCTCAGTCGCTATCTGCCCCGCATGAGCGAAGCCGATCCGATCATCAATCCGGTGCCTGCCGCCCCGGCCGCCCCTGTCCCGAGCCGCGTCGAGGGGAAGCAGCGCAAGCCGGACTGGATCCGAGTCAAGGCGCCGACCAGCGTCGGCTTCGGCGAGACGAAGAAGCTGATGCGCCGCCTGAACCTCGCCACCGTCTGCGAGGAAGCGGCCTGCCCCAACATCGGCGAGTGCTGGACCAAGAAGCACGCCACCGTGATGATCCTGGGCGACACCTGCACGCGGGCCTGCGCCTTCTGCAACGTCAAGACCGGCATGCCGCGCGCCGTCGATCCGCTCGAGCCCGAGCATGTCGCCGTCGCCGCCGCCGAGCTCGGCCTCGAACATATCGTCATCACCTCCGTCGACCGCGACGACCTGCCCGACGGCGGGGCGAAGCAGTTCGTCCGCGTCATCGAGGCCCTGCGCCGCAACACGCCGACGACGACAATCGAGATCCTGACGCCCGACTTCCGCAACAAGCCCGATGCCGCCGTCGAGTCGATCGTCGCGGCCCGGCCCGACGTCTACAACCACAATCTCGAAACCGTGCCGAGGCTCTATCCGACGATCCGCCCCGGCGCGCGTTACTATGCCTCGCTGCGGCTGCTCGAGAGCGTGAAGCGGCAGGACCCGTCCATCTTCACCAAGTCGGGCATCATGACCGGTCTCGGCGAGCAGCGGCTCGAAGTGCACCAGGTGATGGACGACATGCGCTCGGCGGACGTGGATTTCCTCACCATGGGCCAGTATCTCCAGCCCACCCCGCGCCACGCCAAGGTGGAGGAATTCGTCACTCCGGCGGCCTTCTCCGCTTATGCCGCCATCGCCCGCGCCAAGGGCTTCCTGATGGTCGCGGCCTCGCCGCTCACCCGTTCGAGCTACCATGCCGGCGCCGATTTCGAGACGATGCGGGCTGCGCGGGAAGCGAAGCTGGCGCGAACGCGTTGATGGTTCGGGCTGCACTCCTCTTCCCGTCATTCCCGCGAAAGCGGGAATCCAGCGGGAGGTGGAGCCGCAGCGACCGGGCCGGACGCCCGCTGGACCCCCGCTTTCGCGGGGGTGACGACTGAGGTTCAGGAACCATGCCCCGCCACACCGAAACCCGGCACCTTCCCTACACGCCCGAGCAGATGTTCGATCTGGTCGCCGACGTCGGGCGCTATCAGGAATTCCTGCCCTGGGTGTCCGCCACGCGGGTGCGGTCGGACAGCGGCAGTGCGATGATCGCGGACCTCGTCGTCGGCTTCAAGGCGATCAAGGAGACCTTCACCAGCCGGGTGCACAAGATCCGGCCGACGGAGATCAGGATCGACTATGTCGAAGGCCCGCTCAAATATCTCAACAACAATTGGACTTTCGAGCCGGACGGTGAGGGTGGGACGAAGATCGGCTTCTGCGTCGATTTCGCCTTCAAGTCCCGCATCTTCGAGACGCTCGCCGGCCAGATGTTCGACAGGGCGCTTCGCCGCATGATCGGCGCCTTCGAAACGCGCGCCCACGAGCTTTACGGCGAAGGCGGCCCCGAGCAGGCTCAGGGGAGCAGCAGCTCCAGCGCGCAAAGCGCCGCCTGAAGCCTCACCCCGCCGCGGCCGAGATCGCCGAACGCACGGCTGTCGGCGACGATCTCCTCCGCAGCCTCGCCCCGTACCGCCCGGGCGAACACCACCGTCCCAACCGGCTTCTCGTCGGACCCGCCTCCCGGTCCGGCGATCCCGGTAATCGCCACGGCAACATCCGCCACGGTCCGCTCCAGCGCGCCGCGCGCCATGGCCCGCGCGACGGGCGCCGACACCGCGCCGTGCGTGGAGAGCAGGTCCTCGCCGACGCCGAGCAATGCCGTCTTCGCACCGTTCGAATAGGTCACGAACCCCGCATCGAACACGTCCGACGATCCCGCCGCTTCGGTCAGCGCCGCCGCGACGAGCCCGCTTGTGCAGCTTTCCGCCACCGCGATCCGGCGCCCCGCCGCGCGGTTGGCCTGAATGGCCTTGTGCGCCGCCGCGACGAGCTCCGGCGGCAGGCAGAAGTCGCGCCTGTCCGCGCTCATTCGCGGCAGATCGGCGGCCCGTCCTCGCCGGCCTGCGCCATGGCGACGCCCAGGGCGGCGCCGACCGCCTTTGCGATGTTCGCGGTGGGGAGCGGCGCCAGCGCCTCCAGCATCTCGCTCGCGCCGCGGCACTGGGCCGGGTCGAGGCTCGCCGCCAGGCCGGCGGCGAAGGTACGGATCATGAGGTCTGAGGCGAGGCCGGGCTGCGGCGTCTGCCCCGTCATCTCCAGCACCATCGCGACCGCGCCGGCGCGCACGTCTGCCGTCTCGGCGGTAAGCCGCTCGGAAAGCGCGCGCGATCCGTTGCCCAGGAAGGCGCCCGCCGGCAGATGCGGGGCGCAGGTCCGTGCCGCGGCGTCGATGAGCGCCGGTGCGAGCGACACCGCCATTTGCGCCGCCCGGGCGCGGGGGACGCACTGGCCCTGCGCCAGAGCCGGCTGGGCCGAGAGGAGGAGAGCCGCCGCGGCGGCTGCGAAGGTCTTCATGTCAGCTTCTCCAATACGCTTATCGTGGCGATCGCCTGCGCCGCCATGCCTTCGCCGCGGCCGGTGAAGCCGAGCGTCTCCGTCGTCGTCGCCTTGATGCTAACTCTCTCCAAAGGCAGGCGCAACAGAGCCGCCACGCGCTCGCGCATCGCCTGGCGGTGCGGCCCGATGCGCGGCGCCTCGCAGACGATGGTCACGTCGACATGATCGATCCGCCCGCCCGCCTGCGCGACGAGGCCGCGGGCATGCTCGACGAACAGCGAGGAGGGGGCGCCGCGCCACTGCGGGTCCGACGGCGGGAAATGGTCGCCGATGTCGCCCGCGCCGATTGCGCCGAGGATAGCGTCGGTCAGCGCATGGAGGACGACGTCCGCATCGCTGTGGCCCTTCAGCCCGCGATCGTGCGGGATGAGCAGGCCGCCGAGCCACAGCTCCTCGCCGGCGGCAAAGGCGTGGACGTCGAAGCCGAGGCCGGTGCGCGTGACCGAGCGGGCAAGGAGCCGCTGCCCGGCGCGTTCGAAATCCTCCTCGAAGGTGAGCTTCCCGAGCATGGCGTCTCCGGGGACCGTCGTCACTGCGTGGCCCGATGCGCGGAGGATCTGGGCGTCGTCGGTGGCGGGCGGGCCGCTCCAGGCGCGGTGGGCGGCGAGGATCGTCTCGAAGCGGAAGGCCTGCGGCGTCTGGACCCTGACGAGGCCGTCGCGCGGGACCGTCTCGCCGAGCGCTCCGCCGGTCCGTGCGAGGGTGTCGACGACGCCGAGCACCGGTACGGCGCCTTCGCAGGTTTCCAGCGCGTCGAGCAGCCGCCTCACCACCCGGCCCGGCACGAACGGCCGCGCGGCGTCGTGGATGAGGACGTGCGCAGCGCCGCCCTCCGCGGCGATGGCCTCCAGGCCGCGCCTGACGCTGTCCTGCCGCTCGGCACCGCCGATGATCGGCGCGGGGAGGGGGAGCCCTTCGGTCGCCTCTGCGAACAGTGCCTCCTGGCCCGCGCCGATGACGACGCGCACCTCCTCGATGCCGGCACGGCGAAGGTGCTCGATCGCGTGGCGAAGCACCGCCTTGCCGCCCAGCGCGCGATATTGCTTGGGAGGGCCGCCCCCTGCGCGGCTGCCGCTGCCCGCCGCGACCAAGAGTGCGATCGTCCGCTCCATGGCCGCCGCCTAGTGGTCCTGATCCCCGTTCGCAATGGGCGCGGCCTTGCCCGCCGGCGCCTTTGCCCTTATCTCGCGCAGCGCCCATGACAGCCCTGCAGCCTATTTCGATCGGTCCCGTGCGGATCGAGACGCCGGTCATCCTGGCGCCGCTCACCGGCGTCACCGACCGGCCGTTCCGGCGCATGGTGAAGCGCTACGGCGCGGGGCTGACCGTGACCGAGATGATCGCCAGCCAGGCGATGATCCGCGAGACCCGCCAGTCGCTCCAGAAGGCGGCCTGGGACCCGATCGAGGATCCGGTCTCGATGCAGCTCGCCGGCTGCTCGCCGGACGAGATGGCGGAGGCGGCGAAGCTCAACGAGGATCGCGGGGCGGCGATCATCGACATCAACATGGGCTGCCCGGTCAAGAAGGTTGTGAACGGCGACGCCGGCTCGGCATTGATGCGCGACCTGAAGCTCGCGGCCGCCATCGTCGAGGCGACCGTCAAGGCGGTGAAGGTGCCCGTCACGCTCAAGATGCGGATGGGCTGGGACCATGGCTCGCTGAACGCGCCGGAGCTCGCGCGGATTGCCGAGGAGCTCGGCGTCAGGATGATCACCGTCCACGGCCGCACCCGCAACCAGCTCTACAAGGGCGAGGCGGACTGGGGGTTCATCCGGCGCGTCAAGGAAGCGGTCTCGGTGCCGGTCATCGTCAACGGCGACATCTGCAGCATCGAGGATGTCGAGCGGGCGCTCGCTTTGTCCGGCGCCGACGGGGTGATGATCGGCCGCGGGACCTACGGCAGGCCGTGGCTCCTCGCCCAGGTCATGCACTGGCTTAAGACCGGCGGGCGCCTCGCCGATCCCGGCATGGACGAGCAGCTTGCGGTCGTCCTCGAACAATATGAAGCGATGATGGAGCATTACGGGCCCGCCGTCGGAGTCGGCGTCGCGCGGAAGCATATCGGCTGGTACACCAAGGGGATGCACGGTTCGGCCGAGTTCCGCCACGCCTTCAACAAGGAGCCGGACCCGGCCCGCGCCGCGGCGATGCTGCGCGATTTCTACGCGCCCTGGCTGTCGCGGGCCGCTGCTTGAGGCGAGGGGGCGGCGGGGACGCGGCGGGCGCGTGCTGGCATGCGGCGAGTTGAGCACATAGACTGTGTTCTTTATGCCACAATCTTGTGCTAAAGCCTTTTGGTGAACGCCGAAAGCAGGATATTCGCAGAGACCCGCCCCCGCGCACGCTGGCGGCGCCGGCTCGCGGTCGCGCTCCGGCGGTGGCGGATCATTCCGCTGATCGAGGTGGGAACGGCGGTCGCATTGCTCGCGATCATGACGGCGAGCTACTTCATCATCGCGGACAAGAGGCCGGAAGCCCTGCTCGCGCCGCCCACGGTCGCGATGCTGCTGGTCGCGAACCTCGTGCCGGCGATGGGCCTGATGGTCCTGATCGCGCGCCGGGTGGCGATGCGGCGGGCGTCCCGCTCGGAGATCGGAGGCAGGGGACGGCTCCACGTGCGCCTCGTCGCGCTCTTCTCCCTCCTCGCCAGCGTGCCCACCCTGCTGGTGGTGATCTTCGCCTCCATCCTCTTCCAGAACGGCCTCCAATTCTGGTTTTCGGAGAAAGCGGGCCAGGTCCTGCGCAGCGCCGAGACGGTGTCGCGCATCTACGCGCAGGAGCATCACGACCGCATGTTCATCGACGTCCAGGCGATGGGCCAGGACGTGGTGGGCTACATCAACGATTACGGCCTCGGCGGTGCACCCTTCACCGAGCTTTACGTCAGCCAGACGGCCGCGCGGCAGATGACGAGCTCGGCGATCGTCTCGCTGACCAATGCCGGCGAGCTGCAGACGCAGGGCCTGGTGCTGTTCGAGGAAGGGCAGATCCAGACGGAGGGCAACGAAGCGCTGTTCGACACCCGGATCCGCGCCAAGTTCACGCCGCAACAGCTCCGCAGCCTTCAGGCGGGGCAGCCGGCCATCTTCACCGGCGCGCTGGACAGGATCGAAGCCGTCATCCGCCTCGATCCCGCGGCGCCCATCTACCTCTACGCCACGCGCCCGGTGAACGCCGCGGCGCTCCAGCAGATCGAAGAAGCGCGCAACGCCGCCAGCGACTACCAGCAGACGCTCGAACGCTCGCGCAACCTCCAGTTCCGGTTCAACGCCATCTTGCTGGTCCTGGCGCTGCTCATCGTCGCGCTCGCCATCTGGATCGCCCTGGCGCTGGCGGACCGGCTCGTCCGTCCGGTGGCCGAGCTGGTCGGCGCCGCGCGGCGGGTGACGGCGGGCGATCTTTCGGCGCGGGTTCCCTACACCAGGGTGAAGGACGAAGTCGGGACGCTCGGCCACGCCTTCAACCGGATGACGCGCAGGCTCGAGGAGCAGACGGGCGCGCTCGTCAGTGCCAACGACCAGCTCGACAGCCGCCGCGCCTTCATCGAAGCGGTGCTGTCCGGAGTCACGGCCGGCGTGATTTCGGTGGACGAGCACCATGTCATCCGCCTGATCAACAGCTCGGCCGAAGCCTTGCTGCGGACGGCCTCGGAAAGCCCGGTCGGCAAGAAGCTCTCCGATCTCGCACCGGAGCTCGACCGGCAGCTCGACGCTGCGGAGCGGGAGGAGATCATCCAGCTCGCGCTCCGCGGCGAGACGCGGACGCTCGCGGTCAAGACCGTGAAGGTGGAGGGCGGGCACGTCCTCACCTTCGACGACATCACCGACCAGCTCATCGACCAGCGCCGCGCCGCCTGGTCCGACGTCGCCCGCCGCATCGCGCACGAGATCAAGAACCCGCTCACCCCGATCCAGCTCGCCGCCGAGCGGCTGCAGCGCCGCTACGGCGCCGAGATCACGTCGGACGCGCCGACGTTCGAGCGGTTGACCGGCACGATCGTCCGCCAGGTCGGCGACCTTCGCCGCATGGTCGACGAATTCTCCTCCTTCGCCCGCATGCCGAAGCCGGTCTTCCGCGAGGAAGCCGTCGTCGAGATCGCGCGCCAGGCCCTTTTCCTGCACGAAGTCGCCCACCCCGAGGTGACCTTCGCGCTCGATGCGCCCGATCCGTCGCCGATGCTGGTCTGCGACCGCCGCCTGCTCGGACAGGCGCTGACCAACGTCGTCAAGAACGCGGTGGAAGCAATCGAGCAGAAGAAGGAGGAGCGGGGAGGGGAGGCCGCGCCGCCCGCCGCCAACGCCACCGCCAGCGCCAACGGAGATGGGGCGGAGAAGCCCGAGCGCATCACGATCCGGATCGCGGAAGAAGGCGGCGAGCTTTCGATCGAGGTCAGCGACACCGGCATCGGCCTGCCCGCGGATCGCCGCAACCTGACCGAGCCCTATATGACGACACGGGCCAAGGGCACCGGCCTCGGCCTCGCCATCGTCAAGAAGATCATCGAAGAGCATTTCGGCCGCATCGAATTCGCCGATGCGCCGGGCGGCGGGACGCGCGTTCGGATCGTTTTCGACGCCGGAGCGCTGGAGCGGCTGGGGGCCGGCGGGGCTCTTCGGAATAGTGAAGAAAATACAGCAAATGGTTGAAAATTAAATGGCTTTGGACATCCTCATCGTAGACGACGAAGCCGATATCCGCGAGCTCGTGGCCGGCGTGCTCGAGGATGAGGGCTATGCGACCCGCACTGCCGCCGGAAGCAGCGAGGCGCTCGCCGCGCTCGGCGACCGGCGGCCGTCGCTCGTCCTGCTCGACGTCTGGCTGCAGGGCTCGAAGCTCGACGGGCTCCAGCTCCTCGAGGAGATCAAGCGCCGCGATCCGTCGCTGCCGGTGCTGATGATCTCCGGGCACGGCAATCTCGACACGGCCGTTGCCGCGATCCGCCAGGGCGCGGTCGACTTCATCGAAAAGCCCTTCGAAGCCGGCCATCTCCTCCACCTCGTCGCGCGCGCGACCGAGACGGATCGCCTGCGCCGCGAGAATGAAAGCCTGCGCCAGCAGATCGGCCAGGAAATGGAGCTGACCGGAACGTCCGCGTCCATCAACAACGTCCGCGCGACCCTGAAGCGCGTGGCGCCGACGGGAAGCCGCGTGCTCGTCACCGGCCCCGCCGGCGTCGGCAAGGAAGTCGCCGCCCGCCTCCTCCACAATTGGTCGCCGCGGGCGAGGGGCCCGTTCATCGTCGTCTCCGCCGCGCGCATGACTCCCGAGCGCGTCGAGGAGGAATTGTTCGGCGTGGAGGAGGGGGGCGAGCTCGCCCGCCCGGGCCTCCTCGAACAGGCCCATGGCGGTACGCTCTTCCTCGACGAGATCTCGGACATGCCGATCTCGGCCCAGGCGAAGATCCTGCGCGTCCTCACCGACCAGAGCTTCAACCGGGTCGGCGGGCAGCGGGTCGTCAAGGTCGACATGCGCGTCGTGTCGTCCACGGCGCGCGACCTCGCGGAGGAGATTGCCGGCGGCCGCTTCCGCGAGGACCTGTTCTACCGCCTGAACGTCGTCCCGGTGCACCTCCCGGCGCTCGCCGAGCGGCGCGAGGACATTCCCGGCCTCGTCGCCCGCTTCGCCGCGCGCTACGCGGCCGAGCAGAGGCTCGCGACCCCCGAATTCTCCGCCGACGCGGTGGCCGCGCTCCAGGCTTACGACTGGCCGGGCAACGTCCGGCAACTCAGGAACGTGATCGAGCGCACGATCATCCTCGCGCCCGGCGCCCGCGTCGGCTGCATCGAGATCGACATGCTTCCGCCCGAGCTCCTCAACGAGCAGGCGAGCATCAATCCGGGCGAAGCGGTGAAGGCGATCATGGGCACGCCGCTGCGCGAAGCCCGCGAGACGTTCGAGCGCGAGTATCTGCGCGTCCAGATCCGCCGCTTCTCCGGCAACATATCGCGAACCGCAAGCTTCATCGGTATGGAGCGCTCGGCCCTGCACCGCAAATTGAAGGCCCTGGGCCTCGGCGACGCCCGCAACGAGGAGAATGAGTGACGGCGGTCTGGCCGGCGTTCGATTTAAGCCCGGAATGACCTTGAACGCGGGCGGATCAGCGCTACCTGCAAAGCCTCTCGCCCCGTCGGGACGGGCCAGCGCACACCTCGGCGCACAAGGGGAGAAACGATATGGCCGACAAGGTCAACAATCTCCAGGACCTGTTCCTGAACAACCTCCGGCGGACCAAGACGCCCGTCACCATGTTCCTCGTCAAGGGCGTGAAGCTCCAGGGGATCATCACCTGGTTCGACAATTTCTCGGTGCTGCTGCGCCGCGAAGGCCAGGCGCAGCTCATCTACAAGCACGCCATCTCGACCATCATGCCCTCCCAGCCCGTCGACCTTCGCGAGATCGAGGCGAGCTTCGCCGAGCAGATGGAGAAGCGGAAGCCGGTCCTTCTCCAGGAAGTCTTTTTGAACGCGGTGCGCCGTTCGGGGGAGCCGGTGACGATGTTCCTCGTTAACGGCGTCATGCTTCAGGGCGAGATCGCGGCCTTCGACCTTTTCTGCATGCTGCTCCAGCGGGACCAGCTGTCGCAGCTCGTCTACAAGCACGCCATCTCGACCGTGCAGCCGGAAAGCCCGATCGACCTCGTCGAGGCCCAGGACGAGGAGCAGGGCGCCTGACCACCGGATTCGACCGCGACGACGCGGATTTCGCCCGCGGCGCACGCGCCGTCATCGCCCTTCCCGACCGCGGCAATACGTCCAGCCGGGACGTCGAGGCGCGTCTCGACGAGGCCGCGGGCCTTGCCGAAGCGATCGGCATCGACGTGGCGGGCAAGCTCCATTTCCGCATTCGCGCGCCGCGCCCCGCAACCCTGTTCGGCAAGGGCCAGGCCGAGCAGATCGCGGCGGCCGTCGAGGAAGCGGGCGCCGAGCTGCTGATCGTCGATGCCTCGATCACGCCCATTCAGCAGAAGAACCTGGAGACTGCGACGAAGGCGAAGGTGATCGACCGCACCGGCCTCATCCTCGAAATCTTCGGCGAGCGCGCGGCGACGGCGGAAGGCCGGCTGCAGGTCGAGCTCGCCCATCTCGATTACCAGGCGGGCCGGCTGGTGCGGTCCTGGACCCACTTGGAGCGCCAGCGCGGCGGCTTCGGCTTCCTCGGCGGCCCGGGCGAAACCCAGATCGAGGCCGACCGCCGCCTGATCCGCGACCGTATGGCGAAGCTCAAGAAGGAACTCGACCAGGTCACGCGCACCCGCGCCCTGCACCGCGCCCGGCGCCAGCGCGCGCCCTGGCCGGTGATCGCGCTGGTCGGCTACACCAATGCCGGCAAATCGACGCTGTTCAACCGGCTGACGAAGGCGGACGTCTTCGCCGAAAACCTCCTTTTCGCGACCCTGGACCCGACCATGCGGGAAATCGATCTCCCCGGCTTCGACAAGGCGATCCTTTCCGACACGGTCGGCTTCATCTCCGAGCTTCCGACCCAGCTCGTCGCCGCCTTCCGCGCGACGCTGGAGGAGGTGATCTCGGCCGACCTCATCCTCCATGTGCGCGATGTCTCGCACCCCGACACGGACGCGCAGCGCGCCGACGTCGAAACCGTGCTCGCCGAGATCGGCGTCGGCGCGGCCAAGGGGGAAGGGGGCGCACCGATGCTGGAGGCCTGGAACAAGATCGACGTTCTGGAAGGCGACGAGCTGGAGCGGGTGCGCGCGGAAGCGGCGCGCCGCGACAATGTGGTGCTGATGTCGGCGCTCACCGGCGAAGGGTTGGACAGGCTCCTGGAATGCGCGTCGACGCACCTGCGTGAGGGCAGCATCGTGCGCACCGTGCGGCTCGCGGTGGACGAAGGCGACACGATTGCCTGGCTCCATGCCAATGGCGAAGTCATCGAACAGCGCTTCGAAAGCGAAGGCGCGGCCGAGCTGGACGTCCGGCTTTCCGCCGCCGACTGGGCGAGGTTCGATGCGAGGCAGGCAGGGCGGGGCTGAGGCGCCGCCGCTGGGCATACGCACTGCCGTCATGCCGGACTTGATCCGGCATCCATGAACACTGCGGCACCAGGTCCGGCTCGGACGGTGTTCATGGACCCCGGATCAAGTCCGGGGTGACGCAAAGGGAAGCGCGGTGCCTAGACTTCCCGCTTTGCCCGCTGCCAGAGCGCTTCGAGCGCGTCGATATCCATTGAACTCAATGGCTTGTCCGCAATCTCTTCTACCTTCCTGAAGCGGGTCTCGAACCGCGCGACGCCGTCGCGCAGCGCCGCTTCCGGGTCTACGTCGCGATGCCGCGCATAGTTCACGACGGAGAAGAGCAGGTCGCCGATTTCGTGCCGAAGCTCGTCCGGCGTTTCCGCGCCCTCGATCTCGGCCAGTTCCTCGTCGATCTTCGCGCGCGGACCTGCTGCGTCCGGCCAGTCGAAGCCGACGCGGGCGGCGCGCTTCTGGATCTTCTCGGCGCGCTTCAACGCCGGCAGGGCGAGCGCGACGTGGGCGAGGGCGCTCTTGTCCTCGCGGCCGCCGCGCTCCGCCGCCTTCAACGCTTCCCAGCCGGGGCTTTCCGCTTCGTCGCCGAAGATGTGCGGGTGGCGGCGGATCATCTTGGACGTGATCGCCTGAAGCACCTCGGCGATCCCGAAATGGCCGCGCTCCTCCGCGATGCGCGCATGATAGACGACCTGGAGCTGCAGATCGCCGAGTTCGTCGAGCAGGTCCGCCATGTCGCCGCGCTCGATCGCGTCGGCAACCTCATAGGCTTCCTCGATCGTGTAGGGCGCGATCGTCTCGAACGTCTGCTCACGATCCCATGCGCATCCGTTCTCCGGATCGCGCAGCCGCCGCATCACCTCGACGAGGGCGGCAAGGCCGGAAGAGGGTGGCCCCTCATCATCCATCGCTAAGTCCGATAATATACATTATGTAAAATGCAGCAAGGTGCGGGAGGGGCTCACGGCTTCAGGATCAGCGTCCGTCCCTCGACGCTCCAGCTCTTGAGCGACGACAGGAAGTTCATGCCGATGACGTTCATGTCGCCGAACGCTTCCGAGACATGGACGGCGACGTCGGTGCGCTGGATCGTCCCGACGCTGAGCCGATCCGCCCGGCCGCGCTGAACCGCGACGACGCCGTTCGCCGTTTGCACCATGGCCGGAAAGCCGCGGCTGATCCGAACGCCGGCGCGCTGCGCCACGGCCTGCGAAACGCTGGTCGTCGTGGCGCCGCTGTCGATCAGGAATCGCACCGGCTCGCCGTTCAGCTCGGCATTGACCCAGAAATGGCCGTCGGGCGACTGGCGGATGCGCAGCTCCTCGCCGGCCTGCTCCTGGACGATGCCGCCGCGCGTTTCGAGCACCATCCTGTTCCAGAGCGCCTTGAAGTCGTCGCGGAGCGTGAAGACGATGAAAGCGGCGGCGAAGATCATCACCCAGGCGGCGAGCATCTTCAGGCCCTGGCCGATCGGAATGCGGCGCACGAAAAAGGCGCTCGCGACCAGCACGAGCACGCCCAACAGATAGATGAACTGGACGGCCTGGTCGCCTTGGTCCACGTCTAAAGCTCCACCTCGAGGCCGTCATAGCCCGGCTCGATCATCGGCGGCAACTCGGCCAGCAGGGTGCGGTAATCCATGCTGTTGTCCATGTGGGTGAGGATCGCGCGCTTCGCCCTCACCTCCCCCACGAACTGGATCGTCGCGGCGAGATGCGGGTGCGACGGGTGCGGCCGGCGCCGCAGCGCGTCGACGATCCAGACGTCGACGTCTTCGAACAAGGCCTGCATTTCGTCGGTTAAGATGTTGAAATCGGTGGAATATCCGATTGACTTGCCATCGGCTTCGAAGCGCAGGCCCGCGCTTGTGATGTCGCCGTGCGGCTGGTCGACGCTGCGCACCGTGATGGCGCCGAGCTGGATCTCGTCGGGCAGCAGATGCCCCGACGCGATCGCCGGATAGCCGGTCTTTCCTTCGAATACGTAGGCGAAACGCCTCTGCAATTCGCTGAGCGTGTCCCCCCGCGCGAAGCCTTCCACGGGGCGGTTGTGGACGTGGTAGAGCTGCCGGAGATCGTCGATGCCGTGGCAATGATCGGCATGGTCGTGGGTCCAGATGACCGCGTCCACCGTGTGGATGTCGCCGTCGAGGAGCTGGTCGCGCAGATCCGGGCCGGTGTCGACTAGGATGTGGGTGTCCTGATGGCTGACGAGGATCGAGACGCGGTAGCGGCGGTTGCGCGGCTCGGCCGGGTTGCAGGTCCCCCAGTCGTTGCCGATGCGCGGCACGCCCGACGACGTGCCGCAGCCGAGGATCCGGACCTTCACGCCGCCGCCTTGGCGAACAGGCGGTGGAAATTGTCGGCCGTCGCCGTGGCGAGCGCCTCGACGCTTTCGCCGCGAAGCCCCGCCAGGAAGCGCGCCGTGTCGGCGACGAAGGCCGGCTCGCATGGCTTCCCACGATGCGGCACTGGCGCGAGGAAGGGCGAATCCGTCTCGATCAGGAGCCTCTCGAGCGGCAATGCGCGCGCGGTCTCCTGTAGGTCCTTTGCATTCTTGAAGGTGACGATGCCGGAAATGGAGATGTAGAGGCCGAGCGCCAGCGCCTTTTCGGCGAAATCCCGGCTCGCCGTGAAGCAGTGGATGACGCCGGCATAGGCCCCCTTCCCCATCTCGTCGGCCAGGATGTCGTGCGTGTCGGCTTCGGCTTCGCGGGTATGGACGATGATCGGCAGCCCCGTCTCGCGCGCGGCGGCGATGTGGGCGCGGAAGCTCGCCCGCTGCCGGTCGCGGTCCGACTTGTCGTAGTAGAAATCGAGGCCGCTTTCGCCGATGCCGACCACTCGGGGATGCCACGCCCGCCCAACCAAAGTCGCCGTCTCGACGTCGGGGTGGCTGTCGGCGTCGTGCGGATGGACTCCGACCGAGGCGTAGACGTCCGCCTCCCGCTCGGCGACGGCGAGGACGTCGTCCCATTCCGACGCCCGCGTGGCGATGTTGAGCATCTTCGAGACGCCCGCGGCGCGGGCGCGTTCGAGCACCGCCGGCTGCTGCTCGGCGAGGCCCTTATAATTGAGGTGGCAGTGGCTATCGACGAACATCAGCTTCCCGCGGGGGCCTCGATCCTCGGGAAGATGGGGCTCGGCGGCGCCATCGTGAAGCCCGAGGCGGCGAGGCGGGCGTAACGCCCCGTGTCGGCGAGCACGGTAAAGTCCCGCTCGTTCGCCGGGACGCCCATCTGGTCGAGGAGCTTGGCCGACGCCACCGGGATGACCGGCGAGATGGCGATGGCGAGATCGACGATCGCCTCGCACAGGGTGGCCAGCACCGCCGTCATCCGCTCCGGATCGGTCTTGCGCAGCGCCCAGGGCGCCTGCGCGTCGATATATTGGTTGCAGGCGAAGACGCCGCGGATCCACGCCTCGATGCCCTGGCTGAGCTCCAAGGCCTCGAAGCGCGCCGGCACCTCCTCTGCCGTCGCGCGGCGCACGAGCGACAGGAGCTCGGCGTCGGCCGCATCCCCCTTCCCTCCGCTCGGCAGCAACGCCCCGGCATTCTTGACGATGAAGCTGAGCGTCCGCTGTGCAAGGTTGCCGAAGCTGTTGGCGAGATCGGCGTTGACCCGGGCGACGATCGCGTCCGGGCTGTAGCTCCCGTCCTGGCCGAAAGTGACGTCGCGCAGCAGGAAATAGCGCACCGCGTCGATGCCGAACGCATCGATCAGGCTGTCGGGATCGACGACGTTGCCGAGCGACTTCGACATCTTCTCGCCGCGCAGCAGCACATGGCCGTGGCCGAACACCTGTTTCGGGAGCGGCAGGCCCGCGGACATCAGGAAGGCGGGCCAGTAGACGGCATGGAATCGCACCACGTCCTTGCCGATGACGTGCACGTCCGCCGGCCAGAAGCGCTTGTAGGCCTCCGCTTCCGCGTCCGGATAGCCGATTCCGGTCAGGTAATTGGTGAGCGCGTCGAGCCACACGTACATGACGTGGTTCTCGCTTCCGGGCACCTTGACGCCCCAGTCGAAGCTGGTGCGGGAGATGGAAAGGTCGGACAAGCCGCCCTCCACGAAGCGCATCACCTCGTTGCGCCGCGTCTCCGGCCGGATGAAGTCCGGGTTGGCCTCGTAATGCGCGAGGAGCTTCTCGCCATAAGCCGAGAGGCGGAAGAACCAGCTTTCCTCCACCGTCCATTCGACGGGCGTGCCCTGCGGCGACAGCTTCTCGCCCGTGTCGGCCGTGGAGAGTTCTTCCTCGTCGTAATAAGCTTCGTCGCGGACCGAGTACCAGCCTTCGTAGCGGCCGAGATAGATGTCGCCGCGCGCCGCCATCGCCTGCCAGATCGCCTGGCTGGCGCGGTGGTGCTCCTCTTCGGTGGTGCGGATGAACCGGTCGTAGGAAATATGAAGACGGTCGTCCAACGTCTTGAAGATCGACGACATTTCATCGGCAAGTTCGCGCGGCGTGACGCCCTTTTCCCGCGCCGCCTGCGCCATCTTCAGGCCGTGCTCGTCCGTCCCGGTCATGAAGAAGACGTCGCGGCCCGAGAGCCGCTGGAAGCGCGCGATCGCATCGGTGGCGATCGCTTCATAGGCGTGGCCGACATGCGGCCGCCCGTTTGGATAGTTGATCGCGGTGGTGATGTAGAAGGGCTTGGGCATGACCCTCGCGCCTCTAGAACATCGCGTCGGCGGCGTCACCCGTCTCAGGCGGCCTTGCGCGCCGCCGGTGCGAGCGCGGCGATCAGGCCGGCAATCTCGAACACGACGCTCTGCGGATCGAGAGACAGGCCCTTGGCGCTCGTCGCAAGCTCGGACGCCCGCTCCCAAAGCTTCAGCGCCTCGGCGAGTTCGGGCCCCCGCCGCCCCCGCGCCGCCGCCGCGATAAAGGAGGGCGCGCGGGCGAGGAACGCCTCGTAGCGCGGCTGGGCGGACTTGAGGCTCAGCGACTGGGCGAGCGCCGAGCGGCGCGCATTGGTGGCGTCGCCCTGCTCGGCGAGCGCGCGCATCGCGCCGTCGAGGGCGCCGATGTCCAGCCCGCGGAAAGCGGCGGCGCGGCCGGGCGAGCCGTCTCCGGCTTCGGCGAGCGCGCGGATCTCCGCTTCGTCGGCGTCGGGCAACGCCGCCCGGAGCGCGGACGTCATGGCGTCATCGTCGAGGCGCGACAGGCGCACCTGGCGGCACCGCGACCGAATCGTCGGCAGCAGCCGGTGCGAGGCATGGCTGACCAGGAAGAAGACGCTGCTCGGCGGCGGCTCCTCGAGGTTCTTGAGGAGCGCATTGGCGGCGCTTCGTTCCAGATCGTCGGCGGCGTCGATGATCACGATCCGCCAGGGCGACATCGACGCCGTGGTGGAAAAGAGCCGCTGCAGCCCCCGCACCTGATCGACGACGATGGCGCGGGCGAGTTCGCCGCTATCCTTCTGGAGCCGCTGCAGCCGCATCAGGTCCGGGTGGCTCCCGGCCTCGACAAGCCGCGCAATCGGGTGCGTGTCCGGGACATCGAGCCCGGGTGACGTCACCGGCGGCCCCGCTCCTTCGGCAAGCACGCGCAAGGCGGCCTTCTGCGCGAACAAGGCCTTGCCCACCCCCTCGGGTCCGCTGATCAGCCAGGCATGGTGAAGCCGCCCCGACGCCATCCCGTCGCGGAACGAGGCCACCGCTTCGTCATGGCCGAAGAGGGGAGTCACAGCAGATCCTCGATGGCGGTGAGGGCACGCGCCGTGACGTCGTCGGCGGAGCCGCCGGCATCAACGACCCTGAAGCGCTCCGGCTCGCCTTCGGCGAGTTGGCGAAAGGATGACGCCACTTTCGCGTGATATTCCACACCCCGCGCGCCGATGCGGTCGGCGCCGTCGACATCACGCTGCCGCAAGCGCGTCGAGGCCTCCTCCGGCGCCAGCACGAGCAGCAAGGTCCGGTCCGGCAGGAAGCCGTGGCTCCCGAAATCGTGCAGCGCGCGGATACGGTCGAACCCAAGCCCGCCGGCGCCGCCCTGATAGGCGACCGAACTGTCGAGGAAGCGGTCGGACAGAACCCAGGCGCCGCGCGCCAGGGCGGGCCGGATCGTCTTCGCGACATGATCCGCCCGCGCCGCGGCGAAAAGCAGGGCTTCCGCTTCCGGCGTCCAGCGCTGCTCGTCGCCCTGGAGCAGGAGCTCGCGGATCGCTTCGGCGCCGGGGCTCCCGCCCGGCTCCCGCGTCTCCACAACCTCCAGCCCGCGCGCGCGCAGCGCGGCGGCGAGGCGCTTCAACTGCGTGGACTTGCCGGCCCCTTCCCCGCCTTCCAGGCTGATGAAGCGCCCCGTCACCCGCCGAAGAGGGAGCTGAAGCCCGCCATGATGCGGCCGAAGATGCCCGCTTCGCCCACAGCCTTTTCGGCGACCAGCGGCATGCGCTGCTCGACACCGCCCGCCGTCACGACGAGGTCGGCGATGTGCTGGCCCTGCGCGATCGGCGCCTTGACCGGCCCCTGATAGACGACCCGCGCCCGCACGTCCTGCCCAAGTCCGGCGGCGAAGGTCACGGCGATGGCGCGCGGCGCGACCAGGCCGACCGTCGAATCGCCGCCGAGCTGGACCTGCGCCTCGCCCACCCGCTGGTTGGCCGAGAAGAGCGGCCGCGTCTGCCAGGCGTTGAAGCCCCATTCCATGAAGCGGCTCGATTCCTCGATGCGCTGGTTGAAGCTCGAAAGCCCCGCGACCACCATCACGAGGCGCCGGCCGTTCCGCGCGGCCGAGCCGGTGAAGCCGTAGCCCGCCTCCTCGGTATGGCCCGTCTTGAGACCGTCCGCCCCGGCGACGCGGCCGAGCAGCGGATTGCGGTTCCCCTGCGTGATCGGCTGGTTGCCGCCCAGCGTGCGGCCCCAGGTGAAATTCGGCTGCCCGTAGAACTCCCGGTAGAGCTGCGGATGATTGTCGACCGTGGCGCGGGCGAGCGTCGCAAGGTCGCGCGCCGTCGTGTAGGTGACGCCGCCGTCCGGCCAGCCGACCGGATTGCCCCAGTGCGAATTGCGCAGCCCCGCCTGCTGCGAATGACGGTTCATCAGCGCGACGAATGCGGCTTCCGTTCCCGAAATGCACTCCGCCAGCACCACGGACGCATCGTTGCCGGACAGCGTCACGATGCCGTGGAGGAGGTTGCGGACGCTGACCTGCTCGCCGGCCGACAGGAACATGGTCGATCCCGCGGCGGGCCCATGCCAGCGCTGCCACGTTTCCGGGCGCACCTGGCAGTTGCGGTCGAGCTGCAATTCGCCGCTCTTGACGAGGTTGAAGGCAGTGTGGACGGTCATGATCTTCGCCATCGATGCGGGCGGCATGCGCCGGTCCGCGTCCTTGGCGTAGAGCACCGCGCCCGACGAAAGATCGACCATATAGGCGACCGGCGCAGGCGTGTCGAAGGGCGGCGCCTGGGCAATGCCCGGAGCCGCGAGGAGGGTGGAAAGGCTGAGGATAGTCAGCGCCTTGCGCATCATCGTTCAGAATGCTCCCGAAGCTCGCCGCGTTGCCGAAACGTTGGGCTGAAAAGGTGGGCCGCAGAGGTGGAGCGCCATCATTAACCGCTCGCCCCGCGCTTCGCCACCCTCCTCCGGCCGCTTATCCACAGCGGAACGGCGGCCGTGCCTCTCCGCCTCAGCTCCCCCCTTAGCTCCCAATGCCGTCGGCGAGCAGCAGCACCGACAAAGCGTAGAAGTTCGAGCAATTGTAATCGAGGATGGTGCGGTAATTGTTGGTCGTGAGATAGGCCGTCTGCCCCGGGCCGTCCGGTTCGATCAGCGAGGCCATGTCGCGGTCGCTCAGCCCCGCGCGCTGCGGCACGACGCCCAGGCGCCGCCATTCGCCGACGCTCAGCCAGCGGCTGTGCCGCTCGAACACGCGCGGGCAGCGCGGGGCGCGAGTCCGCGGCGCAACGGCGGCGCGGTCGAAGGCAGCGGGCACGGTCGCCGGCACGCCCCAGGGGAGGTTCGGCTTCCAGCCTGCGTTGCTGAGATAGTTGGCGATGGAGGCGAGCGCGTCCGTCTGGCTGTTCCAGATGTCCGCGCGATTGTCCCCGTCGCCGTCGACCGCGAGGCGCAGGTAGACGGACGGCAGGAATTGCGGGTGCCCGGTGGCGCCCGCCCAGCTCCCGACCAGCGTCGAGCGCGGAATGCCCCTGTCCATCATCTTCAGCGTCGCGACGAACTCATCCGAGAAGAGCTGCCGCCGCCGCCCGTCATAAGCGAGGCTGGCGAGCGAGTTCAGGAGATCGAAATCGCCCGTCACGTTGCCGAAGCTCGTCTCCTTGCCCCAGATCGCCACCAGAACGGCGGGGTCGACGCCGTAGCGCCGGCCGATGTCGCGAAGCCGCGGCAGGTTGGACGAATAGCGCTCGCGTCCCCTCGAGATGAGCGCCGAGGTGACGTGCCGGGCGCGGTATGGCGCGAAGGGCGGGTTGGCGTTGCTCGTCGGCCCGGTCGGCGTGCCGCCCGGCTGCGAGCGGTCGAGCGAGACGGTGCGTGGGCTGAAGGTCAGCGTCGGGAACACCCGGTCGATCGTCGCGCGGGTCACTCCGGCGCGCTCGGCCTGGGCGCGAAGCTGCGGAAGATAGGCGCGGAAGCCCTCCTCGCTGAGCGGCCCGCTCCCTTGCGCGGCCGCCGTGACCGCAGCCGCGGCGGGGAGGACCGAGAGGTGGCTGTCGGCCATCTTCTTGGCGGGCGCCATGGCCGCGAGCCCGGCGGCAAAGGGTAGGAACACGCGCATAAACATTACCTCGTTCGCCCGCCTTACATGGCACAGGCTGTCGCTGAGATGAAAGCCGCTAACGCCCGCAGGTTGCACGAAAAGCGGCGAAGGCTGTAGAGCGGCGTTCGTTGGACAGGTGGCCGAGTGGTTTAAGGCAGCGGTCTTGAAAACCGCCGTGGGTGCAAGCCCACCGTGGGTTCGAATCCCACCCTGTCCGCCAGCGTCCCTTCCAATGGCGTCCATTCTTCGCCCGATCGTTCGCCGGCGTGCAGAGGGACCACAAGGGGAATTATCTATGGACCGGGTTCTTGCCACCTGTTGTGGCCTGCTCATTCTTGCGACCACGGCGTGCCAGCCGGTGAACTCTTCCAACGACGCAGCCGACGTGAACATGGGAGCCGAACGCAACGCCAACGGTGCCGAGGCGGCGAGCCGGGGCGCCGACAGTCGTTGGACCTACAGCGCGGAGCGGGACGAGGCGCGCGGCAGTGAAGTCAAGTTCGCGTCCGTCACCAGCAGCAATACTGAGCATTTCGACTTTCCGTACCAAGGAGGGTCTCAGGCCGTGATGACGCTCCGCAGGCATCCCGAATGGGGGCTCGACGTCTATTTCACGGTGCGGCCCGGCCAGATGGTCTGCGGCATCCGAGGCTGCTCTGCTCTGGTCAACATCGATGGGCGCCAGCAGCATGTCAGCCTGACGACGCCGGCCGATCACAGCAGCGACACTCTTTTCGTTTTAGGTGCCGCGCGCTTCATCAATCGGCTCAAGAACAGCCGCCGCGTGATCGTGGAACTGCCCTTCTACCGCGAGGGGCAGCGACAGTTCACGTTCGAGACCGCGGGTCTGCGCATGGTAGAAAGCGCAGCGCCCGTCCGGAGGCGTCGTTAACGTCGGTCCTTCGGAGCGGAAACGCACTCCCTCGGAAGGCCAGGCAGACGGGTGGCGCAGCAATGTCGGGAGAGTGGTTCCTTCGCACCGCGAACCCGCGAGAGCGGCGCCCAGGCGTCGGCTGGACAAAGAGCGGCTTGCCGGGCAGGGACGCGGGCATATTCAATCCGACGAGGACATGATGACCGAAGCGAGGCCCCTCCCCTTCGATTGGGCCGATCCGTTCGCGCTCGACGCGCAGCTTTCGGACGAAGAGCGGCTGGTCCGCGACACGGCCGAGTCTTACGCGCAGGAGCGCCTCCAGCCGCGGGTGACCGACGCGTTCCTCGAAGAGGATTTCGACCGCGAGATCATGCGGGAGATGGGCGCGCTCGGCCTGCTCGGCGCGACCATTCCGGCGGAATATGGCGGCGCGGGCCTGAACTACGTCAGCTACGGCCTCGTGGCCCGCGCGGTGGAGCGGGTGGACAGCGGCTACCGCTCCGCCATGTCGGTCCAGTCCTCGCTCGTCATGCACCCGATCTTTGCCTACGGAAACGAGGAGCAGCGCCACCGCTGGCTGCCCGGCCTCGCTTCGGGCGAGCTGGTCGGTTGCTTCGGCCTTACCGAGCCCGACGCCGGCTCGGATCCCGGCTCCATGCGCACCCGCGCCCGGAAGACGGAGAGCGGCTACCGCCTCTCCGGCTCCAAGATGTGGATCACCAACTCGCCTATCGCCGACGTCTTCGTGGTCTGGGCGAAGTCCGACGCCCATGGCGGCGCGATCAAGGGCTTCGTGCTGGAGAAAGGCATGAAGGGCCTCACCGCCCCGGCGATCAAGCAGAAGCTTTCGCTGCGCGCCTCGATCACCGGCGAGATCGTGATGGACGAAGTGGACGTGCCGGAGGAGAACCTTCTCCCCAACGTCGCCGGCCTCAAGGGTCCGTTCGGCTGCCTCAACCGCGCGCGCTACGGCATCGCCTGGGGCGCGATGGGCGCGGCCGAAGCCTGCTTCCACGCCGCGCGGACCTACACGCTGGAGCGCAAGCAGTTTGGCCGGCCGCTCGCGGCGACGCAGCTCGTCCAGATGAAGCTCGCCAACATGGTGACGGAGATCACGCTGGGCCTCCAGGCGGCGCTCCGCGTCGGGCGCCGCTTCGACGAGGGCGAGCTCATCCCGGAGACGATCAGCCTCATCAAGCGCAACAATGTCGGGAAAGCGCTCGATATCGCCCGCGTCGGGCGCGACATGCACGGCGGCAACGGCATCTCGGCCGAATTCCACGTCATGCGCCACGCGATGAACCTCGAGACGGTCAACACCTACGAAGGCACGCACGACGTCCACGGCCTGATCCTGGGACGGGCGATCACGGGAATCGCGGCGTTTTGATGCTGCCTTGGCAGCGTCATCCCCGCGAAAGCGGGGATCCAGTGCGGCGCCTGAGACCGCGGCGCGGCTGGAGGCTCCGAATGGGTTCCCGCTTTCGCGGGAATGACGGTGTGCGATGAACAAGCCCCTCGTCGGCCTTCGAGTCCTCGAGCTCGCCCGCATCCTCGCCGGACCGTGGGCGGGGCAGCTTCTCGCGGATCTCGGCGCCAGCGTGGTCAAGATCGAGCGGCCCGGCTTGGGGGACGACACCCGCCACTGGGGCCCTCCCTTCGCCGCCGACGGCGCCGCCGCCTATTTCCACGGCTGCAACCGCGGCAAGAAGTCGGCCGCGATCGACCTTGAAAGCGAAGAAGGCCAAGCCCGCGTGCGCGCCCTCGCCGCCGAAGCGGACGTCCTGATCGAGAATTTCAAGGTGGGCGGGCTGGCCAAATACGGTCTCGACTATGCCGCCCTCGCGGCACTCAACCCGCGCCTCGTCTACTGCTCGATCACCGGCTTCGGCCAGGACGGGCCCTATGCCGCCCGCGCCGGATACGACTTCATGATCCAGGGCATGGGCGGGATCATGGACCTTACCGGAGACCCGGAGGGCGAGCCGCAGAAGATCGGAGTCGCCTTTGCCGACATCTTCACCGGCGTCTATGCCTCCAACGCGATCCTCGCCGCCCTCCACGGCCGCGCTGCGACCGGCAAGGGCTGCCACATCGACATGGCGCTTCTCGACACGCAGGTCGCCGTGCTCGCCAACCAGGCGATGAACTACCTCGTCTCGGGCGAGCCGCCGCGCCGCCTCGGCAACGCCCACCCCAACATCGCACCCTACCAGACCTTCGCGCTGGCCGACGGCCACGTCATCGTCGCGGTCGGCAACGACGGCCAGTTCAGGCGCCTGTGTGCGCTGATCGGCGTCGATGCCCTCCCCGACGATCCGCGCTTCGCGCACAATGCCGGTCGGGTCGCGAACCGGTCGGCGCTGACGGCGGCGCTCGTGCCGGTTCTCTCGCAGCGCCGCAAGGACGAGCTCCTCGCCGCGCTCGCCGCCGCCGGCGTTCCGGCGGGGCCGATCAACGATGTCGCGCAGGTCTTCGCCGATCCGCAGGTCGCGGCCCGCGGCCTTCGGATCGAACGGGACGGGGTGCCCGGTGTCGCTTCGCCGATCGTGATCGACGGCGAACGGCAAGTGGCGGACACGCGCAGCCCGCGGCTTGGCGAGCATGACGGCGAGAGCCCCTGGTAAGGCGGCCGGAGCGGTCGCGAACTCCCGTTCGTGCCGGCCCTCTTCCTCTTCGCGGCCGCCGACATAGCGGCGGATCGGGCGGCGGATCGCCGCGGTTGCTAGGGGAGCGGCGCGAGGTCGGGATCCACCCGGCGAAGGCGTGCGTCCTGCGAGAAGAGGCGTTCGGGCGAGTAGAAGCGGAGCGGCCAGTCGCGGCGGCCTTCCGGAGACTGGAGGAGGGCGTTGACGCGGACGGCGAGCCCCTCCCCTTCGCTCTGCCTGAGGGCGCGGCGGACGGCGTGGATCGAGACCTGGGTGATCGTCTCGTGGTAGCCCTGCGTCGCGTCGTTCACGCCGCCGACGCTCTCATTGTAGCGGGCGATGATCTCCGGGAGGTCGCGCTCGGGCGCGATGTCGGGCCGTTCGATGAGGATCCAGGCCGTGGCGGCGAGGTGCGCTTCGTGGGTCCACTGGGCGCGCGGGAGGGTTCGGGCGAGGAGGCCTTCGCCGATGCGGCGGATCTCGTCCTCAGTGGCGAATGGTCTCGGTTCGTGTTCCATGATCGTGCCTCATGCCGTCGGGCAAAAGAAAAGGAGCGCGCCGGCCTCGCCGACACGCTCCTATTCGGGGAAGCTTAGGTGGGGCGTCAGGCGGCGCTGACGGTCGCGATCTCCGGTTGCGGTTGCTGCGCGGCATCCTGCCCCGGGGCACGGGGGGCCGCCGCCAGGACGCCCGCGTCGACATGGGCTTCGAACTTCGCGAAGTTCGCGGTGAACAGGCCGACGAGCTTTTCGGCGGTCGCGTCGTAATCCGCCTTGTCGGCCCAGGTGTCGCGCGGGTCGAGGATCGCCGCGTCGACGCCCGGCACCGCGACCGGCACTTCGAATCCGAAATTGGGGTCGGTGCGGAATTCGGCGTTGTTGAGGCTGCCGTCGAGGGCGGCGTTCAGAAGCGCGCGGGTGGCCTTGATCGGCATGCGGTTGCCGGTGCCGTATTTGCCGCCCGTCCAGCCGGTGTTGACCAGCCAGCAGGAGACGGCGCCGCGGGCGATCCGCTCCTTGAGGAGGTTGCCGTAGACCGACGGGTGGCGCGGCATGAAGGGCGCGCCGAAGCAGGTCGAGAAGGTGGCTTCGGGCTCGGTCACGCCGATCTCGGTGCCCGCGACCTTGGCGGTGTAGCCCGAGAGGAAGTGGTACATCGCCTGGTCGGGCGTCAGGCGGGCGATCGGCGGCAGCACGCCGAACGCGTCGGCGGTCAGCATCACGATGTTCTTCGGGACCGGGCCCATATTGTCGGCGGACGAATTGGGAATGAAGTCGATCGGATAGGCGCCGCGGGTGTTCTCGGCGAGCGTGTTGTCGTCGAGGTCGAGCGCGCGCGTCTCGGGATCGACCATCACGTTCTCGAGCACCGTCCCGAAGCGCTTGGTCGTCGCGTAGATTTCCGGCTCGGCTTCGGGCGAAAGGCGGATCATCTTGGCGTAGCAGCCGCCTTCGAAGTTGAAGACGGCAGTATCCGACCAGCCATGCTCGTCGTCGCCGATGAGGGTGCGGCTGGCGTCGGCGGAGAGCGTCGTCTTGCCGGTGCCGGACAGGCCGAAGAAGACCGCCGTGTCGCCGTTCGGGCCGATGTTCGCCGAGCAGTGCATGGGCATCACGCCTTCGGCGGGCAGCATGTAGTTGAGGACGCCGAAGACCGACTTCTTCATCTCGCCGGCATAGGCCGTGCCGCCGATCAGGATGGTGCGCTCGGAAAGGTTCACCGCGATCACCGTCTCCGAGCGGCAGCCGTGGCGCGCGGGATCGGCGCGGAAGGTCGGCAGATCGATGATCGTGAATTCGGGCGCGAAGCCGGGAAGGTCCGCCGCGTCGGGGCGGACGAGAAGCGTGCGGATGAAGAGGTTGTGCCAGGCGAGCTCGTTGATGACGCGCACGCGCACCCGGTGCTCGGGCTGCGAGCCGCCGTAGAGGTCGGCGACGAACAGCGTCTCCTTCGTGCCGAGCGCAGCGAGGAAGTCGGACTTCAAGGCGGCGAAATGCTCCGGCGACATGGACTTGTTGTTGTCCCACCAGATGGTGCCTTCGGTTTCGGCGTCGCGGACGATGAACTTGTCGTTGGCGGAGCGGCCGGTGTGCCTTCCGGTGCGGACGACGAGCGGTCCGTCCTTCGCCAGCATGCCTTCGCCGCGGCGAAGCGCCTGCTCGACGAGCTGCGGCGTTTCGAGGTTCCAATGGACCTCGGCCGGGCTGATGATGCCCTGCTCCGAAAGCCCGTGGGCCGGCATGCGAATGGCCACGTCGAATACTCCCTGCTTTTATCTGACAAATTCGCGAGCAATAGTGCCGCTTTACGAATGGGCGGCGCATAGCCGCGCACCGCTGTTTCGTCAAAGGGTGGCGCCTTCGCGGGCGCTTGGATAAGAAGGCGGCGGGGCATCTTCGGGGCGGGGAAGAGAAGGTCATGTCGGTAACGATCGCGCTCGTCGACGACGACCGGAACATCCTCACCTCCCTGTCGCTTGCGCTTCAGTCCGAAGGGTATACGACGCGGGTCTATTCGGACCCGGAAGCGGCCCTGAAAGCGCTGATCGAGAACCCGCCCGAGCTCGCCGTCCTCGACATCAAGATGCCGCGCATGGACGGCATGGAGCTGCTCCGGCGGCTGCGGGAAAAGCGCGCGACCCCGGTCATCTTCCTGACGTCCAAGGACGACGAGCTGGACGAGGCGCTGGGCCTCGCGATGGGCGCGGACGATTATATCGCCAAGCCATTTTCGCAGCGGCTGCTCATTGCGCGGATCAAGGCGGTGCTGCGCCGCACCGAGATGCGCGCCACGCCGCCCGGCGAGGAAGTGGAGGAGGAAACGCCGCAGCCGATGATCGAGCGCGGCCGGCTCGCCATGGACCCGGCGCGGCACCGCGTCGCCTGGGCCGGGCAGGACGTAACCCTCACCGTCACCGAATTCATGATCCTGGAGGCGCTCGCGCAGCGGCCGGGCGTGGTCAAATCGCGCAACCAGCTCATGGACGTCGCCTATCAGGACGACATCTATGTCGACGACCGGACGATCGACAGCCACATCAAAAGGATGCGGCGCAAGTTCCGCGAAGTGGACGACGACTTTTCGGCGATCGAGACGCTGTACGGCATAGGCTACCGCTTTGCAGAGGAATGAGGAGACGGCGCTCCACCTGCGCTGGACGGGGCGCGTCGCGCTTCGCCACCGCATCCTCGCCGTCAACATCTTCGCGCTGGCGCTCCTGGCCGGGAGCCTCTTCTATCTCGACAGCTTCCGGAGCCGGCTGACCCAGGCGCGGGTCGAGCAGATGGCGAGCGAGGCGACCATGATCGCCCACATGCTCGCCGCCGTGCCGCGCGACCGCCGCGGCGCCCTGCTCGCGCGGGTGGGGCAGGATTCGCGGATGCGGGTGAGGCTCTATGACGGCGAGGGCCGCAAGATCGGCGACAGCTGGAACGGGGCGGCGCCGACCTACAACCTCAAGGATCCGGGCGGCGAAGGCTGGAACCGGGATCTCGCCCTCGTCCTCGACAATGTGTTCGATGCGATCGTCGGCGCGCGCCAGCCGCCGGTGGTCGCCGAGCCCTCCCCCGACAGCCGCGCTGCCTGGCCGGAGGCTGAGGCCGTGCTGGCGCAGGGCGGAACGGCGACGCGGCTGCGGCGGGCGCCGGAAGGGACACCGTTCGTCTCGGCGGCGGCGGCGGTGACCGGGGCGGAGGGCGAAGTGCTGCTCCTGACGCTGAACGCCCGCGACATTCGCAGCATCGTGCGCGACGAGCGGATGACGCTGGGGCTGGTGCTGCTCACCGCCATCACCCTGTCGGTGCTGCTTTCGCTCTTCCTCGCAAGGACGATCGCGCGGCCGCTCAGGACTCTCGCCCATGCCGCGCACCGGGTGCGGCTCGGGCGCGACCGGGAGGTGAACGTGCCCGTGCTCCCCGCCCGCCGCGACGAGATCGGGCGGCTGGCGCGCGCGCTCCACGACATGACGCAGGCGCTGCGCGACCGGATCGACGCGACCGAAGCCTTCGCCGCCGACGTCACCCACGAGCTCAAGAACCCCCTCGCCTCGCTGCGCTCCGCGACCGACAGCCTCGACCGGGTCGAGGACCCGGCGCTTCGCACCAGGCTTCTCGACGTGGTGCGCGACGACGTCCACCGGCTCGACCGCCTGATCGTCGAGATCGCCGAAACCTCCCGGCTCGACGCCGAGCTGTCGCGGGCGCGCTTCGAACCGGTCGATCTCGGCGCCATGGCCGAGCAGTTGCTCGCCGTCTGGGAGGAGCGCGGGAGCGAGCGCGGCGTCCGGCTCGCCTTTGCGCGGCCGCGGACCGGGACGGCCGTGGTGATGGGCGACGAGGCGCGGCTGGTCAGGCTGGTCGACAATGTCGTCGATAATGCGATTTCCTTTTCTCCCGATGGGGGGCTGGTCGAGATCGTCGCGGCGCATGCCGGGGCCGAAGTGCTGGTCAGCGTCGAGGACGAAGGGCCGGGGGTTCCGCCAGAGGCGCGGGAGGCGATCTTCAACCGCTTCCATTCGGACCGACCGCCCGAGGATTTCGGCCGGCACAGCGGCCTCGGCCTCGCCATCGCCAGGGCGATCGCGGCCGGGCATGGCGGGCGCGTGGAAGTGGGCGACCGGCACGACGGGCGGACGGGGGCTCGGTTCGTGATGCGCTTTCCGGCGGCGTCGCCCTCGTGAGCGACACGGAGACGGTGCATGCGAGCTGCGTCGCGATCGGCGGACGCGGGGTGCTGATCGGGGGTGCGTCGGGGCGGGGCAAGTCGGACCTGGCGCTGCGGCTGATCGACCGCGGCGCCCGCCTTGTGAGCGACGATTACACGATCCTCAGTTCCGGGAACGGGCGGCTGATCGCCTCGGCGCCCGCCACCATTTCGGGAAAGATCGAAGTGCGCGGCGTCGGCATCGTCGAGATGGAAGCGCTCGCTCAAGCGACCGTCTGCCTCTTCATAGACCTCGACGCCCCACCGGAGCGACTCCCGGAACCCTGGACCGTCACGCTGCTCCACAAAAGCATACCCGCGCTCGGGCTGGAGGCGCTTGAGGGTTCGGGGGCGATCAAGGTAGAGACGGCGCTTCGGCTTTTCGGCCTTCCATGCGAGTGATCAGAGCGTGAAGCGCAGCGCCACTCCCTTACGCGTCCTTCTCGTCTCGGGCCTTTCGGGCGCCGGGAAATCGACGGTCCTGAAGACGCTGGAGGATATCGGCTGGGAGGTGGTGGACAATCTGCCGCTCGCCCTTCTCGACAGCCTGCTTTCGACGCCGCCTTCCCGCGCGGGCGGCGGCGGCGGGCGGCCGCTCGCGGTCGGAGTCGACAGCCGGACGCGAGGGTTCGACTCGAACCGGATCGTGCGGCACATCAAGCGGCTCGAAAAGGAGCACGATTATCCGGTCGAGACGCTGTATCTCGACTGCGCCGGGACGGAGCTTCTGCGCCGCTATTCCGAGACGCGGCGGCGGCATCCCATGGCGCCAGACCGGCCTGCGACGGACGGCATCGCCGCCGAGCGCGAGATGATGGAGCCGCTCAGGCGCTGGGCCGACCATGTCGTCGACACAACCGACACGGACACGAACCAGCTCCAGCAGCAGATCCGCACCCGCTTCGCCCATGGACGGATCAAGGCGCCGACGCTGACCGTCATGTCGTTCGGCTTCGCGCGGGGGTTGCCGAGGAACGCGGACCTGGTCTTCGACATGCGCTTCCTCAAGAACCCGCACTGGCAGCCGGGGCTTCGCGAGCTGACCGGCACCGACGCGCGGGTGGCGGCGCATATCGCGACGGACGAGGCTTATGCGCCGGCGCTGGAGCGGATCGAGGACCTGCTCGTCACCCTCCTTCCCCGCTATGAGGCCGAAGGAAAGGCCTATGTTACGGTCGCATTCGGTTGTACCGGAGGGCGACATCGCTCGGTCCACGTCGCGGAACGAGTCGCGGCCAGGTTGCGCGGCGCCGGCTTTTCGCCCACGCTCGAACATCGCGACCTCGCCTCGCCGCCCCGCGACCTGATCGAGGGCGCTGCGGGGGCAGTGAGGGACTTGGGTGAATAGATGATCGGTTTGGTGTTGGTGACGCATGGCCGGCTCGCGGCCGAGTTCGTCGTCGCGATGGAGCATGTGGTGGGGCGCCAGGCGCAGGTCGAGTCGATCTGCATCGGGCCCGAGGACGACATGGAAGCGCGGCGCAACGACATTGCGGGCGCGATCGCCAAGGTGGACGACGGAAGCGGCGTCATCATCCTGACCGACCTGTTCGGGGGAACGCCGTCCAACCTCGCAATCTCGCTCATGAAATCGGAGAAGATCGAGGTGATCGCGGGGGTGAACCTGCCGATGCTGATCCGGCTCGGCGGGGCGCGCGAGAAGATGGACGTGAAAGCCGCCGTCGCCGCGGCGCGCGAGGCGGGGCGCAAGTACATCTCGGTCGCCTCCGAAATCCTCGGCGAGGCCGCGGCCTGATGCCGAGCACGACCATCGAGATGCGCAACAAGCGCGGCCTCCACGCCCGCGCCAGCGCCAAGTTCGTGACGCTCGCGGCGCAGCAGAGCGCGGACGTCGAGGTCGAGAAGGACGGCAACCGGGTCTGCGGCACCTCGATCATGGGCCTGATGATGCTCGGCGCGGCTTACGGCGACAGCATCGTCATCCACACCGACGGCGACGGCGCCGACGCCGCCATGGCCGAGCTCGTCCGCCTGGTCGAAGACCGCTTCGGCGAGGAATGACCCGGCTCTGCCGGTCATTCCTGCGGAAGCGGGGATCCAGCGGGCCTATGTGAAGCGCGGTGCGGACGGAGAGTCCGTCCGGATTCCCGCTTTCGCGGGAATGACGGGCGAAGGGCAATGACGTAAGGGGCGGCATGCCGCGCGAGATCACCGCCTTTTCCAATCCGCTCGTGAAGCAGGTCCGCGGGCTTCGCGACAAGAAGCACCGGCGGGCGGAAGGCCTGTTCATCGCGGAGGGGCTGCGCATCCTCACCGAAGCGCGCGAGACGGGGCGGCTGCCGCGCATTCTCTTCTACGGCGCGGGGACGGCGCATCCTTTGCTCGCGGCGCTGGTGGAGGCGGTGGAGGGCACGGGCGGCGAGGCGATCGAGACCAATGCCGACATCCTGCACAAGCTGTCGGGCAAGGACAATCCGCAGACCGTGCTCGGCGTCTATGAGCAGTTCGACACGTCGCTGGAGCGGATCGACCGCAGCGCGGCGCCGCTCTGGATCGTCGCCCAGGCGCTGCGCGACCCGGGCAATCTCGGCACGATCCTCAGGACCGGCGACGCCGTCGGCGCGGGCGGGCTGATCCTGGTCGACGACTGCGTGGATCCGTTCTCGGTCGAAGCGGCCCGCGCGTCGATGGGCGCGCTGTTCACGCAGCGCATCGCCGCCGCGCGGTGGGAGGAGTTCGTGCCGTGGCTCCGCTCCGGCGCGGGCGAGTTGATCGGGACCAGCCTGTCGGGACGGACGCGCGATTATCAGGAGGTGCGTTATTCGAAGCCGACCTTCCTCCTGGTCGGCAACGAGGCGCAGGGACTGCCCGAGGCTTACGAGGCGGAGTGCGACCAGCTGGTGAAGATCCCGATGGCGGGCAAGGCCGACAGCCTGAACGCCGCGGTGGCGACGGCG